>NZ_JAFIQV010000025.1 GCF_017356015.1 Azospirillum sp. SYSU D00513
TGAAACTCCTGTTTCTCGTCTTGAACCGTGCCGAGAAAGACTGGAAGATGTCAGCCCGTGAATGGACGGCCGCCAAGGCACAGATGGCCGTCATGTTCGGCGAGCGCTTCACAAAGGCCATGAGCGCCTGAAACTGAAATCGCCCCCGCCGAGCACGAAATTCCGGATAGTCCTGTGCCCGCCGCCGGATCCTGCACATACTCGCCCGCCCTGGGCCGCATCAGCGCGACCATGGAGTCGATCAGCGGGCGCGGCGTGAAGTACTGCCCCGCCCCCGACTTCTTCTCGGTCGCGTTGCGCTCCAGCAGGCCCTCGTACATGTTGCCGAGGCCTTCCTCCCGCGCCGAGTACCAGTCCAGCCCGTCGATGGCCTCCACCAGCGCCTTGAGGATGCGCGGCTGGCGCAGCGAGGTCTGCGCGTTCTGGAAGATCGCCTGCACCTGCGCCGAGCCCTCGGCGCCGAGGTGGATCAGCAGCTCCTTGTAGAAGGTGAGCTGCTCCACCCCCTGGCGCCGCCGGATGTCGGCCCAGCGGTAGTGCTCCGGCAGCTGGTCCTCCGCCCCCGTCTCCGCCGCCATCTTGAGGAAGATCAGGTAGGTCAGCTCCGTCACGTACTGGTGATACGTGATCCCGTCATCCCGCAGGATGTGGCAGAGGTTCCAGAGCTTGGCGACGATGTCGGTGGTGGCGGTCATGGTACCCTTCAATTCGAACAAATCCTCAGCTGCTTTTTGATCTCCTCGGAAACTCGAGTCTTCTCGTCAACGCAAGCATCTTGAAAAGTACCCTCTTCATATCCAGAGATTCCTTCGAGATTCGCACCAGCCAACCGCGCACCCTTAAAAGATGCGCCATTGACTTTCGCTCCAGATAAGTTCGCACTACTCAAATCTGCGTATTCAAAATCACTAGCAGTTAAATCAGCCGAAGGGGCTGAAAATCCACTAAGATTTGCCTTCCTAAATGTTACAAAATTAACTTCTCGCTTCATGGGAAGCTCGATACCGCTTAACATTGCGCCATCAAGATTTACATATCGTACCCCTTTTTGCGCGCGATCTGCCGCGATATATGCAAGCAAGGCCATTCCTCTGATTTTTTGATTATTGATTGGGGTGCATTCTCCTTTATCATTGCACGTCTTATCATACATATACTTTGCAAATTCGACCATGTTCTTTTCCCTATCAGCATCCTTTTGGTACCTTATTTGATTTGATAAAAGCTGGTTCTGACCATAAGCGATCCACACTTGGACAATCAATATAAGCGGCGAAACTGCTGCAATTATGATCGGCACAGTCTTCCCAATGAAAATCCTGTTAACTATCCCAGCCAGCAAATTCTCTGTTTGCGGAGAGGGAAAGGGATCTGTGACCGAAGAAGCCCTTCCATAATCACGGAATTTTTTTGCCAATCCGAAGCTGAAGAATGCTTTTACAAAAAATTTGAATGCACTCTGCGAGGAGAGTTTAGCGCAGGCATCTAGGCGCTCCTTTAGCTTTACGTTCTCTTCCTCAAGTTCTGCAATCCTGCCCCGAAGGCTGCCATTTAATTGCCTAAGATTTTCGCAATCCGCGACGATCTGATCTAAAGATGCGCTCAAATCTATTCTCCCGAATGGTGGGCTATCCAGCCCTCTCCCACATAGCCTCGCCGATCTCCGCCAGAACCGCCTCCAGCCGCCCGTCGAACACCCGGTTCAGCCGCGCGAACCCGCCGCCCTGCTGGCGGAACTCGCCCTGGTCCAGCGTCTCGCGGTCGATGACGACCTCCTTCTTCATCTGCCGGGCGATGCGCTCCAGCCATTGCCGCTGCGCCGCCGTCCAGCTTCGGCTGGATAGCACCCGCCGCATCGCGCGGTCCACACGCTCGTTGTAGGGGATCAGCGGGTCGCCCAGCGCCGCCTGGCGGATGTAGCCGATGATCGACGCGGCGATGTCGGCGTTGGTGGCGTCGCGGAAGGCGGCGCGCAGTTCCGCCTCGCCGAAGCCGTCCTGCTCCAGCCGCAGGCGAACCTCGCGAAGCTGGGCGCGGGTCAGGTCGCGCGGGGCGTTGGCGACGGCGGCGAGCGCCGGGATGCGGTTCAGGTTCTCGGTGAGATAGCTGCGGAAGCTGGCGAGATAGTCCTCGGGCCGGGTGATGCCGGCGCCGTAGCCGGTTTCCTCGTGGCGGAACGCGTCGGTGCCGGGGTAGAGCGGCACATGGATCGGGTCGTCGCCGATCCGGGTGTCGAGAAGCTCCATCAGCGCGCGGTTGTCGAGGAGCAGGCGCGCGGCCTCCTCGGGTGCGGACTCGCGCAGGCGGCGGATGAAGCCGTCCGGGTCGGTGCCGGCCAGGTCGCGGAACCGGCGGGCGCCGCTGTCGGACAGGCGGCGCTTCTTGCGGTGCAGCTTGGCGACGATCTGGCCGACCAGCCAGCGGGCCTGCTGCGCCTTGCGCTCCTCCAGCCCGGGCGGGCCGGCGAAGGGGGCCTGCCCCGCCTCGGCGAAGCCGGCCGCCGGCGCGCCCTCCAACGGGGTGCCCTCCGCCGGGGCGCCGGAGGCTTCGGCCAGTTCGCCCAGCAGCACAGCGAAGGTGATGTTGGGATTCGCCACGACCGGCCGCATTTCGGTCAGGTCCTGCATGGCGGCGTAGAGACCGACGGCGTCGAAGATGCGGAAGGCCGTCTTGTCCCGGCCGGGGCCGAACAGGCCCTCGCACAGGCGGGTGCCCCGGCCGATCATCTGTTCGTACAAGATGCGGCTGCCGACTCGCCGGATGAAGACGAGGTTCACGATCTCCGGCACGTCGATGCCGGTGGTCAGAAGGTCCACGGTGACCGCGACCTTCGGCAGCGCCTCGTTCTTGAAACGGCGGATCTGGTGCAGGGGCCGGTCGGCCTTGCCGGTGATCTTCGCCACCGCCTCGTCCTCTACGGCGCCGTAGCGCGCGGCGAAGGCCGTCTTCAGGGCGGTCACGACGATGTCGGCGTGCTGGTCGGTGGCGCAGAACACCAGCGTCTTGCCCGGAAGGCCGGGATCGATGTGGCCGGCGAGCCATTCGGCGATGACGCGGTTGAAGTCCGGCGTGATGACCTTGCGGTTGAAATCCTCGACGTCGAAGCGCACTTCGTCCGGCAGGTGGATGAGGTCGAGTTGCCCGGTGCGGGTGTCCAGCACGTCCACGGCGGCGCCGGCGTCCCAATGGATGCCCTGCTGGCTCAGGGCCGTGTGGGCGCGCAGCGGCGGCTCATGGTCCACCAGCCAGCCGTCGATCACCGCCTCCTGGTAGGTGTAGCGGAAGGCCGGCTCGCCGAAGATCTCCACCGTGTGCAGGGCCGGCGTCGCGGTCAGGCCGATCTTCACCGCGTCGAAACGGTCGAGCACGCGCCGGTACTTGGAAATGTAGTCGCCCTGGTCGCGGAAGCGGAGTTCGTCCTCGCCCATCTCGCGGTCCAGAAGGTAGCCGCGGTGGCATTCGTCCACCACGATGCAGTCGTACTGGTCCACCGGCGGCGGGTCCTCGCTGTAGAGGGTGCGCTTGACCAGCGCCTGGACGGTGGCGATGTGCAGCTTGGTCTCGGGGTCGGGGGCGATCTCGCCCAGCTCCTTCACCGCGAAGATGTCGGCGAAGACCTGATGGTGCTCCATCCGCGTTTCCTTGAACGCGTTGCCCGCCTGCTCCCCCAGGGCCGTGCGGTCCACCAGGAACAGGATGCGCCGGAAGCGTTGCGCCTTCAGCAGGCGGTAGACCAGCGCGATGCAGGTCTTCGTCTTTCCGGTGCCCGTCGCCATGGCGACCAGCACCTCGCGCCGGCCGCCGGATATCGCCTCCTCGACCCGGCGGATGGCGCGTTCCTGGTAGCCGCGCAGGGGGAAGTTGAAGGCGAAGGGATCGCGCGACAGCCGCTCCTGCGCCGCGTGCGGGTCGTTGCGCAGCAGCTCGACAAGGCCCGGCGGCGTGTACCAGCCGTCCAGCGCCTTGCGCAGGTTCTGCGGATGGCGGGCGTCGCGGAACCAGATGCCCGACGCCGTTTCGAACTGGCGAAGGAAGGGGCGGCCGTTGGTCGCGAACAGGAAGGGCAGGCGGATGGCGCCCCAGGGTCCCTCCTCCGGCGGCGCCTCGTCGCCATGGGCGAGGTAGCCCTCCGCGTAGCGGCGCGCCTGGTCGATGGCGGCGGGGACGTCGGCGTTGCGGCGCTTGGCCTCCACCACGCCCACGGCGGTGAGGCCGGCGAAGAGCGCATAGTCGGCCGGCCCGTTCGCGGTGGGCCATTCCGCGATGGCGAGGTTGCGCCCCTTCTGCGGACGGACGCCGGCGCCAAAGGTCAGGGTCTCGCTGTCCGCTTCCCACCCGGCCTCCCGGAGCCGCGCGTCGATCAGGCGGCGGGTCTCGCGCTCGTCCAGGTCGATGCCCTGGCCGAGTTCCTGCGCCAGCTCCACCCGGTGCTGGATCGCCGTCGGCGCCTCGGCCACGGCGGTCGCCTGCGCGGCGGCCAGCTCCGCCGCCAGCCGCGCGCGGTCGTTTTCCACCTCCTGCGCCAGCCGTTCCCACTCCAGCCGCTCCGCCTCGGCGCGGGCGGCGCGCTCCTCGGCGGACAGGCGTCGTTCGCCTTCGGCCTGGGCCTCGGCTGCGATGCGCTCATGGGCCGACTGCTGTTCCGCGACCGCCTTGCGCAGCCGCTCCAACTCGGCCTTCAGCGCGGCGCCCTCGGCGCGCGGATCGGGCGGCGGCACGAAGGGGCCGGGGGCAAACGCGCGGTCGCCCGTGACGGTGCGATGAAACCAGACACCCAGCGTACGCGCGTGCTTCAGGCAAGACAGCGCGGTCGCGTGGTCGCCGTCCAGGTCGTGGGCGGCGGCGTTGCCGGCCTTGCGGATAAAGTGGAAGAGGTCCCCGACCTCGCGCGTCAGGGCGCCGCGGTCGCGCAGGCGACGCAACAGGTCCGTCTGCTTCTCCTCGGGTGACGTCCACAGCCCGAGCTTGGCCGCGGTGAGCTGTGCCAGAAGTTCGGCGAACTGGCGCAGCTTGATGATGGTGGTGTTGGCATCCTCGGCGAAGAAGCGCTCGGCCAATGCCCCCAGCCGGTCGAGCTGAGCATCATGCCGCACCAGAAACGAGAAGTTGACCGAACGCGCCACCATTGCCTCCCCGAGAGCATCCGACTATACGGTGCGGCGCACTGCGTGTCACCGACCGAACGCAATCACGAAACGATTGATTTTCTATGGATGTGCCAAGCGTGGATCGAGCCGCGCGGACATGACGCCTGGCTGGCGAGCTTGGCAGGGATGCGCCGCCCCGCAGGGCGCGCCGGCGACCGCGCGGAGGGAGGCGCGGCTAGGTTGCACCCCAACTCTAGACGCCATGTCGTCGCCGTCCTCTCCCCTTAGCTTCCAGGCAGAGCGCCGGCAGCGGAGGTCGCGGCGCCCTCCCCAAGGGGGGCGCGTTCCTCACCGGATTCTCAGGCACGGACCATCGGAGCGCAACCTGCGGCCCCGGCCGCTCCCATGGACGGCGCTTGGAGCCGATCGGACCGACGTCACCCAACGCGTCGGACGCCTTCCGCATGCCGATCAGCCGACCGCCTCTTCTGCACTGATTGCTGAAGAACAGTTAACGCCAGTGAGCTTCACTGCGACAGGTTGCCATTTAATTTTTGTTTCACAGAAAATCGGCGACCGCGAACCCCGTTCCACACTCATGTATTCATTGAGGTAAAATCCATTTACCTCTATTTTTTCACTTCCATTCTCCTAATTGCTTTTGACAATCTACGAAAAATAGGAAGACGGCAGCTCGCACGTCGCCAGGATAGCTTTCCAATGCGTAAATTCGACTACGTCTGCACTCAACCAAAGAGGTGCGGCGATCGATTTCCCATGCATGCGGCAGACCAGTAAGCACACTGTATTTCATTATTGTTAAAAAGCAGAGCAGATCCACAACACACCAGTACTGAAAGGTGAATTCCATGCTTCGTATCCAAGGGCAATGGCAGCTGCTGCGGTGGGTCAGGCTGACAGATACTGGCGAAGTGACTTGGCCGTTTGGTCAGAGCGCGACGGGAATGCTCATCTATGCGGACGATGGCCGCATGATGGTGCAGATGATGGCCGGCAACCGGCCGAATCTGAACACCGACAACCCGCTCACCGGTGACACGGACGCGCGCGCAGCCGCCTATTCCAGCTACCTGGCCTATTTCGGCACGTTCCGCATCGACCGGAGTGACGATCGGGCGGTCATCCACCAGATCGAAGGCAGCTCCTTTCCCGACTGGTCGGGAACCGTGCAGGAACGTCCGTTCACCCTCGAGCGCGAGGACGACGGTGAGAAATTCACCGACATCCTCACGCTGAGCACACCGCCCGTCCGGATCGACGGCATCGCGGTGGTGAACGAGATGGCCTGGATCCGCAACAGCAGACGATAGCGCACGCCCGACCGGCCGCAACCCGACGGCGCCGCCGCGCCGGCCTCAACGCAAGCCAGAGAAGATTCGCGATGACCAACCCCACTCCTGCCCGCGCCATGGCCGCAGCTCCGACGGCCGCCCTGGACAGGCACGAACCGAAGACGGCTTACCAGCAGACCGAATTGACGTCGCTGTCGCGCTACATGCTGCTGATGATGCTGCGCAACGTGACGAGCGACGGCTATGTGATCGAAGACCCGGCCCAGCCCGGCCGCTATTCGCTTCCGGGCTGCGTGATCGCCGCCCCCTCCTATCCGGCCAACACGCCGGGCGTCGATCAGAACTACATCTTCAACTGGGTGCGGGACGGTGCCATCACCGCGCTGGAGATCATCGAGGCCGGCCTGCCGGCCACGCCCGGCGACGGCGTCCAGACGCTGAACGACTACGTCGCCTTCGCGCAGACGTGCCAGAACAACGCCACCCCGACGCCGGCGCACGCCTGCTTCACCATCGACGGCCAGTCGCGCCCCTGGACGGAGCAAGCCGACGGGCCGGCGATCCAGACGGTCGCGTTGCTGCGCGCCTATGACCAACTCGGACCGTCGGCCCAGGCCGCCGCCGCGCAGGTCATCTCCAAGAACCTGGACTATCTGCTGGGCGCCTACCAGAACCCGACCACGAATCTCTGGGAGGAGCACTCGGGCCTGTCCTTCTTCGCCCGCTCGGTGCAGCTCCGCTGCTTCCGTGACGTCACCGCCAACACGATCGGCATTCCGGTTCCCCAGGGCGTCGCCGCGGCGATCGACTGGCTGGAGAATGCGCTGCAGGACCACTGGAACGGCCAGTATTACATGACGATGCTGCAGCCCGGCGCCGGACCCGGCGTGTCGGCGGTGCCGGAGGCCTACGACCCCAACATCGACATCATTTGCGCCAGCGTCTATGGCGCCATCCCCTGCACCGACACCAAGCTGCTCGCGACCGCGGCAAAGCTGCGCGGCCAGTGGGAGGACGACGGCTCGCAGTGGCAGTACCCGATCAACGTCGCCGACCGGGCACGCGGCGTCGGCCCGCTGCTCGGCCGCTACCCCGGCGACAATTACGACGGCGACGTCTCCAACCCGGTGGTCGGCGGGCATCCCTGGGCACTGTGCACCTGCAACCTCGCAGAGCTGTATTACCGCCTCGCCGCCGAGATCGAGAGCACGCAGGCGGTGCCGCTGGACGCGCTTTCACAGCCCTTCTTCGCTCAGGTCGGCATCACCGGACCGGCAGCGCCGGCCGATGTGGCCGACGCCCTGCGCAACGCCGGTGACGCCATGCTGCGCGCAGTCGTTCTCCACAGCGATCATTACGAGCTGAGCGAGCAGTTCGACGGCACGACCGGCTACGAAAAGAGCGTGCGCAACCTGACCTGGAGCTACGCGTCCTTCCTCTCGGCGGTCCGTGCCCGCGCGCTCGAGCCCGTGGCAGCGCCCCAGCTCGAGAACGCCCTATGAACGGGCAGCTGGAGAGTTTTATCGGCCTCTCCATCCTGCTGACCGGGTTCGATGCCGTGCGGCTGCGCGGCTCGGGGATGGCCGAGCCGTATCTCAAGGCAATCGGCGCGGTGCTGCCCCCGGACGTGGTGGGCGACCTGCTGTCCGCGTACGAGCAGCTGCCCCCCGGATCGGAGCGCGAACGTGAGCGCGTGCTGGAATCCGAAATCCTGGGCGACCCCAGGCTGGGGCCGGTGGCGCGCAATCTGATCGTGCTCTGGTACTGCGGAAGCTGGACACAGCTTCCGCCCGCGTGGCGCGCCGCGTTCGGGGAATCGCCGCTGGACACCAACCGCGTCATCTCCGGCGCCGCCTATCAGGCAGGCCTGCAATGGGAGGCGGCCGGAGGGCATCCGCCCGGAGCGAACCCGCAGGGTTACGGCGCATGGGCCTCGGGCCCGCAGAGGAGTCGGGAATGAACAGGGATGCGTCCTACGACGCGGTCATCGTCGGCGCCGGCGTCGCCGGCGCGCTGATCGCCAAGCGCCTCACCGGGGCCGGCATGCGCGTGCTGGTCCTCGAAGCCGGGCCGGGCACCTCGCGCAGCCTGGACGGTTACACTCAGCATCTCGAGACCTTCTACGCCGCCACCGCCAAGAGCCCGGAGTCGCCCTGGCCTCCCGCGGTCGGCGCGCCACAGCCCGACACCACGTCGTTGCGCAACAACGACGGGTACTTCGTGCAGCGCGGTCCGAACCTGTACGGCAGCAGCTACACCCGGTTGTGGGGCGGATCCACCCTGCATTGGCTCGGCGTGTCGCTGCGCATGCTGCCGGAGGACTTCCGGATGCGGTCGCGCCATGGCGTCGCACGCGACTGGCCGCTCGACTACACGGCACTCGCTCCGTACTACGAGAAGGCCGAGCGGGAGATCGGCGTGTCCGCCGACGTCGCCGACCAGCATTATCTGGGGCTGAGCTTCTCCGAGGGCTACGACTATCCGATGCGGCGCATCCCGCCGAGCTATTCGGACCGGGTGCTCGGCGCGGCGGTCGACGGCATGCCGGTCACGATGGGGGACGAGGAAATCGCGATCCGGGTGCGCAGCTACCCGGCGGCGCGCAACTCCATTCCGCGGGGCGATTATCAGCCGGTCGGCGCCGTCGACATCGGCCCCGAAGGCCGGTCGGGCACATCCAATCTCGGTGAGCGCTGCCAGGGCAACACGTCCTGCACGCCGATCTGCCCGGTGCAGGCGAAGTACAACGCCGGCAAGTCGATGGCGCAGGCCGACCAGCGCCTCCTGACCGTTCAGGTGCAGGCGGTCGCCTCGAAAGTCCGTATCGACCCGGTCACGGGTGACGTTCAGGGCATCGAGTACAAACGCTACGAGGATGTCGGTTCGCCGGTCCACACAACGCACCTTGCCACCGGCCGCGTCTATATCCTGGCGGCGCACGCCACGGAGAACGCCAAGCTGATGTTGGCCTCCGGGCTCGAGGGACCGCGCGGCCAGGTCGGCCGGACGCTGATGGACCATCCCGCGCTGTACGCCTGGGGGATGGCGCCGCTCGACGTCGGCGCCTACCGGGGGCCGCAGTCGACCTCCGGCATCGAGGATCTGCGCGGCGGCGCTTTCCGCGCCCGGCACGCGTCATTCCGGTTCGACATCGGCAACGACGGCTGGCGCGCCACCACCGGCGCGCCCGACACGGCGGTGGCCGATGCCGTGATGAAGCGCAACCTGTTCGGCCCGGCCTTGCGCGCGCAGCTGGAGACGACCCTGCCGCGTCACGTCCGCCTGTCGCTGGCGGTGGAGCAGTTGCCCGACCCGGACAACCGCATCAGCATCGATCCGAACTATCTCGATGCGTTCGGCAACCCGCGGCCGGTGATCGATTACCGGATCGACGACTACACGCTGGCCGGAATGGCCGCCGCGTCGGACGTGGCGCGCGCCGTCTTCCGCCGCGCCGGCATCACCGATTGCAGCGATCCGGACAAGGGAAGCTGGTTCCCGTCGGCCTTCTATCAAGGCCGCGAGTTCCGCTACCACGGCATGGGGCACTTCGCGGGCACCCACGCGATGGGCGACGACCCGTCCGGATCGGTGGTCAACGCCGACCAGCGGGCATGGGAGCACAGCAATCTCTTCCTCGTCGGCTCCGGCAGCTTCCCGACCATGGGCACGTCAAACCCGACGCTGACCTTGGCGGCGCTGGCTCTGCGGACCGCCGATCGCCTGGTCGCGACTCTTGCGGAATGACTCCGGCGGAGAGGGACGCCGCCGTTCCTCTCCCCTGGCCCGTCAAGGCAGAAGCCACCCGGCCAAGACTACGCACACAAGGGCATGAAATCCCAAAGACCAACACATGTCATATGTCTTTGGGATTAAAGTAGTTGACGTCTCGCGGATTATCCCGCGATAGTAGTTCAAGATATCTCATTTCCCTACAGAGTGGAGGAAGCGCGTGCTGTTTCCAGTTGACTCTGCGCTACGGACAGATGCCAGAGCTGTGTCCGCGGACGACACCTACGACGCCGTGGTTGTCGGCTCCGGCATCTCCGGCGCCATCATCGCGAACGAACTGAGCCGGGCCGGCAAGCGGGTGCTGATCCTGGAGGCCGGAACGGGTGTCGACCGGACGCTCGCGGGCTACGAATCCTACCTGTCCACCTTTTATGGCGCGGCGTCGAAAGACAACCAGTCGCCCTATCCCGACAATCCCAACGCGTCGATGCCGCGCAGCCCGGAGCTGCGCAAGCTTCAGCCGGCCGAGACGGATTCCTCGAGCTACATGGTGCAGTCGGGTCCCTACGTCACCGACACGGTCTTCACCCGCGTCTTCGGCGGCACGACCATGCACTGGGAGGCGAAGACGCCCCGCATGCTGCCGGAGGACTTCAACCCACGCTCACGGTTCGGACAAGGCGTCGACTGGCCTCTGAGCTACGACGACCTCGAGGCCGACTACCAGGCGGCGGAGCGCGAGATCGGCGTTTCGGCCGATGTCGAGGACCAGACCTACCTGGACCAGAAGTTCCCCGAAGGTTACGTGTTCCCGATGAAGGGGCTGCCGCTGTCCTACCTGGACAAGATGGTCGGCAAGGGCATCGACGACACCAAGATCGAGCTTTACGGCGAGCAGTACCCGATCAAGGTCCGCCCCTATCCGCAGGGCCGCAACGGCATTCCCAACCCGGACTATGATGGCGGGAAGGGCTACAAGCCGGTCGGCGCCGTCAACACGCACGAGGTGGAAGAAGGCGGCCGTTGCCAGGGCAACACCAACTGCGTGCCGCTCTGCCCGGTGCAGGCGAAGTACCATTCCGGCAAGACGCTGGCCAAGGCCCTGCTCAACGTCCAGAACCCCGAGAAGGGCACCAGTCCCGGCAAGATCGACGTGCTGGTGCAGGCGGTCGCTTCGAAGGTCGTGGTCGATTCCGACAGCGGACGCGTTTCCGCGCTGGAGGTCAAAGTCTACAAGGACCCGAAGTCCTCCGAGCACGAGACCATCACCGTCAAGGGCAAGATCTTCGTGCTGGCCTCGAACGCCATCGAGACGCCGCGCCTGATGCTCGCGTCCGGCCTGCGCAGCAGCAGCGGCCTGATGGGCCGCAACCTGATGGACCACGCCTACCTTCTGAGCTGGGCCCTGATGCCCGAGGTGTGCGGCACGATGCGGGGCACGAGTTGCACCGGCGGCATCATCGACCTGCGCGCGGGCTCGTTCCGCAGCCGTCAGGCAGCCTTCTCCGTGGACATCCACAATGATGGCTGGGGCTGGGCGACCGGTGCTCCCTTCACCGACCTGACGGAGCTGGTCGACGGGCACAACCGTTTCGGCGCCGATCTGCGCCGGGGCCTGATCGACCGCGTCTCGCGCCAGCTTCTCCTCGCCTTCATGATCGAAGTGATGCCGAGCGAGAGCAACCGGGTCACCGTCGATCCGCAATACACCGACCAGCTCGGCAACATGCGGCCGGTCGTCTCCTTCACGGTGCCCGAATACTCGATGCGCGGCGCCGCCTACGCGCGGGAGTTCGCCAAGACCGTGTTCGCCCGCCTGGGAGCGGAAGACCACACCCGCTACGACCCGAGCGATTACGGCTACGTGACCTACGAGGGCCAGGGCTACGCGATCCGCGGCGGCAACCACCTCGCCGGCACGCACATCATGGGCAAGGACAAGAGCAGCTCGGTCGTCAACACCGACCAGCGCTCCTGGGACCATGAAAACCTGTACCTGGTCGGCGGCGGCAGCATGCCTTCGATCGGCACATCCAACGTGACCCTCACCCTCGCCGCGCTCTGCTACCGAAGCGCGCGCGCGATGCTCAAGCAGCTGCACTGACGCTCAGCGCGCCCATGGGCCGCGCACGACGATCGGAGAAGACCATGACTTCCAGCACGATCACCACAATTCCCGCCAAGATCACCACGCTCTCCGAACTGCAGGACTACCTGCATCTGGCGATGCAGCTGGAGCACGCTACGATTCCGCCGTATCTCACGGCGCTGTACTCGATCAAGCCGGGCACCAACGCCGATGCCGTCCACGTCCTGCGCGTCGTGGCGGTGGAGGAAATGCTGCACCTGACGCTCGCGGCGAACCTGCTCAACGCCGTCGGCGGCACGCCTGACCTGACCCGCGAGGGCTTCGTGCCGACCTATCCGGCCTATCTGCCGGACGGCGAGGACGACTTCCAGGTCCACATCGCGGGCTTCAGCCCGAGCGCGCTGGAAACCTTCCTGAAGATCGAGCGGCCGCGCTCCGGCCCGGGCCGCCTGGTCTACCGCTCCTACGCGCCCGACGCCTCGGTCCTCGGCGCCCATCCGGGTGGAGGCGGTGCGCACTTCTACAGCATCGGTGAATTCTACGCTGCCATCGAAGATGGCATCAAAACTCTCGAGGAGGAAGCCCAGGCGCAGGGCAAGACCATCTTCACCGGCGATCACGCCCGCCAAGTCACCTCGGAATATTACTATTCCGGCGGCGGCAAGCTGTTCCCGGTGACCGACCTCTCCAGCGCATGCAAAGCGATCAACCTGATCATGGAGCAGGGCGAGGGCATCGAGGCCGAAATCTACGACAATGAAAATGAACTGGCGCACTATTATCGTTTCGACCAGCTCCTCAAGGGCCGCTACTACCAGAAGGGCGACAAGCCCGGCAACCCGACCGGCCCGGAACTCTCCGTAGACTGGGATGCCTGCTACAAGGTCAAGGAAGACGTGAAGCTGGCCGACATGCCGGTCGGGACGGAGCTGTACGTGGCGGCCCAGGCCTTCAACGAGACCTACGCCAAGTTCCTCCGGATGCTCAACCGGGCCTTCAACGGTGAGCCCGAGACGCTGTTCGGCGCGGTGCCGCGGATGTTCGAATTCCGCAATCTGATGACCGAACTGATCCGCAACCCGCTGCCCGGCAGCAACGGGCTGTACGCCGCACCGACCTACGAGATCGCAGGCGTCGCGCGGAATGATGCCCCGACCGCGGCTCCGGCAGCCGTCGGCGCCGTGAAGGAGGTGGTCGCATGATCACGGAACAGAACCTTGTCACGGACGAGAACCGTCTGGAGCGGTTCCTCGCCTTCTCCGCCGAGGTGACGGCCTTCACCGTGTTCGAATTGCAGGGGACCGGCCAGGCCGAGGCCTATCTGAAGACGATCGGGGACGTGGTCGGCGCGGCGCTGCTGGATGAGATCCTCACCGTCCATGGCAAGCAGATGAGCACGACCGGAGACGAAGGGCGCCCGGCGCGCAACGCCTATCTGCGCCGGGAGATCTTCGGCAGTGAGAAGCTCGGGCCGATCGCGCGCAACATCGTGAAGCTCTGGTATTCGGGCGTCTGGTACGAGCTGCCGACCGCCTGGACCGAGAACTACGGCCCGGCGCCCAAGGACGTCACCTTCGTGGTGTCCCCCGCCTCCTACGTCGAGGGGCTGCTGTGGACGGCCATCGGCGCGCATCCCGCCGGGGCGAAGGCACCGGGCTACGGCTCCTGGGCCGCGGCGCCGCGCATCCCCCGCTTCGCGGGCGATCCGGCGCACCTGCCGGCCGCCGCGGACGAGGAACCGGCAAGGCTGCCCGCCTGACGCGCCTGGCCCCCGCCATGTGACCGCCGGATGCCCGGGCACCGCCCGGGCATCCACGACCAACGGATGCTCCCGCCGGTGGGAGCGCGTATGGCCAGCCTCGCTGGCCGTGACGGCGCCGCTCGCCCGGATTTCATACGATTTTCATGAAGTCCTGACCTGCGGTCAGGACTTCCGCGCCATGGGGCGCGGGGCCGCAGTCGCGGCCCTATACCGGGTTCGGAGGTCGGAATTTTCCGAACCCGGTATCAGACCTGAACCTCCCGACCTCCCTTTGGAAACCGCGAAAACAAGGAACGCCACGATGACGCAGACTTGCTCCGATTACGTCGAGCCCGAAATCCGCGACGGCCGCCGCTATCTCACCCCGGCCCGGGTATCGCTGGGCATCACGCCGACGCTCTGGTGGAACGACGACTTCATCAACATCGACATCGGCATCCCCTTCGAGCAGTGCATCAGCGAGATGGCGCTGGCCGGCTATGTCGGGTGCAGCATCGGGCACAAGTACCCGACCGATCCGCAGGCGCTGAGGGCGGCCCTGGATCTGCGCGGACTGCGCGTTTCCGAGCCCTGGGTCAGCACCTACTTCACCATCGATTCGATGAAGGAGCAGACGATCGCGAAGGTCCGCGAGCAGCTCGCCTTCATCAACGAGGTGGAGGGCAAGAACCACACCGGGCGCAAGGCGGACCTCGTGGTGGCGGAATTCGGCCAGGCCGTGAACCCGCAGCCGGTGGCGCTCTTCGCGAACGCCCCGGAATTCGACGACCGCCAGTGGGACAACCTGGCCGCGGGCCTCGACGAGATCGGCCGGATCGCCAGGGAAGAAGGGCGCCAGCTTTGCTATCACCCGCACTTGGGCACGGGTGTGATGAAGCAGGCCGCGGTCGACCGGCTGATGGAAATGACGAATGTGGATCTGGTCCACATGCTTCTGGACACGGCTCACCTCGTCTGCGGCGGCGCCGATCCGCTGGTGACGACCAAGAAATACGCCTGCCGCATCAAGCATCTCCACCTGAAGGATTATCGCGCGGACGTGCTCGAGCAGATGCACGCGAAGGGCATGTCCTTCCAGGAGGGCATCGAGGCCGGCATCTTCACCGTGCCGGGCGACGGTGCGTACAAGCATTTCCCCGAGATCCTGTCGATCCTGGGAGAAACCGGCTTCGACGGCTGGATCGTGATCGAGGCCGAGCAGGACCCGGCCAAGGCCATCCCGCTCCAGTACGCCAAGATGGCGCGCGCCTACCTGCGCAAGACGCTGGGGTGGTAACCATGGGCAAGTCCGCGAAGAGGGACATCTATCTCAGCTTCTTCATGTTCACGGCTGACCTCCAGCCGGACAACGAGGAATACACCCAGGTCATCATCCGGCACATCAAGGCGATGACCGAGGCGGGTTACGACGGCTTCGACCTGCCGATCCACCCGCTGCCGACCAGCGATCACAAGGCCGAGGTGGAGAGCTACACCCGCATGAAGCGGGCCTTCGACAAGGCCGGCCTCGAAGGCGTGCGGTTCGCCACCAACGTCGGCAGCACGAGCATCTTCGACCCGACTTCGCCCTACCTCCAGCAGCGCGAGGGCGCGCTCGCCTACCTGAAGTCACGGGTGGACATCACCGCGGTGCTCGGCGGCGAGTCGATCATGGCGGGACCGATCGTCCTCCCTTACGGCGTCTTCCCGACCACCGCCGACGGCGAGCCGATCTGGAGCGACGCGCTGCAGGAGTGGCTGAAGCCCCGCTACGAGGCGGCCCAGCCCATCCTCCAGGAGCTGGGCGAGTATGCCGAGAAGAAGGGCGTCAAGCTGGCCATCGAGCCGGTGGACCATTGGGAGACCCCGGCGCCCAACATGGTGTCGGACGTGCTCGGCTTCCTCGAGGGCGTGCAGACCCCGCAGACCGGCCTGACCATCGACAGCGCCCATGTGGTGCTGGGCAGCGACGGCCCGGCGGTGTTCGAGGACAATCTGCGCACGGTCGTGGCGCAGAAGCGGCTGCATTACGTCCACATCTCCGCCCCCGACCGCGGAGCGGTGCATGACAGCTGGATCCCGTGGGACACGTTCCTGCGCCCGATCCTGCCGGTCTATGACGGTCCTCTGCTGCTCGAGGTGTTCAATGCCGTTCCGCCCTTCGCCAGCCTCCTGCGCCTGACCCGGCGGAAGTTCTGGGTCCCCGGCGAGGATGCGCCGGAACCGGGTCTGCCGAGCGCCTACGACGTCGCCCGCGAGGGCTTGGCGACGTTGCGCCGCGAGGTCGAACGGCTCGGCGCCGCCGGCTGAACCACCCCCATCCTCACGGGCGCCGCCGAGCGGCGCCCGCATGGAGATTGCGATGATCGACGACAGCCAGACAGCCCTGCTCGAAAGGGCTCCCACCACCGACACGCCGCCCGCCACCCAGCTGCGCGCCGTGCCCTCGCAGCTCGCCACGGCCGACCGCCTGGGCGCGCTCAAGGATCTGCCCGGTTTCTGGGAGGGCACGGGCTTCAGCCTGATCGCCCGTCCGGACTTCTCCGGCAAGAGCCCCAACGGCATTTTCCTGCAGCTGAACCTGCTGCGGGAAACCATCGAGTTCACCTCGATCGGTTCGCCGGTCTTCAACCGCGGCAGCCTGCAGGACGACATCGCCATCTACGGCGTGACCTACCTGCACCGGGTGACCGACGCCGTTTCCGGTGGCGCGCTGCACATCGAGCCGGGCATGTGGCTGAACATCCCGGAGACCACCTCGCCGAAAGCGGACGCGAGCATCGCCCGGCTTGCCACCATCCCTCACGGCAACGCGGTCTGCACCGTCGGTTTCGTCCAGCAGGCGGTGTTCGACAAGCTTCCGACCATCCCGCCGGCCAACACGGTGCCCTTCGGCATCGGAGGCCAGCCGCCGGCCGCCGGCACGAAGAACCCGTTCCCCGAGTATGATCTGGGCACCGCCTCCAGCTTCCGCACCAGCCCTCTGCCGGACGGCATCACCCAGGCCATCCTGGATGATCCGAACCAGGTGCTGCGCGACGCGCTGGCCCAGCAGGTCAACGTGAAGGGCATGACGCTGAAGGCGATCACGCGGCTGATCACCCAAACGCCGGCGTCCGGCGGCATCGCGAACATTCCGTTCATCAACAGCAACGCCGACGCGCCGAGCATGGAATCGGTCTTCGCCATCGAAACGGTGGAGGATGCCTGCGGCAACGAGTTCCTGCAGCTGCAGTACTCGCAGACCGTGCTGCTGAACTTCGGCGGGAGAAGCTGGCCGCACGTGACGGTCGGAACCTTGATCAAGGCCTTCTGAACGGCATCCCGGTTGCGGGCAACGGGTTGAAGCCCCTCTTCCTTCCGGAAGAGGGGCCATGCTGTTTTCATGAACAGCCGGAGAGCCCGCGAAGGGGCGTGGGCCATGGATCGCCCGACAGGGTTCGAGGGACCTCGCCCATTCTCCGGCCGCAGAATTTTCCGCTTGCGGCCTGCCGCGCTTCCGCCTATATCGACGGCCCGCGCCGCTCCGGCGGATGCGGGATGCGCTCGTGGCGGAACTGGTAGACGCGCTAGGTTCAGGTCCTAGTGGCTGAAAGGCCGTGGGGGTTCGACTCCCTCCGAGCGCACCAAAGGCATCGATTAGGGGGCCATAGCTCAGCTGGGAGAGCGCTACAATGGCATTGTAGAGGTCAGGAGTTCGATCCTCCTTGGCTCCACCAATCGAAGTCGGGTTGAAGCGAAGTTTGTGTTTGTGACGATTGTGCTTGTATTTGAGGCTTCGGCCCCGTATAAGCCGCCCACCGTTCCGGATTAGCTCAGTCGGTAGAGCAGCGGACTGTTAATCCGCGTGTCGCTGGTTCGAGTCCAGCATCCGGAGCCACTTCGCGAGGGTTGTTGCGCGTATCTTGTCTAGTGCGGGTGTAGCTCAGTTGGTTAGAGCGCCGGCCTGTCACGCCGGAGGCCGCGGGTTCAAGTCCCGTCACTCGCGCCACTCTTTGGAGGTCCTGTAGCTCAGCGGGAGAGCACTACGTTGACATCGTAGGGGTCACAGGTTCAATCCCTGTCGGGACCACCATCCAGAGTAGCGGTTGATTGCAGAGTAGAGTGCCACAGTGAATGCGGTCGTGGCGGAATTGGTAGACGCGCAGCGTTGAGGTCGCTGTGACAGAAATGTCGTGGAAGTTCGAGTCTTCTCGACCGCACCATCACCCCGGACAATCCTTCCGGGCATCCGGCCACCGGGAAGGCCGGCATCTCTCCCTCCCGATCCTCACCTGATTTCCGCTATCACGCTTCGGCCATCGCGCGCAGATGCGCCAGGGCCACGGCGCCCCTGCCCTCCCCCACGAGTTCGCGCGGGGTGCGGTGAAATCCTGCCAGCTTGACGGCGTCGTACCAGACCAGCGCCTGCTCGACGGAGCCGAATCGCGGCAGTGCGGCGGCGATCACCTCTTCCATCGTGACGGCGGTCTTCTCGTCGCAGAACATCATCGAATCCTTCCTTCGTAGGAGGACCCCGCCTCGCGGCGGAGCCCTGTCGTCCATCCCGGCCGGGGCTTCAGCCCAGGCTCGGGTAATCCACATAACCGCGCGCGTCGCCGCCGTAGAAGGTCGAGCGGTCGTAGCGGTTCAGCGGCGCGCCCTGGCGCAAGCGCTCCGGCAGGTCCGGGTTGGCGATGAAGAGCCGGCCGAAGGCCACGGCGTCCGCCGATCCCTGCGCCACCACCCGCTCCGCCGTCTCCTTGACGAAGCCGCCCGCCGCGATCACCGGGCCGCCGAAGCGGGTGCGGAAGCGCGAGGCCGCGTCCGGCGCGTTCGGGTCCAGCGCGTTGGTGTCGCTGTTCTGGTCGGCCCGCGGCTCCACGATGTGGAGATAGGCGAGGCCGCGCGTGCCGAGCTGGGCCGCCACATGATCGAACAGCGCGCCGGGGTCGCTGTCGCTCATGCCATTGAAGTGCCCCCAGGGGGAGATGCGCACGCCCACCCGGTCGGCGCTCCAGGCGCCCGCCACCGCGTCCACCACCTCCAGCAGCAGCCGCGCCCGGTTCTCGAGGGAGCCGCCGTAGCGGTCCTCGCGCCGGTTGGTGCCGTCCTGAAGGAACTGGTCCAGCAGATAGCCGTTGGCCGCATGGATTTCCACCCCGTCGAACCCGGCCTCGCGCGCGTTGAGGGCGGCTTGGCGGAAGGCGCCGACGATGCCCGGGATCTCATCCTCGCGCAGCGCCCGCGGCGTCTCGAACGGCACGGGCCGGCCCTGCGCGTCCATGTGGCCGCCCGGCGGCGTCACGGCCGATGCCGATACCGGCACCGCCCCACCCGGCTGCATCGAGGAGTGGGAGATCCGGCCGGTGTGCCAGATCTGCAGGACGATCAGCCCGCCCTTGGCGTGCACCGCGTCGGTCACATCGCGCCAGCCCCGGACCTGCTCCGCCGAATGGACGCCCGGCGCGCCGGGATAGCCCCGCGCCTGTTCGGAAACGTCGGTGGCCTCGGCGATGATCAGGCCCCCCTTGCTGGCGCGCTGGCCGTAATATTCGGCGTTCAGCGCGTGCGGCACGTCGCCGGGCTGGCGCGAGCGCATGCGGGTGAGCGGCGGCATCACCACCCGGTGTTCGAGCGCGAGCGCGCCGAGCCGGACCGGGGTGAAGAGCGGGCTGTCGGGCTGTGAGCTGTTGGGCTGTGAGCTGTCGGGCATGGCTGTTCCCTCATTCCTGGAGCGTCATTGAGCGTCGCCACCAGATAGCGTCGTGCGGAAAGCTCCTGTAGTCTCCGCATCGGACAAGCCGGCTTATCGGAAAACGATACAATCGACGGCACGAGGCCCTATGGACACCGACGAGCTTGCCGTTCTGGTGCAGGCCGCCGCGGCGGGAAGCCTGTCGGCGGCGGCGCGCCGGCTCGGGCTGACGCCCACCATCGCCAGCCGCAGGCTGGCCGCGCTGGAACAGCGCCTCGGCACCCGGCTGATGCACCGGACCACCCGCTCGGTCTCCCTCACGCCGGAGGGGGAGGCCTTCCTGCCGCATGCCCAGGCGATGCTGGGCATCGAGGAGGCGGCGCGCGCCAGCCTCGCCCCCGCCCGGCAGGGGGCCAGCGGCCTCTTGCGCGTGACGGCGCCGGCCGCCTTCGGGCGCAAGATCGTGGCGCCCCTCGTGCCCGGGCTGCTGGCGGACAACCCCGAACTGCGCATCGAGCTGGAGCTGACCGACAGCGTGGTGGACATCGTCGCTGCCGGGATGGACGTCGCGGTGCGGATCGGGCGCTTGCGCGATTCCAGCCTCATCGCCCGGCGCCTCGCCCCCAACCCGCGCGTGCTCTGCGCGTCCCCCGCCTATCTGGAGCGGGCCGGCACGCCGCGCACGGTGGAGGCGCTGGCGGGCCACGAATGCCTGACGCTGACGGGCATGGCGGCTTGGCCCTTCGAAACCGACGGTCGGCTGCGCGAGGTTCGGGTCGGCGGGCGCTTCGCCAGCACCAGCGTGGAGGCCCTGCGGGCGGCCTGCCTCGGCGGGCTGGGCCTCGCCCTGCTCTCCGCCTGGGACGTTGTGGAGGAGTTGCGCGCGGGAACGCTGCTGCCGGTCCGCCTCGACGCCTCGATCCCGCAGGAGTTCGCCATCTGGGCCGTCTATCCCAGCGCGCGGCTCGTCTCTCCCAAGCTGCGGATCTTCATCGCCGCGCTGGCGGAGGCGCTGGCGACCCTCACCCTGCAGGTGCCGGCCTGCGGCCATGAGGAAAACGGCTGATTCCATCCCCTCTTGACCGCCGTGCGGCCCTGCCTAAATCCTCCGCCGCCGGGAGCCTATGAGGGACCCGGCAGGCACGCGCCGCACATCACGGCGCGCTCGTATCCATGTTGCTCAAGAGGAGGATGTGGCTATGGGCACGATCGACCTGTCTCCACTTTTCCGTTCGACGGTCGGCTTCGACCGGCTGTTCGAACTGCTCGATGATGTCCTGCGTTACGAGCCGGCGGACCATTATCCGCCCTACGACATCGAGAAGACCGGCGAGGACCAGTACCGCATCGCCATGGCGGTCGCGGGTTTCGCGCCGGAGGACATCACCATCACCGCCCAGCCCAACCGGCTGGTGGTTTCCGGCCGCAAGCCGCAGCGCGACGGCGCCCGCTACCTTCATCATGGGCTGGCGATGCGCGCCTTCGAGCGGCGTTTCGATCTCGCCGACTTCGTCGAGGTGAAGGGCGCCACGCTGGAGAATGGCCTTCTGACCATCGAACTCGCCCGCGAGCTGCCGGAGGCGATGAAGCCCCGCACCATCCAGATCGGCAGCGCGCCGCAGCCGATGGCGCTCGAACACCGCAAGCCGGAGCTTCGGGAAGCCGCCTGAAGGCGGTGGCGCGCCGCCCGGCCGAAGCGGCGGGCGGCGCGCCGGCCCTTCGCTGGCCGGCCCTTCACTGGAGAGCGATGCGATGTGGATGGACAGGGAACGGGAAAGGACGGAAGTGCATTCGGCCGGGGTTCCGGCGGAACGGGCAACGCAGGCCGCGAACGATCCCGGCCGGCACCCGCGCCCGACGGCCTACCCATCCGGCACCAGGGCCGTGATCCGGCGGCGGGGCCACGGCCCCCTGACCTCGGGAAAGGCGCGTGCCGGCGACTGGATCCTGAGCTTCCAGCCGACCTCCGCGCCGTTCATCGAACCGCTCATGGGCTGGTGCGGCGGGACGGATCCCCTGCGCCATGTCGAGCTGCGCTTCCCGAGCCGGGAGGCCGCCGTCCGCTTCGCCGAGCGCCGCAACCTTCCCTATGAGTTGATCGAGGCGCGTGGCGGGGAACAGCCGGCGAGCGGAATGCCGCTCTGGACGGGCTGGATGCGCGATCGGCTGGCGGCGAACACGAACGGGCAGCCGGCCCGTGACGGTACGAAAAGCGCCTGAGGCCGCCTGCCCAGCTTTTAAACAAACTCCTTAGGCAATTGCCCCAGCGGAGTGCATTTCGAAAAAATTCGCGGTTGCCTGCGACAGATTCGTTCGGCGTGGCTTGACAGCCTCTCCTTTCGCCGTAATCTGGCCGTCACATACCGGCAAATGCGCCGGACGGCATATGAGCCCTTCATCCCGATTGCAGCATCGCGCGCGGTCCGGGGTGGAGGGCTTTTTCGTTGGGCCCGGCTTCAAGCGGGCCGGGGGAGGATCGGCGGGTGCGGCAGGATCGCCAGGATTACGGCGTGGGGCTTCTCTTCTCCACGACCGGCACCTACGCGGCGCTCGGCCAGGACGGGCTCGACGGCGCGCTGATGGCGCTGGACGAGGTCAACAGCGACCCGTCCCTGGGCTTCCGCCTGCGCGCGCGGATCGAGAATCCCGGTGGCGTCATCGAACGCTATCACGCCCTGTGCGAGGACATGATCCGGCGCGACGGCTGCCGCCACGTGGTCGGCACCATCACCTCGCTCAGCCGCAAGGAGATCATCCCGGCCATCGAGAAGCACGACGCGCTGCTCTGGTACATGTGCCCCTACGAGGGATTCGAGTGCAGCGACAACGTCGTCTACACCGGCGCCTGCCCGAACCAGCACATCGTGCCGCTGTTCCAGCATGTCCTGCCGCGCTATGGCGCGCGGGCCTGCCTCGTCGGCTCCAACTACATCTGGGGCTGGGAGATCAACCGGATCGCCCGCGCCCTGATCCAGCCCTGCGGCGGCGAGGTGCTGTCGGAGCGCTACCTGCCCTTGGGCAGCGAGGATGTCGGCCGCATCGTGGCGGAGATCGCGCAGAAGAAGCCCGACTTCATCCTGAACAACTTCGTCGGCACGACCAGCTACGCCTTCTTCCGGGCCATGCGCCTGCTCGCCGAGCAGGACCCCTCCTTCCGGCCGGAGATCCGCCCGATCGTGAGCTGCAACCTCACCGAATGCGAGCTGGGGCTGATCGGCGAGGCGGGAATCGGCCATCTCTCCAGCGCGATCTGGTTCGAGGAGGCCGGCGGGCCGGAGAACGCCGCCTTCGTCGCCCGCGCCAAGGCGCGGCTCGGCGGCGGGCGGCGGCCCTCCGCCTTCTTCACCGGCGCCTACGCCGCCGTCCGCCTGCTGGCCGAGGCGATCCGGGAGGCGGGGACCGATGATGTCGCCGGGGTCAAGCCGGTGCTGACCGCCCGTTCCTTCGCCACCCCGGCGGGCCGCTTGAGCATCGACCCCCGGACCAACCACGCCACCCTCACCCCCCATCTCGGCCGCATCGCCGAGGGGGGCCGCTTCGACATCATCGAAAGCGCGCCGGAGCCGATGGCGCCCGACCCCTACCTCGTCCATTTCGATCCCGACCGCCTGGCGGCTCTGGTCGCGGCCGCGCGCCAAGCCGGCGATGTCCCCAGCAGCGCCCCCGATGCGAGGCCGACCGCATGACGAACGCGCGCGTCACCATCCCGAACTTCCGCAACTGGCGGGCCGTGGTGCTGCACCGGCCGAGCCCGACCACCGACGCGGTCCTGCGCCAGCTGGAGCGGCTGGGCATCCAGGCCCGCGCGCTCTGGCCCGAGCTGGACGCGGAGAGCGCCGAGGCCGACGTGATCTTCTTCGACGCCGACATGGGCTTCGACGAGCAGTTTCCCTGGCCGCCGGGCGAGGCGCCGGTGCCGCTGGTGGCCCTCGTCGGGTCGGAGGCGCCGGGCCGGCTGGAATGGGTGCTGGCGCGCGGCGCCGGCGCCCATCTGATGAAGCCGGTGTCGTCCGGCGGCGTCTACAGCGCGCTGGTCATCGCCGGCCATGCGCTCCGGCAGCGTGGCGCTCTGGCCGGCGAGGTGCGGAGCTTGCGCGACCGGCTGCGCCGCCGGCCCCAGGTGGCGAGCGCCGTGCTGCGCGTCATGACCGCCCAGCGCATCGAGAGCGCCGAGGCCATGCAGCGGATCCGCCGCGCCGCCATGGAGCACGGCCAGTCCATCGAGGATTACTGCGACGCCCTGCTGGCGGCCCCCGAGGCCGAGGCGGCGCGCGCCGGGCTGAAGCCCGGAAAACCGTGAGAGCCCGACCCGACATGTCCGAGGAACTCTGCAAATTCCTGAAGAACCGCGTGGCGGTCGCCGGCCTCGTGGTCATCGTGCTGATGACGCTGGCCGCGGCGCTGGCGCCGGCGCTCGCCCCCTACCCGCCCGACGAGCAGTTCTTCGAGGGGCTGACGCTCGAAGGGGCTCCGCTGCCGCCCAACGCGACCTTCTGGCTCGGCACCGACCAGCTCGGCCGCGACCTGCTGTCGCGCCTGCTGTATGGCGCGCGCACCTCGCTGGTCATCGGCGTGCTGGCGAACGGGGTGGCGGTGCTGCTCGGCACCTTCCTCGGCGTCACCGCCGGCTACATCCAGGGCTGGGTCGGCACGGCGATCATGCGCTTCACCGACCTGATGACCGCCTTCCCCGCGCTGATCCTCGCCATCGCGCTGGCCGCCATCTTCCAGCCGTCCTTGTGGATCGTCGCCATGGTCATCGCCATGGTGAACTGGGTGCAGATCGCCCGCGTCGTCTACACCGAGACGGTGGCCCTGGCCGAGCGCGAATACATCGAGGCCTGCCGCGCGCTCGGCGCCAACTGGCCGCGCGTGCTGTTCCGCCACATCCTGCCGCATCTCGTGCCGACCATGCTGGTCTACGCCACGCTCGGCATCGCGACCACCGTGCTGCTGGAGGCCACCCTGTCCTTCCTCGGCATCGGCGTGCGCCCGCCCGAGGCTTCCTGGGGCAACATCATCTACGAGAACCAGACCTATTTCGCCTCGGCCCCCTGGCTGGTCTTCATCCCCGGCGCCGCCATCCTGCTGCTGGCGCTGGCCTTCAACCTTGTGGGCGACGGGCTGCGCGACGCGCTCGACCCGACCCAGCGGGGGCGTGAGTGATGGGCAAGTACCTCGCCAAGCGGCTGGGCCAGTCGCTGCTGATCCTTTTGGGCGTCACCGTCGTGACCTTCCTGCTGCTGTTCCTGCTGCCGGCCGACCCGGCGCGCCAGATCGCCGGCCGGTCGGCCAGCGCCGCCACGGTGGAATCCGTGCGCCAGCAGCTCGGCCTCCATCTGCCCCTTTGGGAGCAGTATCTGCGCTATCTGGGCAAGCTGCTTCAGGGCGACCTCGGCCGCTCCTTCGTGCAACGGACCGAGGTGGGCGAGCTGGTGTGGAGCCGCCTGCCGGCCACGCTGCTGCTGATGGCCGGCGCCATCGGTTTCGAACTGCTGATCGGCGTGCCGGCGGGCATCGTCGCGGCGATGCGGCGCGGGAAGCCCACGGACAACGCGGTGATGATCGCCTCGCTGGTCGGCGTGTCTGCGCCGCAGTTCGTGGTCGGCATCCTGCTGCTCTACGTCTTCGCGGTGCAGCTCGAATGGTTTCCCATCGGCGGCTACGGCACCTTCGCCCATCTCGTGCTGCCGGCCATGACGCTGGGCATCCTCGGCGGCGGCTGGTACGGCCGCATGACGCGGTCCAGCATGGTGGACGTGCTGCGCCAGGACTACATCCGCACCGCCCGGGCCAAGGGTGCCGCCGAGCAGCGGATCGTGCTGGTGCACGCGCTGCGCAACGCCTTCCTGCCGCTGCTGGCGATGATCGGCATCGACATCGGCCTCTTCATGAGCGGCGCCGTCGTCGTCGAATCCGTCTTCGGCTGGCCCGGCATCGGGCAGCTCGCCTGGCAGGCGATCCAGCAGGTGGACATTCCAATCATCATGGGCGTGACGCTGGTCTCGGCCGTCTTCATCGTGGCCGGCAACCTGCTCGCCGACCTGCTCGCGCCCCTGGTCGATCCCCGCATCCGGCTCCGCTGACAGGCCCCCGCGGGACATGCAACGACAACCAACGAAGCTCAAACCGAACAGGGAACAGTGCAGAATGCGTAAGATGATCGCTCCAGCGCTCCTCGCGGCCCTTCTCTGCGGAACGGCGCTGATGCCCGTCACGGCGGGCGCCGCCGAGGTGAAGAACGGCGGCACGATGGTCGTGACCTACAAGGACGACCTCGCCACGCTCGACCCCGCCATCGGCTACGACTGGCAGAACTTCTCCATCATCAAGGCGATGTTCAGCGGCCTGATGGCCTACGAGCCGGGCTCGACCAAGCTGCGCCCGAACCTCGCGGAAAGCTACGAGCAGACGGCCGACGGCCTCGCCTACACCTTCAAGCTCCGCCAGGGGGTCAAGTTCCACAACGGGCGCGAGCTGACCGCCGAGGACGTGAAATACTCGATCCAGCGCGCGGTGAACCCGGCGACGCAGAGCCCCGGCCAGTCCTTCTTCTCCATGATCAAGGGCTACGAGGAGGCCGCCAAGGGCGACGGCACCCTGTCCGGCATCACCGTCGTCGATCCCCATACGGTCAGGATCGAGCTGTCGCGCCCCGACGCGACCTTCCTGCACGTGATGGCGATCAACTTCAGCTACGCCGTACCCAAGGAGGAAGTGGAGAAGCACGGCGCCGATTTCGGCAGGCACCCGGTCGGCACCGGCGCCTTCAAGATGGCGGAATGGACGCTCGGCCAGCGGCTCGTGCTGGAGCGCAACCCCGATTATTTCGAGAAGGGCCTGCCGCACCTCGACCAAATCAGCTTCGAGATCGGCCAGGACCCGAGCGTCGCCCTGCTGCGCCTCCAGCGCGGCGAGGTGGACGTGCTCGGCGACGGCATCCCGCCGGCCAAGTATCTGGAGGTCCGCAACGACGCGAAGAACAAGGACCTCGTGCTGGAGGGCAATCAGCTCCAGACCGGCTACATCACCATGAACACCCGCATGAAGCCGTTCGACGATGTGCGCGTGCGCCAGGCCGTGAACATGGCGGTCAACAAGGACCGGGTGGTGCGCATCATCAACGGCCGCGCCGCCCCGGCCAACCAGCCGCTGCCGCCGGCCATGCCGGGCTACGCCAAGGACTACAAGGGCTACGGCTTCGACCAGGCCAAGGCCAAGGAGCTGCTGAAGGCGGCCGGCTATCCCAACGGCTTCGAGACGGAAATCCTCGCCACCAACACCGACCCCAACCCGCGCATCGTCCAGGCGATCCAGCAGGACCTCTCCGCGGTCGGCATCAAGGCGCAGGTCAAGACGCTGGCCCAGGCCAACGTGGTGGCCGCCGGCGGCGAGGAGAAGGGGGCCGCGATGATCTGGTCCGGCGGCATGGCCTGGATCGCCGACTTCCCCGATCCCTCCAACTTCTACGGCCCGATCCTCGGCTGCGGCAGCGCCGTGCAGGGCGGCTGGAACTGGGCCTGGTACTGCAACAAGGACCTCGACGCCCTGGCCGACAAGGCCAACGCCATGGTCGATCCCGCCAAGGAGCAGGAGCGCATCGCCACCTGGAGCACCGTCTTCACCAAGGTGATGGAGGACGCGCCCTGGGTCCCCGTCTTCAACGAGAAGCGCATCATCATGCGCAGCCCGCGCATGGCCGGCCCCGACGCCATCTTCGTCGATCCGGTCCATTATCCCGTCAACTACAGCCATGTGTACGCCAAAGATGTGCAATAACCCGAACCACACCATCCACCGGCACCACTGCCATCACGGCTGGGACAACGCGAACGCCCCCGTCCTGCGCATCGCCCCCGGCGAGACGGTGGAGTTCGAGACGGTGGACAGCTCCGGCGGGCAGCTCTCGGCCTCTTCCACGCTGGCCGACATGGCGACGCTCGACTTCTCCAAGGTCAACCCGGTCACCGGCCCGGTCTTCATCGATGGGGCCGAGCCCGGCGACGCGCTGAAGGTGACTCTGGTCTCCTTCAAGCCGTCGGGCTGGGGCTGGACCGCCAACATCCCTGGCTTCGGGCTGCTGGCCGACCAGTTCAAGGATCCAGCCCTGCACATCTGGAAGTACGACCCCGTGGGCATGGCCCCGGCGCTGTACGGGCCGGGCGGGCGGGTGCCGCTGAAGCCCTTCACCGGGACCATCGGCGTCGCCCCGGCCGAGGGCGGGCTGCACAGCGTCGTGCCGCCGCGCCGCGTCGGCGGCAACCTCGACATCCGCGACATGACGGTCGGCACCGAGCTGTACCTGCCGGTCGAGGTGGCGGGCGCGCTCTTCTCCGTCGGCGACACGCACGCCGCACAGGGAGACGGCGAGGTCTGCGGCACGGCCATCGAAAGCCCGATGGACGTCACGCTGAGTTTCGACCTCGTCAAGGGCGCCAACCTGTGCTTCCCGCGCTTCCGCACGGCCGGGCCGGTGACGCGCCATCTCGACGCCGAAGGCTACGAGGTGACCACGGGCGTCGGCCCCGACCTGATGGAAGGGGCGCGCGCGGCGGTCAGCGGCATGATCGACCTGCTGACGGCGCGCCACGGCATGTCGGCGGTGGACGCCTACATGCTGTGCAGCGTCTGCGGCGACCTGCGCATCAGCGAGATCGTGGACATGCCGAACTGGGTCGTCTCCTTCTACTTCCCGCGCGTCGTCCTGTCCTGACGGGAGCGCGCGGAACCGGCGCGGCGGGGTTTTCCTCCGCCGCGCCGGCCACCTTGGAATTTCCTGAATGGCTCTGCTCGAAGTCGAGGATCTGACCGTCAGCTTCGCCGGCTCCGGCCGGCGGGTCACCGTGCTAGACGGCGTCAGCTTCACCCTGGACGCCGGGGAGATCGTCGGGCTCGTCGGCGAGTCCGGCTGCGGCAAGAGCATCACGGCCATGTCGGTGATGCGGCTCCTCCCTTCCCCGCCCAGCCGGGTGGATCGGGGCGGCGTCCGCTTCGCCGGCACGGACCTCCTCTCCCTGCCCGAACGCCGGATGCGCGCCATGCGCGGCAACCGCATCGGCATGATCTTCCAGGAGCCGATGACCTCGCTGAACCCGACCTTCACGGTCGGCTGGCAGATCGACGAAGCCTTGCGCCTGCACACCGGCCTGAACGCGGAGCAGCGCCGCGCCCGCTGCCTGGAGCTGATGGGGCTGGTCGGCGTGGGTGCGGCGGAACGGCGGCTGGGCCAGTACCCGCACGAACTGTCGGGCGGGCTGCGCCAGCGCGTCATGATCGCCATGGCGCTCGCCTGCGGGCCGGAGATGATCATTGCCGATGAACCGACCACAGCGCTGGACGTGACCATCCAGGCGCAGATCCTCGACCTGCTGGTGACGTTGCGCCGGGATCTCGGCACGGCGATCCTGATGATCACCCACGACCTGGGTGTCGTCGCCGAATATTGCGACCGCGTCGTCGTCATGTACGCCGGCAAGGTCGTGGAGAAGGCGCCGGTGGAAAGCCTGTTCGCCCGCCCCCGCCACCCCTACACCACGGGGCTGCTCGCCTCCATGCCCCGGCTCGACAGCGGGCGCGGGCCGCTGGCGAGCATCCCCGGCATGGTGCCGAGCCCCGGCAGCCGTCCGCCCGGCTGCCCCTTCGCCGACCGCTGCCCCAACGTCCTGCCCCGCTGCGCGCCCGAGATGCCGCCGCTCGAGACCGGGCCGGACGGACACGCCTTCGCCTGCTGGAACCCCATGCCATGACCGCCGCCGCACCGGAAGCCGCCCTCACCTCGGACAGCGATGCGCTGCTGTCCACGGAGGCGCTGACCAAGCATTTCCCGACCAAGGACGGCGCGGGCGTGATCCACGCCGTCAACGGCGTCAGCCTGACCCTGCGGCGCGGGGAGACGGTGGGGGTGGTCGGCGAATCCGGCTGCGGCAAGTCCACCTTCGCGCGGCTCTGCCTGCGGCTGATCGAGCCGACCTCCGGCACGCTGGCCTTCGACGGCGGGGACCTGCGCGCCCTGTCGCCAGCGGCGCTCCGCGCCCGGCGCCGCGACATGCAGATCGTCTTCCAGGATCCCTTCGCCTCCCTCGACCCGCGCATGCGGGTCGGCGCGATCATCCGCGAGCCGCTGGACATCCACGGCGTTGGCACGCGCGCCGACCGGGAGCGCGAGGTGCAGGCCCTGCTCGCCCGCGTCGGCCTGCCGCCCGACGCCGCCCAGCGCTTCCCGCACGAATTCTCCGGCGGGCAGCGCCAACGCATCGGCATCGCGCGGGCCATCGCGCTGCGCCCGAAGCTGCTGGTGCTGGACGAGCCGGTATCGGCGCTGGACGTGTCGATCCAGGCGCAGATCCTGAACCTGCTGGCCGCGCTGAAGAGGGAGCTGGGCCTCTCCTACCTCTTCATCTCCCACGACCTCGCGGTCATCCGCCACATCAGCGACCATGTGGCGGTGATGTATCTGGGACAGGTGGTGGAGTTCACCGACGTGGAAACCCTCTACGCCCGGCCGGCCCACCCCTACACCGAGGCCCTGATCTCCGCCATCCCGCAGCCGGACCCGAGCCGGCGGCGCCAGCGCATCGTGCTGAAGGGCGACCTGCCGAGCCCGGAATCCCCGCCTCCCGGCTGCCCTTTCCACACGCGCTGCCCCAAGGCCTGGGACAGCTGCCGGACCGTCGTGCCGGCCGACCTGGACATCGGCGAACCGGGCCGCCCGCACCGCGTCCGCTGCCATTTGCACGACCCGGCGCTGGCGGCGACGCGGCCGGCGGGGTGAGGGCTCACACAGCCGCGTGCCCGTCCGCCGCGGCCACGTCCTCCACCGGGCTCCCGTCGTCAAACGCATAGCGGCCCTTGCCGCCCTTCTTCGCGCGGTACATGGCCTCGTCCGCGCGGTGCAGCAGATCGGTCGGCCTCACGCCGGCGTCCATGGACAGGGCGATTCCGACGCTGCACCCGACCCCCATGCCGATGGCGGCGACCTGCGCCACGATTCGCTCCGCGATCGAGGCGGCGAGGCCGCGGACCGCCCGCGGCGGGGCGATGACGAGGACGGCGAACTCGTCGCCGCCGAGCCGCCCCGCGAGGTCGCCGTGCCGCAGCCCGGCGCGGATGGCGCGGGCGGCGGAGCGCAGCACCTCGTCGCCCCGGTCATGGCCAAACCGGTCGTTGACCGCCTTGAAGCCGTCGAGGTCGATGTACATGACCGCGGCGGCGGCGCCCGAGGCGTGGCCTTCCTCCTGCATGGCGCGGGCGAGATTCAGGAACATGGCGCGGCCGGGCAGCCCGGTGAGTTGGTCGTGCCGGGCCTGCTGAAGTTCGAACTGGATCTTTTCCGCTTCCGTCGTGGCTTCGATCAGCCGCGCCTGCGCCCTGTCCGCCCTGCGGCGGCCGGTCAGGCCCCAGGCAAGTGCTGCCAGACTGATCGCGACGCCCGCGAGCGTTTCCAGGGCAACGGCCAGCGCCCGCTCCCGCCAGGGGGCGAGGACGACGTCCTCCTCGATGGCGGCGAAGGCGACCAGGCCGTAATCCCGCATGGTGGTGTAGGCGGCCAGCTTTCCCTTGCCGTCCATCACGGAGGTCAGGCGAAAGCTGCCGCTCGGCGCTTTCGGAAGCTCGTTCTTCATCAAGGCACCGTCGGCGACCGACTGGCCGACATGCTTTTCCATGTCCGGCACATAGGCCACGATCCCGCCGTCAGGACGGAAAATTCCGATGGAAGGCGCCATGCCGAAATTCAGATGGTTCAGCGCGTCGGTCACATGCTCCGTGTCGAGACCGACCGAGACCGCGCCGATGAACCGGCCTTCCGCGTCGCGCAACGGCTTGGTGATGGTGAAGGCGATTCCGCTGCCGGTCCGGGTCACGATGGCGGCGCCGACATGCAGGGATTCGCCCCGCTTCGCCGCGTGGAAATAGTCGCGGTCGGCGACATTGACGGCCCGGGCGGGGAATTCGGCGGTCTCCAGGACCGAGTTGCCCACTTCGTCGAACACGAAGGTGGAGAGCCGGCCCCCGACATGGGAGACCATCCGGTTCATCTCCTCCCAATGGGTGCGGTCGCGGACCGCCTCCGGCCCGCCGGCCCGCGCGACCATGCCGACGATGTTGGACAGGGCGGCCTCCGCGCCGCTGATCGTGCCGTGGCCCTGATGCTCGACGATCTCGGCCATGTCGTGGAGGATCTGGAAGGACCGTGCGACGGTGGCCTCGTGGTCGCGCCAAGCCGTGTGCGCACCACCCCCGACGAGCACGGCGAGCACGACACCCGTCGCGACCGGGGTGCGGAAATTCGAAACCATCACATGCGGAACCCGGGTTTGACGCCGGACCATCGCAGGGGATTCTTAACATCTCCCTACTCGACCACCTCCCGACCGAGCCGCCGGCGGCCCCGGCTTTCCGCGTCCTTCCGTCATAATGTCGAAATCCGTCATGCAGACGGCGTTCCGCGTCAAGCGGGCGCCGGCGGCGGGCATAGGCTCGTGGGTGCAGGCCTTGAGGCCGAACGAACCCGGACAGCCGCACGCCATGACGCAGAACACGCAAAGCGACATCAACCGGCAGGTCATCGTCACCTGCGCGGTCACCGGAGCCGGCGACACCGTCGGCAAGCACCCCGCCATCCCGGTCACGCCGAAGCAGATCGCCGAGGCGGCGGTCGAGGCGGCCAGGGCCGGCGCCGCCGTCGCCCACATCCATGTGCGCGACCCCGAAACCGGCAAGGCCAGCCGGGACACAGGCCTCTACCGCGAGGTGGTGGACCGCATCCGCTCCAGCGGGACCGACGTCATCATAAACCTGACCGCCGGGATGGGCGGCGACCTCTACATCGGCCCGGACCACGATCCCCTCGCCTTCGGGGCCGGCAGCGACCTGGTCGGCGGCGAAATGCGCGCCGTCCATGTGGCGGAGCTTCTGCCGGAGATCTGCACGCTCGACTGCGGGTCTCTGAATTTCGGCGACGGCTCGCTCGTCTACATCTCCACGCCGGACATCCTGCGCCGCCAGGCGGCACTGATCCAGCGGCTGGGCGTCAAGCCGGAGCTGGAGGTGTTCGACACCGGCAATCTCTGGTTCGCCAAGCAGCTGCTGAAAGAGGGGCTGCTCGACCCCGCTCCGCTCTTCCAGTTCTGCCTGGGCATTCCCTGGGGCGCCCCGGCGGAGCCGCGGCTGATGCTGGCGATGCGCGACCTGCTGCCGGACGGCGCGCTGTGGGCCGGGTTCGGCATCGGCCGCATGCAGATGCCGATGGTGGCCCAGGCGGTCCTGCTCGGCGGCAACGTGCGCGTCGGGCTGGAGGACAACCTCTATCTCGACCGCGGCGTCTTCGCCAGCAACGGCAGCCTCGTCGAGCGCGCCCGCACTATCATCGAGAATCTCGGCGCCCGCGCCGTCGGCCCGGCCGAGGCGCGCGGCATCCTCGGCCTGCCCAAGCGCGGCTGAGGCCCCGTCCCGTGAAAGGAGTTCCGGACATGAAGACCACCCACAGCATCGGAACCGTCGGGCTGATCGGCGGCGGCGTCATCGGCAGCGGCTGGGCCGCGCGCTGCCTTGCCCACGGGCTGAACGTCGTCGCCTACGACCCGGCGCCGAACGGAGAGGCCGCCCTGCGCGCCGCCGTGGACAACGCCTGGCCGGCGCTGGCGCGGCGCGGCCTCGCCCCCGGCGCTTCCACCGCCCGCCTGCGCTTCGCCGCCTCGGTGGCCGAGGTCGCGGCGGCCGCCGACTTCATCCAGGAGAACGCGCCGGAGCGCGAGGAGCTGAAGCGCGGGCTGCTGGCCGAGATCGACGCGGCGAGCCCACCCCACGTCATCATCGCCTCCAGCTCCTCCGGCCTGCTGCCGACCCGCATCCAGGCGGATTGCCGCCATCCGGAGCGGGTGGTGATCGGCCACCCCTTCAACCCCGTCTATCTGCTGCCGCTGGTGGAGATCGTGCCCGGCGAGCGGACCTCCCCCGCCGCCGTGGAGGAGGCGGCGGCCTTCTACCGCTCCATCGGCATGCGTCCCCTGCGCGTGCGCAAGGAGATCGAGGGCTACCTGTCCGACCGGCTTCAGGAAGCGCTGTGGCGCGAGGCCCTGCATCTGGTCGCCGAGGGCATCGCCACGACCGAGGAGATCGACGACGCCATCGTCTACGGGCCGGGGCTGCGCTACGCCTTCATGGGCACCTGCCTGACCTTCCATCTGGCCGGCGGCGAGGGCGGCATGGCGCACATGCTCGACCAGTTCGGCCCGGCGCTGAAGCTGCCCTGGACGAAGCTGGTGGCGCCGGAGCTGACGCGCGAGCTGCGCGACCGCATGGTGGAGGGCACGGAAGCCCAGGCCGCCGGCTGGTCCGTGAAGGAGCTGGAGCGCTGGCGCGACAGCTGCCTGATCGGCCTGCTGGAAACCCTGGAGCCCATGCGGCGCGACACCGCCCCGCAGCCGGCCGCGGAGATCCCCGCATGATCGCCGGTACGGAAGCGCAGGCGGAAGCCGATGCGGCGGCAACCGGCCCGTTACGCCTGCACCGGGCCAGCGTCGTTCCGGAATGGGTGGACTACAACGGCCATCTCAGCGAAGCCTACTATGTCCTGATCTTCGGCCACGCGACAGACGCTCTGCTCGACGCCATCGGCATGGACGCGCCCTGCCGCGAGCGCACCGGACGCTCGGTCTACACGGTGGACGCGCGCATCCGCTATCGGCTGGAGGCGCATCTCGGCGAGGAGCTGGAGATCCGCACCCTGGTCGCCGGGGCCGACACCAAGCGCATGCTCGTCCGCCACGCGATGCACCGCGCGGCGACGGGCGAATGCCTCGCCGAGACGGAGCTGGTGCTTCTCTCCGTCGGCCAGCCCGGCCCGCGCGCCATGGCCTTCGAGGAGCCGGTGCTGGCCGCCGTCCGCCGGCTCGCGCGGGCTCACGCCGGGCTCATGCCGCCCATGCCCGCCCGCTGGACGCCCCCGGAGGCCGAAGCGATGCCCCGATAGGGCCGTCGGCCGGTTTCCTTCAGCCCACCCCGTCAGCAAGAGCCCATCGCAAAGAGGAGGTCCACATGCGGTTCCTGAAGCAGCTCTGCCTCGCCGGATTGGTCGGCGTCGCCGGCACCACCCTCTCGCACGGCGCGGTATCGGCGGCCGAGCCCGCCAAATGCCAGGCGCTCTCCCTGTCCGATCCCGGCTGGACGGACATCACCACGACGACCACCACCGCCACCGTTCTGCTGAACGCGCTCGGCTACCAGCCGTCGGTGAAGTCCCTGTCGGTGGCGGTGAGCATCGAGGGGCTGCGCTCGGGCAACCTGGACGTCTTCCTCGGCAACTGGATGCCGGCGCAGGAGCAGATGACGCAGAAGTTCATCGACGCCAAGTCCATCGAGCTGCTGGCCACCAACCTGGAGGGTGCCGTGGTGACGCTGGCGGTCAACGGCGAAGCGGCGAAGGCCGGCGTCGCGCGGTTCGAGGACCTGGAGAAGCACGGCGACAAGTTCGGCCGGACCATCTACAGCATCGAGCCGGGCTCCTCCGCGAACCAGAAGATCCAGTCGATGATCGACAAGGACGCCTACGGGCTGGGCTCCTGGAAGATGGTGGAATCCAGCGAGGCCGCCATGCTCGCCTCGGTGGAGCGTTCGGAGCGGCGCGGCCAGTGGGCGGTGTTCCTGGGCTGGGCGCCGCACCCCATGAACATCAAGATGAAGCTTGCCTATCTGAAGGGCGGGGACGAGTATTTCGGCGCGAACGGCGGCGCCGCCACGGTGCGCACGCTCGCCCGCGCCGGCTTCGCCGGCGAATGCCCGAACCTCGGAACGCTGTTCCGGCAGCTCCGCTTCTCGGTCGCAATGGAGAGCGAGGTCATGTCCATGATCCTGGAGGACAAGGTCGAGCCCGAAAAGGCCGTCACCTCCTGGCTAAAGGCCCACCCCGAAGCGCTCGACGCCTGGCTGGCCGGCGTCAGCACGCGCGACGGCAAGCCGGGCCTGCCCGCGGTCAGGGCCGCGCTCGGCCTTGCCGCCTGATCCCGTCGCAGGGCTGACCGACACGCTGGCCGAGGGCGTGGCCGAGGTGCTCGCCGGCCGCGCGGCCAGGGCGGCCCGGAATGCGGGTAGCCCGCCCGGCGGTTCGGAGCTGGAAGCCCTGCGGGCCTCCTACGCCGCCGAACGCGCTTTCTGGAACGAGCCCCGCCCCGCCCTGGCCTCGGTGACCGAATTCACCCTGCCGCCGGGCGCCGGCGGCATGCGGATGCGGCTCTACCGCCCGGCCCCGGTGCAGGGGCTTCCGGCACTGGTCTTCCTGCATGGCGGCGGCTTCGTGCTCGGCTCGCTGGACAGCCATGACCGCATCCAGCGGCTGCTCGCCCAGCGGTCGGGTGCGGCGGTGCTCGCCTTCGACTATCCCCTCTCGCCCGAACACCGTTTTCCGGTGGCGCTCGACCGCATCGGCGAGGCCGTGGAATGGGCCGCCGGCCATGCGGACGAACTCGGCATCGACGCGGGGCGCCTCGCCATCGGCGGGGATTCGGCCGGCGCGCATCTGGCCCTCGCCACGGCGCTGAGGGCACGGGATCGGCCCCGCCCCTGGTCCTTCCTTCTGCTCTATTACGGCCTCTACGGCCTGCGGGATTCCGCGTCGCGCCGCCGCTTCGGCGGGCCGGCCCACGGGCTAAGCCTGGACGATCTCGCCTTCTACGAGGCCAGCTATCTCGGCCCGTCGGCGGATTCGCGCGATCCCGGCTACGACCTGCTGAGCGCCGGCCTCGGCGGTCTGCCCCCGGCCTTCCTGGGGGCGGCGGCGCTCGACCCGCTGCTCGACGACAGCCATGCCCTGGCCAACGCGCTGAAGGCGGCGGGGACGTCAGCGGAACTGCGCGTCTATGACGGCGTCCTGCATGGCTTCCTGCATTGGAGCCGCACGGTGCCGGCGGCGGACCGGGCCATCGCCGACGGCGCCCTGGCGCTCGCCCGCGCCCTCGGCACGGCGGAGGCCACCAGCGGCTGAAAATTGCCTCCGGCGCCGTCCCGAAATCTCCGTCGCCGGAACCCCGGCGACGTGCCACACTGATGATTGGTCGGGAGGAACATCCGGAGGCCACGCAGATGGCAGGCGCTGGGATCGCGGGCACGGGATACGCGGGTACCGGAATCTCGGATGGCGGGACGCGCGAGATCGTCTTTCTGCTGTTTCCGAAATTCTCGATGATGGCCTTCACCTGCGCAGTGGAGCCCTTGCGCGTCGCCAACCGGCTGACGGACGGGCACCGCTACCGCTGGTCCACGGTGGCGGCCGTCGGAAACACGGTCACGGCCAGCAACGGCATGACGCTGATGACCGACCACCGGCTTGAGGATCTGACCGGCGCCGACATGCTGATCCTCTGCGCCGGCTTCGATCCCCAGGACTGCTTCACCCCGGCGGTGGCCGCCCTGCTGCGGCGGCTGGACCGGCGCGGAACGGTGCTCGGCGCCATCGACAGCGCGAGCCTTCTGCTGGCGGAAGCCGGGCTTCTTGACGGCTACAACGCCACGACCCACTGGGAATGCCTGGAATCCCTGGCGGAGCAGTACCCGAAGGTGAACAGCAAGCCGGTGATCTTCATCATCGACCGCCGCCGGCTGACCTGCGCCGGCGGCACGGCGGCGCTCGACATGATGCTGCACCTGATCCGCATCGACTGCGGCCACCGCACCGCCGCCGCCGTGTCGGACCAGTTCATCCACGCGAGCATCCGCGACGGACAGGAGGACCAGCGGCTGGAGCTGTCGCAGCGGCTCGGCATCGGCAGCCCCAAGCTGGCCCAGGCCGTCCGGCTGATGGAGCAGAATCTGGAGGAGCCGCTGAGCATGCAGGCGCTGGCCGAGCGCACGGGCCTGTCCCTGCGGCAGATGGAGCGGCTGTTCCTGGCCGGCGTCGGGCAGCCGCCCAACCGCTATTATCTGTGGCTGAGGATCGAGCGGGCGCGCTCGCTCGTCCTCTATTCCAGCCAGTCGCTGGGCGAGATCGCCGTGGCGTCCGGCTTCGGCAGCTACGAGAATTTCTCGCGCGCCTACCGGCGCCACGCCGGGCGTTCGCCGAGCCGCGACCGCGCGGAATCCCGGCTCGGCACGCCGGCGCCTGGGCACTCACTCATGATGCGTGAGCCGGCCGGGGAACCCCAGCCGGCGCTCGGCCCGTAGGCTTGCCGCTTCAGACCGGCAGCCCCTTGATCGCCGCCACGGCGGTCATGACGCCGCGGATCTCGGCGAGGCCGCGCAGGCGGCCGATGGCCGGGTAGCCGGGGTGGGTCGCCTTGCCCACGTCGTCCAGCAGCTCGTGCCCATGGTCCGGGCGGAACGGCAGGCGCCAGCGCGGGTCGCCCGCGTCGCGGCGGCGCTTCTGCTCTTCCAGCAGCGTGGTGACGACCGACACCATGTCCACGTCGCCGCCCAGATGCTCGGCCTCCTGGAAGGAGCCGTCCTCCTCCTTGGCGACGTTGCGCAGATGCACGAAGGCGATCTTCGAGGCGAAGCGCTTGGCCAGCGCCGGCACGTCGTTCGTCCGGCCAGCACCCAGCGACCCGGTGCAGAAGGTGATGCCGTTCGCCTCGGACTCCACGGCGCCGACGAGGAACGCCAAGTCGTCCTCGTTGCTGACGATGCGCGGCAGGCCGAACATCGGCCGGGGCGGGTCGTCGGGGTGGACGCACATGCGGATGCCGACCTCCTCCGCCGTCGGGATCACCTCGCGCAGGAAGCGGGCGAGCCGTTCCCGCAAGGCCTCGCGCGTCATGCCCTTGTAGCGGTCGAGCATCCGCCGCAGGCCGGGAATATCGTAGCGGTCGAAGGCGCCCGGCAGCCCCGCCATGATGTTGGCGAGCAGCGTCCTCTTGTCGGCCTCGGTCGCCCGGTCGAACCAGGCGCGGGCGCGGGCCAGCAGCTCGGGCGCGTATTCGTCCTCCGCACCCGGCCGCTCCAGCATGAAGCAGTCGAAGGCCGCGTGCTCGTGCGCGTTGAAGCGCAGCGCCCGCCCGCCACCCGGCACCGGTGCGGCGAGGTCGGTGCGGGTCCAGTCGAGCACCGGCATGAAGTTGTAGCAGACCGTCTTGATGCCGCATTCGGCGAGATTGCGGAGCGACTGGCGGTAATTGTCGAACAGCGGAGCGAGGTCGCCCTCTCCGATTTTGATCGATTCATGGATCGGCAGGCTCTCCACCACGCTCCAGCGCAGGCCGAGCGAGGCGTCGGCCTCGATCATCCTCTTGCGCTTCTGGATCTCCTCCACCGACCAGACCACGCCGTAGGGGATGTGGTGCAGGGCGGTGACGATGCCGGTCGCACCGGTCTGGCGGATGTGGTTGAGCTGGATCACCTCGTCCGGGCCGAACCAGCGCCAAGTCTGTTCCATCTAGAAAACTCCTTTGTTTGCTCGTCCGCCTCAGCGGAACAAAAGGTTCGGCAGCCAGAGCGACAGCGCCGGGATGTAGGACACAAGCAGAAGAACGATCAGGTTGCAGAGCAGGAAGGGCCAGATCGCCCGCGTGATCTCGCTCAGCGAGATCTTGGCGATGTTCGCCGCAACGAAGAGGCACACGCCGACCGGCGGGGTGGTCAGCCCGATCATCAGGTTCAGCACCGCGAAGGTGGCGAAATGGATCGGGTCGATGCCCACCTGCGTCGCCACCGCCAGCAGCGGCGGGAACAGGATGATCAGGGCGGCGATCGTCTCCATGAAGGTCCCGACGATCAGCAGCAGGATGTTGATCAGGAAGATGATGATGTACTTGTTCGACGTCACCGACAGCATGGCCTCGGCGATAGCCTGCGGGATCTGCTCGCTGGTGAGGATCCAGCCGAACACGTTGGCGAGACCGACCAGCAGGATCAGCCCGCCCGACCCGATGGCGCTTTCCAGCATGATCCCCGGAACGTCGCGCAGCCGGAAGCCCTTGTAGACGAACAGTCCGATCACAAAGGCATAGAGTGCCGCGACCACAGAGGCCTCGGTGGGCGTGAAGAAGCCGCCGACGATGCCGAACAGGATAATGGCGGTCATCAGCAGGGCCCAGCAGGCCGCCCGGCTCGAGCGCAGCAACTCCCGGAACCCGACCCAGGTTCCCTTCGGATAGTTCCTCCGCCGCGCCAGGATGTAGACGGTGATCATCATGCCAAGGCCCAGCATCAGGCCAGGAATGGCGCCTGCCATGAACATCTTGCCGACCGACAGGCCGGTCAGCGTGCCGACGATGATCATTGGGACGCTGGGCGGGATGATCGGGCCGACGGTGGAGGCCGCCGCCGTGACCGCCGCGGCGAAGGGCTTGTCATAGCCCGACTTGCTCATGGCCGGGATCATGACCGAGCCAATGGAGGCGGTTTCCGCCACCGCCGTGCCCGAGATGCCGGCGAAGATCATCGAGCCCGTGACGTTGGCGAGCCCGAGCCCGCCGCGGACGTGCCCAACCAGCCCGTTGCCGAACCGCACGATCTGGTCGGTGATCCCGCCGCCGTTCATCAGGTTGCCGGCCAGCACGAAGCCGGGAATGCACAGCAGCACGAAACTGTCCATGCCCGCGTACATGAACTGCGGAACCACCGTCAGGTCGATGTCGCTCATGAAGAGATAGACCGCCGAGGACAGACCCAGCGCGATGCCGACCGGCACGCCCATCATCAGGGCGATGGCGAAACTGCCGAACAAGGCTCCCATCAGCATCAGACCAGTTCCCCATGTTCCATGTCGTGAGGCGCCGGCCGGCCGAAGCCGAGCAGGCGCGCCACCGAGAAGAAGGCCAGCGAGAGGGGGATGATCAGCGCCACCACGTAGATCCCCACCATCGGCAGGTCGATGGACCGTGCCCGCTCCCCGAAGCTGCCGACCACGTAGTCGTAGGCGCCGGGAAGGATCGCCAGCGAGAAGAGCAGCACCACCACGTCGATGACCCGGTCCACCACGCGCCGGACGGGTTCCGGCAGCGGCGCCACGAACAGGTCAACCGCCACCAGTTCGCCGCGCAGGAGCGCCAGCCCGCAGGAAAAGGCGACGAGATAGACCAGCGCGAAGCGCGCCACCTCCTCGGTCCAAGCGGGGGAGCGGATGCCCGGCACGCGGCCCAGCACCTGAAGAAGGACGACGGCGATCAGCATCGCGAAAGCCAGGAGCGTGCCGTACCGGCACAGCGCGCTTGCCCCCGCGACCAGAACCGCAAGGATGCGGCGCATCGAAGCTCTCCGGAAAAACGGTTGGAAGACCCCTCCGCCTGGAGGGGAAAGAGAAAAGGTCCGGCCGGGCGTCCGCCCGGCCGGGAAAGGCGTCAGCCGGCGATGATTTCCTCGTAGAGCGGCTTAATCGCGGGGTCGAGCGCGGCGGCGATGGCGTCGCGGCCCTTGCGCGCGAAGGCCTCCTTGTCCACGGCGACAAATTCCATGCCCTTAGCCTTCAGGTCGGCCTCGAGCTGCTTTTCGTCGGCCAGGAACAGCTGGCGCTCGTGTGCCTGGGCGGCCTTGGCGGCCTCGGAGATTGCCTGCTGCTTGTCGGCGGACAGGCGCCCCAGTCTCTTGGCGCCGCCGACGAGGTAGATCCAGCTGATCACGTGTTCCGTCTGGTTCAGGTACTTCTGGACCTCGAAGAAGCTCGCGGACTTGATCAGGGCGAGCGGATTCTCCTGCGCCTCGATGGTGTGGTTCTGGAGTGCGGTGAAGACCTCCGAGAAGGCCATCGGGGTCGGCTTGGCGCCGAGCGCGTCCCAGAACTTCACGAACAGCGGCACGTTCGGAACGCGCATCTTCAGGTCGGCCATGTCCTCCGGCGTCCGGATCGGACGGTTGGAGGTCACGTGGCGCGCCCCGCGCGCGAAGTAGGCCAGCGTGCGGAGCTGGGTCTTCTCCTCGATGTTCTGGGCGATCTTCTGCCCGACCGCGCCGTTGACCACCTCGTCGAGATGGCCGAGATCGCGGATCGCGTAGGGGACGGCGAGCAGAGCCGCCGTGGGCGCCCAATTCTGGAGCGATTCGCCGGTGATGGTGAAATCGACCGTGCCGAGCTGGATGCCCTTGATGAGGTCCGTTTCCTTGCCGAGCTGTTCGTTCGGGAAGACGCGGACTTCGACGGCACCGTTGGTGCGCTGCGCGACCTCTTCCGAGAACTTCACCGCAGCCTTGTGCCAGACATTGTCCTCGTTGCCGAGATGGCCGAGCTTCAGCGTCGTCTTGGACTGCGCCCGGACGATGGCCGGCGCGAAGCCGAAGCCGGCGGCGGCACCTAGTCCGGCGGCACCGGCCCCGATGGTGAAGGCGCGGCGGGAAAGTGGGGCTTTCAGGACCATGGATCGTTCCTCCTACTCTATTTTTTGTCGTGCTTCTGTTCCAGCCGACGTTCCGCGCCGGCCGGGCTCAGTCGAAGCTGAGCTGGACCTTGATGGTGCTGGACGGGTCGTTCTCGATCAGGGAGAAGGCCTCGGCCGCGCGGTCGGCCGCGAAGGTCTGGGTGATCATGGCGGAAGGGGCGAGCTTGCCGCTCTCCAGCCAGCCGATGACCTGCGGCAGCAGGCGCCGGTTGAGACGCGAACCGACCAGCGTCAGTTCCTTCTTCACGATCTCCTGCTGGCTGATGTTGCAAGGGGCGGGCGAGAAGCCGAGCAGCCCGATGCGTCCGGCCGGGCTGGCGACCCGGCAGGCCTCCTCCAGCAGGGCCGGCACCCCGGCACCGTCGATGACGATGGTCGGGCCGAGCCCCTCGTTCTCCGTGCGGACGGTCTCGGGCACCGAGGCCGTCCGCGAGTCGATGGTCACGTCGGCGCCGAAGCCGCGGGCGCGCTCCAGCCGGGCCTCGTCCAGATCGGCGACGATGCAGCGCGCGCCGTGCAGCTTCGCGACCTGCAGCACGGTCAGCCCGACCGTGCCGGCGCCGTAGATCAGCACCGTGTCGCCCGCGTCGATGCCCGTGCGCGACAGCACGTTCGCGGCGATGGAGAAGGGCTCCGCCAGTGCCGCGATGGCGAAGGGCAGGTCCGGATCGACCTTGATGGCGTTGGCCGCGGGAACTGGAACCCGGTTGCGGAATCCGCCGTCGCGGTGGACGCCGAACACTTCCAGATTGGCGCAGACATTGCTGCGGCCGACGCGGCAGGCGTAGCAGCGCCCGCAGGACACCACCGGATCCACCACGACATGGTCGCCCGGTGCAAGGCCCGTCACGCCGGCGCCGACGGCCTCCACCTCGCCGCTGAACTCGTGCCCGATGATGCGCGGGTAGACGGCGAAGGGGTTGGAGCCGTGATAGATGTGCAGGTCGGAGCCGCAGATCCCGGCCCGGTGCACGCGCACCAGCACCTCGCCCGCGGCGGGCTCGACGCCGGATTCCGGCTTCAGGGCCAGCTGGTGCGGTTTTTCGACGGTCAGGGCAACCAAGGCGAACCTCTTGCTTCCGATTGAAAGGGGGTTTACGGGCTGCGAATCAGCCCATGGCCTCGACGGTGGCGCGGGCGCCCTGCGCATAGAGGTGGCGGAGCGCGTCGGTGACCGGGCCGGTGAAGCGTGGGTCGCGTGGCAGATCGTCGCCGAAGACGGCGGACAGGCCGAACAGGGCCGTCGCGAGGCGTTCGGCGTCCGGGCCGGCCTCGGCGGCCAGTTCGGCGAGACGGGCCGCCATCGGGTCACGCACGTCGATGGGCTGGCCCCGCTCGTCCGTGCCGGTCGCGTAGCGCATCCAGGCCGCCACCCCCAGCGCAAGCCGGTCGATGGACGCACCCGCGGCCAGCCGCTCGCGGATGGCGCCGAGCAGGCGCTGCGGCAGCTTCTGCGTGCCGTCCATGGCGATCTGCCAGGTGCGGTGCTTCAGCGCCGGGTTGGAGAAGCGCTCCAGCAGGGCCGCCTTGTAGCCGGTCAGGTCCACGCCGTCGGGCATGGACAGGGTCGGCGTCACCTCCTCGTCCATCAGCCGGCCGATCAGCCGGCGGAAGGCCGGGTCGGATACGGTCTGGGACACGGTCTCGTAGCCGGCGAGATAGCCGAGATAGGCGATGCAGGAGTGGCTGCCGTTCAGCAGCCGCAGCTTCATCAGCTCGAAGGGGCGGACGTCCTCGACCATCTGGGCGCCTTCCAGCTCCCAGGCCGGGCGGCCGGCGGGGAAGCGGTCCTCGATCACCCACTGGCTGAAGGGCTCGGTCATCACCGGCCAGGCGTCCTCCGCACCCAGCCGCCGGGCGACCGAGGCGCGGTCCTCGTCGGTGGTCGCCGGCACGATGCGGTCCACCATGCTGCTCGGGCAGGCGACGTTCTCCTCGATCCAGCGGCCGAGCTCCGGGTCGCGCAGCTCGGCGAAGCGGCGCAGGATGCCCGCCGCCACCTCGCCGTTGGTCGGCAGGTTGTCGCAGGACAGCACGGTGAAGGCCGGGATGCCGGCCCGGCGGCGGCGGTCCAGCGCCTCCACCAGGAAGCCCGGCAGGGTCTGCGGCCGGTCCGGGTTGGCGAGGTCGTGGAGGATGCCCGGATGGGATTCGTTCAGGGCGCCGGTCGCCGGCTCGTGGCAGTAGCCCTTCTCCGTGACCGTGACCGTGACGATGCGGACCGTGGGGCGCGTCAGCCGCTCCAGCACGGCGGCCGGGTCCTCGGGCGCCACCAGCGATTCGATGACCGAGCCGACGACCCGCAGCCGCTCGCCGCCTGCGTCGCGGACGGCGACCGTGTAGAGGCCGTCCTGCGGCGCCAGGGCGTCCCGGGTCTCCGGGCTGCGCAGGGACACGCCGCAGATGCCCCATGGTCCCGCCTCGCGGTTCATCGCGTCCTCGGTGTAGACCGCCTGGTGCGCCCGGTGGAAGGCGCCCAGCCCGATATGGACGATGCCGGTTTCGAGGGTCTTGCGGTCGTAGCGCGGCACCGTCACGTCGGGCGGCAGCGAGGACAGCGTGTCGAGGGTCAGGCGGGGGCTCATGGGGCGGAGGCCTCTCTCACATCAGGGCGTTGGGCAGGAACAGCACGAGGCCGGGCCACAAGGCGAGGATCACGACCAGCACCAGCACCGCGGCGATGAAGGGGATGGATTCGACGATGTATTCCTCGATCGGGCAGTCCAGCAGGCTGCACACGGTGTACATAGCAACACCGACGGGCGGCGTCATGGAGCCCAGCGTGACGATGGTCATCATCAGGATGCCGAAATGCACGGGATCGACGCCGAGCGGCGTGATGATCGGCAGGAAGATCGGCGTCAGCAGCAGGACCAGCACCGTGCTCTCGATGAACAGCCCGGCGACGAACAGGAAGAGCAGCACCAGCGCCATCACCAGCAGCGGCTCGCGCGTCAGCTCGGTCATGGCGGCGGCGATGGACTGCGGCGCCTGCTCGAAGATGATGGCGTAGCCGACCATGCCGGAGAAGAGGATGATCAGCATGATGAGCCCTGTGTCGACCACCGCCTCCTTCAGCGAATCGACGACGCCCTGCCAGGTCAGCTCCCGGTGCAGCAGGATGCCCACCACGACCGCGTAGACGGCGGCGAAGGCGCCGACCTCGGACGGGGTGAAGAGGCCGCCTCGGATGGCGAAGAGCAGCGCCACCGGGAAGAGCAGCGCCCATTTGGCGTCGGCGACCGCGCGCCAGACCTCCGCACCCGTCGGGCGGCGGGCCATTTCCGGCCGGTAGTTGCGGCGGCGCGCGATGATCCACACCGTCAGCATCAGGATCCCCATCATCAGCAGGCCGGGGATCACGCCCGCCAGGAAGAGCCGCCCGATGGAAACGTTGCCGACGAAGCCGTAGAGGATCAGCCCCAGGCTGGGCGGGATGGTCGCGGTGATCAGCGAGCTGACGGCGATGGTCGCCGAGGTGAAACCTTTGGAATAGCCGCGCGCGATCAGGCCGGGACCCAGCACGCGGGCCTCCATCGCGGCATCGGCCACGGCCGAGCCGGACACGCCGCCCATCAGGGTGGACAGCACGATGCAGACCTGCGCCAGCCCGCCGGACATCCAGGAGACCAGCGTGTTGGAGCAGGCGATCAGCCGGCTGGTGATGCCCGTGCGGTTCATCAGGTGGCCGGCCAGCACGAAGAAGGGCACGGCCAGAAGCGGGAAGCTCTGCGACGCCGTGGCGACCTGCTGCACGCCGATGGACATCGGCATGAACTCGCTGGTGGCGAAGAAGCTGAAGCCGGCGATGCCGATGGCGAAGGCGATCGGCACGCCGAGCGCCATCAGGACGAAGAAGGAGACGGCGAGCAGCGTCATGGGACGACCTCTTCGATTCCGTTGGGCTCGATGCCGGCGGCGGGGGCCTCGGCCGGGGCGAACACGGGTTGCGGGCGGCTGCCCAGGTGGCGCAGCGTCTGGAGCATCTGGCCCAACAGGGTGAAGGCGAGCAGCAGGCAGCCGACCGGAACCGCGGCGGTGACGAAGCCGTAGCTGATGCCGCTGTCGCCGAACTGCCGTTCGATGTTCAGCATGGTGAGCTGATAGCCCAGCACCGTCATGCTCAGCAAGAAGCCCAGCACCAGCGCGCCGAGCGCCAGTTCCACCACCGCGCGCAGCCGCGGCGGCAGGCGCTTTGCGAGATAGTCGATGCCGATGTGGGCGCGGTTGCCCATCGCCAGGTCGGCGCCGAGGAAGCTGGCCCAGACGAACAGGAGCTGCGCCACGTCCACCGACCAGACCAGCGGATGGCCGAACCAGCGCATGACGCCGGCCACGAAGACGAGAAGCACGATGATGGCGAGCAGAAGCATGGCGATCGCCGCTTCCGCCTTGCGGAACAAGGACGTCATGACGTCGGTCCTTCGATGGGTCGGTGGACGCGCCGGACGGCGGGACGCCGTCCGGTCCTCAGGTCATCGGGTCATCAGACCATCCGGTCTGCCGGCCATCAGTTCTTCAGGATCGCCTCGACCTGCTTGTGCAGGTCGGCGTAGCCGAGCTTTTCGTAGACCGGCTGGGTCGCCTGACGGAACGGGGTCACGTCGATCTCGCTGATCGTCATGCCCTTCTCGGTCATCATCTTCTCGAACTCGGCGAGCGAAGCCTCGGTGGCGCGCGACGCGTTGTCGCCGGCCTTCAGCGATTCCTCGCGCAGGACGGTCTGGTACTCCGCCGGCAGCCGGTCGAACCAGGCGGCGCTGGTGACGAGGCCGGTGATCAGGTTGATGTGGCCGGTCTTGGTGATGTGCTTGGTCACCTCGTAGAGGCGCGAGCCGTAGCTGGCGGGGTGCTGCGCCTCGACCCCGTCGATCACCTGCTGCTGGAGCCCGGTGTAGACCTCCGACCAGCCCATCGGCGTGGGCGTGGCGCCCATGGAGCGGATCGTCTCCATCCAGACCGGCGCGCCCGGCGTGCGCATGCGGATGCCGGAGAGGTCGGCCGGACCCTTGACCGGCTTGTTCGTCAGCAGGTGGCGGTCGCCCTGCCACCAGTTGAAGGACAGGATCTGGTGGCCGGAGGCCTTGCGCAGCTTTCCGGCCCACTCGTCGAACATGGGCGAGGTCACGACCTTGCGGATGCCCTCATAGCCCTGCGCCAGATAGGGGGCGCCGAGCACGCCGAACTCCTTCACGAAGACGGCGAGACGGCCGCCGTCCACCACCACGGCGACACCGGCGCCGGCGCGCGCCTGCTCCAGCACGTCCTCGTCCTTGCCGAGCTGCGAGCCGGGGAAGAGGCGGACCGCCAGCTTGCCGTTGGTGCGCTTCTCGACGTTCTGCTTGAACTCCTCCAGCCCCTTGTAGAGCGGGTCCTGGGTCGCGAGTGCGGTGTTGACGCTCAGCGTGTAGTCGGCGGCGAAAACGGTTCCGGCCAGGCTGGCCAGGGCGAGGCCGAGCGCGGCGGCGCGCCGGGTGCGGGCAATGAAGCTCATCCTGTTTCCCTCCCTTGGGGGCCGCGTGGCGGTCCCAGGCATTCTTTGTGCGATACTGGTATGGTAGTATGTGAGGATGCTCTTGGCAATGACCTTCCGTCATGCGCATGATGGGAGGCAGGGATCATTCCCCGGTGGACAGAGGGAGCGCGAAGGAACAGCGATGCTCAGCAGGATCGAACCGAACTCGGCGGAGCCGGTGTCGCGGCGCGTGTTCCGGGAACTGCGCCAGGCCATCGTCACGATGCAATTCAGCCCAGGCCGGCCCCTGTCCGAGCAGGAGGTCGCCACCCAGCTCGGCGTCAGCCGCCAGCCGGTGCGCGAGGCCTTCATCAAGCTGAGCGAATCCGGCCTGGTGACGATCCGCCCGCAGCGCGGCACCTTCGTCGTGAAGATCTCCGCCAAGCAGGTGATCGACGCCCGGTTCGTGCGCGAGGCGGTCGAGCTGGCGGTGGTGCGCAAGGCCGGGGCGGAGATGCCGGCGCGCGTCATCGGCGAGCTGCGCGCCAATCTGGACGCGCAACGGGCCGCCGCCGACGAACGGGAGCCGGAACGCTTCCTGGAGCTGGACGAGGCCTTCCACCGGGCCATCGCGCTGGGGGTGGAATGCGACTATGCTTGGCGTGTGGTCGAGGAGACCAAGGCGCAGATGGACCGCGTTCGCTACCTCAGCCTGCCGCAGGCGACGCCGGTGGACCGGCTGATCGCCCAGCACGAGGCCATCCTGGACGGCATCGAGGCGCGCGACCCGGACCGGGCGGAGGCCGCCATGCGGCTGCACCTGCGGGAGATCCTGACCTCCCTGCCCGAGCTGGAACGGCGCTTCCCCGACCTGTTCGACAGCGAACCCGCCGCGCGCAGCACCGCCGGCCAGACCGCCGACACCGTCGCCTGACCGACGGGGCCGCGCGTCAGGCGGCCGTTTCCCCCGTGCAATCCTCCGTGCAGAGGGCCTGCGCCGCCAGTTCCAGCGCCCGGTGCAGGTCGTCGTTGCCGAACGGTTTCCGCACGATGTTCAAAGGCCCGGCCCGCAAGGCCCGGTCCAGCGTCTCGCCCTGGAGATTGCCGCTGACGAAGATCGACAGGATGCCCCAGCGCTCCCGCAGGGCGTGCGCCAGATCGATCCCGTCCGACTGATGAGCGAGCCGGATGTCCAGCAGCGCAAAGTCCGGCCGGCGCCCGGCCGCGAGAAGCGACAGTGCCTCCCCCACCCCTGCGGCCTCGATGACGGCGTGGCCGTGCTCTTTCAGCGCTTGGACGATGCTGGCGCGGATGATCGCCTCGTCCTCGGCCACAAGGACCGTGAACCGTTCGGGGTGGATGCTCATGCCCGCTGTCTCGTCCAGGGTATCGTAAGATTCGGGAGGGGTCGGGAGGGTCGCGGGCCTCCTATAGCATTGGTCGGCAGTCGAAACCACATCGACTTCCGTCGGGGTTTCAGACGGCATGCCTCCGGCCGATAAGCGCGTCCGCGACCGCGTCCAGAAGCGTCTGGAACGACACGGGCTTCATCAGCAGGGTGGTCGGAGCCTTGGCGGCATCCAGATTGACGGAGTCCGGCCGGGTGTGCCCGCTCGCCACGATGACGGGGAGGTCGGGCGCGATCTCCCGTATCCGGCTGATCAGCCCGAAACCATCCAGCCGGGGCATGCGCACGTCCGTCAGCAACAGGTCTGCCGGATCGGCACGAAACGCCTCGATCGCCTCCAGCCCATCCTGGGCCAGCGTCACCCGATAACCGGCGTCCTGGAGGAAACATTCGAAGCCCATGGCGACCAGGGCCTCGTCCTCAGCCACGATGATATGCTTGCTCACTGCCCCAAGGGCCTTCCTTGCCCGATTCGACGCAGAGAAAACTGCCTCAGGGTCCAATATCGGTCGAAGGCAACAAAGGAGCAATTCCGACCTTCGGCGTTAGCACGTTCGGCAGCGGGGCTAGGCGGGTTGCGGTGGGCCAGCACTGAATCCCTGGTGAAAGCTCAGACGATTTCGGCAACAGGAATCCGGGTGCCCGGCTGGACCGCCGACGCCTTGTTCCGGTGCCCCGCCTCGCCCTCGGTGAGATGCTGGAAAGACGGCTCGACGCCGTCCTGCACCCAGCGGAAGGCCTGCTGGATCAGGTCCGGGTCGCCGTCCGGGACGACGAGGATGCGGTGCCGTTCGGCGATGCCCGCGTCGCGGAGCGCTGCGGCGTAGACGGCGGCGGCGCGTCCGTCCGCGTGGATCGATGCGGTCCGCTCCGCGCCGCACTGGCGGGCCAGATGCATGTACCAGACGATGCTGTCGCGTGGCGTCGAGGCGATGTCCACCGTCCGGATGTCGGACAGCGCTCCCCAGCCCGGTCCCTTGTGGGCCAGCGTGGCGCAGGCGGCCTCGAACAGCGCGTTGAATTCCTCCGCTTCACGCGCGCTCAGAGGCGGCCTCACCTCCAGGTGCAAACCCCAGGGTCGAATGGCGACAAGGAAAGGTCCCATGATTGCCTGCTTGGAATGCGAATGCACACAATTCTCAGGTCGGCAGCCACTTTCCGCAACTATGAAAAAGGTCGAAACGGCGTGTGAATACCTCGTACATCTTGCCTGCGTCAGAGACCGGTAGCGGCATCTCAGCCTTTCTTTGCAGGCAACAGTAGCATTTCCTGGGCACATTTTCTCTGAACTCCGCGTTGCATGGCTGTAGCCAGCGCCGCCTCATCGTTCCGGGAACGCATGGCGGAACGGAATTCCGTTCTGGCGAGCGCAAAGGCAAGCCATCTCGAATGTTACAATATTCATAGCTCTGCCCTATCGCCATCATCGCCGCTGCCGATTTCCCAATTCCCGCGCCACCTGCTAGGATCGCCGCCCCGTTGAACGAGGCATCGCGAGTCCATGACCAGCCCCCTTCCCGCTGCCCATCCCCCGGTCCCGCAACGCCGCATCGGCGTGCTGCTGCTGAATCTCGGCACGCCGGAGGGGACCGACTACTGGTCGATGCGGCGCTACCTGAAGCAGTTCCTGTCGGACCGCCGGGTGATCGAGGTGCCGCGGGCGATCTGGTGGCCGTTGCTGAACGGAGTCATCCTGACCACCCGGCCGTCGAAAAGCGGTGCCGCCTACGCGACGATCTGGAACAACGAAGACAACGAAAGCCCGCTGAAGACGATCAGCCGGGCGCAGGCGGCGGCGGTGACCGAAACGCTGAAGGAGCGGCACGGCGATGCCATCGTCGTCGATTGGGCGATGCGCTACGGGCTGCCGGCGACGGGGACGGCGATCCAGCGGCTGAAGGATCAGGGTTGCGACCGCATCCTGCTCTTCCCGCTCTACCCGCAATACGCGGCGGCGACGACGGCCACGGCCAACGACGAGGCCTTCCGCTATCTGATGACGATGCGCTGGCAGCCGGCCGTGCGCACCGTGCCCACATACCATGACGACCCCGCCTACATCGACGCGCTGGCGAAGTCGGTGGAGCGGCATTTGGCCGGGCTGGACTTCACGCCGGACCTGCTGCTGGTCAGCTTCCACGGCCTGCCGAAGAGCTACCTGGAGAAGGGCGATCCCTACCACTGCTATTGCGTGAAGACGGCGCGGCTGCTGCGCGAGCGGCTGGGCTGGCCGGAGGAGCGGCTGCGCCATACCTTCCAGTCGCGCTTCGGCAAGGAGGAATGGCTCCAGCCCTACACCGACAAGACGGTGGAGGCCCTGCCCGCCCAGGGCGTGAAGAAGCTGGCCGTCGTCACGCCGGGCTTCGCCGCCGACTGCGTGGAGACGCTGGAGGAGATCAACGGCCAGGTGCGGGAGATCTTTCTGCACAATGGCGGGGAGGCCTTCAGCTACATCCCCTGCCTCAACGCCACGCCCGACCACATCGCCCTGCTGACCGGCATCATCGAACGCGAACTCGGCGGCTGGCTGCCGGCGCGCTAAGGCCGTTCATTCTCCCGGACGCAGAAACGAAGAAGGTCAGCCCATGCCCCAGATCGCCATCGAATATTCCGCCAACCTCGAAGGAGCCTTCGATCCGGCCGCCCTCGCCTCCGCCCTGCACGCCACGGCGGCGGAGGCCATTGGGGTCGAGCTGGAGAGCTGCAAGACGCGGCTGGTCCCGGTCGAACGCTGGGTGATCGGCGACGGAGGTCCCCGCCACGCCATGCTGCACGTCGATTTCCGGATCCTGTCGGGCCGCGACCAGGCGGCGAAGACCCGGCTGGGCGAAGGGCTGCTGGCCCGCGCGGCCGAGGCGCTGAAGGGAGCGGAGGGGCGCTTCGACCTTCAGGTGACGGTGGAGGTCCACGATCTCGACCGCGCGAACTACCACAAGATCAGCCTCGCCCGCGCCGGTTGAGCGGCCTCAGCCGGGGAGCATCTCGTCCAGCACGCGGGCGAGATCCTTCGGCTCCACCGGCTTGTGCAGCAGGCGGCAGCCCGTCGCGAGCGCCTCGCGCAGGCGCTCGGGCGCCGTGTCGCCAGTGATGATCACGGCCGGCAGCTTCCAGCGCGCCCGAACCATCTCCACCACCTCGCGGCCGGTCTGCCCGTTGGGGAGGCGGTAGTCGGTGACGAGCGCGTCCGGCTCCTCCTCGATGTCGCGCAGCAGCTCCGCGAACTCCTCGCGGGTGCGGGCGGCGACGACGTTCACCCCCCAGCTTTCCAGCAGCATCGTCATGGCGAGCCGGACCGCGTCGTCATCCTCGACCACCAGCACCGTCCGCCCCTGGAAGCGGGCCGCGTCCCGCACCGCCGGCGGCGTGGCCGTGGCCCTCGGGCCAGGAGCCGTGCGGTGGCGGGCGAGCGGGACTCGGACGGCGAAGAGCGACCCGCGCTCCGGGACCGACCGCACCGTGACGGCCAGCCCCAGCAGCCGCGCGATCCGGTTCACGATGGCGAGCCCCAGCCCGAACCCCTGCGCGCCGTTGCGGGCGGGCTTGCCCAGCTGGCGGAACTCCTCGAAGACGGTCCGGCGATGCTCCTCGGCGATGCCCGGCCCGGTGTCCCAGACCTGGAACTCCACCTCCCCGCCCCGGCGGCGGCAGGCCAGCAGCACGCCGCCCTTCTGGGTGTAGGTGACGGCGTTCGACAGCAGGTTCCGCAGCATCCGCTCCAGCAGGTGCGGGTCGGTGAGGACCGGCAGGTTGCAGGCCCGATGACGCAGCCTCAGCCCCTTCAGCTCCGCCTGGGCGCGGAACTCCGCCGTCAGCCGGGCCATCAGCTCGCCGGGCAGGTGGCTCTTCAGCTCCGGCACGATGGCCCCGGCCTCCAGCCGGGACAGGTCGAGCAGGCCGCCGAGCATCCCGTTCAGCCCGTCGATGGAGGCCTGAAGCCGTTCCAGCAGCTCCCGCGTCTCCGGGTCGGTCAGTTGGTAGCCGAGCAGGCCGGTGTAGAGCGAGGCGGCCTGGATCGGCTGGCGCAGATCGTGGCTGGCCGCCGCCAGGAAGCGCGTCTTGGCGTCGTTCGCGCGCTGCGCCTCCTCCCGCGCCGATTCCAGCTCGGCGAGCGTGCGCTTCATGTCCAGGTCGTGCATGGCGATGCGCGCGAACTCGGCGAGGTCCTGCTGGCGTTCCGGCCCGAAATCGTCGCGCCGGCGCCGGTCGAGGATGCAGAGCGTGCCGAGCACCAGCCCCTCCCCGGCCGTCAGCGGCGCGCCGGCGTAGAAGCGGATGTGGGGCGGATCGACCACCAGGGGGTTGTCGGCGAAGCGCTCGTCCTCGGTGGCGTCGGGCACCACCATCACCCGGTTCTCCAGGATCGTGTAGGCGCAGAAGGAGATGCGCCGGCTGGTGTGGGACAGATCCACGCCATGGCGCGCCTTGAACCATTGGCGCGTCTCGTCGAGAAGGGTGACCAGCGCCATCGGGGCGTCGAAATGGCGCGCGACCAGCCGGGTGATCCGGTCGAACGCCTCCTCCGCCGGCGTGTCGAGCACGCCATAGCTCTTCAGCCGGTCGATCCGCGCGGGTTCGTTGAGGGGCCAGGGCGGTTCCCGTGCCATCGAACTCTCCCTTTTCCTAACGCGTGCTTCCTAACGCATGGGCGGCGGTGTCCTCGGAGGGGTGAAGGCGAAGACGCGGACGGCTCCGCCGCGGCCGATCCCGCGGCGGAGCCGGTGGGGAAGGATTCCCCGGACGGTCAGACCACGGCGACCCGCAGTTCACCCACGCCCGCCACGCCGCCGGTCATGACGTCGCCGGGCTTGATCGCGCCGACGCCTGCCGGCGTGCCCGACATGATCAGGTCGCCGGGGCGCAACTCGAACAGGCCCGAGAGATAGGAAATCATCTCCGGCACTTTCCAGATCATCTGGTTGATGTCGCCGGTCTGGCGGCGCTCGCCGTTGACATCGAGCCACACCAGCCCCTGTGACGGGTGCCCGATGGCCGAGGCCGGCACCAGTTCGGAGCAAGGGGCCGAATGCTCGAAGGCCTTGCCGATCTCCCACGGACGGCCGAGCTTCTTCATCTCGCCCTGGAGGTCGCGCCGCGTCATGTCGAGCCCGACGCCGTAGCCGTAGACGCAGTCCAGCGCGGATTCGACGGGGATGTCCTTGCCGCCGCGTCCCAGCGCCACGACCATCTCCAGCTCGTAATGGACGTCCTTGGTCATGGCCGGGTACGGGAATTCGCCGGTCAGGAGCAGGTTGTCGGGATTCTTCTGGAAGAAGAAGGGCGGCTCCCGGTTCGGGTCGTGCCCCATCTCGATCGCGTGCTCGGCGTAGTTCCGGCCGACGCAATAGATCCGGTGCACCGGGAACAGGCCCCTCTCGCCGCGCACCGGCAAGGCCGGTATGGGCTGCGGAGCGATGACGTAAGCGGTCTTTTCGGTGGTCTTCTGGGCGACGTCGGCATCCAGGACGGTCATTGTCTCACTCCTGCGTAATATTCGATTTTCTTTTCAAGAACGCCGACGGCTTCGGCGATCAGCATGGCGAAGAGGAAGAGGAGGATGGTCAAAGCCCAGAATTCCTCCATCAGGAAATTGCGGGAGTACAGCTCGAACAGCTCGCCGTAGCCGATGATGGAGACGAGCAGCTGGCCGATCACCACTCCCTTGACCCCGCGGATCAGGCCGAGCCGGATACCCGCCAGGATTTCCGGCAGGGCGGCCAGCAGGACGATGCGGGTCATGAGCTGCCAGCGCGAGGCGCCGTAGCTGCGCGCCATCTCCACCAGCGATCCCGGCACATGCTGCACGCCGGCCCGCGTGTCCAGCACGATGATCCAGACGGAGAAGAGGAAGACGGTGACGACCACCGTCGCCGTTCCCATGCCGAACAGGATCATCAGGATCGGCACGAGGGCCGACAGCGGCGCAGACACGAACATGTTCACCCACATGCCGAGCAGCCGGTCCGCCGCCCGCACCCGGCCCATCAGGATCCCCAGCGGCACGCCCACCGCGATGGCGAGCGTCATGCCGAGCGCAAAGGATCGCAGCGTGACCGCCGTGGCGTCCAGGTATTTCGGGTTGTGCAGCAACTCCCAGGCGGCGGACAGCACGCCGGTGAAGGGCGGGACGAGGAAGATCAGCTCCATCCGGCCGACGATCTCCCACAGGATGCACCAGACGATGAGCGAGGCCATCATCGGCACGCGGACGCCGCAAAGGGTCATGACGGCGCCCTCCCCTAATCCACGTAATCGCGCAGGCCGTGCCAGATCTCCTCGACCGTGTCGAGGTAGTGCTTGTCGCGGCGGATCTCGTCCGGCGAGCCGCTGCGGTCGATGGCGGGCTCGATGATGCGGTTGATGCGGCCCGGCCGGCGCGACAGCATGACGATGCCGTCCGACAGGTAGACCGCCTCCTCGATGCTGTGGGTCACGAACAGGAAGGTCTTCTTCTCCTGCGCGACGAGCCGCAGCAGATCCTCCTGGAACTTGCGGCGGGTCTGCTCGTCCACGGCGGAGAAGGGCTCGTCCAGCAGCAGCACCTCCGCCTTCACGGCAAGCGCGCGGGCCAGCCCGACGCGCTGGCGCATGCCGCCGGACAGCTCGTGCGGGTAGCGCTCCTCGAAACCGGCGAGCCCGACCTCGCGGATGTAGTGGCGGCCGATGTCCTCGCGTTCCCGGCGCGGCACGCCGCGCAGCTCCAGCCCGAAGGCGGCGTTGCGCAGCACCGTGGCCCAGGGCATCAGGGCGAAGTCCTGGAAGACGAAGGCGCGCTCCGGACCGGGGCCGGTCACCTCGCGGCCGTTGACGCGGACCTCGCCCGAGCTGGGCTCCAGCAGGCCGGCGATGATCTTCAGCAGCGTGGTCTTGCCGCAGCCGCTGGGTCCCAGCAAGGTGGTCAGCTTGCCGCGGGGGATGTCGAGGTCGATGTCCTTCAAGGCCTCCACGCTGCCGCCGTAGCGCTTGGTGATGCCGCGGACCTGGACCACCGGATCGCCGGCGGACGGATCGAGGGCGGAGGGCCGCTGGAGGATGGTCGCGGCGGCGGGGGCCGGGTCGATGCGGTGGAGTGCGCCCATGGGTCAGGCTCCCTGCTTTTCGGGACGGAAGAAGACGGTTTCGATCCGCTGGAGCACGGCGAGCGTGAGCGCCGAGAACAGGATGATCGAGGCGATGGAGGCGTACATCTCCGCGTAGTTGGCGATGGAGCGGTGATAGGTGATGAGGTCGCCGATGCCCGTCGGCGTGATCAGCAGCTCGGCCAGGATCACGCCGATGAAGCCGGCCGACACGCCGAGCCGCAGCCCGGCGAAGATGACGGGGCTGGCGTCGGGGATGATGATCTTGACCACCCGCTGCCAGGGGCTGGCCATGAAGGAGCGCGCCATCGCCAGCAGCGACGGGTTCACGTTGCGCACCGCCTTGTAGCCGTTCAGCGCGATCACCGGCAGCGCCAGCATGCAGACCGCCAGCACCTTCGCGGTCAGCCCGATCCCGTAGACGAAGGTGACCAGCGGGATCAGCGCCGCCATGGGGGCCGCCTGGAACACGATGAAGACGGGGGCCGCCACCCATTCCACGCCGCGCCGCAGCCCCATCAGCACTCCCGCGCTCACCCCCAGCACGGCGGAGATGACGACGCCCAGCACCAGCGGCTGGAGGGTGACGGCGAAGGCCGCCGGCAGGCTGCCGTCCGCCATCATGTCGCGGAAGGCGATTGCGGTGGCGGAGAAGCTGGGAAAGGCCGGGCTGATGGGAACGCGCCCGGCGACCTCCCACAGGCCGCAGAACAGGGCGATGGAGGCCAGCCGCCACAGCAGCATCCCGCCGCCCATCGCGGCGGCGGCGCGCAGCAGCGTTCCGCCCGCCCCGTGCCGCGGACCCGGCATGGCCGCGACACCGTCCATGGTGGTTTTCATGATCTGTCCCCGTTGTTTGCGGGATGCATGGGGGGATGCCGGAGGCGAGGTCAGGATCTACCGCCGCCCAGCCTTGGCGAGTGCCGCGTCCAGCGGGCCCAGGTCCCAGAATTTCGTCAGTTCGAGCGTCTTGGCGTCGCCCTGGAGCTGGCCGGACAGGGTGTAGAAGGCGAAGTCGTCGCGCACCGCCGCCTCGCCGCCGCCGTTCTGCGGCAGGCTCTTGCCGGCCACCAGCTCCTGGAAATAGGGGCCGATGTCGGCCTCCAGATCCTTGGGCAGGTCGGGCAGCAGCTTGTACTTGGCGCGCAGCCCCGCCACGGCGGCGGGGTCGTCGTTGATCTCCCGCCAGGTCTGGACCAAGCTTTCGACCAGCGTTCCGACGGCTTCCTTGTTGGCGGCCAGATAATTGGCGTTGGCGTAGAGCGCCTCGTCGGTGGCGCTCACCCCCTCCATCGGCAGGACGGCGAACTTGCCCGGCGCCTTTTCCATGAGGATGCGGCGGTTGGTGCTGTCCACGATGGTCGCCTTAACGGTGCCCTGGAGCAGCGCGCCCGCCCGCACCTCCGACCCCGGCACGTAGCTGATGTTGCGGAAGGAGATCCCGTTCTTCTCGGCCATCAGCTTCATGATGGCCTCGGTGCCGGATCCGCGCGAATGGACCGCGACCTCCTGCCCGTCCAGGTCCTTCCAGCTCTTGTAATGCTCGGTGTTGACGATCGGGTAAAAGCTCAACGTGCTCATCTGGTAGAAGAAGCGGATCGGCGCCTTGACCTTCTGCACCAGCGCGTAGGGCGCGCCGACGCCGATGTCCGCCTGCCCGCTGACCACGGCCTGGGCCGCGATGTCCTCCGACTTCAGGTAGGTGACCTCCAGGTCCAGCCCCTTCTCCCGGGCGCGTTCCAGCGCGATCAGGAAATGCAGGGATTCGACCGACGGTATGTCGCCGAAGGCGATGCGGACCTTGCCGGCGGCCCGGGTGTCGCCCGGCAGGACGGAGAGCGCCGCGGCGGCGGCGACGCCCAGAAGGGCGGCGTTGCGGAGGAAGGCACGGCGTGTCGAACGGCGGAACAGCTTGAGCATGTTTTCCTCCCGTTTTTCGGCCCCGTTGCTTGGCCGAATTTCGGAACCTCCGGCACGGCCCGGGATGGCGGGCTCGGCGCGGGGTTCCGTTGAACCAATGCGTGATTGGTTATCGCGCGAAATTCGTTTGTGAGTCAAGCAAACGAATTCGGAAAATAGGGATAGGCCGAAACGGACGGCCTGGAACAAGGAATTTTCTGCCTCTCTCCTTGCAGTCCGGACCGGAACATTGTACAACCAATCACCACATTGGTAACAGGATTGGTTCAGCCATGAGCCTCGGTCACGACGCCGCCCTGACGCAGCTCCGCGCCTTCCTGGCCTCGGCAGGGCTGCCCTTCAACAGCCGCCTCCCGCCGGAACGGGAGCTGAGCGAGACCCTGGGCGTGGCGCGGCCGGTGCTGCGCAAGGCGCTCGCCGTGCTGGAGCAGGAGGGGCAGATCTGGCGCCATGTCGGCAAGGGCACCTTCGTCGGCAGCCGGCCGCTGGACACCCACGCCGACATCGCGGCGGTGGCTCGGCGCACCAATCCGGCGGAGGTCATGCGCACCCGCCTGCTGCTGGAGCCGGAGGTGGCGGCCCAGGCCGCCGTCGGCGCGACCCCTGCCCAGATCCAGGAGATGCGCAACTGCATCGAGCGCAGCCGCTCCACCGAAAGCTGGCGCCAGTACGAGAGCTGGGACAACCGCCTGCACCGCCTCGTCGCCGAGGCGACCCACAACGAGCTGCTGCTGGCGCTGCTCGACACGCTGAACGCGGTGCGCCGCACCGTCACCTGGGGGCGGCTGCGCCCCGACCGGGCCAGCCCGCCGCCCGACCATCACAGCTTCACCGAGCACGAGGAGATCGTCGCCGCCATCGAGGACCGCGATGTGCAGCGCGCCCGCGACAGCATGCGCCGCCACCTGGAGCAGGTGGAACGCAAGCTGTTGCGGCCCCAATCCTCCTGATCAGGAGGCGCCGCTCGCGGCGCGCTGGCGCATGCCCATGGGGGACAGTCCGAACCAGCGGCGGAAGGCCCGGCTGAAGGCGCTGACCTCCGAATAGCCCAGGAGGAAGGCGATGTCGGCGACCGGCACGTGCGGCTGGCGGATGTAGAGCGTGGCAAGGTCGCGCCGCACCCCCTCCACGAGGTCGGAGAAGACGATGCCCTCCTCGGCCAGCCGGCGCTGCAGGGTCCAGCGCGCCATGCCCAGCGCGTCGGCAACCTCCTCGATGTAGGGGCAGCCCTCGGGCAGCCGGGCGCGCACCTCCGCCTTCAGCCGGTCGAGCAGCGGCGGCGCGCCCGTGTCCCGCGCGATGCTGACCAGCTGCCCGCTCAGCGCCGTCAGCCGCGCGAGGTCGCCGGCCGGCATGCGGCGGTCCAGGTCGCGGTCGCGCAGCACCAGCGCGTTGGTCCGCTGCCCGAAATGCACGGGGGCGTCGAACACCGCCTCGTGCCGGCGCCAGGCTTCCGGCCGGGCATGCTCGAAATGCACCTCCTCCGGCATCCAGTGCGGGCCGAGGCAGGCGCGCACCACGTTGGCGAACATGCCCATGGTCAGCTCGGCGTCCTGGCGCCGCTCCACCACGCGCCCGTCGAGGATGCGGTATTCCAGCCGCAGCAGCTCGCCCTCGCGCCGGAAGCGCGTCTCGGTCGCCTGCTGGTGGAAGGGGAAGAGCCGCGCGAGGTTGTCGAGTGCCGCCCCCAGCGTCGGCGAGGCGAGCGCGATGGCGCCGATCAGCCCGAGCATGTCCGGCTGGAACTGCCGGCCGTAGAGCAGGCCGAAATTGTCGTTGCCGGTGTCCGCCGCCGCGACTTCCATCATCGCGACGTAGGATCCGAGGTCGAGCGCCAACGTCGGCTGGTCGAGCTGGCGCTCGTCGATGCCCGCGCGCTGGAGGACCCGTTCGGGCCGACCGCCCTGGCTTTCGATGAAGCCGGAGATGCCGCAGGCCGCGGCGGCGAGAATGTTGCGTTGCACAACCGACGGGCACTCGCCGGAGTTCTGCCGGGAAAACGATCCGTTCAGCGTCATGGCACCGCCCCTTTGAGGTCACGCACGCTGGATCAGCAATCCGCGTGCCGCGGCATGGGGCAAGGATGCGCCGCTTTCCCGGATTTGTTCAATCCGCCAATTGTATGGTCACCCTCCGATCCTCACGGCCCATCACCCGGTCCCGTCCCGCCGCCTTGGCGGCGTAGAGAAGCTCGTCCGCGCGCCGAAGCAGGGCGGCCTCGTCGAGCGCCGGAATCCATTCGGCGACGCCGGCGCTGAAGGTGACGCGTAGCGTGTCGCCCGACGGCGTCAGGACCGGGCGGCCGGACAGCCGGAGCCGCAGCCGCTCGGCCAGCGCCGTGGCGCCCTCCAGCCCGGTGCCCGGTAGCAGGAGGGAGAATTCCTCCCCGCCGAGCCGGCCCGCCGCGTCCTTCGCGCCGATGGTTTCGCGGATCACGGTGGCGACCGCCAGCAGCACCTCGTCCCCCGTCGCGTGGCCGTGGGCGTCGTTGATGCGCTTGAAGCCGTCGAGGTCGAGGCTGACGAGGCTGAAGACCGTGCCGTCGGCGCGGCAACGCTCGATCTCCTCGCGAAGCCGGCCGGTGAAGGCGCGGCGGTTGAACAGCTCGGTCAGCGGGTCGCGGTGGGCGAGGTGCGAGACCTCGGCGAGGAGCGCTTCGACCTGCGCGGTGCGCTGGGCGACCTCCCCCTCCAGCCGGCGGGTGATGACGCCGAGCAGCAGGTGGATCAGCCCGGCGATCAGCAGGAAGGCGAGGACGGCGACGCCAACATTGACGAGCTGGCTGCGCTCGAAGGCGTGCACGGCGTCGTCCACGTCCACCCAGGCGAGGACGCTGCCCACGGCCGCCCGGCCGGGGTCCTCCTTGCCGAGATGGTCGCGCAGGGGAAAGCGGGTGGCGGCGAGCCAGCGGTCGCCCACCCGCACCAGCGCCGCCTCGGCCGTGGCGAGTTCGGCGCCCTGGACGGGGTCCATCAGCACGCGGGTGATGGCGGGGTTGGTCGAGGCCTCGATCAGCCAGTCGCCGGTGCGCCGGTCGTCGGTGAAGGTCGCCCCCAGGGCGTAGCCGTCCATGCGCCGCTCCACCGCCGCGCGGTCGAGCAGGATGGCGGTGCCGCAGCGGGAACTGGGGCAGATGGGGATCATCATGGTGTCGAGCGACGTCCCCACCTCCACGACGCCGAGCGGGCGGTCCCCGGCCACCGGCACGGCGGCGCGCAGCCCGACCGACAGGCGGTCGATGTCGAATCCCGTCGCGGCGCGCCGGCTGGCCGCCACCCGCGCCACCAGGGAATCCGGTCCCTCAGCGCGGTCGCCGTGGGCATAGGGCGTTTCCGCCCGCAGGAACACCGTGCCGTCCGGCGGCAGGTAGAAAGAGAGCTGCCGCAGCAGGTAGCGGAAGCGGAGCTGCGTCCAGCGCGGGCCGACGATGTCCATCAGCGCCTGGCGGTGGCGCTCGACCTCCCCGGACGCGGCATCGCCCCCGGGGTCCGCCGCAAGGGCCTCGCCCGCCGCCGCGAGATGCGTCTTCACGTCCTCCAGCTCGGCGACGAAGCTCGCGATCTCCATCAGCTTCAGTTCGGTTGTGTAGAGGGCGATGGAGAAGCCCTCGCGCAGCGTGGCCGCACGGTCGTGCATGGCAGCCATCAGCGCGTCGCGCGCCGTCGCTGCGCCGACCGCGACGAGGCCGATGTCCGTCGCCAGAAGCGCCGCGCAGAGTGACAGGAAGATTCGGTTCTTACGCGTCATGACCCGATCGTGCGCCTTCATGCGCACCTGGCCAGGTGCGCTTTCCTGCCGCATCCGTTTCCGGATGCGCCGTTGGGCGCACATGAATGCATGGCGCGCTGCCGACCGCGCAGATAGGGGCAGCGTCCACCAGAGGTAAAGTGAAGCTTTGATGACTCGCACCCCAGGACGTGCCGCTTCCCTGAAAACGGTGGGTCCCGGAAACCGCTCAAGCCTTCCCTTGTTGTTCAGGGGAAAGGGTGAGGGGTGCGACAGGAACGCCCTCCCCGCTCATGCCCCCGTCCGGGGGCGCGTCACGAACGAAGGATCCTCATCGACATGGCTTATGAACTGGTCCCGGGAGAGACCTGCGACGCGGCGGTGCGCCGCATCGTCGGCGAGCAGCTCGGAGGTGCGGCCGACGCGCTCCAGCGCGACGGCTCCTCGCGGCACGAGGCCGTGCACGAGGCCCGCAAGGCCTGCAAGAAGGCGCGCGCCGCGCTGCGGCTCGCCCGCGGCTCCATGGAAGAGAAGCCCTTTCGCCGGCTGAACGCGGCGATCCGCGACGCCCAGGGCAAGCTCTCCGGCGCCCGCGACAGCGCGGTCATCATCCAGACGCTCGACAAGCTGCGGTCGCAGTGCGGCGAGGAGCTGGCCGGCGGCGGGATCGATGCCTTCCGCGAGGTCCTTGTCGAGCGCTGCCGCCGGGTGGAGGCGGAGCAGCTCAGCGGCGGTGACGCCTTCGAACCGGTCGTGGCCATGCTGCGCTCCGCGCAGGAGGAGGCTGGAAGGCTGCCGATCGACGGCAAGGGCTTCGACGTGCTGCGCCCCGGCCTGCGCCGGATCTACCGGACCGGCCGCTCGATGCGCAACGGCGCCTTCCGGGATTCGGAGACGGCTCATGAATGGCGCAAGCAGGCCAAGAATCTCTGGTACACGATCCGGCTGATGGAGCCGGTCTGGCCGGGTCCGCTCGGCTGCCTGGGCGGGGAGCTGGAGGATCTGAGCGAGCGTCTGGGCGATCATCACGACCTCGCCGTCCTGCTGCACACGGCCGCCGACGCCGGCCAGGACGAGGCCACCGTCGCCGCGCTGAGGACGGCGGTCGAGCGGCGCCAGGGCGAGCTGGAACGCAAGGGCGCCCTGCTCGGCGAAAAGATCTTCGCCGAGCGGACGGACTGCTTCCTCGACCGCATGGAAGCCTACTGGTCCATCTGGAACCGCAAGGCACGCGACCGTGCCGCCGCCCGCCGCCCCGTCGAGGAGGCCGTGGCGGGAGCCTAGCGGCACCTTTCCCCGGCGGTCAGGCCCCGAGCCGCGCCGACAGAGCCCGCAGCCCTTCGGCGGTCACCGTGGCGCCGCCGCAGACGATCACCAGCACCCGCTCGAAGGTTTGCAGGGCCTCGTGCCGCCCATAGGCCAGGGCCAGCGACGCGCCGCAGGCGGGTTCGACCAGCAGCCGGTGATCGTCCAGGAAGTCCAGGCAGGCGCGGACCGCCTGCCCGTCCGACACGACCGCGCTGGTCACCGGATGGCGGGCGGTCCAGTCGAAGGCCGCCTCGCAGACCCGGCGAGCACCGAGCGAGGTGGCGACGCTGGCGATGCCCGGCAGTTCCACCCGGCGGCCCGCCGCCACCGACTGCGCCAGGGAATCGGCCCCGGCGGTCTCCACCGCCACGACCGGCACGTCGTCCCAGCCGTTGCGGCGCAGCCCCTCCACGACGCCGCACATCAGCCCGCCGCCGCCGACCGACAGCACCACGGCGTCCGGCCGCCAGCCGGCCGCCGCCACCTCGTCGATCATGCTGGCGTGCCCCCGCCACAGCAACGGGTCGTCGAAGGGGTGCAGGAAGGCGTCGCGTTCGCCGATCAGCGCCTGGGCGTGGGCGTTCGCCTCCTGCCAGGAAGGGCCGTGCACGATCACCTCGGCCTCCTCCTGGCGGATCAGGCCCTTGGCGTGTTCCGACGCCGTTTCCGGCACGACCACGGTCACCGGGATGCCGAGCTGGCGGCCGGCATAGGCGACCGCGATGCCGGCGTTGCCGCCCGAGGAGGAGATGAAGCGCCCCGCCCCCCGCTTCGCCTGCTCCTGGCAGGCGAGGCCGATGCCCCGCAGCTTGAAGGAGCCGGGCGGCTGCAAGGCCTCCATCTTCAGCCAGACGCCGCGGCCGGCGCGGGCCGACAGCGGGCGCGATTCGAGCAGCGGTGTTTCGATGTGCAGCGGCGTCATGGACCGGTCCTCCCTTGGAATGCCCGTACATACGAAGGCCCCAAGCGCCCGTCCACGGGCATGAAGGCATGCTTGCCATGCCGGGCCGCCGAATGGAAAAGGGGCCGCCGCCCCTCCGGACGGCGGCCCCTTTCAAAGAACGCCTTCGGTCACTCCGCGGCGGTGCCCGGCTTCACCGGGGCCATGGACAGCAGCGGGTCGGCCTCGCCGCGCCCGCGCATGCCGGCGGTGAGGCGGTAGAACAGGTAGGCCACGGCCATCAGCCCGACGAAGAGCGCGAAGACCAGGGCGTTGAAGTAGATCATCGTGGCGAGCGCGAGCAGCGCCAGCGCCAGCGAGATCGCCGGGAAGACCGGGTAGAAGGGCGCCCGGTAGGGCCGGTCCAGCGCCGGTTCGGTGGCGCGCAGGCGGAACAGGCTCGCCATGCTCATGATGTACATGACGATGGCGCCGAAGACCGACATGGTCACGATGTTGGCGGTCAGCGGCAGGCCGCCGATGGTGATGAACTGGTCCGAATAGATCGCCGCGATGCCGACCACGCCGCCGGCCAGCGTCGCCCAGTGCGGGGTGCGCCGGGTCGGGTGCAGCCGGGCGAAGACCGGCGGCAGGAAGCCGGCGCGGGCCATCGCGAAGATCTGCCGCGAATAGCCCATGATGATGCCGTGGAAGGAGGCGATCAGGCCGAACAGCCCGATCCAGATCAGCATGTGCAGCCAGCCGCTGGATTCGCCCACCACCGACTTCATGGCCTGGGGCAGCGGGTCGTTGATGTTGGAGAGCTGCGTCCAGTCGCCGACGCCGCCCGCGAAGATCATCGTGCCGAAGGCCAGCACCACCAGCGTCAGGATGCCGCCGATGTAGGCGCGCGGCACGGTGCGCCGGGGATCGCGCGTCTCCTCCGCCGCCATGGCCGCCCCCTCGATGGCGAGGAAGAACCAGATGGCGAAGGGGATGGCGGCGAGGATGCCGCCCAGCCCCTCCACCGTCAGGCTGTTGGAGCCGGCCCAGCCGTTGTTGGCGAAGTTCGCCCAGGAGAAGCCCGGCGAGACCACCCCCATGAACACCACCAGCTCGAAGATGGCGAGCAGCGTCACGAACAGCTCGAAGGTCGCGGCGATGGAGACGCCGGCGATGTTCAGCGCCATGAACAGCACATAGGCGCCGACCGCGATCAGCTTGGGATCGAGTGCGGGGAACTGCACGTTCAGATAGGCGCCGATGGCGAGTGCTATGGCCGGCGGCGCGAACAGGAACTCGATCAGCGTGGCGGAGCCGGCGATGAAGCCGCCCGTCGGCCCGAAGGCCCGGAAGCTGTAGGCGAAGGGACCGCCCGCGTGCGGGATCGCCGTGGTCAGCTCGGTGAAGCTGAAGATGAAGGTCGTGTACATCGTCGCGATCAGGATCGTCGTGACGAGGAAGCCCAGCGTCCCCGCGGCCGCCCAGCCGTAGCTCCAGCCGAAATACTCGCCGGAAATGACGAGGCCGACGGCGATGCCCCAGAGGTGAATCCCGCTGAGGCTCTTCTTCAATTCGGGTTTTGCGCTCCCGGACATGTGCTGTGCCCTCCTGCTCGGTTCAAATGCGGTCGATGGGACGCGGCCCGGAACCTTCCGGGCCTTGCAGGGCCGGGGCGTCTTCCTTGAGCGCGACCCCGGTCAGTTTCAGCCGGCTCGCCTCGCGGGCGAGCCAGCACAGCTTGTCGGCCGCCGCCCCGATGGGCAGGCCGGCGCCATGGATGTTGGAGATGCAGTTGCGCTGGGAATCCGCCCGGCCGGGCATCGGCGCCCAGGTCAGGTAGACGCCGAGGCTGTCGGCGGCCGACAGGCCCGGCCGTTCCCCCACCAGCAGCGCCACCAGCCGGGCGCCCAGCAGCGCCCCCACCTCGTCGCCCAGCGCCACCCGCGCCTGGCCGGCCAGCACCACCGGCGCCACGGACCAGCCCGGCAGCCGTTCCAGGCAGGCCCGCACCAGCGGGGCCGCGTGGGCCTGCACGGCCGCCGCCGACAGCCCGTCGGCGACGACGAAGGCGATGTCCCAGTCGCCGCGCGCCAGAACGGCACGGCTCGCCTCGTTCAGCCGCCGGCCGAGGTCCGGCCGGCGCAGGTAGGTGGCGCGGTCGGGTGCGGCGCTGTGGACGCGGACCGTTTCCAGCGGGGCGAGGTCCGCCGCCAGCCGGTCGAAATCCACGGCGCCATGCACCGCGTCGCGGGCGCGGGCGTGGGCGAGCTGGAACTCCAGCAGCGCCCTGGTCGGCAGCCCGTCGCCGCTGCGCCCCAGCCCGATGCGGGCGCGGGTCGCCTTGCGGAAGCGCAGCCAGGGGTCGGAGTTGTTGTCGGAGCCGTCGGCCATCAGGCGATCCTCCCCAGGAGGTTCCGCACCACCGCGCTCTGCGGCCCGCGCGGCGGCAGGCGCCCCTGCCCGTCCAGCCATCCGGCCTTTTCCAGCCAGGCCGCGAACTCCGGCGCCGGCGGGCGCTTCAGCAGGTGCCGCAGCCCCAGCACGTCGTGGTAGGACAGGCTCTGGTAATTCAGCATCACGTCGTCGGAGCCGGGCACCGCGATCAGGAAATTGACGCCGGCGGTGGCGAGCATCGTCATCAGGACGTCCATGTCGTCCTGGTCGGCCTCGGCGTGGTTCGTGTAGCAGACGTCGCAGCCCATCGGCACGCCGAGCAGCTTGGCGCAGAAATGGTCCTCCAGCCCGGCGCGGGTGATCTGCTTGGCGTCGAACAGATATTCCGGCCCGATGAAGCCGACGACCGTGTTGACCAGCAGCGGGTCGTAGGCGCGGGCGACCGCGTAGGCGCGCGCCTCCACCGTCTGCTGGTCCACGCCGTGATGCGCGTCGGCGGACAGGGCCGAGCCCTGGCCCGTCTCGAAATACATGACGTTCTGCCCGACCGTGCCGCGTTTCAGCGACAGCGCGGCGTCCCGCGCCTCGCGCAGCAGGGCGAGCGAGACGCCGAAGCCCTGGTTGGCCTTCTCCGTCCCGGCGATGGACTGGAAGACGAGGTCCACCGGCGCGCCGCGCTCGATGGCCTGGATGCTGGTGGTGACGTGGGCGAGCACGCAGGACTGGACGGGGATGTCGAAGCGCAGCCGCATCGTCTCCAGCATCTCCAGCAGCGTGATGCAGGCCGGCACGTTGTCGGTCGCCGGGTTGATGCCGATCACCGCGTCGCCGATGCCGTAGAGCAGCCCGTCCAGCGTGGCGGCGGCGATGCCCGCCGGGTCGTCCGTAGGGTGGTTCGGCTGGAGCCGGCTGGACAGCCGCCCCGGCAGCCCGACCGTGGTGCGGAACCCCGTGACGACCGAGCATTTCGCCGCCACCGTCACGAGGTCATGGTTGCGCATCAGCTTCGACACGGCCGCCGCCATCTCCGGCGTCAGCCCCGGCGCCAGCGCGGCGAGCGTCGCCGTGTCGGCCTCGTAGGACAGAAGCCAGTCGCGGAACTCCCCCACGGTCATGGAGGCGACCGGGACGAAGGCGGCCTCGTCATGCCCGTCCAGGATCAGCCGCGTGACCTCGTCTGCCTCATAGGGGACCAGCGCCTCGTTCAGGAAGACCCGCAAGGGCAGATCGGCCAGCACCATGCGCGCCGCCACTCGGCGCTCATCGCTGTCCGCCGCGATCCCCGCCAGCTCGTCGCCCGAACGGCGCGGCGAGGCGCAGGCCATCACGGCCCGCAGATCATCGAAGACATGCCGCTGCCGCCCCAGCGTGTGAGCGTATTCCGCCATAGCAGGCTCCCCGGCCAGACCATTCCATGAAGCGGTGAGGAGAGAAGCCTCGCACGGGTCCGGCCGGGGCCAGTTGACATTGGAACACAAAATTCATGGGAAGGCCGGGCGCCGGCAGCCCGGCCCAGCGGGACCGGTCGGGAATGCGGCGTCAGAACTTTGTAAGAAAGCGTGTCAGACGTCCGCCCCCGCGACAGCCCGATACAGCCCACGACAGCCCGTTACAAAAAGCCGGGTCCGCCGACACACCCCTGCGACATCCCCCCGCCATAACGGACCCCGCCGGACGAAGACCCCTCGGACGGCGCCCGGCCCGGGTGCCAAGCGCAGCCCCGCAGCTCCTGGCGACCTTGCCGCCCGGCCGGGCTCCCCAACCGTCGCGAAAGGACATTCCCATGACGATCCGCCACATCGCCGCCACCGCCCTGGCGCTGGCCACCCTGGCCGCCGGCCCCGCGCTCGCCGCCGACTTCACCTCCGACCTGCGCGAGGCCAAGGCCGCCAACGGCGCCTGGGCCGAACGCGAAACCCGCGACACGGTGACCACCCACCTCAGCGTCGCCGAATCCCTGCACGCCCGCGGCCGCGAGACCGAGGCCCGCCAGTACCTGAACTTCGCCCGCGGCATGCTGGACCTCGACCCGATGGCGGGGGGTGCCGGCGGAACTCAGATCGGCGAAGCGCCTGGGCAGCGGACCGGGATGAACTGAGGGCTGGCGGTTTGGAGGGAGGCCCGCATAAGGTGCGGGCCTCCCTAACCTAACACTACACCGCAGTCTGTCGATCTAAAATCAATATTATTCTTGAACATCCCTGCTGCTTAGATATGGTTGTTTTTGTTCTATCGACGCCCTCTTATTGTCACCTTAGTAGCCAGATGACCGGCGCGTTAGCAAAATAAATTCACAGCAGACCTTTTGAGCAGGCTCTTTAAGAGCCTCTCCTTCGCCCCCTTGATGCATTTCTCCTCGTCGATCTTTTCACAGCAAGCCCAATTCTGGTACTATTTGCTTTTTCCACATTTATCAGAAAATCTCGGTAAACGGTATTGACCTCCCAGAGAGTTGCTTGGAGATCATTCCACCTTACTTTACTCACCAGCGTTTGGTCTTGCTCAGGATCCAAATGCCTGTATCCATTTTTTTCTCGAATATCAGAAACTCTCGCGTTAAGAACACCACTTATGTAGAAGAATCTCCATATCTCAAAGATATCACTATCCTTTTGTTGATTCAATGAGCATCCATATAAAATCACACTGAATTTTGAGATAATTTTGCGGAAGTGGTCGAGAACCTCCTCAGAACTCATAGTGAAGCCACCATTTTTGTATTCTACATCAGCAAAAGTTTTCAGTATTTCAACTGCTGCAGGACACTCCAACACGACTTCTTGCCCGAATAAATTTGCAATCGTTTCAGAAAATCCGGGCATTACCGCCTGAAACACCTCCTCATCAATCCTTCCCTTCTTCTTTGATTCAGCTCTTTTTGCCAAAAGATTAACAAGCTGTATTGCGTCACGAGGGCGCTGCCTTGATCTTACTAAAATTAAATCTCGCCAGGACCTAAAATCTTCACTATGAGGCGCGCGCGCGCCAACGCCCTCAAAAAAGGGGCTGTAATGTTCTTGACCTCTTCCATCCAAGAATGGAGCGCCAGCGTTTCCGTCACTGCCTAAGTTTGCGGCGGCTAACGCTAGTCGTCTTTCGACAATTTTCTCAACATGGTCTTTGCTTGACTTCATAAGAACACAAAGACTTTTGAAGTGATCTGTTTGGTCACGCTGACCCGCAGGATCAACCTGCAACCGTTCCCAGACCTCGGACCGAAGGCTTACTACCGCCTTCACCTCTGGGATGTTGGAAGAAAGTCTTCGTACAGCCAAAAGGAGAGCCCATATCCTATTCAGGTGCCCAGGCTTTTCAGGGCTAGCAATCTGATCAGTATCATCAATGAAAACATAAAACCCTTTTGAATCAAGAGAGCGCTCTATAGCCTTCTCAAGCTCTGACCGTGTAACTTTAGAGAGATGCGGAAATGCAGAATTGAAGTCAACCTTGATAATCGGCTTAGCAACATCACCCAGAAACTTTCCCATTCTTCCGATGAAATCTGGTGACCTCTCACCAGTCGCTATCGCTTCTCGATAAAGTACTGCTCTATCGCCGTCGAACCATCCAGTAGATTCCTCTGAAAGCTTTGTTGCTATAGATGACATAAGTACGCTATAAAATACGCGAACCATGTCTCCGGTAGAGTTACTCTCGCCAATCCTACTGCTATCAATATCATAAGGCGTTATCAAAGTTGCAGGCACTGATTGCTGCTTTAGGACGCGCAAGGCAAAATCAATAATTGCACTCTTTCCGCTACCTTTGCTTCCCACAAGCAGGTGCGGATTGCCCACTGGCGGCGCCATGACATTAGAGAACTCGTCCACATACACAAACACTCTTTCAAGTATGGCCTTCTCACCCTCTGCTGTTCCAGAGGGAAACCAGGAGATAAGCTCATGCAAATTTTTATTCATGCTTCCCACCGCAAAAAGTTGATTTGACACATAGCGCCCCTACCAATAACGTTAACTTAAGTGTTTCCATAGACGGCACCCGGATTTGAATGCAAAACTACACCAATGCGCACCAAACGCCACGATTCATCGCCTCTGCAACTGCATTTTGAACCTATACTTTAGAAAACATCCACGTAAAAGCGACTCACTTCTGATGATTCATTTTCTACCATTTGCACCATCATTTGAAAATGGTCACCACGGAGCGGGCGTTCAACAAGCTGTGCGCGCACCCTCTCAGGAAGGTGGTGAGCAGATACAGTCACGGTTGAACGCTCGACCGGCGCAGGGACCTCCTCAGCCATGAAGCGACTGTACACCGGCGAAGCGATTGGGGCATCCACCTTTGTTCCCCGCCAGCGCTAATGCACAGACGCATTCGAACGATTCATAGCCATCTCATGCAGATCAACGCCTTGGATGTAGGGTCTATGCATCTTTCGTTTGCGCCTGACCACTAGCTTGACAAAAGCATAACCCAACCATCCGCCTTCCAAACTGTACCGGTTTGCCCCAATCCTGCCCTCTGATACAGTTTGCGACAGACCGGCGGCCGGCGGACAAACTTCCGCGACATGTCGGCCGTAGGCTTCCGGAAAGGGCGGAACACGGGCGCCTTCCAATGGCGCGGCCCATCAGCGCTCCACACCACCGGCATCGGTACTGGGGCTCCACAGCGAACGGGGGATTCAGCATGGCGCGATTGACCATCAACGGTGAGGTCCGGGAGGTCGATGTCGATCCCGAGACGCCGCTCCTCTGGGTGATCCGGGAGCAGGTCGGGCTGACCGGGACGAAGTTCGGCTGCGGGATCGCGCAGTGCGGCGCCTGCACGGTGCACATCGACGGGGTCGCCACGCGCTCCTGCGCGATGCCGGTCAGCGCCGTGACGGCCGAGCAGAAGATCACGACGATCGAGGGGCTGTCGCCCGACGGGTCGCACCCCTTGCAGAAGGCCTGGGCGGCGCTGGACGTGCCGCAATGCGGATACTGCCAGTCGGGGATGATCATGGCGGCGGCCGGGCTGCTCCAGCAGAATCCCAGCCCGACCGACGAGGACATCAATACCGAGATCACCAACATCTGCCGCTGCGGGACCTACAACCGCGTGCGCGCCGCCATCAAGCTCGCCGCCGACGGCGGCGCCACGCAGAACGGCTGAGGAGGATCGCATGACGACCGCACACGCCCCGTCCCGGCCCGGCCAATCCCAGCCCGCCGAATCCCCGCCCGCCCTCTCCCGCCGCGGCTTCCTCGTCAGCTCCGCCGCCATGGGCGGCCTGTCGCTGGGCTTCCACTTGCCCTTCCTGGCCTCCGCCGAAGCGGCCACGCCCGGTGCCACGCCGGCCGCCGCGGCGCCGGAGGTGAACGCCTGGGTGGTGGTCCGGCCCGACGAGACGGTGGTGATCCGCGTCGCCCGGTCCGAGATGGGCCAGGGCACGCTGACCGGCCTCGCCCAGCTCGTCGCGGAGGAGCTGGAATGCGACTGGGCGAAGGTCACGACCGAATACCCCACCCCCGGCCAGAACCTCGCGCGCGACCGCGTCTGGGGCAGCTTCTCCACCGGCGGCAGCCGGGGCATCCGCGATTCCCACGACTATGTCCGCAAGGGCGGGGCGGTGGCGCGCGAGATGCTGGTCGCGGCGGCGGCGGCGGAGTGGAAGGTGCCGGCGTCGGAATGCGCCGTGTCGAAGGGCGTCATCACCCATGGCCCCAGCGGACGCAGTACGACCTACGGCAAGGTCGCGACCGCCGCCGCCGGGATGCAGCCGCCGGCCGAGGTGCGGCTGAAGGACCCCAAGGACTGGACCATCGTGGGCAAGCCGCTGCCCCGGCTCGACACCGCCGACAAGCTGAACGGCAAGCAGGTCTACGGCACCGACCTGAAACTGCCGGGCATGCTGAACGCCGCCGTGCGCGCCTGCCCCACCTTCGGCGGCAAGCTCGTGAATTTCGACGCGGCGGCGGTCGCCGGCATGCGCGGCGTGCACAAGGTCGTGCGGGTGGATGACACCGCCGTGGCCGTGGTGGCGGAAACCTGGTGGCAGGCCAAGACGGCACTCGACGCCCTGCCCGTCACCTGGGACGACGGCCCGAACAAGGCGCTCTCCAGCGCCTCCATCGCGGAGACCCTGGCCGCCGGTCTCGATGCGGAGGAGGCCTTCGTCGGTGCGTCCGCCGGGGACGCGCGCAAGGCGCTGGCCGGGGCGGCGAAGACGGTCTCGGCCGTCTACGGCTTCCCCTACCAGAACCACGCCACCATGGAGCCGATGAACGCAACGGCCCTGTGGACCGAGTTGAGGTGCGAGGTCTGGGTGCCGACCCAGAACGGCGAGGCCAGCCTCGCCGCCGCGGCGGAGGCCGCCGGCCTGCCCGTGCAGAGCTGCGAGGTGTACAAGCTCCACCTCGGCGGCGGCTTCGGGCGGCGCGGCAACTTCCAGGACTATGTCCGCCAGGCCGTGAACATCGCCAAGCAGGTCCCCGGCCGCCCGGTCAAGCTGATTTGGTCGCGGGAGGAGGACATGCTGCACGGCGCCTACCATCCGGTCACCCAGTGCAAGCTGACCGGCGGGCTGGACGCCGAGGGCAAGCTGACCGCGCTGCACATGCGCATCTCCGGCCAGTCGATCCTCGCGGCGGTGCGGCCGGAGGGCATGCAGAACGGCAAGGATCCCGCCGTCTTCCAGGGGCTGAACATCAGCGGGCCGGAAGGGCACATCGGTTACGCGGTCGAGAACCTGCTGATCGACCACGCCATGCGCAACCCGCCGATCCCCCCGGGCTTCTGGCGCGGGGTGAACCTGAACCAGAACGCCATCTATCTGGAATGCTTCATGGACGAGCTGGCGCACGCCGCCGGCATGGACCCGCTGGCCTTCCGGCGCCGGATGATGGCGAACCACCCCAAGCACTTGGCCGTGCTCGATCAGGTGGCACAGGGCATCGGCTGGGACCGTCCGGCCCCGGCGGGCGTCCATCGCGGCATCGCCCAGATCATGGGCTTCGGCAGCTACGTCGCGGCGGCGGCGGAGGTGTCGGTGACCGACGGCAAGCTGAAGATCCACCGCATCGTCGCCTCCACCGATCCCGGCCACGCCGTCAACCCGGCCCAGATCGAACGGCAGGTCGAGGGTTCCTTCGTCTACGGCCTGTCGGCCTGCCTCTACGGCGAATGCACGGTCAAGGACGGTCGGATGGAGCAGACGAACTTCGACAGCTACGAGGTGCTGCGCATGGCGGAGATGCCGGCGGTGGAGACGATCCTCATCCCGTCCGGCGGATTCTGGGGCGGGGTGGGCGAGCCGACCATCGCCGTGGCGGCGCCGGCCGTGCTGAACGCCCTCTTCGCGGCGACCGGCAAGCGCATCCGGACGCTGCCGCTGAAGAACCATGACCTCGCATGACGGGCGGCCCGACGCCGCTCCGTCTCGCCCTGGCGCTGCTGGGCCTGTTCCCGGCGGCCGCCATGGCGGCGGATCTTCCCTCCTCCGATCCGCCGCCGGGCGCGTCCGCCTGCTCGGGCTGCCACGCCCCGGCCGCGTCCGACGGCGGCATGGCCCCGCTGGACGGCCGGCCGGCGGAGGACATCGTCGCCAGCATGCGAGGCTTCCGGTCCGGCACGCTGGAGGCGACCGTGATGGACCGCATCGCCAAGGGCTTCACGGATGAGGAAACGCGCGCCATCGCGGACTGGTACGCCGCGCGCGGAGGCCGGGATGCCGCGGCGAAGCCGTAGGGCCGTCCTGGGCAGCCTGGGCGGGCTCGCCGCCGGGGCGGCAGCCCTGTCGCTCGGGGCGCCCGCCCTCCTCGCCCAGGCGCCGCCGCGCGTCGCCGTGGTCGGCGGCGGCTTCGCGGGTGCGGCCTGCGCGCGCGAGATGAAGCGGCGGGACCCGTCCCTGTCGGTGATGCTGGTCGAGCCCAACGCCCGCTACACCGCCTGCCCCTTCAGCAACGCCGTCGTCGCGGGCCTGCGCGAGCTTTCGGCGCAGGAGTTCGGCTACGAGGGGCTGGAGAAGGCGGGGATCACGCTGGTCCGCCAGGCGGCCCTGGCCGTGGAGGCGGAGGCGCGGCGCGTGCGGCTCGCCGACGGCACGGCGCTCGGCTACGACCGGCTGGTGCTGGCGCCCGGCGTGGACATGCGCTTCGACGCCATTCCCGGCTACGACGAGGATGCCGCCGAGGCCATGCCGCACGCCTGGAAGGCGGGGGCGCAGACGCTCCTGCTGCGCCGGCAGCTGGAGGCGATGGAGGACGGCGGCGTGGTGGTGCTGTCGGCACCCGCCAACCCCTTCCGCTGCCCACCGGGGCCTTACGAGCGGGCGAGCCTGATCGCCCATTACCTGAAGACCCGCAAGCCTCGCTCCAAGCTGATCCTTCTCGACGCCAAGGACGCCTTCTCCAAGCAGCGCCTGTTCGAGGCTGCCTGGGCGGAGCTGTACCCCGGCATGATCGAATGGGTGTCGCTGTCCTTCGGCGGGCGGGTGACGGAGGCCGATCCCTCCACGCGGACCCTCGTCACGGAGTTCGGCAGCCACAAGGCCCAGGTGGTGAACCTGATCCCGCCGCAGCGCGCGGGGCGGATCGCCGAGGCGGCGGGCGTCGCCGACCGGACCGGCTGGTGCCCCATCGACCCCGTCACCTTCGAATCCACCCTGGTGCCGGGCGTCCATGTCATCGGCGACGCGGCCATCGCCGGGGCCATGCCGAAATCCGCCTTCGCCGCCCACGCCCAGGCCAAGGCCTGCGCGGGTGCGGTGCTGGCGCTGCTGGGTGGGCGGCCCCTGGCGGAACCCCGGCTGATCAACACCTGCTACAGCCTCGTGGCACCGGACTACGGCATCTCCATCGCCGGGGTCTACCGCCCCTCCGGCGGGCTGCTGGCGGACATCGAGGGGGCGGGCGGCACCAGCCCACGCGACGCCCCGCCCGCCTTCCGCGCGCGGGAGGCCGCCTACGCCGAGGCCTGGTTCCGGACCATCACCGGCGACGTGTTCGGATGAGAGGCGGGGCAATGCTGGCCGCGATGCTCATTCTCCCGACCCTCCCCGCCTTCGGCCAGGAATCCGCCCGGCGCGGCGTGGTGCCCTACGAGGTGGAGGGCGACGGCATCGTGCGGCCTCTCACCGGCGCGCCTGGCGATCCCAACCGTGGCGCGGCCCTGGCCGCCGACCGGCAGAAGAGCCTCTGCGTGCTGTGCCACCCCGGCCCCTTCCCCGACCAGCACCTGCACGGCACGCTGGCGCCGGACCTGGCAGGGGTTGGAAAACGGCTGACCGAGGCGCAGATCCGTCTGAGGGTCGTGGACAACAAGAGGCTGAATCCGGAGACCATCATGCCCGCCTTCCACCGCGTGACCGACGATCCGACCGTCGCGGCCGCCTGGCGCGGCCGGCCCATCCTCGGTGCCGGGGAGGTGGAAGACATCGTGGCCTGGCTTTCGACCCTGAAGGAGTGACCTCATGACCGACCGGAACGCCTTCGCCCTCGGGCGGCGCGGCGTCCTCGCCGCCGGGGCCGCCCAGATCCTCGTGCTGGCCCTGCCCCGCGTGGCCCTCGCCCGCCCCACGCTGGAGGAGGCCGTGCGCGCGTTCACCGGCGGGACGGAGGTCCAGGCCGGGGGCGTCCGGCTCGACATCCCGCCGCTGGTGGAAAACGGCAACGCGGTCGGCGTCACGGTCGCGGTGGACAGCCCGATGACGCCGGACGACCATGTCCGCCGCATCGCCCTGTTCAACCAGTCGAACCCCCAGCCCGAGGTGGCCGTCTTCCGCATGGGGCCGCGGGCCGGGCGGGCGCAGGTCGCCACCCGCATCCGGCTCGCCACCTCCCAGACGGTCATGGCCGTGGCCGAACTCAGCGACGGCAGCTTCTGGTCCAGTCAGGCCAAGGTCATCGTGACCTTGGCCGCCTGCATCGAGGATCTCTCCTGATGCGCAGCCTCGTCAACGCACCCAAGACCGCGCGGCAGGGCGAGATCATCGAGATCAAGGCCATGGTCGCCCACCCGATGGAAACCGGCTACCGGACCGACGCGAAAGGCGCGCCGATCCCCCGGAACATCGTCAACCGCTTCACCTGCACCTACGATGGGGAGGAAATCTTCTCCGCCGACTTCTTCCCGGCCATCTCGGCCAACCCCTTCCTGTCCTTCACCACCGTCGCGACGGCCAGCGGCCCGATCACCTTCACCTGGACCGCCGACGACGGCGCCACCCAGACCGCCACGGTCGAAATCACGGTGACCTGATGACGCGCGGGCAGCGCCTGTCCGCCTGGCTGCTCCTCGCGGCGCTCGCGGCACCGCTCGCCCTGGCGGGCGAGATCCCCCGCGACCAGCGGCGGTCGGGCGCCGACTTCATGGCGCCGGAAACCCGCGCGATGCAGGCGGACGACACCGCCAACCCGGCCATGCTCTGGGTGCTGGAGGGGGACGCGCTGTGGCGGGAGCCGGCGGGTGCGGCGGGCCAATCCTGCGCCGACTGCCACGGCGACACGGCGGAATCCATGCGCGGCGTGGCGGCCCGCCATCCGGCCTTCGACGAGGCCTCCGGCCGCCCCATCGACCTCCAGGGCCGGATCAACCAATGCCGCGCGGAACGCCAGTCGGCCGAGCCCTTCCCGCCGGAGGACGACCGGCTCCTCGCCCTGACCGCCTATGTCGCGCGCCAGTCGTTGGGCCTGCCGGCCGATCCGCCGGACGACCCGCGCCTCGTTCCTTTCCAGGAGAACGGCCGGCACCTGTTCGAGCGGCGCATCGGGCAGCTGAACCTGTCCTGCGCCGACTGCCACGACGACCATTGGGGCGGGCGGCTGGGCGGCGCCCCCATCCCCCAGGCGCACCCGACCGGGTACCCGCTCTACCGCCTGGAGTGGCAGACGCTGGGTTCCCTCCAGCGGCGCCTGCGCAACTGCATGACCGGCGTCCGCGCCGAGACGCCGTCTTTCGGCGCGCCGGACTTCGTCGATCTGGAGCTTTACCTGATGCGGCGCGCCGAGGGCCTGCCCCTGGAGGCACCGGGCGTGCGGCCCTGATCCGCCGCATTCGGCAAAACCCCTCAGGAGGCCGACGGCGCCTGCGCCGCGAGCAGCGCGTCGTCGATGGCCCGCGCCCGCGCGGCCGCCGGCCGCGAGACGAGGCGCTGGACGTAGCGCTCGAAGGCCGGGCGCTTCTCCAGCGTCCCGAACATCATGCCCCAGTCGAGCTGCGAGCCGACATAGAGGTCGGCCGCCGTGAAGGCCTCGCCGGCAAGATACTCCCGCTCCTCCAGCGCGCCCTCCAGCGTGTCCAGGACGTCGGCGAGGCAGCCGTAGCCGGCCATGGCGCGCCGCTCCGGCGGCACCTCGAAGCCGAAGGCCTTGTTGGTGGCCGCCGCCTCGACTGGCCCCGCCCCGAAAAACAGCCAGCGGTAATAGGGGCCGCGCAGCGGGCTCGCCGGCGGCGGGGCAAGGCCCGCCTCGGGGAATGCGTCGGCGAGATAGGCGCAGATCGCCGCGACTTCGGTCACCACCACGGCGCCATGCCGGATCGCCGGGACCTTGCCCATGGGGTTGATCGCCAGATAGTCCGGCGCCTTCATGCCCGTGCCGTAATCCAGCAGCTCGGTCCGGTAGGGCCGGCCGATCTCCTCCAGCATCCAGCGCACGACCCGCCCGCGGGACATGGGGTGGGTATAGAGGACGAAATCGTCGGTCATGTTGGGGCCTCCCGGCCGGAGTCACATCAGCAGGTAGTTTACGGGCTGGAGCGGTTCCGGCAAATCCGTTTCGCCCAGCGCCTCCAGCAGGTCGATCTCGACCCGGCGGCAGGTCGTTGGGCAGGCAGCCGAAGGGCTCCTCGATCTCGTCGCCGATCGCGTCCAGCCCGAAGAAGGTGTAGGAGACCAGCCCGACCACGAAGGGCGTCATGAAGCCGGTCGTGTCCACCAGCCCGAAGGGCAGCGCGAAACAGTAGAGATAGGCCGTCCGGTGCAGCAGCAGGGCGTAGGAGAAGGGCAGCGGCGTGTGGCGGATGCGCTCGCAGCCCGCCTGGACCCGCGCCAGCGCCGTCAGCTCCGCCTCGGCCTGGGCGACCAGCATGGGATCCAGCCGCCCGGCCGCGGCCAGCCCCGCCACGTCGCAGCTGATCCGGTGCAGCAGCCGGTCCGGCTTGTTGGCCGCCCCCTCCAGCGCCAGCCGGTCCTCCCCCGTCAGGAAGGCGGCGCTGTGGATGTCGCGGGTGGCGCGCAGATGGTGCTTCAGCACATAGGCGAAGGCGATGAGCCGCCGCACCAGGACGTCCTGGCGCTCCTCTCCCTCCGGCCGGACATGGTTGACCGCCAGCCGCGCGAGCGACCGGCTGTGGATGAGCAGGTCGCCCCACAGCTTGCGCCCCTCCCACCAGCGGTCGTAGCTCGCCGTGTTGCGGAAGCCCAGGAAGATAGCGAGCGCCAGCCCGATCAGGCTGAAGGGGATGGGCGTCAGCGTGATCTTGCGGTCGAACAGCGTGCCGTGCGCCATCGTCACCAGGATGGCGACCGCGATCGTGCAGCCGACCTGCCATTTGATGCGCGGCACCACCGACCCGCGCATGACGAAGAACAGGGCGAAGGCCGACGGGCGTTTGCGGACGATCATGGGGGCTCCGGGGTCGGGATGCCCATGAAACAGCCCGGCGCCCGGCTCCGCTCCGGCCCTTCGCGTCAGGCCTACCCTGTCAGCGGGTGGCCCGCGCCCGGCCAAGCGCCTCGAGCCGGCCGGGGTCGGCGGCGAGGCGCTCCACGGCGACCCAGCCGTTCCAGGCCTCCGCGATGCTCCAGTCCGGGTCGCTGACATGGGCGCGCGGCAGCCGGTAATGGAAAACGGCGCGGCTGCCGATCTTCTCGTAGGGCAGCCGTGCCCGCACCCGCTCCGGGTCGAGATGCAGGAACATCGGCAGCATGTCCAGGTCGCGGTCGCGCGACGGGTTGGCGTCCAGGTAATCGTCGATCAGGGCGGGCAGCTCCGGCCGGTAGTCGGGCGCCACCACGCGGCGGACGTAGGAGTCCGGGTAGGGCGCCGGCAGATAGGCCATGGGCGGCAGATGGGCCGGGCCACGCTCCGCGATGCCCCGGCGCAGGCTGCGGTTCAGAAGAAGGAAGGCCTTCAGCACCGCCGTGATTGCCCTGGGCTCGAGGCTGACGGGATCGACGTTGAAATGCAGCCCGAGCGAGCCGAACAGCGTCGCCCCCCGCCCCCGCGCCCCGGCGGCGCGCAGCACCCCCACGGCGCGGTCCACCCGGTCCAGCGCGTCGAGGTCCAGCGGCGCCGTGACCAGTTCGCGCGGGACGACGCGGCCGAGCAGCGTGCCGAGCCAGGCCGCCCCGGCAGCGCCCAGCCGGACGCGCGGGGTGGCGTCCGTCCGCTGCGGGTGGGCGTAGCGCATGTCCAGCTCGACCGACAGGCGCCCCAGCGCCGTGTCCGCGATGTGGAAGGCGTGCGGGTCCTCCTCCCGCAGGGTGCCGCCGAAGGCCTGGGCGAGGGCACTTGCGGCGGCGCGGGCGCCGATGCCCTGGAACTCCATCTCCAAGCCGACGCGGCGCGGGCGGCCCCGGTCGTCGCGGACCGAGGGCGGCCGGGCGAAGGCCGGAGCGGCCTTGGCACCGGTGGCGGCGGGCATCGGCCGGGCGGCGGCCATGCGCGGCGGGTGAAATGCGTGCATCTCGCCGGATGTGGCCCCGCGCCGCCCGTTTCCAAGACCCCTCGCCCTGCGACAAAGGATGGCTCACCCGATGCACGCGTCATGCGGCGCGGATGCCCTCCAGGAAGCGCTCGACCTCCCGGCGCAGCGCGCCGGCCTGCTGTCCAAGCTCCCCGGCGGCGGACAGGACCTGGGCGGCGGCGCTGCCGGTCTCGGCGGCGACCTGCGTCACGCCGCCGATGTTGCCGGACACCTCGCGCGTGCCGACGGCGGCCTGGGCGACGTTGCGGCTGATCTCCGCCGTGGTCGCGTGCTGCTCCTCCACGGCGGCGGAGATGGTCACGGCGATCTCGTTCATCGCCCCGATGGTCGCGGTGATCGAGCCGATCGCCGTCACCGCCTCGTGCGTGGCGATGCGCACGGCGGCGATCTGGCTGCCGATCTCTTCCGTGGCGCGGGCGGTCTGGTTGGCGAGGCTCTTCACCTCGCCCGCCACGACGGCGAAGCCCTTGCCGGCCTCTCCCGCGCGCGCCGCCTCGATGGTCGCGTTCAGCGCCAGCAGGTTGGTCTGGCCGGCGATGTCCTGGATCAGCTGGACCACCGCGCCGATGCGCCCGACCGCCTCGGCCAGCATGCGCACCGTGCCGTCCGCCCGCTCCCCGTCGCCCTCGGCGCGGCCGGCGATCTCGGTCGAGGCGGCCACCTGGCGGGCGATCTCGGCGATGGAGCTGCTCATCTCCTCGGCGGCGGCGGCGACCGTCTGGACGTTGGTCGCCGTCTGCTCCGCCGCGGCGGCGGTGGCGCTGGCGCGGCCCTGGGTCGTCTCCGCCGTCACCGTCATGCCGCGCGCGGTGGAATCGAGCTGGTCGGCGGCGCTGCCCACCGATTGCAGGATGGCGGCGACCGCCCCGCCGAACCGGTCGATCAGCCCTTCCACCGCGGCGGCGCGGCGCTGCTTGGCCTCCCGCTCGGCCGCCTCGGCGGCGGCCAGCCGGTCGGCCTCGATGGCGTTGCGCTTGAACACCTCCAGCGCCTCGGCCATGGCGCCGATCTCGTCCCCGCGCTCCAGCCCTTCCACGGCGATGGTCCGGTCGCCCTCGGCGAGCCGGCGCATCGCCGCCGTCATGCCGGCCATCGGCCGCGCGAAGCGGCGGCGGACGAGGAGGATGCCGCCCGCCGAGGCCAGCACCGTCACGGCGAGGAAGAGGATGTTCAGAAACAGTGCCGCGGCGCCCTCGGCCGAGCTGTCCGCCAGTTCGGCCTCCAGCGCGGTGGAGGTCGCCTGCTGGAGGGCCAGGATCGTGTCGATGCCTTTGGTGGAGGCGGCGATCCAGGCCTCCGCGCCGACCGGGTAGGGCTGCCCCGCGCCACCGGTGGCGAGGATTCCGGCGCGCAACGCCTGGAACTCGCCGAAGAAGCCCGACTTGACGGCGGCCAGAGGCGCGCCGAGCGCCCCGCCCCGCTCCGCCAGGGCGGACAGGCTTTCCCACGCGAATTCGACCCGCCCGCGGTTGGCGCCCAGCGCGCGGAGCTGGTCCGGCGTGAAGGGTTTTTCGGCGGCGAGCGCCCCGCCGACCAGCGCGCGCTCGCGGCCGGCATACTCGCTCATGACCCAGGCGAGATGGCGGACCTGCTGCAGCTCCGTCGCCGTCAGGTCGGTGCCGACATTCTCCTGGTTCACCGCGACCCGCAGGCGTTGCGAGGCCTCGATCAGGGCGGTGACGGTCGGAACCCAGCCGCGCAGCAGTTCGGCGTCACGCTCGGCGAGCGGCAGCCCCAACGCGCGGTCCACGGCCCCGCGGGCGCGAGCCAGGGCGGCGCGGGTTGCCTCCACCTCCCCGGCCAGCGCCGCCCGTCCGGGGAAGTCCGGAATGACGGCCAGACCCGTGGACGCGCGCTCCAGCGCGGCGTCCGCGGCCTTGCGCCGCTCGGCGATGGCGGCCAGGGCCTCGCTCCCGGCCGGCCGCTCCGCCGCCAGGGCGGAGTTGGTCCGGCCGCGCTCGATGGCCCAGCCGCCGGCGGCGTCGAGAAGGGCCGAGACGGCCGGGTTCGCCATCCGCCCGGCCTCCGCCTGCCGGCGCGCGTCCCAGGCGTCGAAGGCCTGCCGGCCCGCCGAGAAGAGCGAAAGGGCCGACAGGACGGCGACCACGATGTAGACCAGGGATTTGATGGACAGAGTGGCGCGCGTCATCGGTCACCGTTCAAGTCTCGGCGGATAGGTTCCGGCCGGGCATTCAGCCCTCTTTTTGGCTGGCTTTCTATGAAGAAAGGCATAACACAGATCTGTCACATCTCCAACGCAGCCGAACCCACGGATCATCGGATGACATAGGGAATAGCGTGTCCCCGCTTGCCGGAGGCGGTAGGAACCGCCCCCCGGAGGTCCTGTTGGGAGGGGCAGTCGAGGCTGGCCCGCCGTCGGATCGCCCTCCGTCCGATCCCGACCGCTCCCGGCCGTCCGGCCCTCTGGCCCTTCCGATTCCCTGGAGCTTCGCCGCGATGGCTTCCAATCCCGAAAACCGTGAATCCCCCGTGAGCGCGGACACACCTTCCGGTTCCCGGACGCGCGCGCTGGTCATCCTTCCCCTTCTCCACGCCGACGCCGCCCGGACGCCGGAGGCGCGGCTCGACGAGGCCAGGGGCCTTGCGGAGGCCATCCGGCTGGAGGTGGCGCATGCGGAGGCGGTCAAGGTCGCGCGGCCCGATCCGGCGACGCTGTTCGGGCGCGGCAACGCGCTGCGGCTGGGGGAGATGGCGGAGGCCTTCGAGACCGGCCTCGTCGTGATCGACCACGCGCTGACGCCGGTGCAGCAGCGCAACCTGGAACGGGTCTGCAACGCGAAGGTGATCGACCGCACGGGCCTGATCCTGGAGATCTTCGGCGAGCGGGCACGGAGCCGAGACGGCCAGCTTCAGGTGGAATTGGCCGCCCTCACCTACCAGCGCTCCCGCCTCGTGCGGTCCTGGACCCACCTGGAACGGCAGCGCGGCGGCTTCGGCTTCCTGGGCGGCCCCGGCGAGACGCAGATCGAACTCGACCGCCGCCTGATCACCGAGCGCATCGCCCGGCTGAAGCGCGAGCTGACCGGGCTGCGGCGCACCCGCGCCCTGCACCGCAGCTCGCGCCAGCGCGCGGACACGCCGGTGGTGGCACTGGTCGGCTACACCAACGCCGGCAAGTCCACCCTCTTCAACGCCCTGTCCGGCGCGCGCGTGCAGGCCGAGGACATGCTGTTCGCGACGCTCGACCCGACGGTGCGCCAGATCGCCCTGCCCTCCGGCCGCAAGGCGGCGCTGTCCGACACGGTCGGGTTCATCTCCGAACTGCCGCACGGCCTCGTCGCCGCCTTCCGCGCGACGCTGGAGGAGGTTCAGGCGGCCGACGTCATCCTGCATGTGCGTGACGTCTCGCATCCCGACAGCGAGGCGCAGAAGGGCGACGTGGAGGAGGTGCTGGCCGACCTCGGCATCGACGCCGCGCGCGACCCGCGCGTCGTGGAGGTGCTGAACAAGATCGACCTGCTGCCGGCGACCCGGCGCGCCGCGCTGGAGATGCGCGTGGTCAACGAGGGCATGATGGAGCGCGGGGACCACGCCGTCGCCGTTTCGGCGCTGGCGGGCACCGGCCTGGATGACCTGCTCGCCCTGCTGGACCGCAAGCTCTCGACGGAGAGCCGCGTCGTGGACATCGAGCTGGATCCCGCCGACGGCCGGGCGCTCGCCTGGCTGCACGAGCATGGGGAGGTGCTGGAGCGCCGCGACGAGGATGGGCTGGCCCGCCTGCGGGTGCGCATCGGCGAGGCGGACTACGCGCGCTTCGCCGCCGAGCACGCCCACCGGGATGATCGGTGATCAGGCGCGCCGGTTCTGAAGGGCGAGCAGCGTCGCCACGCTGCCGATGATGACGAGGATGCCCGCCAGCGAGAGCGGCGCCACCCGCTCGTCCAGGATCAGCCAGCTCAGCACCACCCCGACCACGGGATTCACATAGGCGAAGGTCGAGCTGATCTGCGGGGCGAAGCTGCGGACGACGACCAAGTAGGACATCAGGCAGACCACCGAGGCGAGGATCACGAGGAAGGCGAAGGCCCCGATCTGAACGGGCGTGGCCGCCGCGGGGACGGTTACGCCGTTCCAGGCGGCAAGCCCGGTCAGCACGATGCTGGCCGCCAGCATCTGCCAGGCCGCGGCCCAGCTCGGCGGCAGGCGCGTGCCCAGCGGCTTCTGCAGGATGGTCCCGAGCGACCAGCTCAGACCCGCCCCGACCAGGGCCAGCAGGACGGTCGTGCGCAGGGCCGGGTCGATGGAGGAGCGCTCGTCGCCCAGCATCGCCGGCAGGAACACAAGGCCCAGCCCGAACAGCCCGACGCCCAGCGCCGCCAGCGGCTTGGCGCCGGGCCGGCGGCGCTCCAGCAGCGCGGAGAGCAGCACCGTCCAAAGCGGGATCGCCCCCATCGCCATGACGATGAAGCCCGAGGAGGCGTGCTGCGCCGAGAAGGTCGAGAGCCCGTTCCCGCCGACCCACATCAGGACGCCCGTCACCGCGCAGAGCCCGAGGTCGCGCAGCGACAGCCGCTGCGGCGCGCCATGCAGGAACAGCGAGATGGCGCCGAGCGCCAGTGCCGCGCACCACATGCGGGCGGTCTGGAGCTGGAGCGGCGCCCAGGCCGTCGGCCCCGACACGCAGAGCTTGATGGCGAGATAGCTGCTCCCCCACACCAGATAGACGATCAGGAGATGTAAGTAGGCCGAGACCGGCGGTTCGGCCGGCGCGGCGCGCCCGGCGGGCGTGGGCGGAACGCTGCGGCCTGTCTGCCGGAACGCGAAGGGCATCCGATCCTCTTTCCTGCATGGGTCCGGCGGCGGGACGGGGAAACTCATAGCACGCTACTGGAATCGGGTTTCCACTGATTGCGACAGGCCTCCCCCGCGCGGCCCGGCACCCCCTTGCGGGGATGCAGAAATGCCACAGGCCGGGGAAATGCGGGCCGCCGCCCCGGACCAGCCACAACACCGGAGGCTCCGCGCCGTTTCCGGTCTGTGACGTTCAACGGTGGAGAGTTGCATGAAGCTGCGTTACGCAACCGCGACGGCGGCCCTGGCGGCCCTGATCTCGTCCGGCCTCCCGGCCGGTGCCCTGGCCGCGGAAGGCTTCTATGTCGGTGCGGGCGCGGGCGTGAACTGGACGCGGGACGCCGACCTGCGCGATCTCGCCCTGCCCGGCAACGACGCGACGGCCGATTTCGATCTCGGCGGCATCGCCAACCTCTCGGCCGGCTACGCCACGCAGATGGGCCTGCGCGGGGAGCTGGAATTCGCCTGGCGCTGGCGGAACGCCGTCGACGAGGTGAGCGGCGCCAACCTCACCGGCCTGGGTTCGAGCGGCAAGGTGAACTCCCTGGCCGTGATGGCCAATGTTTTCTATGACCTCGACCTCGGGATCGGCGTCAAGCCCTACATCGGCGCCGGCATCGGCGGCACGCGCGTCCGCATGAAGCTCGACGGCACCAGCGACAGCGACTACCGCTTCGCCTACCAGGGCATCGTCGGCGCCTCCTACGACATCACGGACAACCTCGCCGCGACCGTGGACTACCGCTACTTCGCCGTGACCAAGGATCCGAAGTTCGACGTGTCCGGCACGACGATCAAGGGCGAGTACGAGAACCACACGGTCATGGTCGGGCTGCGTTACGCCTTCGGCGGCCCGGCGCGCTCCCAGGTTCCGATGGCCGCCGCCCCGGTGCCGCAGGCTCCGCCGGCCGCGCAGCAGAACGACTATCTGCTGTTCTTCGACTGGAACAAGGCCGACATCACCCCGGCGTCGGAACGGATCATCGCCGACGCGGCGGCGTCCGCCGGCCAGCGGCGGGCCGTCGGCATCCATGTCGTCGGCCACACCGACAGCTCCGGCACCCCCGGCTACAACCAGCGCCTCTCCAACCGCCGGGCCGAGGCGGTCCGCCGGGCGCTCGTGGCGCGCGGGATTCCGGCCGACCGCATTTCCGTCGAGGGCAAGGGCGAGAACCAGCTCCTGACCCAGACCGGCGCCAACGTCCGCGAGCCGTCCAACCGGCGGGCCGAGGTCATCATCCGCGTCCAGTAAGAACAAACTCTTCCGAAACCTCACGCGGCACGGCGGGCCTTTGCCCACCGTGCCCTTTTCATGTCCGGTTTCCCATGTCCGGTTTCCCATGTCTGGCTTTTCTGGACCGGACAGGGCCGGGTCACCGCTCCGGCGGCGGCTCTCCGGCGGGCTTTCCGGTGACGGGCTCCTCCCCCTGCTCGAAGGCGGCCTCGCGCCCGCGCTCGATCCGCTCCTTGACCTCCTCCTCGTCGCCGGGCTCCATCGGGAGTTCCCTCTGCGGCCGGGTGGCGGGTTCGTGCAGCAGATCGATGAAGATGGGGAAATGGTCCGATCCGACATGGGGGCAGACCGCGAGGCCCCGGATCCGGAAGCTCGCGTCGTGGAAGACATGATCGAGCGGCCAGCGCGCGAACCACCAGTCGGCGTTGAAGGTCGGGTAGAACCAGCGCCCGATCCGGGGGTCCAGCAGGCCGCTGATGCGCCGGAACAGGCGGGTGGTGTGCGACCAGGCGACGTCGTTGAGGTCGCCGCACACGATCGTCGGAAGCTCGCTGCCGGCGACCTCCTTGCCCACCATCAGCAGTTCCGCGTCACGCTCCTCGACGTCGTTGCCGACCTGCGGCGGCTCCGGGTGAAGGCAATGCAGGGCGATCCAGTGGCCCGAGCGCAACCGCAGCCGCGCGCGGATGGAGGGAATGTCCTTCGACACGCGGTTCTGCACCAGCACGTCGGCCAGTTCCAGCCGCGAGTAGAGCAGCATGCCGTAGGTGTTCTCCAGCGGGTGCCGCACGGCGTAAGGGTAGCGCTCCCCCAGCACGGCCAGCGACCGGTCCCACCAGGCGTCGGTCTCGACGGCGAGGATGAGGTCGGGGTCGCGCTCGGCGATGACCGCGAGCAGCCGGTCGGCCGAGCGGTTGTCCTGCAGGACGTTGGAGATGAGCAGGCTGATGCCGTTGCCCCCGTCATCGCTGCCGGACCCGGCCGCGGAAGGCGCCTGCACGGGATTGAGGGGCGTGTAGGGCATCATGCGCCAGGCCTGCCAGAGCAGGCTGACCGCGGTCACGCCGCCCAGCAGCCCGCCGCCGGGCCGCCCCATCGTGGTGAAGGGCTGGACCGCGAGCGCCCCGGCCAGCCCGACCGCGATCTGCAGGCGGGGGTAATCGAAGACGCGGATCCACCATTTCGGCACCCGGACGAACGGCAGCAGCGTCGCGCCGACCAGGGCCAGCGAAAGGCTCCATACAGCGGAGTTGACGAGAAGCATGGTCTCCTGCCGGAATCGATCTTCCCCCTTCCCAACGGATCGGGACGGAAAGCGATCCGAGACCGGAGACGCGACGCTGCTTCCGCGTCAGCGCATCAGCCGTTCGACCCGCGCGCCGACCCAATGAAAGGCGCAGCGCGCGGGGTAAAGCAGCGCGAAGCGGAGCGCCGCCAGGACCGTCGCGGACAGGCCGGGGCTGGCGCCCGGCACGGCGCGGATCTCCGCCTCGGCGAGCGCGATGGCGCTGAACAGAAGATAGGCGCTCGCGCCGAACCAGAAATGGGTCATGGTGCCTCCGATGCTCGGCGCACCATGACGCGGCCGTGGTTAAGGCCGGCTTAAGCCTGCGGCGGGAAAGGACGGCCCGCGCGCGATGGTGTCCCCGGCACCACAAGATGTTGGCAGATCGCGGGGACGGCATTATTGGTTTCAGCAACGAACAATCGGGGCCATCGCCCCCAGCCGGAGGAACAGGCCCCTTGGCCGGACGTCCAGTACCAGCCGCGCAGCCGAACGGATCAGGATCGCTCGAAGCCGGAGCGCTGAAAGCATGACGCGGCTGCGGCTGATCGCCGACGACCTGACCGGCGCCCTGGACACGGCGGCGCAGTTCGCGCGCGCGGCCGAGCCCATCCCCGTCCACTGGAACGGCCTGCCCCACCCCCTGCCCGGCGGAAGCCTCGCCATCGACAGCGGGACCCGCGAAAGGACGCGGGAGGAGGCAGGCTCCATCGTCGCGGCGCTTGCCGCCGGACTCGCACGGGCACCGGACGCTCTTCTCTACGCGAAGCTGGACAGCCTGCTGCGCGGCCATGCCGGCGCCGAGATCGCCGCCTGGATCGGGGCGGTGGCGCCCTCCCACTGCATCATTGCCCCGGCCTTCCCCTATCAGGGCCGCGTCACGCGCGGCGGCGTGCAGCAGGTCCGCGGGGCGGAAGGCTGGCGCCCCGCCGAGACGGACCTGCGCGCGGATCTCCTGCGCGAAGGGCTGGAGGTCCGGCTTTGCCGCCCCGGCGATCCGGTTCCGCCCGGCATCAGCCTGTGGGACGCGGAATCCGACGCCGACCTGGCCGCCATCTCCACGGCCGGGCGGGCGCTCGGCGCCCCGGTCCTGTGGTGCGGCAGCGGCGGGCTGGCCGGCGCCCTGGCCGGCCCCCCAGCCGTTCCTTCGGCGGGGCCGGGCCATGCGCCCCTTCCGCGCCCGGTGCTGGGCCTGTTCGGAACCGACCACCCGGTCATGGCGGAACAGCTTTCCGCCTGCGGCACAACCGTCCTGGACCTGCCGGACGGCGGTGAGGGCAGCGCCGCCCTTCTCTCCGGCCACCTCGCCTGGGAAGGCGCCGCCCTGGCCCGCCTGACATTGCCCGAGGGTCTGGACCGCGCCGACGCCGCGCGCCGGATCGAACGGGGGTTCGGGGATCTGGTCCGGCGGCTCGCCCCTCCGGGCACGCTCGTGGTGGCCGGCGGCGAGACGCTGCGCGGTCTCTGCCTCGCGCTGGGGGCGGAGCGGCTGGATCTCGACGGGCATATCCTGCCCGGCGTGCCCTGTTCCATACTGCGGGGCGGCCGGTTCGCCGGCGTCCGCGTCATCTCGAAATCCGGCGCCTTCGGCGACCCCGGCCTGCTGCGGCGGCTGCTCGCCGCGACTGTGAATCCTGAAGGAGACAACCCATGACACCGCATCTGGCCATCACCATGGGTGACCCGGCCGGCGTCGGCCCGGAGATCATCGTCAAGGCCTGCCGGCGCCTGTCGGGGCGGCTGGAGAGCGGCGGCCTGCGGCTGCTGGTCATCGGCAGCGTCCCTTCGCTGCGCCGGGCGCAGGACGCGCTCGGCGGCGGCATCGACATCCCCGAAGTGACCGAGGCGGATGGGGAATGGCCGGCCCTCGCCTGCCTCCAGGCCGGTCCGGAGGGCGAGCCGGTCCTGCCCGGGGTGCTGTCGGTCGATGGCGGGCGCTTCGCCTATCTCGCGGTCGAACGCGCGGTCCGCATGGCCGAGGCCGGCCGCATCCAGGGGATCGTGACGGGTCCCCTGAACAAGGAAGCCTTGAACAAGGCCGGCTATCATTACGCTGGCCACACGGACATGCTGGCGGCGCTGACCGGCGCGCGCGGATCCGTGATGATGCTGGCGCACGGCAACATGCGCGTCAGCCACGTCACCACCCACATCGCGCTGGAGGAGGTCCCGAAGAAGCTGACACCGGAGCGGCTGCGTTACGTCATCGACCTGACGCACGAGGCGCTGGCGGGGCTGGGGCTGCCGCGCCGCCGGATCGCCGTGGCGGCACTGAACCCGCACGCCGGCGAGGGCGGCCTGTTCGGCCGGCAGGACATCGAGGTCAGCGAGCCCGTGATCGCGCGATGCGTGGCCGAGGGGCTGGACGTGGTCGGCCCGGTGCCGGGCGACACCGTCTTCGTGAAGCTGCGCGCCGGGCAGTTCGACGCGGTGGTGGCGATGTACCACGACCAGGGGCACATCCCGGTGAAGCTGCTGGGCTTCAACGTCAACCCGGAAACCGGCACGTGGGACGCGCTGAGCGGGGTCAACATCACCCTCGGCCTGCCGATCATCCGCACCTCGGTCGATCACGGCACCGCCTTCGACATCGCCGGCAAGGGCATCGCCAACGAGCTGAGCCTGCTGGAGGCCATCGAATATGCCGAAGCCCTCTCCGCCGCCCGGCTGGCCTCGGCCTGAGGCAGGGAGCTCAAGGCAGAGGGCCTGAGGCCGGGTCATGAAAAAGGCGCGCCGCCGAAGCGACGCGCCTTCCTCTTTCAAGGTTCGGTTCTTACGAAACGACCACGCGGTCGTCCCGGGTGCGGGTGCCGATGCGGCCACCGATGAGGGCGGCGATGGCGCCCAGCAGCAGCGAGATCGTGCCGCCGATGCCCGCGGCCGACAGGGCGTTGCTTGTGGTCTCCGCGGCCTGGGTCGCCGTCTCCGTGGCCTGCTGCGTGGTCTGCGAGACCTGCTGCTCGACCTGCTGGAGGCGCTGGCGCGCCTGATCCTCGGGAATGCCGGCCTGCTGCGCGATGAGGCTGGTCGCCTCCTGCCGCGCGGCGTCGACCTGCTGGCCGGAGCCGGTCGCCATGGTGGTCAGGGCGCTGACCAAACGGGAGCGCGCGTCTTCCGGGCTCGCCTGCTGGTCGGCCGGGCGCAGCAGGTCCTCGGCCTGGCGGCGCAGGTCATCGGGCGAGACGCCGGCGCTGCGGGCGATCTCCGGTGCGGCCTGCTGGACGGTCTGGGTCAGGCCGGAGGTGACATTGCCAAGCGCGCTGAACGCGCCGCCCATGATGCCGCCGACCGCCGTGGTGACGAGATAGGCGCTGACCAGCAGCGCGAAGGCCCAGGTCAGCAGGCCGTGGATCATGCCGTCGCCGCGGAGCGAGACGCCGGCCAGCCGGGCGGCGACATAGCCGCCGACCGCCAGCGCGATCATGTAGCTGACGGTCCACCAGATGCCGGCCCCCATGCTGAAGCTGGTCGGCTCCGGCAGGCCGTTCGCCCCGGCGGCCGGGTCGATGGTCGTCATGCCGACACCGACGCCCAGCATGCTCAACAGGAGCTGGATGGCGAGCGTCAGCACGACGCCCGCGAAGACCGCCGACCAGGACACGCGGCGGTGGACGCCCGGATGGACCTCCACGCCCCCGGATGCCAGGTGCGTGGTGCCGGTTACGCTCGTGCCGGAATGGGTCGCGGAATGGCTCCCGCTGCCCGGCGACGTGTAAACGCCTTCCTTCATGATCTTGACCCCGTGTTTTCAGGCAATGAAGCGTCCGCGAGGCTGCCTGCTTTCCCAGTCGAGCAGACCCGCGATTGTCAGAGCGCTCAACTTGCATGCCCGGCAATGGTTCCCGCTTTCATGGGGCCGTCATGTTTCACATGCACGCGCGGCAGCCTTGTCTTTGGCGGAAACCTCCGCGGAAGGCAGGGGCGAACCGATCCTCAGGCATCGACGTCCGGCCCAATGACGAAAGGGGCTGCCCGGCCGGACAAAAGGCCCCGGCCGGACAGCCCTCTTCATCGACGCGAACGTCTGGTGCGCCGCGCCGCTTACGCGATGGTGCCGTCGTAGAGCGCGGGCTGGATCGCGTCCATCTTGGCGCTGTTCACCGTCCAGTCATCGGTCATGATGCCGCCGGTGTCGCCGGAGCCGGGGCTCCAGCCCCAATAGGTGAAGCTGACGCTCTCCTCGCCGGCGGCAAGGTCGGACTGGCCGTCGCCGTCGTAGTCGCCGTCCACATACTGGATGAAGGCGTCCAGCCACTGCTGGTCCTGGGTGGTCTCCAGCTTCGTGCCGAACTCGCCGACCAGCACCGGGGCGACCTCGTCCTGCACGATCCAGCCCCAGGCGTCGTTCCAGACCTCCGTCATGTTGTTCGGGAAGTCGGAGTCGCTGAACCAGCCGAAGCCGGCCATGGAGGGCGGGTAGTCGTGCACGGAATAGACCAGCTTGCCGTCCACGTCGAAGTCGATCGGGTCCGTCTTCACCCCGTCCAGGTTGCCGCCCCACCAGTAGGTTCCCTCGGCGGACTGCTCCACGCCCTCGACGATCATCAGCCAGTTCGGGTTGACGGACTGGATGGCGTTGCCGATGCGCTCGGCCGCGGCGGCCCAGTCGGTGGCCTGGTTGCCGTCGCCCCAGGTGGCCTGGCCGTGCGGCTCGTTGTGCAGGTCGGCGGCGATGACCGACGGGTTGTCGGCGTAGCGCTCGGCCAGCATCTTCCAGTTCTCGATCATCACGGATTCCGGATAGTCGTCCGTGTACCAGAGGCCGTTCTCGTTGGCCGAGGCGCCGTCGCCGGACCGGTGGTGGTCGAGGATGATCTTCATGCCGGTCTGGTCGGCATAGTCGATGATCGCGTCGAACACCTCCAGGCTGGTCTTGCCTTCCAGTTCCGGGTTCAGTGAGTAATCGATGCCGGTCGGCATGCGCCCGTCGTCGAGCATGGCGTCGGACCAGGGCAGGCGGATGGTGTTGAAGCCCTGCTCCTTCATCTGGTCCATGATGTTCGTGTAGCTGTCCTGCCACATGCCCTGGGGGGCGAAGGCGTAGCCCTCGGCGCCGAACCAGTTCACGCCCGTCAGCTTCACGTTCTGGCCCGAGCTGTCGACGATCTGGCTGCCCTCGGTGTGCAGATAACCGTCGGCGATGGCGCCGCTGGCCGTGCCGGTGTCCGTGTCCGAACCGGTGCCCGCGTCCGAACCGGTGGCCGTGTCCGAACCGGTGGCCGTGTCCGAACCGGTGATCGTCCCAGTGCCGGCGGTGCTGTCGGTACCAGTATCCGTGCCGGTGCCGGTCGTGGTGTCCGTTGCGTTCGTGCCGCCTGCCGTGAACAGGGGCTTGTCCGCGTTCACCACCAGCGTGCCGTTCCAGTAGAGGTCGGCCTGCCCCTTGACCACGTCCTGGCCGTCCAGCGTGCCCTTGTCGTAGCTGGCCGTGGCGTCGGTCGAGGCCACCTCATGGCCGTTGATCGTCACCGTGCTGACGTGCAGGTTGCGGTCGGCACCGGCGGCGGCGCCATCGTTGTCGTACTGCACCTGGATCTTGTGCGCTTGGCCGCTGCTGAGATCGGCCTCGAAGGTGAAGTCCTTGGCGTCGGTGGAGGCCGTGCCCTCCCCGATCTTCTGCCCATCGGCCAGCACGGTGAAGTGGGCGTTCTGGCCGCCGGCCGCACTGCCCCTGGCGTTCACGACGATGGAGGTTGCCGCGTCCGAGCCACCGCTGCCGCTTTCGCCGCCGTTGGTGGAGGCGCCGGTTGCGCTGTCCGTGCCGTTGCCGGTGAGCGGCGTCGCCGATGCGGCCGAGCCCGTGACGAAGGAGGACGGCGTCTGGAAGGTCAGCCCGCCGTTCCACCACAGGCCTTCCTGGCCATCCATGGGCTCGGCCGGGGCATCGTCGTCCTGCCGCTCATAGACGGCGTCCGCCGCCTGGAGGGTGTTGCCGTTGACGCTGATGGATTTCACGTAGAGGTCACGATACTGGCTGTTCGCATCGTCGTTGTCGTAGACGACCTGGACCGTGTGCTCCTCGCCGGCCGCGAGATCGGCGGTGAAGCTGTAGGGCTTGGCGCTGGTCGCGGTCACCGAAGCCGAGCCGACCTCCTTGCCGTCGACAAGCAGACGGAAATGCGGAGCCAGATCATCGGTCGAGTTGCCATAAGCATTGACGACAATATTCGTCGCAGACGAACCAGTAGTGTTCGTAGCCATTACTTTTATCCGTGATGTTTGCGGTGACCAGATCCTTGCCGCCCAAAGGTTAACGGATCGTTACCAAAACCAACGCAAACACCCCTTCCCTTGTGGCAAAGATAAGCCACGGGAGGATTTTCTTGCATGCTGCGGCAAGGCAACATCGCGCACGCGCGAGCCATATCCGGCAAAACCACAAAGAATCCGATTAGAAAAAAATCTTCCAGCTTTCCTGCCAAACCGTCCGTATCCGCGACGGCGCCAAGCGGTTTTCCCCGGCCTATTTTGATCACAACTCCCTAGCGCAGGAGTTTCCACTGGCGGCCGTATCAGTTCCGACAGCCGGGCGGCTTGGCGATGTCCAAGGCGCCGCTCCGACGGGGCGGAACCCAAAAGCCAGGCGGGTCCATCCCGGCCTCGATACGCCCGGCTGTCCCCGCCGGCGCGAATGCGCCGACGGCAGACACCGAAGTGGAGACACGCCGATGACCAGAAAAATTGAAAAGCCTGTCGGCACCAAGGATGGCCCGAGCAAGCTTCAAGTGAAACCATAGGACTATAGAAGTCATTCTGTGACTAAACAGCATCGCATCATTTAATTTCTTTCCCATTCCGGAAGTCTGAACTAAGTTTCGAAGCTCTCTGATGGACAGAGAAAGAAACAGCCAAAATCAATGCACCACGAACGGCGATGACTCACTGCCTCGCAGGGAAGGTTTCCATTCGCCTTGCACTGATGATTTCGGCTGAAATGTTAGGAGAATGAACATGGCTATCAACCTCGTCACTGAAATGCTCAAGACCACCCTGGCCGGCACCGCCGTTTCGGCGAGCGCGGATCAGGGCCTGTCGGGCAGCACGGCTGCCGAGCAGAACGCCACGGCTTCCACCGCCACCGCTGACGCTTCGGCCGACGCTTCGGCGGCGAATACCGCCGCCACCGCGGACGTGGGGGAATCCACTCTCTCCACCACCGCGCTTGGCCACACGGACGGCGCTATCCGCCCCGCCCCGGCGCCATCCCTGGACGATCTCACCGAGGGAGACATCGCCGCTCTCAAGGCCGCCTATCTCGACGTGAAGGAGGCCCTGGCCGAAGCGCAGGAAAGCGATTCAGCCGAGACTGGGACCAACAGCGGTGATGCTGGCACGGCAGTGGAAGATCAGACGGAAGCGGACCGCGCGGCGGACATGAGCCACGGCGCGCACGGCGCCGATCCCCTCGCTCGGCTCCTGGCCGAGGCCACGGGCGACAGCGTCGGCGACATCCAGGGCGTCCTGCATCTGGTCCGCGAGGTGGCGCGGCAAGAGCACATCGACGCGACCGGCCGGCCGGTCGCCGACACCGCCACCGCCGGGGAGGAGAACCAGTCCTCATCCGAAACGGCGGCGACCGAAGCTGACCACGCCGGCCAGGATGTCACCCTCTGGCATGACCATCCGGAGGGGATCGCGGATCGGTTCGGCGGAGCGGCGCCCAATGGAATGGGCGTGGAAACGGGCCACGGGCTTGGGCGCGCCCAGGCCGGAGCCGGCGGCTACTGGCACGACGCTCCGGCCCGGCCGGCCCTCGTGGAGCCGAGCGCGTCCGGGAACGCCGCATCGGACACGCCCCTCGCACCAAAGGAGGACGGCGCCCTGCTCCATCACCACGTCGCCGCGAATGCCGCCGTGACGCTGGACGATGATGTCGTGTCCGCCGTGGACCAGTTCACGGACGTCATGGAATCCCTCGACCTGTTCCCGGCCCACGGCCACGGCGCGGAGATCCCGCAGATGGAAACCGCCTTCTAAGGGCCTCGGGTCCGGGTGATCCGGGCGGCGGGGACGGCGGCCAAGGAGCGCACGCCTTTCCCGCTGCCTCCTTCTGCGGCGCCGCCATGGCGCCGTCCCGACCTGCTTCCGGCCGGGTGGCCTGGTCGATGTCCAGGGGCAGCCTGAAGGCCAGGCGGGCCGCTTTTCCGGGCTCCGCTGCGCCCGCCTGTCTTCCCCCGGCCGTCTTCCCCCGGCCGTCTTCCCGTTGCCCGCACACCGCCATCTTCCGGATGGCGTCCACGAAATTTTCTCCGGCCGCGCAGGATTCCCGGCGCTGCCGACGTATCATGGCTGATCGAAGGCGCCCTCGAGGGGCGAAGGATGGGTTTTTGGCGCTTTTGGACGAAGCGGACGACGAGACACTGATGGCCGAGGTGGCCGCGGGCGACCGGGCGGCTTTCGACGTCCTGGCCCGCCGGCATCTGCGCCGCAGCATCGCCATGGCCCAGAAGGTCGTCGGAAACGCGAGCGATGCCGAGGAGGTGGTGCAGGACGCCTTCGTGCAGGTCTGGACCCACGCCGACCGCTGGCGCGGCGACGGCTTCCGCTTCTCGACCTGGCTCTACCGCATCGTGCTCAACCGCGCCATCGACTACCGCCGCCGCCGGAGCTTCCAGCCGCTCGACGAGGCCGTCGAGCTTCCCGATCCCTCGCCGGGCGCGGAACGGCTGATCGAAGAGCGGCAGATGGGGGCGGCGGTGGAGGCCGCCATCGCCGCCCTGCCCGAGCGGCAGCGGGCAGCGCTCAGCCTGTGCTATTACCAGGACATGAGCTGCGCGGAGGCGTCGGAGATCCTGCAGGTGTCCGTCTCGGCGATGGAAAGCCTGCTCGTGCGGGCGCGGCGGATGGTCCGGTCAAAGCTCAACACAGTGATCCGTCAGAAGGACGGCGATCAGCCATGACACTCAAAGAGTTCAAGCGTTACGTGGATCTGCATGGCGGCGACCTCGACCGCTGGCCGGCGCCGGCCGGAGTGGAAGCCACGATCCTGCTCGACGAATCCGAGGAGGCCCGCACCCTGCTGGCCGAGGCCGCCGCCCTCGACGCCTTGCTCGACCGGGCTGTTCCACGGGTATCCGACGCCGCCGTGGAGCGCGCGATGGGCCGCATCGCCGCCCGCATCGATGCCGCCGCATCCGCCGACGCGTCGCCCTGGCGGCTGGCGCCCGCCCCCTTGAGCTTCTGGCCGACGGCGAGCTTCCTCGCCGTCATGGGGCTGGTCGGCTTCCTGGTCACCAGCACCGGACTCCTGCCGGTCCAGGACGCCTATGCCGCTGGGCTTCCCGACATACTGGTGATGAACGGCTATCTGGGAGTTGCCCAATGACGCGGACCGTCCAGCGCCGCTGGCCCTGGTACCTGCTCGTCGCCTCGCTGGCCGGGAACATGCTGCTGGGCGGCGTCTTCGCCGCGCGCTTCTTCCACCACCCGCCCCCGCCGGGTCCCGAACATGCCGTGCGGCGCTTCGTGGAGCGCGCGTCCGAGGCCCTGCCCCCGGCCGACTCCGAGATCCTGCGCCAGGCCTTCGAGGCGGAGCGCGGCACGCTCGCCCGGATGGGCGGGAACATGGAGGAGCTGCAGCGGCGGCTGCGGACCGCCGCGGCCGCCAAGCCGTTCGACGCCGAGGCCCTCAACCAGGCTTTCGAGACGGCGCGGACGACCGATATGGAACTGCGCCGGCAACTCGACGCAAAGGTGATCGAGGTGCTGGGCCGCATGTCGGAGGAAGGGCGGCGGCGGCTGGTGGAACTTGGCCCCGGACGCCCTGGCCCCAGGCGCCAGCCATAAGGGGAAACTATCGGGTGAATAGGGACAATATCTTGGCCCTTTTGCTCGGCAGAGCGTACATTCAGCCTTGCGAACATGTTTCGCTGTCTCCTCGCCAACGGCGGCAGCGGGATGCGCCTCGCAAAGGTTTGACCTCCCGCCCACGGGGTCCTTCCCCGTGGGCATCTTTTCAAACCTGAAGCCCCTCCCGGCACCGTCCCGCCGCAACCTCGGCCGGAGCTTTTGGGGGAGCCCTTTCGAAACGGAGATTACGCCGGCCCCGCACTGTTCAGCGTTCCGACAGAGGAGGCACGTCACCATGGGCATCGTCGAATTCAGGCGCGACATACCGCGGCGTGGCACAGCAAGCCAAGGCGCTCCTCCGCCGGACGGGGACATCGCCCCCTTCGCCGAACGCGTGGCGGCACTCTGCCGGAACCGGATGCTGGAGTCCGGGAACGGGGCCGTCGCCCTCCTTTATATAGAAAACAGCCTGGCTAGCGACCCGGAACAGGTGCTGCGCGCCGTGCGCTGGCTGGAACGGACCGGCCGCGCCGAGGTGCGGGAATTCAGCCTGCGCACCCGCCCGCACGTCACCGTCCCGGCGGTGTGCCGGATCGACGACATCGGCCCCTGGAGCACCGGCAAGGGGACCGCCTGACGGGAGCAGGGCCTGCGGGGACCGCGCGGACCGCTCAGAAGCGCTCGCGCATCTCCGGCAGGGTCACGATCCGCACCCCTTTCTCCTCCAGCCTGCGGCGCAGCGTGGACGCCATGGCGACGGCGCTCGGCTCGTCGCCATGAACACAGACGGAATGGGCGGTGCAGGGGATGCGCTTGCCCGAAGCCGAGACGATGACGCCCTCTTCCAGCATGCGCAGCACGTTGGCCGCCGCAAGATCCGGATCGTGGATCATCGCCCCCGGCTGCCCGCGCGGCACGAGGTTGCCCTCGTCGTCGTAGCCGCGGTCGGCGAAGACCTCCTCCGCCGTCGGCAGGCCCAGCGCGCGGCCGGCCTTCGCCATCTCCGACCCGGCGGGGGCGAGATAGATCAACGAGGGATCGACACCCTTGATCGCGCGCCCGATCGCCATGGCGAGCGAGGCGTCCACGGCCGCCATGTTGTTCAATGCGCCATGCGGCTTGACGTGGGTGACGGCACCGCCGCAGGTCGCGGCGATGCCCATCAGCGCCCCGACCTGATAGGCGACCATCGCCTCCACCTCGGCCGCCGCCATGCGCAGCGGCCGCCGCCCGAAACCCTGGAGGTCGGGGTAGGAGGGGTGCGCGCCGAGGCTGACGCCCTTGGACAGGGCGTTGCGGACGGTGCGCGTCATCACCGCCGGGTCGCCCGCATGGAAGCCGCAGGCGATGTTGGCCGAGGCTATGATGCCGAGCATCGCCTCGTCGTCGCCGATGTCGTAGGCGCCGAAGCCCTCGCCCAGGTCGGCGTTCAGGTTGACGGTGATGGTCATGGCGCGTTCCCCTTCCTGCATTTTTCCGTCGGCGACCCGCGCCGCTGCCCGCCGGACCTTATAAAAGATCCGGAATGTCGGCGTTGCCGTTCACGATATCCACGACGCCCGACACCAGATTCTCGGTGTAGAGCGCGTCCAGGTCGATCCCGCCCGCCGGGCGCACCGCGCGGATGCGCCGGATCATCCCGGCCAGCGCCTGCTCCTGCCTTCGCCGGATCGCCTCGGCCTCCTCCACCGTGACCGCCCGGAAGGACAGCGCGTCGCCCGGCCGCAGGCGCCCGGCGCGCGGCAGGTCAGCCGAGATGACCGTCGCGATCTTGGCGTAGCCGCCGGCCGTCTGGTGGTCGTTCAGCAGAAGGATCGGCTGCCCGCTGCCCGGCACCTGGATGGAGCCGGTCACCAGCCCGTCGGACGGGATGTCGGCGGAGCCCCTGTGCGCCAGGGCAGGCCCTTCCAGCCGCAGCCCCATGCGGTCCGCCTCCTTGCCGACCCTGAAGCCGGATGACAGGAAGGTCTCGACTGCCTCCTCCGTGAAGCGGTCCTCCTGCGGGCCGAGCACGACGCGCAACGGCCCCGTCGCATAGTCCGGCGGCTCCGGCAATTCGACCTCGGCGCCCTCCGGCGCATCGCCGAGCACGAGCGGCAGGCGCGCGCCCTGCCCCAGCGGCTTGCCCCCGAGCGGTCCGACCCCGGCCCTGACATAGGTGGAGAGGCTGCCGAGGAAGGGCTCGAAGGCCAGCCCGCCGGCCACCGCCAGATAGGCGACCGACGCCCCCGTCACGGCGCCGAGCACCAGCAGGTCACCGCGCCGGAGCCGATGGGTCCGGTTGGCGGCGAGCGGCGTCGGCGCCTGGCCCTCCCGCTCCAGGCTCAGCGCCATCGGCCCAACCGCGGCGACCCGCACCGACTCCGCCTCGACCCTCAGTGCCGGGCCGAGCAGTGCCACCTCGACGCCCGCCGTGCCCTGCGGGTTGCCGACCAGCGCGTTGGCGAGCCGGAGCGCGATGGGGTCCAGTGCGCCGGCCACGGGCATGCCCAGCTCCTGGTGGCCGAAGCGGCCGAGATCCTGGATCGTGGCGAACAGGCCGGGGCGCGCGACCGTGAGGCAGTGGGCTGTCAGAAAGGGGGCGGTCATGGCGCGGCCCTCAGGCTTTCGGGATCGAAGCGCCCGCTTGCCGCCTCCGCCGCCAGTGCGTCGAAGCGGGCGCGGTCCACCGGCTCGAAACGGACGCGGTCGCCAGCCGCCAGCAGAACGGGCGACGGGCGCGTGGCGTCGTAGAGAGGCACCGGGCAGCGCCCGATCAGATGCCAGCCGCCGGGGCTCTCCCAGGGATAGACGGTGGTCAGCCGCCCGGCCATGGCGACGGACCCGGCGGGCACGCGCACGCGCGGCTCGGTCCGGCGCGGCCGCTCCAGCTCGGGTGCCAAGTCGCCCATGTAGCCGAAGCCCGGCATGAAACCCAGCATGTAGACGAAATACTCGCCCGCCGCGTGGCGCTCGGCCAGAGCCCCCGCCGTCAGACCGAGCGCCGCCGAGACCTCCTCCAGGTCCGGCCCAAGCTCCCCATCGTAACAGACCGGCAGGCGCCAGAGCGCGCCCGTTCCCGCCGCCGTGCCCAGACCGGAGAGCTCCGCCTCCACGGCGGCCTGCATGTCGCGGCGGCCGGTCGCCAGCGGGTCGTAGACGACCATGAGGGAGCGGAAGGTCGGCACCGTCTCGACCAGCCCGGGCGGACGCGCCGCCTTCAGCCGGGCGTGCAGCGCCATGACGCGGGCGTTGGTCGGCCGGTCTATGCCCTCGCCGAACTCGACGTTGAAGGCGGTGTCGCCGACCGTGGTGAAGCGGATCGCGTCCAAAGGGAAGCCCTCACCCGATCATCAGGGACGGCAGCCAGGTGACCATGCCCGGGAAGATCCAGAGCAGGACCACCATGACGATCATCAGGCCGAAGAAGGGAAGGGTCGCCTTGCCGATGGTGAAGATATCCTTGCCGGTCATGGATTGCAGGACGAACAGGTTGAAGCCGACCGGCGGGGTGATCTGCGCCATCTCCACCACGATGATGATGTAGATCCCGAACCACAGCAGGTCGATGCCAGCCCCCTGCACCATCGGCAGAATGACCGAGGTGGTCAGCACCACCATCGAGATCCCGTCCAGGAAGCAGCCCATCAGCACGAAGAACAAGGTCAGCACGACCAGAAGCGAGGCGGTGGAGAGCTGCATGGAGGTGATCCATTCCGCCAGCAGGCGCGGAATGCCGGTGTAGCCCATGGCGACCGTCAGGAAGGCGGCACCCGCCAGGATGAAGCCGATCATGCAGGAGGTGTGGGCCGCCCCCAGCACGCTGTCGCGGAAGGTCACCCAGCTCAGCGTGCCGGTGGCGAGCGCCAGGACCAGCGACCCCAGCACGCCGATGCCCGCGGCCTCCGTCGGCGTGGCGATGCCGGCGTAGATGGAGCCGAGCACGGCAATGATCAGCAGCATGACCGGGATGAGGGAGCCCGTGTCGCGGATCTTTTCGCCCAGGCTCTGCCCCGCCTCGCGCGGGGGCACGCGGGCCGGGTTCATCAGCGACCAGGCGCCGACATAGGCCATGAACAGCAGCGTCAGCACGATGCCGGGGATGACGCCGGCGATGAAGAGACGGGCAATCGACACGTCCGCCGCCACGCCATAGACGATCATGATGATGGAGGGCGGGATCAGCAGCCCCAACGTCCCCGCCCCGGCCAGAGAGCCGACGATCATCATCGGGTCGTAGCCTCGCCGGGTCAGCTCCGGGATGGTCATGCGGCCGATGGTCGCCGCCGTCGCCGCTGACGATCCGGAGACCGCCGCGAAGATCGTGCAGCCGACGATGTTCACGTGCATCAGCCGACCGGGCAGCCAGCCCGTCCAGGGCGCCAGCCCCTTGAACATGTCGGCCGAGATGCGCGTGCGGAACAGGATCTCGCCCATCCAGATGAAGAGCGGCAACGCCGTCAGCGTCCAGGAGGTGCTGGCGCCCCAGATGTTGGTCGCCATGACCATGCCGATGGGCCGCGTGGTGAAAAGCGCCATGGCGACAAAGCCCACGCCCGCCAGCGCCAGCGCCACCCAGACGCCGGCGCCGAGCATGAGGAACATCGTCGCCACGACGATGACGGATGCGATCGTCTGATCCATGGCTTCAGCCCTCGCTCTGCATGGCGGCGGTCTCGTAGGAGGCGGGCCGGCCGCGGAGCACGGCCAGCAGGTCGTCGAGCAGCGCCACGACCAGGATCACCAGCCCGGCCCCCATCGCCGCCTGCGGGATCCAGAGCGGGACCGGCAGGATGCCCTGCCCCACATCGCCGAAATCATAGGAATCCCAGGTCATGCGCAGCCAGTAGAAGGCGAAATAGCCGGTGAGCGCCGTGGCGAAAAGCAGGCAGGCGAGCTCCATCGCACGCCGCGCGCCACCCCGCAGCCGCTCCACCAGCACGCCGACGCGGATGTGGGCACCCCGCCGCAACGCCGGCCCCAGCATCAGGAAGAAGGAGGCGGCCATGCAGTAGCCGGCCAGCTCGTCCGCCCCCGGCACCATCCGCCCGGCCAGCCGGGCGAACACCTGCGAAACGATCAGAATCCCGATCAGGACCAGAAACAGCGCGCCCAGCATCTCGGCCGCGCGGTAGAGGAAGGACAGGGCGGTTCGCATGGCGCGGCCGGCTCCAGAAAAGGCGGTGCCGGGAAAACGGCGTCCGCGGGGGCGGATGGGATGCGGAGCGGTGTCGGTGCCCCGCCCCTTCCCCGCCCGGCAACGCGGACAAGGGAAGGCGGCGAGGCCGGGCCTTACTTGCGGAAGGCCTCGATGATCGCGGCGCCATCGGCGCCGGCGGCCTTCATCCATTCGTCGGTCATGGTCTTGCCGATGGCGACGAAGCCGGACTTGAGCTTCTCCGAGGGGGGAAGAACCTTCACCCCGTTGTCGGCGAGCGTCTTGTTCAGCTCGGACGTCTTCTTCTCCCACTCGACCCAGCCCGCGGCCTCGGCCTTGGCGGCGGCCTCGGTGATGGCCTTCTGGGCGTCGGCGTCCAGCCCTTTCCAGACCTCGCTGCTGACGAAGACCATGTTGCGCGGCAGCCAGGCCTGGACGTCGTAATAGACCTTCACGAAGTCCCAGGCCTTGCTGTCCACGCCGGTCGCGGCCGAGGTGATCATGGCGGTCACGATTCCCGTGCCGAAGGCCTGGGCGACCTCCGCCGCCTCGATCTTGGTCGGCACGGCACCGGCCAGCTCGGCGATGCGGGTGGTGGCCGGGTTGTAGGCGCGGAACTTCTGGCCCTTCAGCGCGTCGATCGACCCGATCTCCTCCTTCACGTACAGGCCCTGCGGCGGCCAGGGGATCGAGTAGAGGAGCTTCAGCCGCTGGCGCTCAAGCTTCTTCTCCAGATAGGGCTTGGAGGCTTCGTACAGCTTGCGCGAGGAGGCGAAGTCGCTGGCCAGGAAGGGCACGGTGTCGAGGTTGAAGAGCGGATCCTCGTTGCCCCAGGAGCTGACCAGCACCTCGCCGAGCTGGGCCTGCCCGGACTGGACCGCCCGCTTGATCTCCGGATGCTTCACCAGCGAGCCGTTGGAGTGGACCGTGATGTCGATCTTGCCGCCGGTGGCGGCCTTCACGTCCGCCGCGAACTGGCGCACCGTGACGGTGTGCAGGTTCGTGTCCGGATAGGGGGTCGGCATGTCCCAGCTCTCGGCGAGCGCCGCGACCGGGGTGGCGGCGAGGCCGAGCCCGAAGACGGCGGCGGCGAGGCAGGAACGCAGGGTGGCCTTGGGCCTGATCGCGGTCATGTTCTGGGTGCTCCCTGTTCTATGAGGCGTTTATGCGACCGGAACCGTGGATACGCCCGCCAGCTCGGCGTTCAGCCGATCGGTGATCAGCATGTGGCCGGGGCTGTGGGCGATGGCGAAGGGAAGGCGGGCGGCGATGAGCGCCATCTGCGGGGTGACGCCGCAGGCCCAGAAGACGGGGACCTCGCCCGGATCCAGCCGCACCGCGTCGCCGAAATCGGGGCTGGAGAGGTCACGGATGCCGAGTGCCGCCGGATCCCCGATGCTGACCGGTGCGCCGTGCACGGCGGCGAAGCGGCGGGTGATCGCGGCGGCGCGATCGGCCTGGGCCGGCGTCATCGGACGCATGGAAACCACCATCCGCCCGCCGAAGGGCGGTGCCGCCACGCAAGGCCGGTCGGTGACGTACATCGGCACGTTGCAGCCCATCTCGATGTGGCGGACCGGCAGGCCCTCGGCCAGAAGCGCCTCCTCGAAGGAAAAGGAGCAGCCGATGGCGAAGGCCACCAGATCGTCGCGCCAGACGGACAGCAAGTCCGCCGGTTCCTCCGCCGGGGCGCCGTCGCGATAGACGCGGTAGCGCGGCAGGTCGGTGCGCAGGTCGATGCCGGCCCCCAGCTCCGGCAGGCCCGGATCGCCCGGCCGCGAAACGGCGAGCAGCGGACAGGGCACCGGGTTGGCCCGGCAGAAGCGCTCGAAGGCCGGGGCGGCGTCGGCGGGAACGATGGCGAGGTTCGCCTGCACATGGCCGGGCGCCAGCCCCGCCGTGGGACCAGGGTGACCGCCCCGGCGGATCAGCGCGCGGGCCGCCGCGCCGGGCCGCGTCGGCGGACCTTCCGGTTTGGGCATGCTCCGGGCGAGGGCTGGCATCACGGGCGGGGTCTCGCTGTGCATCGGTCGTACCACCAGGGTTCACGCATTCGTCATATCAGTCAAATCCTGATTTTGGATCGGTTTCGATAAAGGATTCTGATCATTCGCCGACACAGCGACCTCCAGCGCCATGTCCGCGACGATGGGGACCAGCGGGTTGTCGGTGCCGGCGGGATAGCAGATGGTGAAGTCGAGCCCGGGCAACGGGTCCTCCGCCGGCACGAGCCTGAGCCGGCCCTCGGCCAGTTCGCGGCCGATCACGGCGGGCGGGATGGCGCCGATGCCGATGCCGTCCAGCGCCATGCGCACGATGCTGGCGAGCGAGCTGTTCCCGTAGAAGCGCAGCGGCGGCAGGTCGGGACGCAGGAACATCCGCTGGATGGCGACCGACGGCTTGGTCCGGCGCGAGAAGGAAATGACCGGAAAGCGCGCCAGCTCGGCGAGGCTCAAGGGACCGTCCGGAAGCGCGAGCACCGGGCTCGCCGCCCAAGCCAGCGGGTAGCGGCACAGGGCGAGGTTCCGCATGTCCGGCTCCGGCATGGGGCCGAGCATGAAGGCGATGTCGATCTCGTGCGCCAGCAGCCCGTTGCGCAGGTTGATGGAGGTGTCCACCTCGACCTCCAGGCTGACCAGCGGGAATCGGTGATGCAGCCGCTCGATCAGCCGGGACAGCCAGGTGTGCACGATCGTCTCCGACACCCCCAGCCGGATCAGCCCGCGCAGCGTGGTGGATTCCGCGACCGCCTGCACCAGCTCGGCCTGGAGCGCCAGCATCCGCTCGGCATGGCCCAGCAGTTCCAAGCCTTTGGGCGTCAGCGTGACCCGGCGCGTGTCCCTGTTGAAAAGCTGGACGCCAAGCTCCCGCTCGAGCTGCGCGATGCGGGCGGACACGGCCGGCTGGGTCGTGTTGAGCCGCCCGGCCGCGGCCCGGAAGCCGCCCAGCCGGGTGATCCACACGAAGGCTTCCAGGTTCTTCAGGTCCAGCATCGCCCAAACCGGCTGACGGAATGAACGATCTTCACGCCAACCGCCCCGCCGCGCAAGCGCGGCACCGCAGGAGCGGCACCGGCATCCGCCCTACGGCGCGCCGGCCTTCCGCGTCGCCATGCGCAGGGCATGCGCCAAGCTTCCGGCGTCGTAAGGCTTCATCAGGTGGGTCGCCGCCGCGAGCGGCCCCTGTCCTTCTATGCCCGGCGGCCGGTCGTGTCCCGTGGCGAACACCACGGGAAGCCCTGGACGGCGCTCCAGCACCCGCAAGGCCAGCTCGTCGCCGGACATTCCCGGCAAGGTCAGGTCGGTCAGCAGCAGATCGACCGCTTGCGCCTCCAGGATGGACAGCGCCTGCTCGGCATCCTCCGCCTCGAGCACGCTGTGGCCGAAGCCCGCGAGCATGTCGGTGGTGGTCATGCGGATGAGCGCGTCGTCCTCGACGAGCAGGACGCGCAAGGGCGCCGTCCCGCCGGGACCGGACAGGCCTCCCACCGCAGTCGCCGGCCGGGCGCCGTTGCGCTGCTGCTGGTTGCGCAGGACATGGCGCAGCTTGCGGGCGAGCGCCTCGCGCGTGTAGGGCTTGGACAGAAGCTCCACCCCGGCGTCGAGGCGTCCGCCATGGACGATGGCGTTCTCCGTGTAGCCGGATGTGAAGAGCACGGCGATGTTCGGCAGCCGCTCCCGTGCCTTGCGCGCCAGCTCGGGACTGCGCAGGGAGCCGGGCATGACCACGTCGGTGAAGAGCAGGTCAACGGACACGCCGCTCTCCAGGATGGCGAGCGCGCTCTGCGCCTCGCGGGCCTTCAGCACCCGGTAGCCGAGATCGGACAGCATCTCGACCACGACCGCGCGCACCTCGTCGTCGTCCTCGACCACCAGCACCGTCTCCGAGCCGCCGCGCGCGGGCCCGGTCTCCAGATCGGTGGCGACATCCTCCTCCTGGTGCGTGCGTGGCAGGTAGAGGCGGATCGTGGTGCCCTGGCCTGGCTCGCTGTAGATCTTCACATGGCCGCCGGACTGCTTGACGAAGCCGTAGACCATGGAAAGCCCCAGGCCCGTGCCCTTGCCCTCGGGCTTGGTGCTGTAGAAGGGCTCGAACACCCGCTCCAACACGTCGGGCGCCATGCCGCAGCCGGTGTCGCTGACGGCGAGCATGACATACTGGCCCGCCTTCACCTCGGCATGCCGCTGCGCGTAATGGTCGTCCAGCGATGCGTTCCCGGTTTCGATGGTGAGCTTCCCGTGGCCGTCCATCGCGTCGCGCGCGTTGATCGCCAGGTTGAGGAGCGCGTTTTCCACCTGCGCCGGATCGACCAGCGTGTTCCAGAGACCGGCCCCGCTGACCGTCTCGATCTCGATCCCCTCGCCGAGCGCACGCCGCAGCATGTCGTCGAGGCTGCGGATGAGACGCCCGAGATTGACCGCCTTGGGTTCCAGCGGCTGCCGCCGGGCGAAGGCCAGAAGCGAAGAGGCGAGCTTCGAGCCGCGCGACACGCCGCTCAAAGCGTTGCGCACCCGCAGCTCCGCCCGCTCGTTGCCGGCAACGTCCCGCGCCAGGAGCTGGAGGTTGCCGCTGATGACCTGAAGCAGGTTGTTGAAGTCGTGGGCCACGCCGCCGGTCAGCTGGCCCACCGCTTCCATCTTCTGCGACTGGACGAGCTGCTTCTCCGCGGCCCGCAGGGCGGCTTCCGCGTCGCGCTCGGCGGTGACGTCACGGCCGACCGCGTGGATGAAGCTCTCGTCGGGGACGGCGGTCCAGGATATCCGGCGGTAGCTGCCGTCCTTGTGCCGGTAACGGTTCTCGAACCGCCAGGTGGTCTGGCCGTCGGCGAGGCTGCCGACCTCGGACATCGTCGATTCCACGTCGTCGGGATGCACGAGGTCGAGGAAGACCGACCCGACCAGATCCTCCTCCGTCCAGCCGAACAGGCTTGTCCAGGCCGGGTTCACCGACTCGATGGTACCGTCGAAGCGCGCCACCAGCATGATGTCGGTCGACAGCCGCCACATGCGGTCGCGGTCGTTGCGAAGCCCCTCCTCCATGACCTTGCGGTCCTGGATGTCCAAGTCGTTGCCGATCCAGCCGGTCACCCGGCCCTGGTCGTCCCGCACCGGCTCGGCGCGGATCAGGAACCAGCGATAGGTCCCATCATGCCGGCGCAGGCGGGCTTCCGTGTCGTAGACGGTTCCGCTGGCGCGAGCGGCGGCCCAGACGGCCTGGAGATCGTCCACGTCGTCGGGATGAAGGACGGAGGCCCAGCCCGTCGGCAGCGCCTCTTCCGGCGTCTGCCCGGTGTAGCTGAACCAGAACTCATTGAGATAGCTCAGCGTTCCGTCCGGGTTCCCGTACCAGACGATGCCCGGCGCCATGGAGGCAAGCTGCCGGAAGCGCTCCTCGCTGCTGGCCAGCGCCGCCGTGCGCTCGGCGACGGCCCTTGCGAGATCCTCGTTGGCCTGCCGGAGCTGCTCCTCGCGCTGTTTCAGCGCCTCGGTGATCCTGTGCCGCTCGGTGACGTCGCTGCACACGACCAACACGCCGCCGACGCCGCCCGGCTGGTCCTCGTCACCGATCGGGCTGAAGCCGTAGGTCCACCAGACCTCCTCCTTCTGCCCGTGGCGCGTCATGGGCAGGAGCTGGTCTTCGTTCCAGGTGGCCCCCTGCCCAGACATGACATGGTCGATCTGCGGGCCGATGACGTCCCAGATTTCGGACCAGCATTGCCGGCCAGCTTGCCCCAAGGCACTGGGATGGCGCTCGGGCCCGAGGGTCTGACGGTAGGAGTCGTTGTAGAACTGGATCAGCTCGTCGCCCCACCAGATGAACATCGGGTGGCGCGAGGTCAGAAGCAGGCGAACCGCGGTCTTGAGCCCCTGCGGCCATTGCTCCGGTGCTCCCAACGGCGAAGCCCGCCAGTCATGGGAGCGGATCAGCTCCCCCATCTCTCCGCCCCCGGCAAGAAAGCTGGCGTGGGCGGTGCTCCTGTCCGGCGCCATCATCTGTTCCATCGAAGGCGCACCTGTTCACACCCGTCATGGACAGAGCAAAGGGAAGCAGCGGTCCTTGGACGGCGGCTTTCGAAGGGCGGGAGGCGGCGGATCAGGCTGGAAGGCATCGGTACGCTGAGCAGTGACGGGAAACAGGATTTGCCATAGCGGGCCTGCCCCTGTCGACGGTATAGGACCATAAACTGGTCGTATGACCGATGGCGCAAGCAAAACGCGAAACGGCCCGGATCATGAGATCCGGGCCGTTCGAATGGGTGATGACAGGTGCAAGTGGCTGTGTGTTGCCGAGCTGCGTGTCCTTGGGTCCTGGTGACCTGGCGGCGACCGACTCTCCCACGCCTTAAGACGCAGTACCATTGGCGCTGAGGTGTTTCACGGCCGAGTTCGGGATGGG
>NZ_JAFIQV010000026.1 GCF_017356015.1 Azospirillum sp. SYSU D00513
CCTTCCGCAGTTGCGCTTCACTTCGCTCGCCGTGATCAGCTTACGATGGGACTTGCACCCACAAGAGAACGCCCATGCTGGGCGCACAACGAAAAAGGCCCGGCGCTTCGCCGGGCCTTTTTCCTAGGGTCACCACCCTGAAACTCAGTGGCGGAGGGAGAGGGATTCGAACCCTCGATACGCTTTTGACGTATACACACTTTCCAGGCGTGCGCCTTCAACCACTCGGCCACCCCTCCACTGTGGGGGCGGTTTATACTGACCTTGGCGGCGGGGCGCAAGCCCTGAAAATCATCTTCCAAGGGGGCAGCGTCATTTTTTCGACGCGGCCCGGCGTCCCCGCCCAAGGACGCTCCTAAACACCCAGCAGTTCGTCCAGCGTTCGGCACAGCAGCGCCAGGTCCTGGTCGCGGGACAGGCGGTGGTCGCCGTCCTTGATCAGGGCGATGCGGACGTCCTGGGTGGTCAGGGCATCGGCGATGCGGAGGCTGACCCGCCAGGGCACGTCGGGGTCCTCCATGCCGTGCAGCAGGCGCACGGGACCCGCGAAGGGGATGGGGCCGCGCAGCAGCAGATGGTCGCGGCCCTCCTCGATCAGGGCGCGGGTCAGGGGCTGCGGGTCGGGGGAATATTGGGTCGGGCGGTTCCACACGCCCTCCTCCAGGATCAGGCGGCGGGTCTCCTCGTCGAAGACGTCCCACATCAGATCCTCGGTGAAGTCCGGGGCCGCCGCGATGCCGACCAGGGCGGCGACGCGCTCCGGCCGCCGCAAGGCAGTCAGCAGCATCATCCAGCCGCCCATGGAGGAGCCCACGAGGATCTGCGGCCCGCTGGTGACCTCGTCCAGCACGGCCAGCGCGTCGTCGGCCCACAGGCCGATGGTGCCGTCCTTGAATCGGCCGCTGGAGACGCCGTGGCCCTGGTAGTCGAAACGGGTGAAGGCGACGCCACGCTCCGCCGCCCAGGCCTCCAGGGTCAGCGCCTTGCTGCCGCTCATGTCGGACATGAAGCCGCCCAGGAACATCACGCCGGGCTTGCCCGCGCCGGCGGCGCCGGCCGGCGTGTGGTGATAGGCTATGGTCGCGGGGCCGCGGGTCAGGCTATGGTGCGCGCCGCCCGAGGCGGCAGCGGGTCCGGTCATGATCGGGAACCTCCAGGCCAAAGGCGAAAAACACGGGCCCTCCCCGGACGGAACGGCGCCGTGGCGGGGCAGCTTAGGCAGCGGCCCGCCGCCGCGCAACCGCCCCGCCCGGCCGGACCCGTTTGATCAAGCCCGCCCACAACGCCGCCCCTTACCCCCGCCCCTTCACAACGACGGCCGCAGGACCCATGCCCGAAACCACGCCCGCCCCCATGCCGAACGTCGAGCAGCGCCCCGGCATCGGCCCCGTCATCGACCGCTACGACGGGCTGATCCTCGACCTGTGGGGCGTGATCCACGACGGGCAGGCGCCCTATCGCGGCGTGCTGGACTGCCTGGAGCGGATGGCGGCGGCCGGCAAGACCGTCTGCCTGCTGTCCAACGCGCCGCGCCGCACACGCGGGGTGATCGCGCGGCTGGAGGAGCTGGGCGTCGGGCGCGGCCTCTACCGCCACATCATGACCTCGGGCGAGGCCAGCCATGACGCCTTGCGCGACCGCAACGACGCCTGGCACGCGGGCCTGGGCCGCCGCCTCTACCACATGGGGCCGGAGCGCGACGCCGACGTGTATGAGGGGCTGGACTACACGGTCGTCGCCTCGCCCGAGGAGGCCGACTTCGTCCTCAACACGGGCATCGACGATTTCAGCGAGACACTGGCCGATTACGAGCCGGTGCTCCAGGCCTGCGCCGCCCGCAAGCTGCCGATGCTCTGCGCCAACCCGGACCTCGTCGTCATGATCGGCACGCAGATGGCGATCTGCGCCGGCACGCTGGCGCTGCGCTACGAGGATCTCGGCTGTTCGGTTTACTGGCACGGCAAGCCGCACGCGCCGGTCTACGACCGTTGCCTCGCGCTCATGGGGATCACCGACAAGCGCCGCATCCTGGCGGTGGGCGACAGCCTGCGCACGGACGTCGCCGGGGCCAACGCGGCGGGGATCGACGTGGCGCTGGTCACCGGCGGCATCCACATGGAAGAGCTGGGCGGCGCCTGGGGGCGGGACGCCGATCCGGCCAAGCTGAACGCCGCCGTCCAGGCCTCCGGCCACACGCCCACCTTCGCCATCCCCAGCCTGCGCTGGTGATGAAGGCTTCCGGCCCCGGCCGGCCCCTGTTTGCGGGGCGGAAGCGGGGCCGTCACTCCTCCAGCGGGATGGCGTCGTCCAGCGCCTTGCGGAAGACCGCCGGCCCGCTTTCCCCGGGCGAGGCGAGCAGTTCCATCGCGTTGCGGAAATAGCTGACGATGAAGACGCGGATCGACGCGGTCAGGTTCGCCTGGCCGCGGCGCTGGTCGATCTGCGTGCAGATCTCGTTGATGGTCAGATCCTCGCGCTCGCAGATCTCCCTCAGCGAGTCCCAGATGTAGGGCTCCATGCGCAGGCTGGTGCGCCGTTTGCCCACCCGCACGTTGCGGCAGATGAGGGACGGCCCTTCCTTGTTCGCGCCACTGCCTGCCATGTCCTCCACACGCCCCATTCTTCCACGATCGTCCGTTCAAACGGGATGACATGCATCCATTCGTGTGATGATATTGCAAACGGCGTGTGTGCTCAAAGCCAAATTCGACCAGCGGTCGCGCAACCCTCCTGCATATCCCCATATGCGGGTTGTACCCTCCCCCTCTCGACCGCCAGGGATGGTCGTGTCGGCAAAAGCCGCTTCCCTTGCCGGGCCGTTCGCTATACCAGTGCAGGAGGGTCCGGCGGCGATCCGGACCCGGTGGATTCCCGGCCGGCATGGCCGCGGCGGGTGAAAAACCCGGTGGAAATGGGTGGAGACCGAAGGATGGTGCAGCCGGCTCGTTGGCGATTCGCGGCGGCGCTGGCGGCGGGGCTGCTGTGCGCCGGCCCGGTCGCCGCGGCCGACCCGGCGGCTGAGCCAGCGGCGAGCCCGGCTTCGGAACCGCCCGCCGATCCGGCACCGACGCCCACTCCCGGGGATGGCCTGGTGAACGCCGCCGCCGCCGAGCGCATCCGGGCGGAGGCGGCGCGCCTCGTGCCCGCGCCCTGGCGGGTCCTGGACGTCGCCATCGAACCCCTGCGCCTCCCCACCCTGCCCGGCGACGCCGAATCGCGCGTCCTGCCGTCGGCCTCGCGCGTCACGGCGCGCGTCGCAGCACGGGTGGCGCTGGGTGAGCCGACCTTCCTGGTGGACAGCCGGGAGGGGCCGGTCACCTTCGTCCGCCCCGCCGCCGATCCGTCGCTGGAAAAGACGCTGACCGCCACGGCGGTGGCGACGCGCAACGCCGCCGACGCCTGGACCGTCCGGCTGGATCCGAACAACCCCGAGGTCTTCGACGGCGTCGGTCGTCCCGCCGCCGAACTTCCGGGCCGGGTCATCCCCATCGGCAGCGAGGAGGAACGGCGCCTGCGCGCGGAGATCGCGGAGCAGGCGCGCCGCCGCGTGGCGGAGGAGGAGGCCCGCCTCCAGCGCGAGCAGGAGCTTCTGGCCCGCCAGTCCGCCGCCGCCAAGCTGGAGGCGGAGCGGCTGGAGAACGAGCGGCGGCTGGTCGAGGCCCGCGCGGCCCAGATCACCGACCTGCGCTCCAAGCTGGCCGGCGAGGACCGCTCGGCGCGCCTCGCCGCCTACGAGGCGGCACTCGGCGGCAACGACGCGGCCCTGCGGCAGGTCGCGGTGGAAGCCGCCCTGCGCAGCCGCGACCCGGTGCTGGCGAACCTCGCGCTGAAGGACTGGCTCGCCCGCAAGCGGCAGATCCCGGTCCAGCTCTTCGCCACCAAGGAGGACCGCAATTCCGAGACGGTCCTGCACAATCTCGGCCCGCTGACGATCGAGGTCGAAAGCTTCAACCGTGTGGGTGGCGCCGTCACCGGCCGGATGGGTGCCCCGGGCTACAACATCGCCATGCCCTCCGCCGCCGTCGGCGCGCTCGCCCAGACCGAGTTGGCGTTGAACTCCTACGGCTGCGCCCTGAATCTGCGCCTGACCGAGCACCAGACGCTGGACGGGCTGTTCCGCTGCCAGACGCTGCCGCCGCTCATTGCGCGCGTCACGCTGGACTAGGCCCCCGGACCGGGCGGGAGGGCGGATTGGACAGGTCGGCTGGAGGTTTCCGGGGATCGTTCGGCGCGGCGGGTGCCGCGTTGCTGCTCCTGCTGACGGCGGCGGCGGCGGCGCAGGAGGCTGCGGGACCGGACAGCGGCGCGCCGGAGAGCTTCACGCCGCGCCCGCCGCCCACCGCCCTGCTGCCCCGGCTGACGCCCGAGCTGCCGGACCCGCGCGCGGCGTCGGCACCCCGGCTTCCCGCCGCTCCTCCGCCGGTGGTGGCGCCTCCCCTTTCGGCGCCCCTGCCGGGCGAGGTCCCGGCGGACGGGACGCCGCCCGCCGTCACGGCGCCCCCGCTTCCGGCTCCCGTTGCCGTGGCACCTCCCCAACCGGCAGCCGCGACGCCGGCGCCGCCCGCGCCGGCGGAGCGGGCCGCCGAGGTCCCGGTCCCAGCTCCGAAACCGGAACTCCCCACCCCGGCGAAGGCCGCGCCGCCCGCCGCGGCGGAGGCGAAACCGGCGGCGGGCGGCGGGCGCACCGTCTGGGCGGAGCAGGACGTCTATGTGCGCGACGCGCCGAACCGCAACGGCCGCATCGTCGATGGGCTGTCGCGCGGCGACCGCATCGAACGGATGGAAACGCTCCCCAACGGCTGGGCGCGGGTGGCGCGCAACGGCCGGAAGGGCTACACCCACGGCAACTATCTCTCCGACAGCCCGCCGCCGCGCGCGGGCGGAGCGGCGGGTACGGGTGAAACCGGGAGCAGCCCCTGGGCGGCGACACCGTCCGAGGCGAGGGCGGAGGACGGCTGCGCCCTGCCCGACGACCTGCCGGCCAACGCGCGCGACCCCGTGCCCGCCGGCACCCGCGTGCGCGTGGTGTCCGACGCCTATCTGCGGGCCGGCCCCGGCTGCAACGCGCGGGTGCTCGACGTGCTGGAGAAGGGGGAAACGGTCACCGTCCTCGGCAACCGGGGCAACTGGTACCAGGTCGGCCGGGACGGGCGCGTGCTGGGCTTCGTCGGCGGCGCCCTGCTGGTGCCGGTCCGGGGCCGCTGAGCCGGGCCTTCCCCCCGCATTCCCATTCCACCGGGCGGAATAGCCGAGGCGAAGTCTGGCCGCCACGGCGCCGGCACCCTAGCGTCCTCCGCGTCAGACCCGCGCGCCGGCACCCGGCGCCGCATCAGGAGGAAACACCATGGCGTACACGACCAAGGCCACCGCATCCGGCGGACGCGAGGGCAAGGCCGCCAGCGACGACGGCAAGCTCAGCGTCACCCTCGCCACCCCAGTCGAGATGGGCGGCAAGACCGGCGACGGCACCAACCCGGAGCAGCTCTTCGCCGCCGGCTATTCGGCCTGCTTCCTGGGCGCGCTGAAGGTCGTCGCCCGCAAGGAGAATGTCCGCATCCCCGCCGAGGCGACGGTGACCGCGACGGTCGGCGTCGGCCCGCGCGAGGATGGCGAGGGCTTCGGGCTCGACGTCGCGCTGGAAGCCAGCCTGCCGGGCATCGAGCGCGACGTCGCCGAGAGCCTGATGCAGAAGGCCCACATCGTGTGCCCCTACTCCCACGCCACCAAGAACAGCCTCGACGTGAAGCTCTCAGTCGCCTAAAGGCGACGTACCGGCAAGCCTGTCGCTTGCCGTATTTGCGTTCAAACGCCACGCAGGCTTACCGCGCCACGTGGCGCGGCGCCCGTCGGGCGCTCCGGTGAGCGAATAGAGTATTCGCTCACCGGTTGTTCACCCCGTTACTTGCCGAGCTTGGCCGCCTCGATCATGAAGGCGCGCCAGATCTCGGCCGGGACGGAGCCGCCGTTGACGCTCCTCATCGGGGTGTTGTTGTCGTTGCCGACCCACACACCCACCGTGATGCCGTTGGCGAAGCCGACGAACAGGGCGTCGCGGTAGTCGTTGGTGGTGCCCGTCTTGCCGCCGGCCGGGAAGGACACGCGCGCGGCGCGCCCCGTGCCCCCGGTCAGCACCCCGGACAGCATCGCCCTCATCGCCGTCGCGTGCTCCGGCGCGATCACGCGCTCGCGCTTGCGCCCGTCATAGGCGAACAGCTCCTTGCCGTCCGGGTCGGTGATGGCCCGGAACAGGTGCGGGCTGACCGCGAAGCCGCCGTTGGCGACCGTGGCGTAGGCGCGCGTCATCTCCAGCAGCGTCGTCTCGCTCGCCCCCAGCGCCAGGCCGGTCTCGCCGGTCAGCGGCGAGGTGACGCCCAGACGGCGCGCCACCGCCACCACCTCGTCCTCGTGGCCGCGGGTCAGCCGGACGGCCGCCGTGTTGGTGGAATGGGCCAGCGCCTCGGCCAGGGTCAGGCTCTCGTCGTAGCGGTTGTCGAAGTTGCGGATGGTGGTCCCGTTGGCGAAGGTCAGGCGCGAGCCGTCCACCGGGGAGGCCGGCGTCAGCCCGCGTTCCAGCGCCGCCAGATAGACGAACAGCTTGAAGGTGGAGCCCGGCTGGCGGCGGGCCAGCAGCGCGCGGTTGAAATGGTCGCGCCGGGCGGCGAAGTCGCGCCCGCCGATCATCGCCAGCACCTCGCCGTCGCCGTCCATCGCGACCAGCGCCACCTGCGCGTCGCCCATCGCCTTGGCCCGGCGCTTCGTCACCACATCCACCGCGCGCACCGCCGCCTCCTGGAGGTCGAGGTCCAGCGTCGTGCGCACGGTGAAGGTCGCGTCCGGCTTCTCCTCGCCGCGGTAATGCCGCTTGGCGAAGCGGTCGAAATGGGTCTTCGCGGTCTCGCGGAAATGGCCCGAGGCCAGGATCGCGGCCTTGTGCTCCTGGGCCAGCATCGGGCGCTGGCGCTTGGCCTGCTCGGCGGCGCTCTTGGTGATGAAGCCGGCCTCCACCATGGTGTCGAGCACGATGGCCGCCTTCTCCTCCGCGCGCTTGGCGTCGTTGAAGACGTTGAGCCGCGCGGGCGCCGGCAGGGAGCCGATCAGCAGCGCCGATTCCTTCAGGCTCAGCCGGCCGGCCGATTTGGCGAAGTAGATGCGCGCCGCCGCGTCCACGCCATAGGCGCCGAAGCCGAAATAGGCGCGGTTCAGATAGAGGTAGAGGACGTTGCGCTTGCCGATCTCGTCCTCGAACTCGTTGGCGCTGTAGAGTTCGAGCGCCTTGCGGGTCCAGCGGTCGTAGTCCTTGAGGAAGATCAGCTTCATCGTCTGCTGGGTCAGCGTGCTGCCGCCCTGGCTGAACCGCCCGGAGGTCGCCGCGATGGCCAGCGCGCGCGCCAGCCCCTGGTAGTCGAGGCCGCCATGCTCCAGGAAGCGCCGGTCCTCCTTGGCGATCAGTGCCTGCACCAGATGCTTGGGCAGCTTCTCCAGGGGCACCATGTCGCCGTAGCGCTCCCCCACCGTGCCGAGGAAGCGGCCCTGCCGGTCATGGAAGCGCACGCCGCCGCCGCGGCCGTGCTTCAGGATCTCGTCGACGCTGCGGAAGCTCTCCCCGAACAGCTCGAACGAGGCGCCCTGCGCCTGGGCAGGCGCGTGCGCGCTCCAGGCGCCGAGGCTGAGCGGGAGGGCAAGGGCTGCGGAGAGGGCGAGGCGGCGCAGGAAGGAGGTCCGGGGCATCGGCTCAACGTCATATGAAGCTTCCTGACAGGTCGTGATGCCCGTCGGGCCACGCAATGCGATACCCCATAATTTCAGGCCGCCGGACGGCAACGGTTGCGCCCGCCCGGACGCTCCGCCCATCATGCCGGTCATGGAAACGACGCTTGGGACGCGGGAGGAAAGCATGTCCACGATCATCGTCACCGGCGCCGGCCGGGGCATCGGCGCCGCGACCGCCCGGCTGGCCGCCGCGCGCGGCCACGCCGTGCTGGTGAATTACGAAGCCAACGCCGAGGCCGCCGACGCGACCGTGCGCGCCATCACCGAGGCCGGCGGCCGGGCCGTCGCCGTCCGCGCGAACGTCGCCGAGGAGGGTGCGGCCAAGGCGCTGTTCGACGCGGCGGAGGCCGCCTTCGGCCCGGTGACCGGGCTGGTCAACAGCGCCGGCATCGTCGGCCCCTTCGGCCGGCTGGAGGATCTCGACCCCGCCAGCGTCCGCCGGCTGATGGAGGTCAACATCACCGGCACGATCCTCTGCTGCCAGGAGGCGGTGCGGCGCATGTCCACGCGCCACGGCGGCCGTGGCGGCGCCATCGTGAACCTGTCCTCCATCGCCTCCGTGCTGGGCTCGCCGGGCGAGTTCGTGGCCTACGCCGCCAGCAAGGGCGCCATCGACAGCCTCACCATCGGGCTGGCCCGCGAGGTCTCCAACGAGGGGCTGCGCGTCAACGCGATCCGGCCCGGCCTGATCGACACCGACATGCAGAAGCTCGCCGACGGCCGCAACCGCCTCGACCTCTACGCCGCCTCCCTGCCCATGGGCCGCGCCGGCACCGCCGAGGAGGTCGCCGAGGCCGCCCTCTGGCTGCTGTCGGACGCCGCCTCCTACGTGAACGGCACGCTGCTGAACGTGACCGGCGGGCGGTAAGGCGGCCGGCCCGGCGGGCGTCGCCAAAGAGAAAGGCCGCCGCCCCCTTGGCAGGGGAGCGGCGGCCATGTTCAGCCGGAGGCTGGGACACGCCTCAGCGCGGCGACAGCACCATGATCATCTGGCGGCCTTCGAGCTTGGGCATCTGCTCGACCTTCGCCACGCCCTCCAGATCGTCGCGGACGCGGACCAGCACCTTCATGCCGAGATCCTGGTGGGCCATCTCGCGGCCGCGGAAGCGAAGCGTCACCTTGACCTTGTCGCCCTCGTCGATGAAGCGGCGCGCCGCGCGCATCTTCACGTCGTAGTCATTGTCATCGATGCCGGGGCGGAGCTTGATCTCCTTGACCTCGATGATCTTCTGCTTCTTGCGCGCCTCGTTGGCCTTCTTCTGCTCCTCGTACTTGTACTTGCCGTAATCGAGGATCTTGCAGACGGGCGGATCGGCCTGGGCCGCGACCTCCACGAGGTCGAGGCCGGCGTCCTCCGCGGCCAGGAGCGCGTCGCGCAACGAGACGACGCCCACCATCTCGCCGTCAGCCCCGACGAGACGGACAGAGCGTGCCGAAATCTCCCGGTTGACCCGCGGCCCATCGCGGGTGGGAGCGGCTTCGGAAGGGATCCGGGCTATGGAGCGTCTCCATGGGCTGGTGGCCGCTCCGGGTCCGGCCCCTCATCGGACGTCCGAACCCGGAGAAGCGTGGGTTAAAACGGTGAGTCGAAGGCCCGGTCTCCCGCCGGGGAACGGGCTTCCTCGACAAGTTTAGTGAGCGCCGCGTCCAGGGCAAGGACTTCCTGATCCTTACCACCAAGGGTGCGGATGGCGACCGTGCGCTCCTCCGCCTCGCGCTTGCCGACGACCAGCAGCAGCGGGACCTTCTGAAGGCTGTGCTCGCGGACCTTCAGGTTGATCTTCTCGTTGCGGGTGTCTATGCCCGCGCGGATGCCCTTGGTCTTCAGCGCCTTCAGCACCTCGGCGGCGTAGCCGTCCGCCTCGTTGGTGATGGTGCAGACCACGGCCTGGACCGGGGCGAGCCAGAGCGGGAACTTGCCGGCGTAATGCTCGATGAGCATGCCGATGAAGCGCTCCAGCGAGCCCAGGATGGCCCGGTGCAGCATCACCGGGCGGTGACGCTGGCTGTCCTCGCCGATGTAGGAGGCGTCGAGCCGCTCCGGCAGCACGAAGTCGAGCTGCAGCGTGCCGCACTGCCAGGTCCGGCCGATGGCGTCGGTCAGGTGGAACTCCACCTTCGGGCCGTAGAAGGCGCCCTCGCCCGGCAGCTCCTCGAACTCCAGCCCGGCGCTGCGCAGGGCCTCGCGCAGCCCTTCCTCGGCGCGGTCCCACACCGCGTCGTTGCCGGCGCGGACGTCCGGGCGCAGGGCCAGCTTCACGTTGATGTCCTCGAAGCCCAGGTCCTTGTAGACGCCGAGCTGGAGCTTGAAGTAGTTCGCGGCCTCCGACGGCACCTGCTCTTCCGTGCAGAAGATGTGGGCGTCGTCCTGGGTGAAGGCGCGCACGCGCAGGATGCCGTGCAGCGCGCCCGACGGCTCGTTGCGGTGGCAGGAGCCGAACTCGGCCATGCGGATCGGCAGGTCGCGGTAGGAGCGCAGCCCCTGGCGGAAGATCTGCACGTGGCCCGGGCAGTTCATCGGCTTGATGCCGAGCAGCTTCTGCCCCTCGTCGGCCTCCACCTTGAACATGTTGTCGCCGTACATGTCCCAGTGGCCGGACGCCTTGAACAGCGAGCTGTCGATGAGCTGCGGCGTGCGCACCTCGACGTAATCGTCGGCCTGGAGCTTGGCGCGGATGTAGTTCTCCAGCGTCCGGTACAGCGTCCAGCCCTTGGGGTGCCAGAACACCGACCCGACCGCCTCCTCCTGGAGGTGGAACAGGTCCATCTCCTTGCCCAGCCGGCGGTGGTCGCGCTTCTCGGCTTCCTCGAGCTGGTGCAGGTAGGCCTTCAGCTCCTTCTCGTCGCGCCAGGCGGTGCCGTAGATGCGCTGGAGCATCGGGTTCTTGCTGTCGCCGCGCCAGTAGGCGCCGGCCAGCTTCATCAGCTTGAAGGCCTGGCCGACGCGGCCAGTGGAGGGCGCGTGCGGGCCGCGGCAGAGATCGAGCCAGTCGCCCTGCCGGTAGATGGAGATCTGCTGGTCCTCCGGGATCGCCCCGACCAGCTCCGCCTTGAAGCGCTCGCCCTTCTCCGTGAAGAAACGCACGGCCTCGTCGCGCGACCAGACCTCGCGCGTGAAGGGGCGGTCGCGCTCGATGATCTCGCGCATCTTCGCCTCGATCCGCGTCAGATCGTCGGGCGTGAAGGGGGTTTCGCGCGCGAAGTCGTAATAGAAGCCGTTGGCGATCGCCGGGCCGATGGTCACCTGCGTGCCGGGATACAGCTCCTGCACGGCCTCCGCCATCACGTGGGCGGCGTCGTGGCGGATGATCTCCAGCGCGTCGGGATGGCCGCGCGTGACGATCTCGATCTTGGTGTCGCCGGTGACGGTGGTCGTGAGGTCCTTCACCTGGCCGTCCAGCTTGACGGCAAGTGCATCCTTGGCAAGGCGCGGTCCGATGGAGGCGGCGATCTCCGCCCCCGTGACCGGCCGGTCGAACTCCCGCACGCTGCCGTCGGGCAGCGTGATGGCGATGTTGGACGTCACCGAAGTCACCATTTCTTTGCGTTAAAACCGATTCCGGCTCGCGGCCGGAGGCGCCCGTTCTACCGCGCTTTCACACCGTCCACAATTCCCTTGCTATCCGCCGCGGCAAGGGGGCGGACTTCCGCGTCGAGCCGAACGCCGAGCGCCGCCTTGGCCAGGGCGAGGTCGTGGCCGGCCTGGAGGTCGATCCAGAACCGCTCGGACAGGCCGAAGAAGCGGGACAGGCGCAGGGCGGTGTCGGCCGTGATCGCGCGCTTCCCGTCCAGGATCGCGGTGATCCGGGTCAGCGGGACGCCGATGTCCCTTGCCAGCCGGTAGGCCGAGAGCCCCATGGGCTCCAGGAACTCCTCCCGCAGTGTCTCCCCGGGATGAATGGGAGCGCGGTCGCGCATGAGCGGATATCCTTTCCTGAAGCGGCAATGAAACCCGCTGTCCTTTACACCCCACGCGCCGTCGCCGCAGAAGAACAAGACCAGAGCCCCATCCTCTTCAGAAATGGATTGCCCCAGGCGGATAGCTCACTTCCGCACTCCGCTTCATCTCTTGCGGACGCCATTCCTCGGAACGAGTCACCAGCAGGCAGCACAGCTTCTGTCCTACCGAACGGCTTGATCACGGCGAACGAGAGCGTGGCGCACGGTGTTGGTGACGTCAGGCGTTACCATGCAACAGCGCCGTCCCGGCACTCACGCCGGCTTGCGCGACAGGCGGGGCTCGCCGAACAGGTAGCCCTGGCCGAAGTCGAAGCCGGTGTCGAGCACGTCGATGAGCTGGGCCTCGGTCTCGATCTTCTCGACGATGATGTCGATGGGGTGACCGTCCAGCGCGCGGCGCAGGGCCTCCACGCGCGGCGCCATGGCCGTGTCGGCGAGCAGCCCGCGGTCGAGCTTCACGTAGCGGAACTCGTGGCGGAGCAGCGCATCCACGTCGAGGTCCGGGTCGCTCACCTGGTCCATGGAGAAGCGGAAGCCCAGCCGGGCGAGCTGCGAGAGGATGCCCATGGTGACGGCGCCGCCCTCGCGCAGGTCCTGCTGGCTCATCTCGAAGACCAGCTTGGGCACCAGCGGCTGGTTCTGCGCCATCAGATGCAGGAACTGGCGCATGAAGTCGGCGTCGCTGAGCGTCGCGGCGGAGATGTTGGAGAAGAAGCCGATGGAATGCTGGCGCCGCTCCGTCTCGCGGATCAGCTGGATGCAGCGGACCAGCAGCAGGTTGTCCACGGTGGCGATCAGCCCCTCGCGCTCGGCGATCTGCAGGTAGCGGTCGGGCATGATCTGGTGCCCGTCGGCCGCGCGCACGCGCGAGAAGACCTCGTAGAAGCGGTGCTTGCGCTGGGGCAGGCTGACGATGGGCTGGAGGTAGATGTCGATGCGGTCGGCCTTCAGTGCGTCGCGCACCGCCTCCAGCACCGTGTCGTCGTCGAGCGGCGGGGCGTTGTCGTCGGGAATGCCGCGCGGGGCCGGGCGGCTGATGAGGGGAGCGCGGCGGGCGGCGGGCGCCTGCATCGCCGGCTCGGCGACGCGCGGCTCCGCCGGATGCCGGTGGCGCGCCTCCGCCGTGGCGCGCCGCTCGGTGAGCTGGCCGACGAGCGACTGGAGGAGCTTCACCTCCTGCACCATCGTCTCATAGCTCGGGTTGGCGCCCGGGTTGGCGCCGGGCGCCGCACCGGCGCGCGTCAGCTGGTCGAGGATGGCCTTGTGGCGGGCCACCTCCCCTTCCAGCATCTCGACCGTGTCGAGGAGCTGCCCCATGCGGCGGCGCACCGTGCGCTCCCGGTCCAGACGGGTCGCCATCTCGTGCAGCAGCCCGCCGGCCAGCACGACGACCGCCCCGGCAAGCCAGCCGACGAGCGGGTCCATGGCCGGCCGCATGGCCGGCAGCGTCGCCCCCACCGACAGGCCGGCGATCAGATAGGCCAGCGCGTAGACGAGGTGCGTGAGGAGCGTCATGGCTTAGCGCGCTTCCGCCCCGGCCGCATCCGCCCCGACCGCGTCCGCGACCGAAGCGAAGCCGTCGCGGCGCAGCAGGTCGGCCAGGTCGCGCTTGATCGCCGTCACCAGCGACGGTCCGGCATAGACCAGCGCGGAGTAGAACTGCACCAGCGAGGCGCCGGCCCGGATCTTGGCGTAGGCGTCGGCGCCGGACGCGACGCCGCCGACGCCGACCAGCGGCAGCCGGCCCCCGGTCAGCCGGTGCAGGTCGCGCAGCACGGCGGTGGACGGCCCGAAGAGCGGGCGCCCCGACAGCCCGCCGGCCTCGTTGCGCAGGGGCTCCGGGATCTCCGCCGGGCGGGCGATGGTCGTGTTGGAGACGATCAGCCCGTCGATTCCCGTTTCCAGCGCCACGGCGGCGATGTCGGCCTTGTCCTCCTCCGTCAGGTCGGGGGCGACCTTCAGCAGCAGGGGCGGCGGCCGGGTCAGGCCGCGGGCGGAACGCGCGTCCAGCACCCGGCCCAGCAGCGCGCGCAAGGGCTCGCGCCCCTGGAGCGCCCGCAGGCCCGGCGTGTTGGGGGAGGAGACGTTGACCACGAGATAGTCGGCGAGCGGGGCGAGCCGCGCCACGCCGATGACGTAGTCGTCGGCGGCGTCCTCCGTGTCCTTGTTCTTGCCGAGGTTGGCGCCGAAGACACCGGGGGCGCGGCGCGGGTCGTCGCGGCGGCGCTCCAGCCGGGCGGCGAAGGCCTCCAGCCCCTCGTTGTTGAAGCCCATGCGGTTGATCACCGCCCCCTGCTCCGTCGCGCGGAACAGGCGCGGGCGCGGGTTGCCGGGCTGCGGGCGGGGCGTGACGCTGCCCGCCTCGGCGAAGCCGAAGCCGAGCCGAAGCACCGGATCCACCACCTCGGCGTTCTTGTCGAAACCGGCGGCCAGCCCGACCGGGTTGGCGAAGTCCATCCCCAGCACGCGCGTGCGCAGGATGGGATCGTCGGCGCCGCGCACGGACGGAACGAGGCCCGCGGCCAGCGCCCGGAGGGTCAGCCCGTGCGCCCGCTCCGGGTCGAGGCTGCGCAGGAGCGGGCCGACGACGGGGTAGAGGTCGATCACGTCGGCAGCCCTTCCGGATCTTGCTCTGCCGGATCTTGCCCTGCCGGATCGTGAAGATGCGGCGGGAAGACGTGCCGGCCGTCGGCGCCCAGCGGCAGCGGGTCGGCGCGCAGCACGGCGGAGACGGGCAGCGCCGCGTAGAGGTGCGGGAACAGCTGGCCGCCGCGCGACGGCTCCCACCAGAGGTCCTCGCCCAGCGCGTCGCCGTCCACGGTCAGCAACACCAGCCCGTCCTGGCCGGCGCGGTGCTTGGCGGCACTCTCCTCGACCTGGGCGGCGGTGGAGAAATGGATGAAGCCGTCGGCCTCGTCCTGCGAGGAGCCGGGATAGGAGCCGGTGGCGCGCGCGCCCTCCCACTCCTCGGCCCGGCACATGTGATAGATGATTCGCTCGGTCATGGCGGCTCGGACACTAGCCGAAGGCGGTGCAGATCGCCAAGGATTTGCATTTTGCAAACGGATCCGCAAAGGGCCGAATGCATTTTGCATCTCGGGCCGGCTCAGAATATTTCCCGCCCCCTTTCCGCAAAGGCCGAAAGCCTTGCAACCATAGGCTTTTTGGACTTGCGCGCCTCTCTCGCGTTCCTTGGCACCGAACTTGCCAAGGGAGGGGCACCCGGCGCGTCAAAGCGCGGGGGCCGAACACCAGGGGGAACGCCGATGAACGCCATTTCCATGACGCTGCCGCGGGAAAGCCAGACGGCGAGCCGGATCGATTTCACGTCCGGCGCGCCGGCGGACTTCCCGGCCGAGGTCAGCCGGACCACGGTCCCGCTGAAGCCCAGCGCGGCGATGCTCGCATCCGGTTCGCGCGCCGGCGGCGTGTCAGTGGAGGTCGCCTGGAAGATCTACCAGGCGATGATCAACCACCAGGATTGATCCCGGATCGTCCGGGAGGCCGCCAGATCCCCTCTGGCGGGCTTCTCTATCACCTTCATCCATATGTGCGATCCTCGATTATCGGCCGCACACTGATCCCGCCCCTGTGACAGGTCCGGGGGTGACAGCAAACTGGCCCGTCCCTCCAGCTGGAGAGGCGGGCCTTTCTGCGCTCGAAGGTCTAGGAAAAGTGGTGGAGACGCGCCCCTGCTCCGACAACCTTATCAAGGTTGTCGTCGTTGAGTTCGGTCGCCCCGACACCCTGAAGGTCCTCCTCCGACACGTCATAGCCCCGCGCCTTCAGGGCTGCCGATGCGCCAGCCGCATCCGAGATGGCCTGGGCGACGAACGCTTTCAGCTCGGGGTTGCTTTCGGCGTCATTCTCTAGACGATGCAGTTCCTGGGCGCTCACCATGACCTCCTGACTTGGGTGAACCGCAACGCTACTACTTTCGCGCAGAGCGGGGTAGAAGGGTCGCGCCGCCCGGAGCCCTGTCGGCCATCAGCCGTTTGGACAGGCGGGATCCCCGCCAGGGCGCCCCTCGACCGATACCGCCTCGGCCCGCCTCTCTACGGGGGCGTGCCTTTCCGTGCCGGATTGCCCGTGCCGCCACGGCGCGGTTGGTTCAGCCTGTGGCAATGCCCAGGCCGCGCCAGGGCGTGCCCATGAAGCCAAATGACCCGGACAGCCGGTTCGCCGGCCGTCCTTTTTCACGAGACGCTGAGAGTCCTCGACCGCATGCCAGCGGGTTTGCGCGACGCCATCATGGCGTTTCGCCCCGACGGGCTGGATTACACCAACGCGGCGGCCCGCCTCCGGGTTGAACTCGGCACCGCACGTTCGCGGCTGTGCCGCGGGACGGTGAGGCCGCGGGACGGTGAGGCTGCGGGAAGTTGGAAGGGCGACGCGGCGTAAGCAGCCTTCATTCGGCTCTTAGGCGTATGTGATCCATTCCGACGAAAACGCGGGTGTCGCAAAATTCAAGAGCGTAAGCGTACTTCCACTCGCCAACGAAAGAACCGCTTCACCAGCAGAAGTGCTGCTGACTGCGTAGATTTGACCAGGAGACATTTCTATCCGATCACCTTCCCATGGATTGAAGTCCAACACCCGATCCGCGCCATACCAATCACGCACAAGGAAGGTGTCGGCACCGGCACCTCCCCGTAGATCGTCGTTACCATAGCCTCCATCCAAGCGGTCATTTCCCTGACCGCCGAACAATCCGTCATTATCGGAGCCGCCAATCAATGCATCGTGCCCGAGCCCACCAAAGAGAACGTCGGCGGCATCTCCTCCATAAAGCACGTCATGATCAGTGTTGCCGTACAACACATCGCTACCGCTGCCGCCATCGATGTAGTCGCTTCCTGCTTTTCCCAGGATGCTATCATTTCCTGTGTAACCATACAAACCATCATCATAGCTGGATGCTACTATGTAATCAGAGTGCCGAAGAATATAATCCATGCTAAGCTTACTTTCGAAATCAGACAGACTCCAAAAGCTCAAATCCATACCAGAAACCGAAAAAAGCATACCTCCATTAGGCGATGTAGCCGTAAGCGTGCTCACATTGCCATATGGGCCGTAATAGTTATTCCAGAATGAACCAGACATAGAAACGTCAAATACAGGAGATCCTCCCAACGTATACCGCCAGGACACATTCGTAGCGCTATCATTAGTCACATAAAAGTTATCCCATTGGATGCCTGTTGCCCCTTCATCGCCGTCTAAATTGATTCTACCGTTCGCAAATACTGTGGCCATATTTATTCCGGGTCCTGTGTTTACGTTTGACGCCCACGACAGCAGCGCACAATCCGGATACGCACAGACATCGCTGAGCCTGCGTTATGCAGCAATGAAATGCTAGAGCCGGTAATCACGGGTTGCAACCCCTATACCGAATATCCTCGTGGTGTTTACTCCATAGTACCGGAACGACGTCCGGTTCGGTCATGCACCAAAATTCTTGTAGGATGTCCTCTCTGTCAAAAGTAGAGGGCCCCCCCATTGCGCAGACGCTCCAGACTCGCGCCGATCCGGCGCGCATCCCGCCGGAACGCTTGCGGAAGGGGATATCCAGCATGCCGGGCCAACCACGGCGGTGACCACGGATGGTCGACGGCCCCAGCCCCCTCACCGCGCGGAGGGGGCTGGAAGCGCGCCGTTCACTCCACGCTGTTGTAGAAGAGGTGATGGCCGATCTCGGCGCTGGGCCCATGGCCGCGCGCCCAGGCGGGGCTGATGCCGGCCCGGTGGTAGTGCGTCGCCCCGCCGGTCGGGTCGGGCAGCAGGCCCGACACGGCCCGGCGCGCCACACGCAGGCAGGCGGCGAAGACCGGGTCGTCCGCCGTCACCGCCAGCAGCTTCGCCCGGTTCGGGTCTCCCACGTTCCAGCAGGAGAACTGATAGGGCTTGCGGCAGACCGCGACCACGCTGTCGCCCCACCACCAGCCGCCACGCCTTTGCGCGCGGGCGACGCGGTTCATGACGACGGCGGCGACCGCCTCGATGCCGCGCACCGGTTCCCCGCGCGCCTCGCCCCACAGGGTGCGGGCGAGGATGTCCACGGGGTCGTCCGCAGGCGGAGCCGGGATCGGGGCGGAGGCCGCCGAGACCGGCCGGACCGGGGTCAGGACGCGCCGGCTCATGACCGCACCTCCTGGGGAAGGCCGGCGCCGAGCGCGGCGGGCCGGGATTCCAGCTTGTGTTCGATGCGCAGCAGATGGCCGGTCAGCCGCTGCTCCACGTCCTTCAGCGTGGAGACGGACACGTAGCTCTTGGCCACCTCCAGCTTGTAGGCGGCCAGCGCCTCGCGGAGCTGCGCCTGCCCCTCCTCCGCCCGGCCGCGCAGGGTCTCCATCGCCGTCTCGGCGTCCTTGCGCAGCCGCCCGATCAACCAGAACAGGCCGGAGATCGCGGGCAGCTCCACCGCCGTGATCCACCAGCCCAGGTCCAGGCCCGGACCGAAACTCTCACCCATGGGGTCTCTCCTCGTCGTGAATGGAAAAGGGCAAAGAAAAAGGCGGGCTCGCGCCCGCCTTGCCTGACCGCCTCGCACGCCCCCTCGCGGGGCCGGCCTCACACGTCCCAGTCCGACGGCGCCACCACCGGCGCCATCCCCCGCCAGTCCGGACGCGGTCGGCCGAGAGGACGCTCCACAGCGCCTGCACCGGGCGCCGCCGGCCGGGCGGCGCCCGGCTTCTCGAAGCGGTAGGGCTCGCACAGCAGGCAGCCGGCGACGGCGTCCAGCCCGTCGTCGTGCCCGCGGTAGCTCCCGTCCGGCCGCCATTCCCGCATCTCGCGGATGAAGGGCGTGCTCCAGACGCTGCGGTGGGCGAGCAGCCGGTTGTCGGCGAGGATGGCGGCGTAGGCCTCCTCGATCCGCTCGGCCTTGGCCTTGCGGCTGGACTCCTCGATCACGGCGGCGGGCGTGCCGGTCTTCCTCAGCACGGAGCGGAGCTGGCCCGGCAGGAAGCGCCCGACCCCGTTGATCTCCACCCGCACGTTGGGCAGGTGGTGGTCCCGCAGGAAGGCGGCGACCTGCCGGCACTGCTGCTCGGCCTCGCTGTGCTCGTCCGCCGCGTCCACCGTCAGGTAGCGCAGCCGGTGCAGGAAGAAGCGCCCGTCCTCGCTGCCGAAGACGGCGGCCACGACGCTGGAGTCGCCGCGCCGCACACCCTCGGCGGAGGGGCGGGCGAAGGCCGGATCCCACCAGCAGGAGGCCGAGGCGAGCCGGGCGCCATTCAGCGTCAGCACCGCCCGCCCGCGCGATTCGCGGTAGTCCAGCTCCCCGTCGTAGATCCCGAGCCGGCCGGGGTCGAACCAGCCCTCCGCGATGTTCACCGGCTTCAGCAGCATCTGGCTGCTGAACTTGTTCGGGCCGGTCGCCTTGCGCATGCGGTTCACCTGCGCCTCGTCGAAGCGCTTGGGCCAGGCGTAGGTCCGCCGGCCCGTTTCGTCCTCGGTGTAGACGGGCAGCAGCTTGCGTTCGAACCCGTCGAGGAAGGGCACGCTCTCGCCCGCCTCCGGCCGGGGCTCGTCGGCGTAGATGGTGTAGTAGCTGTGCGGCGTGCCGACATAGAGCTGGGCGCCCCCGGGCACCAGCACATATTCGATCTCCGCCAGCTTCTCGCGCAGGTCGTCGCGCTTCACCGCGCTGTCGGAGGTGCGCGGCACCTCCACGTCGTCGCAGATCACCACGTCGGCGCGGCTGCCCGTGATGTTGCCGCCGATGCCGCTGGCGATCATGGACGGGTCGCGCAGCTCCCGCGTGCGCACCACCGTGAACTGGTCCTGCGCCCACTGGTCCCGGTCCCGCGCCGGGGGCTTCAGCCCGGCCGTGTCCGGGTGGCGCTCGATGATGCGCTTCACGTTGCGCACCATCTTCTTCGCCAGCTTCAGGTCGGCGGCCAGCACCAGAAGCCGCCGGTTGGGGTCGTCGTACAGCAGCCAGGCGGCGAACAGCCCGACCAGCGAGGACTTGCCGGCCCCGCGGAAGGCCATCAGCAGCATGTTGCGGTTGTGGCCCCGGCAGCGCTCCTCCAGCCAGGCGGCGAGGTCCCGGTGGTGGCGCGGCGTGCTCAGCTCCGACAGGCGGTTCCAGTCCTGGACGAAGGCGACGAAGCCCTTCCTCGCCGCCTCCGCTCCCACCCTCGCCGGCACCGTCATGGGTTGCGTCCCAGTATGTGCCAGCCGGCGTCGTTCGACATGACGGTCACCGCATGGCCCTGGCCGGTCAGCGGGATGGGCTCGTTGTCGGGGCCGCCGCCGCCCTGCTTGGTGACGGTGACCGGGTTGCCGGACGGATCGGTCTTCTTCACGGTCAGGCTTCGCCCGACGGCGTGCGGGGCACCCGGCACCGGCAGCCGCACCTCCACGGCACCGCCATAGGCGCTGACCAGATAGAGCGACTGGTTCAGGTCCGGCTCGAACAGCGGGGCTCCCTCGTGGAAGTGGCTGTTGCCCGGCGGGTTGGTGCCGCCGACGATCCACCAGCCCGCCCCGTTGGAGACCAGCGTCACCATGTCGTAGCGGTTGCCGAGCGCCACGCTGCGCCCGTCCGGCCCCGGACCGCCCGCTTCCGTGATGGTGACGGTGTTGGCCGAGGCGTCGGTCTTCTTGATGGTGATCTGGTGGCCGTTGGCCGAACCGGCCCCGGGCAGCCGCGCCTCGACCGGCCCGCCATAGGCGCTGAGCAGGCAGACCGAGCTTCTCAGGTCGAGTTCGACCAGCCCGCCGGCCGCCGGCTCGATGTAGTCGGTGTCGAAGCGCAGCGCCTCCACCGTCAGCGTCGTGATCCGGCTGCGCTCCATGCGGTTCTTGTCGGGATATCCCGCGTTGCTGGCGGTGTAGCGCCCGCCCGACAGGTCCTGGATCGCCGGCCCGGCCGAGGCCGACAGCAGGTTGGAAATGGCGGTCTCGTTCGATCCCTCCTCCAGCATCACGTTGGGCACGCCGCCCAGCGTCTCGGTGTAGAGGTTGACGATCAGCGTCTTCTCGCTGTTCGCCCCGACGCGGAAGCAGGAATGAGCGCTGGTGGACAGGTCCGTTTCGCAATCGACGAAGCTGTTGTTGTACTTGCCCTGCTCCACGTAGAAACCGCTGCCCGAGATCGGCGCCGACAGCGAATAGACGCGCACGGCGTGGAAGCGGTTGGCGTTGGGCGTGTCGCCCGCGCCGCTGCGGGTCAGCCAGACGCCATGGACGGCCGGCCGCGCGATCAGCACCCGCGCCACGTTGTTCCAGTAGCAGGGCCGGCCGGGATCCGCGTACCCGTCGAGCAGCAGCCCGTAGCGCGCGTCCCAGACGGTCAGGTCCAGCAGAGCGTTCTGCACGCAGGGTCCGTCGCGCCCGAACAGCCGGACCCCGGCGAGCCCCCCTTCAAGCCGCAGGTCGCGCAGCGTGGCGTAGCTGTCCGGCAGATGGACTAGGTCGAAGGCGGCCGAGGCGGCCCGCAGGATGGAGGTTTGGCCGGCCCCGCCCAGCGTGTGGCCATAGGGAAGCGTCAGCGTGTTGCCGATGCGGTAGATGCCCGGCGGCACATGGACCGCCTTGGCGGCGGCGATCGCCGCCTGGATCGCCAGCGTGTCGTCCACGATCCCGTCGCCGACGGCGCCGAAATCCTTCACCGACACGAAGTCCGACAGCTTGTCGCGCACCGGGCGGCTGACGGCGCCGGTTCCCGGCGGAACGTAGGTGGACAGCGCCTCCTCGTCCACCGGCGGCTGCACCGTCGGGTTGCCGGCGGAGTCGAAGCCCAGCAGCTTGCCCGCCCGGTTGAGGCGGCCGGGCAGCAGGTTCGAGGCCGGCAGGTCGGTGTCGGCGTAGCGCAGCATCAGCTCCTGGTCGCCGGCCACCTGCTGAAGCCCGGCGGTCAGCCGGTCGAACTCGCCGTTGAGCGAAGAGGCCGGCAGCGGCCCGCTCTCGCTGAAGTCGGTGGTGCGCTCGATGGGGGTGCGGCGGCGGAGCAGCACGGCCGTCCCGGCGGCGGGGGCCGCCGCGAAGGTGACCGTCCCGCCGGCCGTGGCCCCTGCCCCGGCCACCGCGTATCCGGTGGACTGGAGGGCGGCGCCCAGGAAGACCTGGAGGTCCTCGGCCGTGAAGACCGGGAAGGGGAAGGAGAAGACGGTCTGCGCGCCGTCGGCGAGATACTGCGCGCGCGGATTGCCGCGCGGAACGCGGATGGGAGTGGGCATGGGTTCATCCCCCGATGGCGGCCCGAAGGCGCCGGGTCAAAAGAAGCGGCCTCAGTAGAACCGGCTCAGGAACTCCAGCCTCTGCCGTTCGGCGAGCTGCGCCTGCTCCAGCAGGTTCAGGCGCCGGCGGTCGTCCAGCTCCTGCTGGACGGCCTGGCGGCGGATGCGGTCGAGGTCCTGCGACTCCCGCCGCTCCGCCGCGCTGTCCCCGACGAGCCCGAGCAGGATCGCCTCCCCCGATCCGTCGGCGCTGCTCACCCCCTGCGCGCCGAGGCTGGCGCGGCTGCGCCCCATGGCGCGGCGCAGCGCATCCACGCGGCGCCGCTCGTCGGTCTCGGCCGTCGCCCTGGCCTGGGCGAGGCGGTTCCCCGCGTCGGCCTCGCGGGTGCGCAGCTCGGCCTCCTGCCCGGCGCGGAGCTGCGCCGCCGTCTGGTTCTGGCCGGCGGAGAGCCAGTTCATCTCGCGGGCGCGGGCCTGTTCGGCGGCGATCCGCTCCTGGTCGGCCTGCTGGAGGCGCCGGGCCTCCTCCTGGCGGCGCAGCTCGTCCTCGCGGCGCCAGGCGCGTTCCTGCTCCTCCTGGCGCAGGCGGGCTTCCTGCTCGCGCTCCTGGCGGGCGTAATCGGCCTGGAGCGCCAGTTCCCGCTCGTTCGCCTCCGCGGCCGCGGCGGCGGAAGCCGAACCGGCGGATGTGGCGGATGCGGCGGATCTCCGGGCGGAGGTTGCGTTGACGACGGAGGTGGCGAGCGGCAGGGCCGCCGTCACGAAGGGGGTGATTCCAGCCATCAGCCGTTTGCCTTCAGTTCCATGGTGACGGAGAGCAGCGTGAAGGGCAGCGGCGCGTCCTGTTCGATGCGCCACAGGGGGCGGTCGATGTCGCGCCGCCAGCCCAGCGCCCGCAGCCGGCGGTCGCCGGAGACGCGCGGCGGGACACCGCCCGGCGGCTGCGGGCCGAGCCGGTGCAGGGGAAAATCCTGGAGCCCGCGCCCGAGATCGGCGCGCAACGCCGCCGTCTCCTCCAGCCGGAAGGCCACGGCGACGAGCCGCAGGGGACCGGTCCCGGCCGGTGCCGCCTGCCCGACCAGGTTGGCCGGCAGGGGCTCGATCCGGTGCGCGTAGGGCAGCCCCGCCTCGACCCGGCGGGCCGGCGGGTCGACGGTGACGGCGCCGGCCTGGACGGTCACGGCGGGATGCACCACCCCGTCGGCGACGACCGCGAGGCTGCGCCCCTCCAGATGGGCGAGCCCCGACCAGACGGCGGCGGGCGTGTCGCTTTCCCCGGCCAGCGCGGAGTCGAGGTTGAGGGCGTCGTCGAAGCGTTCGATCGTCCAGCGGCCCTCCCGGTCGATCAGCAGCCAGACCTCGTCCCCGACCACCGCGACCGACCGCACCAGCCCGTCCGTCTCCAGCCGGGTCCAGGCGGTCACCTGCTCGGCCCGGTAGACGGTGAGCGCGCCGAGCGCGCCGTCCTCCATGACGACGAAGAGCAGCCGGCGGGTCTGGTCGTAATCCTGGTCGCGCGGCCCCCGCCACCAGATGGCGGGCGAGCAGCGCCAGGTCGTTGGCCTGGTAGGCGGCCTCCGTGTCGGTGTAGACGAACTCGCGGATCTCCCGTCCGTTGCGCGACACGAAGAGCGTGGCGCCGTCCACGTCGCGCGGCGGGACGCTGCGGTCCACGGGGGAGCCGATGCGCGTCTGCCGGTTCAGCTGGATGCTCTGCGGCGTCAGCGGATCGCCGGTCACCATGTATTCGGCGCCCGAGGTGAAGATCTGCAGGTGCCGGCCCGAGAAGAGGCCGCGGATCGCGTTCACCTGGTCGGACAGGATGCCGAACTCGATGGCCTCGTCGTCGCGGCCGGTGCCGAGATCGAAGTTCCAGAGATCGGCGGAGCGCGACATCCACAGCCGGTTCGGCAGGTCGCGCGAGCCGCCGACCACCAGCCGGTCCTGATGGAAGGCCGCCGACACCGGCCAGCCACGCAGGCGCGAGAAGGACTGCTCGTCCCAGTTCACCGTGGCCGCCGTGCCGGCCAGCGTCTCCTTGACGGTGGCGGCGAGCTGCGTGGCCGAGGCGACACCCGTGACGAGGAGCTGCCGCCCGCCGATGCGGATGCGGCAACCCTCCAGCAGCGGGTCGAACACCGGGGCCGAGGCGGTGACGGTGACCGCCCCGCTCGTGGCCGAAGGCTTCACGGTCACCTCGGGCGGCGCGAAGCGGTGGAAGGGCATGCGGACGAGGTCCTCCTCCGTCACGTAGCTCCATTCGGTCAACGTCCAGCTCGCCGGGCCGTCGCGGGTCAGCTTGCGCGGGGGCACGTCCGGGTGGCAGACCAGCAGCGTGTCGGCGCTCTGCGTCCAGGCGACTTGCGTCAACTGCGCGGCGGTCCAGGGAGCGTCCACCGTCGCCACCCGCCCGTCGCCGAGATAGACGTCGATCCGGCCCTCGGAGAAGGCCAGCAGGTAGGTCTGCTCCGTGTTGAACTCGAAGGCGACGAGCCGGCCCGGCCCGCGCGCCGCGTCGGCGAAGGCGAGGCCGGAACGGCGGGTGACGCCGCCCGTGGGGTGAATGAAAAGATTGCGCAGGGCCAGCGCCCCATTGTCGTAGGCGCGCAGGTCACCGCGCCCGAGCAGCCGGCGCGAGATCTCCCCCGCCGTGAAGTTGGTCTTGATCTGGGTGACGCGGGTCATCGGCGCCTCGCCTCGATGAGGGTGAAGTCGGTGAAGCCCGGCTGGCTGTCCTGCTGGCCGTCGATCATGCGGGCGCGCCGGAACTCCTGCTCGGCGAGACGCTGGAGCGCCTCGGCCCGGCTGCTGTTCTCGGTCAGCGGGATGCAGAACTCGGCCGCCAGCCGGGCGATCAGCGCCTGGTCGAAGAAGGGCGGGAAGTCCTCCTCCGCCGGGCGGCCGATGTAGGTCAGCACGACCGTCTCGCCGTCGGCCTGGAGCGTCCGCCCGGCGATCCGGTACTCCAGCCCCCGGCCCCGCCCGGCCCCGCCCGCGCCGAGAGCGCGCAGGAAATCCAACGGAAGCTGGTAGGCGTGGGCGTAGTCGGCCAGCGGCCCCGCCGCCAGGCGCGGCAGCGTGGCCTGGAGCGTGGCGAAGCTCCAGGGGTTGGCCGACAGCAGCGCGTCGCGCGCCGGCCCGTAGAGCGCCGAGGCCAGCTCCGCCTCGGCGGAGCCCTCGTCGAAGGCGGTGATCGCCGTCGCGCCGATCTTCAGCAGCGCCCGGCTGCACAGCCCGATCGCGGTGAGTGCCATGGATGGGAATCCTCGGGACATGGAAAAGGGGCGGAGGCGCCGACCGCCTCCGCCCCGTGGCACGGGCTCGCCCGCGCGGTCAGTCGCTGTTGGCCGCGTCGAAGGCGGTGAGGTTGGCGAGGTTCACCACGCCGCCCATGTTGGCGGCGACCACGAAGACGCCCGCGGCGGGCGTGCCGCCCGTGCCGGTGTTGGCGAGCAGCATGTCGCCGGCGCGCAGCATGTCGGACGCGCCGTTGAAATAGCCGGCGTCGTCCACCTGCGACGCCGGATCGGGGGTGGTGTAGTGCCAGAGCGTGAAGCCGTTCGCGTAGGCGAGCACGCTCAGGTCCTTCGCTGCGTAAGCCATGAAGAACTCCCTGGAGGATGTCGGATCGGGAAGAGATGCACCGGAGCCGGGGGGCTCCGGCGGGTCTCAGCCTTCGAGGCAGCGCAGCGTGACGACGCCGGCCGGGTCGATCAGGCAGGCGCCCTGGCTCATCATGTTGTTCACGAAGTGCGCGGCCCGGTCGCCGTGCCAGGTGATGTCGGTCTTCACGTCGGCACCCGCCGCGTGGCCGACCGCCGTCTTGTGGTACCAGTGGCACAAGCGCACGCCGCCAGCGGCGGTCAGCCCGGAATGAGGCAGCCAGAGGGTGCCGAGCCAGCGCTTGGCCTGGGTGCCGCGCCAGGGCAGCTCGTCCGGCCCGACATAGTCGGAGTTGGCGAATTCCAGGATGCCCAGCAGCTGGCTCCACTGCTTCCAGCCGACGACGGCGTAGCGCTGCCCGTCGTCGGGCACGTCGGCCTCGCCCAGCATCTCGAAGGCTTCCAGGATCTTGGCCTTGGTCAGCCCGTCGGCGCCCGTGCCCGCGAAGTTGGTGGACTTGTCCATCTCCTCGATCAGCAGCTCGTCGGTCTTGCGGCCGAGCGCGTAGGCGCCGGCGTTGGCGATGACCTGCCGCTCGTCGATGTTGGTCTTCAGCTCGTCCAGCCGGTCGACCCAGTCGCCGGCGTAGAAGTCGTAGAGGATGCATTCCGCGGGGGAGTGCTCGATGTTCATGACCGGCACCTCGCCGTGGCGGGCCTTGGTGCCGGCGGAACCCTTGCCGACCCGCTGGAAGACGGTGGAGGCGCCCTGCACGTTGCCCTTGCTGCGCACCGTGTTGCGCAGCTTGGAGCCGATGCGCTGGTAGGATTCGTGGACCTCGCGTTCAAATTGCTTGACGAAGGCCTGGGTGACGCTCGTTGACATAAGACGATTTTCCTTTCGCGTTCCTTGCGGATCCCGTCCGGCGGGTGCAGTCCGCCACCCGGTTGTCGGGCGCGCCGAGGGTGTGGCATCGGCGCGCCCGGCCGCGGGCGGAGCGCGAAAAGAAAAGGGCCGGCCGGGCCTTTCGGTTGTCCGGCCGGCCCTTTTCGGGACAGGCATTGGGAGGATCTGAGGGGCGTCAACGCCCGGGGTTCGAGGGGAGGAGCGGAGACGCACCCCAGGCGTTGACAAGACCAACCCTAGGACATCGCGCCCATTCTGTCAAGAAAATATTCCTCTCGACCGTCAACGCCGCGAGCGTCGGTGGCGCCCCGGAAGGATAGGCTATTCCACACCGGGCAAGTCGCTAAATTTCTCCGGAACACCACCACCGAACGGTTCGCAATCCAGATCGTCTGCCCTACCATCGAATGATGGAACAAATCCGGAGGGTGACATGCAAACGCTCGCAGGGACGGCGGCGGTCGCGACAGCGGTCTTCGCGGCGGCGTTCGCCGTCTTCTATGTGCTGGTTCTGGTGAACAACATCATGGGCGAGCGGTTCGAACGTTCGCTGCACGCCGGCAGGCGGCCCGGGAGCGGCCTGCCCGGCGCGGGACGGCCCGCCGGCCGGCTGCAGGCCGTCCGTCAGTCGCTCCATGGCTTTCCCTGGTTCGCCGCCCTGCTGCCCTGCCTGTGAGATGCCGTGATACAAGGCCGGCGGCGCCGCGGGGCCGGCCTCAGCCCGGCACGCCCACGCTTTCGAGGAAGCGTTCCCCGGCCCGGCTCTGGAGGCGTTCCCGCTGGACCAGCAGCTCGGCCGCGCGGGCGGCCTCGCCGGGACGGCCGGTCAGCCAGCCCTGGGCCAGCGTGCAGTTCAGGCCGCGCAGGAAATCCGCCTGCTCCAGGGTTTCCACCCCCTCGGCCACGACCTCCAGCCCCAGCATCTCGGCCATGGTGAGGATGGTGGTGACGATCGCCGCGTCCTTGCGGCCGTTCGGCACGCCGCTGACGAAGGAGCGGTCGATCTTCAGCGTCGTCACCGGCAGGCTCTTCAGATAGCCCAGCGACGAATGGCCCGTGCCGAAATCGTCCACGGCCACGCGGATCCCCATGGCCTGAAGGGCACCCAGCACCGCCATGGCGTGTTCGATGTCCTGGATGACCGCCCCTTCGGTGATCTCCAGCTCGATCAGGTGCGGGGGCAGGCTGTGATCGGCGATGATGCGCCGGAAATCCTCCGCCGAGCGGTGGCGCAGGTGCCGGGGCGAGATGTTGACGGCGACCGGCACGGGGTCCAGCCCCTCCAGCGCCCAGGCCCGCTGCTGCCGGCAGGCCTCGGCCAGGACCCAGTCGCCGAGCGGCACGATGAAGCCGGTCTCCTCGGCGACGGGAATGAACTCGCCGGGCGACACCATGCCGAGCCCCGGCCGCTCCCAGCGCAGCAGCGCCTCGAAGCCCTGGAGCGTGCCGTCCAGCAGCGAGACCTTGGGCTGGTAATGCAGGCGGAACTGCCCCTCGGCCAGTGCCGCGCGCAGGTCGCGGTCGAGCGCCAGGTGCCGGCGCGCCTGCTCCGTCATTTCCTTGCGGAAGAAGGCGTGCCGCCGCCCGCCCTGCCGCTTGGCGGCGTAGAGTGCGGCGTCGGCGGCGCGGATCAGCTCCGGCACCGTTCCGGCATGGTCGGGGAAGAGCGCGATCCCGGCGGAGGGCCGGACGTAATGCTCCGAATCGGCCAGCCGCACCGGCGCGTCGAAGGAGGCGATGACCCGGTCGGCGAAGGCCGCGGCCTCCTGCGGCTCGCCGATCTCTTCCAGCACGATGGCGAAGTCGTTGGTGCCGATGCGGCCCACCCGGTCGGCGGCGCCGACCTCGCGCATGATGCGCGCGGCCACCTCGACCAGCAGCGCGTCGCCGGCGCTGTAGCCCAGCGTGTCGGTGATCAGCTTGAAGCGCGACAGGTCCAGGCACAGCACGGCGAGCCGCCGCCCGTCGCGGCGCCGGCGGTCGAGCGCCGTTTCCAGCGTGGATTCGATGAGCGCGAGGTTGGGCAGCCCGGTCAACCGGTCGCGGGTCGCCAGCCGCAGCAGCTCCCGCTCGTGCCGCAGCCGCTCGGTCATGTCCGCCAGCATGCAGACGGTGCTGCGCCGCCCGGCGATGGCCAGCGACGACAGGGTCAGCGACACCTCGACCCGGCCGGCCGCGCGTTCCACCGCCAGCCCCTCGACGCGCTCCGGCCCGCCCGTGCCGCCGCGCTGCCCTTCCAGCAGGGCCTCGACCGTGTCGCGGTCGGACTCGGCGAAGAGGTCGGGGAAGCGCACGGCGCGCAAGCCCGCCTCGGGCAGGCCGAACAGCGCGACGGCGGCGCGGTTGTGCTCCTCGACCATGCCGTCCGCGTCCACGAGGAGGATGGGCTCGCCGATGCCGTTCATGATGCCGAAGACGCGCTCGTCGCGCTGGATCAGCGCCTCGGCGGCGCGGCGGAAATACTCCATGGAACGGGCCATGGCGCCGAACTCGTCCCGGCGGTCGCGGCCGGGGATGTCGATGTCGGTCTGCCCCTCGGTAAGCCGCGCCATGCGCGCCGACAGCGCCTCGATCGGCCCGACCACGTTGGCGGAAAGATAGCGGGCGAGCGGCCAGCTCAAGGCCATCAGCACGCCGATGAACAGCGCGAAGGCGAAGGCCGCCACCCGGAAGTCCTGGTCCAGGTCGTGCGTGCTGCCGGCGGCGACGATGGTCCAGCCCCAGGGCTCGAAGGTCACGCTGCTGACGATCAGATGCCCGGCCGCCAGCTCCTCCAGGTTCGGGATGCGGCCGGTGAAGACGGTGATGTGGAAGGGTTCGCCGCCGAAGGCCCGCAGGGTTTCCTGGGCGAGCGCCCGCGCCGCGCCGGGGGTCAACGCCCCCGTCTCCACCTTGGCCTGGAGGTCGGTCAGCACCTCGCGCGCCGAATCGGCGAGATTGGCCGCCAGCCGTCCGCGCTCCTCCATCAGCCCATGGCGCAGAAGATAGAGCGCCGGGACGGCCGCCATCAGGCAGCCGATCAGGCCGATCCAGGTCAGCCAGCGGATCTTGCGGCGCAGGGTCATGAGGGGGGAAGGATCGGGAGGGGCCTGCCCGCCCGGCCGCCCATCCCTGCCCTGTCCGGGTCCCTCTCCAGGCGATGCGCGGTCACGTCAGCCACGAGCTTGCCCACATCCGGGATGCGAAGGTTTGTTCGTGATACTGACATCGCTTTCCGCGCGGCGCCACAGCTAGTTGTCCGGCCGGCAGCGCCGGGCACCCGGCCCGCGAACCCCGGGCGCGGGCACGCCCGGAGGTGGCCGGCGCCGGGCCACGGCTCGCCGGCCCTTCGCGGGGACGTCACCCCTGGCCGGGATAGAGCCTCTGGAAGCCCTCCGTGACGCGGGCGACGATGGCGGGGTCGCGGTCGCGCCAGTAGCGGGGGTCACGCATCAGCGCCTGCAGCTCCGCGTCGCCGTCCCCGGCCGACGGTCCGGGCGGCCGGGCCAGGGCGGAGGGTTCGGCGCCGGTCATCATGCGGTGCAGCGCCATCACCCCTTCGTAGGTGGTGGCGAGGCCGGCCAGCGCGGCGGGCGGCAGATTCCGGCCGCCCCAGGACAGGAGCTGGCGCGAGATCTCCCGCCAGGTCTCCTCGCCGCCGAAATGGGCGACCAGCCGCTCCACCTCGCGCTCGGCCTGGAACTCGGCGGCCAGCTCCTGGACCAGCGGCACCAGCCGTTCCGCCGCGAGGTCGTAGACGAGCTGGGCCTGCTCCGGCGAGAAGCCGGCGCCGTGCAGGCGGCGGTTGATGTCGGCGTCGGGCTCGAACAGGCCATGGTCGCAGGCGATGCCGTAGCCCTCCGGCGCGTCGGGCACGCCAAGCGCCTTCAGCAGGCCGGCGCGGTCGAGGTCCGGCGCCGCCGGGGGCGCCGACAGCCGGCGCTCCAGCTCCAGGTAGGACTTCAGCAGCGCCTCGACGCGCAGCGCGCCGGTTTCCGGGTCGCGGAACTTCTCAGGGATCGGCGGCATGGCGTCGGCCCCGGCGGAGGAGGTGACGGCCGGGGCGGCGGGCGGGGTTTCCGGCGCCGCGAGGGACGCGGTGAGCAGGTTCTCGGCCATGAAAAGAACTCCTTGCTGATGGGGTTTTCGGGTTGGAGGATCCGAAGAGGCGGGTCAGCGGCCGCCGCCCCGCGCGACCAGCGCGAGGATCAGGGCGACGAGCTGGCGCTGGCCTTCCAGGTGGCGCAGAGCCGGCTCCGGGGCCTCGGGGCCGAGCGCGCGGTCGAGCGTCATCGCCTTCAGCGCGCGCAGCACCGCCGCCCCGTCCGCCCCGGCGAAGCAGCGGGCGAAGGCCGGGGCGAGGTCGCCCGCGGGCGCCGCCCCTTCGGAAGCGGAGGCGGAGACGCCGTCCAGCCAATCCCAGCCGGCGGGCTCAGCCATGGGCGGCCTCCTCCGGCGGAAGGTCCGGGGGCGGCATCTCCGGCGCGGGCATCTCCGGCGGGAGCGGTTCGGCGCGGACCAGCTTGGCCGGAACGCCGAAGGCCTCGCCCAGCCAGCGCGCGGTCGCCGCCGCGTCCACCGTGGCGAGCGCCTCCGGCCCGAGCCTCTGCGCGGTGTCGAGCCATTGCAGCGTCGCCTGAACGTCGCGTTGCGCCTGCGCCTGGGCCAGGGGCGAGCGGTGCTGAAGCTCGACCAGCCGGCCGTCCACGGCGAAGTCGGGGATCTCCCCGCGCCGCCGCAGGATCGACACCGCCCGCATCAGCAGCGGCGTCAGCATCTCCGCCTGGAGCCGCCCGTAGGTGGCGCCGAGCAGCCGCGCCATTTCGCCCGACCGCTCCAGCACCTCGGTCGCGGTCATGCGCGCCTCGTGCAAGGGGGCGAGCCGGTCCACCAGCAGCGCGTGGCGGATGCGCGCCCGCAGGTCGTCGAGCACGAGCTGCGACACGTCGAACCGGCCGGGGTTGGCGAGCGGCGTCAGCCCGGCCGAGCCGACCGCCTTGGGGATGATCGTCCCCGGCACCAGCCGGATGGTGGCGGGGTTGATCACCCCGTCGTCGTCGGCCTGCCAGATGCCGGTGACGGCGACCGACGCGTTCTTCAGGACGAGTTCCACCACCTTGTTGGCCGTCTTGATGTCCGGCAGCGCCTTCATCACCGGGGACCGGCCATAGGCCTCCCCCGGCGCCTTCAGCCAGCGGAAGCTGATGAAGGGCGACTGGTGGAAGCGGCCGCGGGCGAGCCAGCCCGGCTCGGCCAGGCCGCTGTCCAGCACCACCGCCCAGCGGTAGCCGATCCCCTCCGGCAGAACCGCCTCCACCAGGGGAAAGCGGCTGTCCGGTGCCGATTCGGCGTGGCGGCGCAGAGCGTCGGGGATCTCCGCGCCGGGAAAGCGCCGCTCGATCTGGGCGAGCGTCGCCTCGCTGCGCCGGAAGGTGCCGTCGAGCCGCCCCTCCGGCCCCTCTTCCAGCACCGCCTCGGCCAGGGGCACGGCGGTGAAGCGCAGGCTGGAGGGGGCGCCGGGTGCGGCCTCCTCCATCAGCAGGCAGGCGGTGCCCACCGCGACGAGGTCGAGGAAGGCCTGGTGGATCTCCACCGCGAAGTTGGAGCGGTCGAAATGCGCCTGGACGATGCCGGCCGCTCGGTCGAGCATCGGGGCCACCCGGTCGCGCTCCTCGTCCGACAGGGCCGGGCCGGGCTGGAAGCCGAACCAGCGCGACCAGGGAGGGGTGAGCTGTGCGAGCAGGCTCGCGGCGAGCTGTTCGACGGCGTCGGGTGCGGTGCCGTCGAACAGCCGGTCGCCCCGGCGCTCGCCCGGCGTGCCGGCGCCCCGGAAGGCCTGCGCGTTCGGCAGGGCATGGTCGTAGCATTCCTGCCAGTGCGACTCCCAAACGCCGCGCCGTTCCCGCGCGGCCCGGTAGCGGTCCAGCAGCGCCGTGGGCGTCAGCCCGTCCGCCGGTGCTGCGCGGGTGGGACCGGCGGAGCCCGGCTCCATGGCGGGCGGGGCGGCCGCGTTCGGCTTGGTCCTGTTCGGCGTGACCATGGGGTCATTCTCCCAGAAGGCTTTTGCGCGCGGGCAGCAGCGCGTTGGGGTCGAGCACCCCGCGCCAGGAAGTCCGCACCGTCCCCGTCCGGCCGCGGGTGCGCCGCCGGACCGTGTCCTCCGCCGCCATCGCCGGATCCTCCTCCGCCGGCGTGGCGGGAGGCGGCGCGCTTGGCGGTGGTGGAGGCGGAGGCGTTACGGGCGGGGGCGGAGGTGGCGGAGGTGGGGATGGAGGCGGCGGCGGGTTGGTCACCCACCAGGGCGGCTCATAGGCGATGGGAGGCGGTGGCGGGGGTGGAGGCGGTGGTGGGGGTGGGGAAGGCGGCGGTGGCGGAGGCGCTGGAGGAGGAGGAGGTGGTGGTGGCGGAGGAGGTGGTGGTGGCGGGGGCGGCAGGGGCGCGGGCGGCGCGGGCGGAGGTGCGGGGGGTGGCGACGGCGGCTTCGGTGGCGAGAAGATGCTGGACATCGGCGGATCATCCTTGCGGTCGGAAGGGGCGAGGCAGGGCCGGCACGGAGGCGGCGGGCATGGCGTCCGGATCCGGCCCGGCGCGCGTCAGGTGCCGGTAGAGCTGCCAGGGTGTGAGGACGGTCGGCGCATGCAGGCCGAGCACGCGCTTGACCGCCTCCACGCAGGTGAAGGGCGCCCAGGGCGCGGGCCGGGTCAGCCCGCGCCGCACGGCGGCGGGCGCGACGGTCAGCCCGTGCGCGCGGAACCAGCCCGGCAGGTCGTAGCCCGGCGGCACGTCGAGGACGGTGACCTCGGTGAAAGGCGCCAGCGGGTCCAGGACGATCCAGCGGCGGCCGTCGTTCAGCGCGACGAAGCAGTGGCGGAAACCCGGCCGCAGCAGCCGCAGCCACCAGAGCGCCGCCTCCCCGCTGAAGGCCACCAGCGCGGCGGGCACATCGGCGCGCCTGTTCACCGGCGGGCGGCTCATCGCACGATCCCCTTGGCGCGCAGCACGGGCACCAGCCGGTCGAAGGCCTCGCGCCACAGCCGGTGCGCGCGCTGCTCGTGCCGGCGCGCCGCGTCCGGCGCCATGCGGAGCCGCCCGTACTGGACCAGCACATGCAGGTGGTCGCGCGCCAGCAGCCGACGCCGGTGCAGCGCGTCCACCGCCCGCAGCACGTCCCCCGGCTCGCAGGGCCGCCGCACCAGCCCGAGGCCGGCGACGACCCGCGCCCCCTCGGCCTTGGCGTCCTGCGCCTGCACCGACCAGAACCAGGCCTCCTCCGCGTCGTCGAAGGGAATGCCGTCCTCGGCGCGGGGAGCACCCGAAACAGAAGTGCGGGAAACGGGAGTGCGTGAAAGGCTGGGCGTGGCTACGCCGCGGCTGCCGTCCATGTCCGGTGCCTCCGTGAACAGAATTGCGGGGAATGCCGCCGGCGGAAACTCGTCTTTCCGGCGCCTCGGCGCCGTCTCCACACGGGCCGGTCGAGCACTTGTTCCCGTTATGTTCTATTTGGAGGACGCGGTCAAGGAGATTATGACAACGTTCCTATGCATGCTCCCGCCGGAGTCCTGCCCATTTCCGGCATACCGCTGCGTTCTCCAGCCGCATGCGGCCTTGCAGGACGAGTCAGACAGCCTGCTTCTTCCGTATGCTTGCAAGCGTATGTGAAAATGTTCCTAGGGACGGCCATGCACCGATATGAGAATATGGTCCCATGCTTAGACATGCGGACATCTGGCAGGCCATCGACCGCCTCGCCGAGGAGAACGGGCTCTCGGCCTCCGGCCTCGCGCGGCGGGCCGGGCTGGATCCGACGACCTTCAACAAGAGCAAGCGCATGACCGGCGACGGGAAGCTGCGCTGGCCCTCGACCGAAAGCATCGCCAAGGTGCTGGAGGCGACCGGTGCCTCCCTGCCGGAATTCGTCAGCCTGATCGGCGATTCGACCAACGGTCCGGGCGCCTTCCAGCGCATTCCCGTGATCGGCTATGCCCAGGCCGGCAACGCCGGCTATTTCGACGACGCGGGCTTCCCCGTGGGTGCTGGCTGGGACGAGCTGCTCTTCCCCAGCCTGGGCGATCCGCACGCCTACGCGCTGGAGGTGTCGGGCGACAGCATGGACCCCGTCTACCGGGATGGCGACACCATCATTCTCTCCCCCGCCGCCCAGATCCGGCGCGGCGACCGGGTGGTGGTGCGGACCAAATCCGGCGAGGTGATGGCCAAGCAGCTCGCCCGCGACACGGCGACACGGGTCGAGCTGATCTCCATCAACCGCGCCCACCCCGACCGCAGCATCCCCCGCGCCGAGCTTGCCTGGATGGCCCGCATCATCTGGGCGAGCCAGTAATCGTCCTTGAAGTCCTAGGATAGTTTTCCTTGACGAGTGGGCGCACCGGGAATAGTCTCGGCGTCATGACCCGCGCCCCTTCCACATACCCGTCCGACATCGACCTGCGCTACGACGGGCCGGCCCCCGCCGGCGCGCGGCGCTGCGGGCGTCTCGGCGGACGGAAGGTGGCCGACGCGCTGGCCCGCACGGCGGCACGTGACCTTCACGGGCGCCTCGCCGCGGAGGCCCGGCTGGGCGCCGCACGGCGGCGCCGTATCCTGTCCCCGCTCGCCGCTGCGCAGGACCCTTGGCTGCTCCGCCTCACCGCCACCCTGGCGCACCATCGGTCGATGGCGGTGCGCGGTGCCGGAACCGGCCCTGAGATCTGCTGACCAGAGCCGCCATACCACCCCCATTCCGCCGTTAACTGGATTTCGGTTCATGGCTGTTTGATTGGTTCGTTGCGGCACAGATGGTTCACGACGGCTTTTGATGGTCCGTCAATGATCCGTCCGGGCAACGTTCCGCTTCTTTTCTGCCTCTTCCTTGGGCGAAGCAGGTCGTTCATTAACCTGTATTCAGTTAATTATCCGGCGTCGCCATGCAGATGATGCACTGCACCGTTGCCGGAATGGCGCTGGCGGGCGTGGCGCCTGGATCGTACATTTGTCTCCGTTACTGCTTTTGCAGTGCGTTTCCTCCCTAGACTTGAAGGCCGCGCTTTTACGAGCTGCGGCCTTTTTTTTGTCCTCGCGCCCGGCGACCCCGCATGAATTAGGGACCCGTTAACCGTGCCGCGCTTCGATGGCTTCATGCACGGCTTTCCTTCGGGACGCGTGGCGCGGTGACGTCCGGGAACTCCCCGGCGCGGCCGCGGCCTACGGCCCCGCCCGACCAGTCCGGCTTCAAGGCGCGCGCGGATACCTCCGCGCCGGCGCTTCCGCACGTCCGCTCGCACGTCCACTCCCCGCCGGCTCATTCCCCGCCGAAAGCCGAGGGGGTGGAACCGGAACTGCTCGACTATCTCTTCGAGGAACCGGCATCCCCGCCGCCCGCGCCGAAGGAGGCCGGGCGCCGGCTGGGCGACGCGCTGGTCGAATCGCGCCTTTCGGGCATGGGCGACGCCGGGGTGCGGGCCCTGCTGGCGCGCAAGCTGTGCCGGCTGCTACCCGACCTGCCCGCCGACGGGCGCGACAAGGCGACCGCGGTCGCCCTGCGCGCGCTGGAGCAGCTCGCCCGCGATCACGTCACCCACGTGCGCGAGGCGCTGGCCACCGTGATCCAGGACATCGCCTGCGCGCCGCCCACGGTCGTGCGCCGGCTCGCCCGCGACGTGGAGCGCTGCGTGGCCGAACCGGTCCTGCACTGCTGCGCCACCCTCACCGACGAGGATCTGCTGGCGCTCATCGCCGCCCAGCCGGCCGACTGGGCGCTGGCGGCCATCGCGCGGCGGCGGACGGTCAGTGCCCCCGTCTCCACCGCCATCCTGGAGGCCGGCGCGCCCGAGGCGAGCGGCGCGCTGCTCGACAACGACGGCGCCCTCATCCACGAGGACGATCTGGAGCGGCTGGTGGAGGAAGCGGCGGCGCGGCGCGACTGGCAGGGCAAGCTGGCCCGCCGCCCCGCCCTGCCCCGCCGGCTCGCCGTGCGGCTGGCGGCCTTCGTGGACGAATCGGTGGTGGAGGTGCTGCGCTCCCGTCCCGATTTCGACGCGGCGACGGTGGCGGAGATCGCCGCCGTCACCCGGCGGCGCGTGGACTGGATCGAGGAGCGGCTGCCCGGCGAGGCGCCCGAGCGGCGCGCCATGCGGCTGCACCGGGACGGCCGGCTGGACGAAAATGCGCTGGGCGACGCCCTGTCCTGGAACGAGCGCGGCTTCGTGCGCGCCGCCCTGTCCTTGCGCGCCGCGGTGCGGCCGGCGCTGGTCGATGCGATCCTGGACTCGGGCGACGCCAGGGCGGTGACAGCACTGGTCTGGCGCGCCGGCCTGTCGATGCGCTGCGCCATGCAGGTGCAGGCGCGCGCCGCCGCGATCCCGCCCCGCGCCATGCTGAACGCGCGGGACGGAACCGCCTATCCGCTGGCCGCCGCCGAGATGGCGCGCCGGCTCACCCGCTACGGCGTGGCGCCCTGACGGGGGGCGGTCCGGCTTACTGCTGCGCGCTGACCGACGGGCTGATCGAATCGTCGCCCGGCGGCAGCGGCGGCGTCACGATCTCCTCGTTGCTGCCGGTGTTGAAGCGGATCACCGGCAGCTCGCGCGCCTCCTGGCAGACCGCGCGCTTGCGCTCGGCTTCGGCGCTGGAGGAGGCGGACACGCTGTAGAACGGCAGGGCGAAGGCCGTGCGGCTCTCCTCCGGGATCGAGAGATAGACGTAGTTGAAGAGCGTCCGGCATTGGGCGGCGGCCACCGGGGCCGGCGCGTCGGCGACCGATGCCGCGTCGAGCGCCACCTCGTAGTCCGTCACGGTCTGGGCGAAGACGCCCGCCGGCGCGGCGGCCGCCATGGCCGAGAACAGAACTGCTGCGGACAGGACGCGGTGCATGAACGGTCTCCCATGACCCAGGCCCGCCCCGGAACCGGGGCGCGGCGTTTGGCGATTTTCCAATGATATGGCTCGGTCCGGAATTTTCCGCCAGCCTTTCGGCGGTTCCCGATAACACTTCGGTTGAATCGGGCCGCGCATTGCTGCCCCCGCTGCTGTCACGCTTGCCCTTGGGCCGGAATCGCTGTAGGAACCGCCACGAGTTCTGAGGGCGCTGGATCCCTAAGAGACCTAAATTCGATTTGGTTCAGTCACCCCGCTGAATGGGGAGACGCTCTTGCTCAGGGAACGCTCAATGGCACGCAAGAAGATTGCGCTCGTTGGTGCCGGCCAGATCGGCGGCACGCTGGCTCTGCTCGCCTCGCAGAAGGAACTCGGTGACGTCGTTCTCTTCGACATCACGGAAGGCATGCCCCAGGGCAAGGCTCTCGACCTGGCCGAAACCGCCCCCGTCGACGGCTTCAACGCTTCGCTCACCGGCACCAACGACTATGCGGCCATCGAAGGCGCCGACGTCGTGATCGTCACCGCCGGCGTCCCCCGCAAGCCGGGCATGAGCCGCGACGACCTGATCGGCATCAACACCGGCGTCTGCCAGACCGTCGGCGAGAACATCAAGAAGTACTGCCCGAACGCCTTCGTCATCGTCATCACCAACCCGCTGGACGTGATGGTGTGGGTGCTGCAGCAGGCCTCGGGCCTGCCGCCGGAGCGCGTGGTCGGCATGGCCGGCGTGCTGGACAGCTCCCGCTTCCGCTACTTCCTGGCCGAGGAATTCGGTGTTTCGGTCGAGGACGTCACGGCCTTCGTGCTGGGCGGCCACGGCGACACGATGGTCCCGCTGGTCCGCTACTCGACCGTCGCCGGCATTCCGCTGCCGGACCTCGTCAAGATGGGCTGGACCACGCAGGAGAAGCTGGACGCCATCGTTCAGCGCACCCGCGACGGCGGCGCCGAGATCGTCAAGCTGCTGAAGACCGGCTCGGCCTTCTACGCCCCGGCCGCCTCGGCCATCCAGATGGCCGAGAGCTACCTCAAGGACCAGAAGCGCGTGCTTCCGGTCGCCGCCCACCTCACCGGCCAGTACGGCGTGAACGACATGTATGTCGGCGTGCCGACGGTGATCGGTGCCAAGGGCGTCGAGAAGATCATCGAGATCGAACTGAACGCCGAGGAAAAGGCGATGTTCGACAACTCCGTCAAGGCGGTCCAGACGCTGGTCGAGGTCGTCAAGAAGCAGCAGGCCGAGAAGGCCTGATCCGGTCCGGCGCGCCTTAGCGCGGGCGCGTCCGCCCTTTCGGTCGCCTCGACCGGAGACGGCGGACGCCCCGGCCGGGGGCATCGGCGCGGGCGGCTTCCGCCCCCCGCCCTCCCCGGCCATCCGTGCGGGCCGCCCTCCGCCATGGCCCTTTTTCCGTCCGCGCCTTGGTGACGAGTGCCTTTCCGCGCCGCAAGGCCGGCCCGCGGAAGCGCCCGCACCCCCCGCACCCCCCGTATCCTTTGTTCCGCCGACTCCATGAACCGATGGACGACCAATGAACATCCATGAGTACCAGGCCAAGGGCCTGCTGAAGAAGTACGGCGTCGCCGTCCCGCGCGGCGGCGTCGCCTACACCCCCCAGGAAGCCGAGACGGTCGCCCGTGAACTCGGCGGCCCGGTCTGGGTCGTGAAGTCGCAGATCCACGCCGGCGGCCGTGGCGCCGGCCGCTTCAAGAGCAACCCCGAGGGCAAGGGCGGCGTCCGCGTCGTCAAGTCCATCGAGGAGGTCGGCAAGAACGCCGGCGAGATGCTCGGCCACGTGCTGGTCACCAAGCAGACCGGGCCCGAGGGCAAGGAGGTCAAGCGCCTCTACGTCGAGGAAGGTGCGGACATCAAGCGCGAGCTGTATCTCAGCCTGCTGGTGGACCGCGGCACCGGCCGGATCACCGTCGTCGCCTCGACCGAGGGCGGCATGGAGATCGAGGAGGTCGCCCACAACACGCCGGAGAAGATCGTCAAGGTCTCCATCGACCCGGTCACCGGCATCCAGGGCTACCACACCCGCAAGATCGCCTTCGCCCTCGGGCTGGAAGGCAAGCAGGTCGGTGCGGCCTCGAAGTTCCTGACGGCCATGTACAAGGCCTTCGTGGATCTCGACTGCGCCATCGTCGAGGTCAACCCGCTGATCGTCACCGGCTCGGGCGACATCCTGGCGCTCGACGCCAAGATGAGCTTCGACGACAACGCGCTCTTCCGCCACAAGGACGTGGAAGAGCTGCGCGACGAGGCCGAGGAAGACCCGGCCGAGATCGAGGCCGCCAAGCACAGCCTCAACTACGTGAAGCTCGACGGCAACATCGGCTGCATGGTGAACGGCGCCGGCCTCGCCATGGCGACGATGGACATCATCAAGCTGTACGGCGGCGAGCCGGCCAACTTCCTGGACGTGGGCGGCGGCGCCACGAAGGAGCGCGTCACCGCGGCCTTCAAGCTGATCCTGTCCGACCCGAACGTCGAGGGCATCCTCGTCAACATCTTCGGCGGCATCATGCGCTGCGACGTCATCGCCGAGGGCGTGGTCGCCGCGGCGCGCGAAGTGCAGCTCCATGTTCCGCTGGTCGTCCGCCTGGAAGGCACCAACGTCGATCTGGGCAAGAAGATCCTCGCCGAATCGGGTCTCCCGATCCTGTCGGCCGACAACCTCGCCGACGCCGCCGACAAGGTGGTCAAGGCCGTGAAGGAGGCCGCATAATGGCTGTTCTGGTCAATTCCAACACGAAGGTCATCTGCCAGGGCTTCACCGGCGCGCAGGGCACCTTCCACTCCGAGCAGGCGATCGCCTACGGCACGAAGATGGTCGGCGGCGTGACTCCCGGTAAGGGCGGCACCACCCACCTCGACCTGCCGGTCTTCGACACGGTGGCCGACGCGGTCGAGCGCACCGGCGCCAACGCGTCCGTCATCTACGTGCCGCCGCCCTTCGCGGCCGACGCCATCCTCGAGGCGATCGACGCCGAGATCCCGCTGGTGGTCTGCATCACCGAGGGCATCCCGGTGCTGGACATGGTCCGCGTGCGCCGCGCGCTCGACAACTCCAAGACCCGCCTGATCGGGCCGAACTGCCCGGGCGTCATCACGCCGGGCGAGTGCAAGATCGGCATCATGCCGGGCCACATCCACCGCCGCGGCAAGATCGGCATCGTGTCGCGTTCGGGCACGCTGACCTACGAGGCGGTCGCCCAGACCACGGCCGCCGGGCTGGGGCAGACGACCTGCATCGGCATCGGCGGCGATCCGGTGAACGGCACGAACTTCGTGGACAGCCTGGAGATGTTCCTGGCCGACCCGGAGACCGAGGGCATCATCATGATCGGCGAGATCGGCGGCGACGCCGAGGTCAAGGGTGCGGAGTTCATCAAGCAGTCGGGCACGAAGAAGCCGGTCGTCGGCTTCATCGCCGGCCGTACCGCCCCTCCAGGCCGCCGCATGGGCCATGCGGGTGCCGTGATCTCCGGCGGCAACGACACCGCCGACTTCAAGATCGAGTTCATGAAGTCGGCCGGCATCGCCGTCGCCGACAGCCCGGCCAGCCTGGGCTCCACCATGCTCCAGGTCATGAAGGGCTGATGCGCTTCCAGCGGGGGGCTCCGGCCCCCCGCGCCTTCCCATATAGGCCTCTCCGCACAAAGGCTCCACGGCGCCCGCCATCCGGCAGCACCGACGGGCCCCTCGGCCTGAATGGGCAAGTGGACCAACACTCAAAGGGAACCGGGCGGACGCGCCCGTGACAGACACCATGTCCTATATGGAGAAGACGTCGTTCCTCTTCGGCTCCAACGCCGGGTATGTCGCCGAACTGTACGCGAACTTCCTGAAGGACCCCACCTCGGTGGATCCGAGCTGGAACGGCTTCTTCAAGGAACTCGACGACGATTCGCGCGCCGTCCTGGACGAGCTGCGCGGCGCCTCCTGGGCGCCCCGCGACGAGGACGAGGCCGGCCTGGAGCCCGCCGCCACGCTGGGCGGCAACGGCAACGGCGCGATGCTGGCGCACACGCAGCAGGTCTATGGCGGCATCAGCCACCAGCAGCTCCGCGCGGCCACGCTCGACAGCATCCGCGCCCTGATGCTCATCCGCGTCTACCGCGTGCGCGGCCACATGAACGCGCATTTCGACCCGCTGGGCCTGGAAAAGCGCGAGCCGCACCCGGAGCTGGACCCGGCCACCTACGGCTTCGGCCCCGGCGACCTCGACCGTCCGATCTTCCTGAACTATTCGCTGGGCCTTGAGAGCGCGACGCTCCGCCAGATCCTCGACATCCTGACGAAGACCTACTGCGGCACCGTCGGCGTCGAGTTCATGCACATCCAGGACCCCGAGGAAAAGGCCTGGATCCAGGAGCGCTTCGAGTCCGGCCAGCACCGCACCAGCCCGGCCATCGGCGCCAAGCGCGCCATCCTGGAGCGGCTGACCGCGGCCGAGGGCTTCGAGAAGTTCCTCCAGCTGAAATACACCGGCACCAAGCGCTTCGGCCTGGAAGGCGGCGAGTCGCTGATCCCGGCGCTCGAGCAGATCCTCCAGCGCGGCGCCGAGCTGGGGCTGAAGGACGTCGTCGTCGGCATGGCCCACCGCGGCCGCCTGAACGTGCTCGCCAACTTCATGGGCAAGCCCTTCACCGCGATCTTCTCCGAGTTCCAGGGCAACCCCTCCACCCCGGACGAGGTCCAGGGCTCGGGCGACGTGAAGTACCATCTCGGCACCTCGTCGGACCGCGAGTTCAACGGCCGCATCGTCCACCTGTCGCTGACCGCCAACCCCTCGCACCTGGAGTGGGTGAACCCGGTCGTGCTCGGCAAGGTCCGCGCCAAGCAGCAGCAGCGCGGCGACCTGGAGCGCGAGCAGGTCATGGGCATCCTGCTGCACGGTGACGCGGCCTTCGCCGGCCAGGGTATCGTGGCGGAGACGCTGGGCCTGTCGGAGCTGCGCGGCTACCGCACCGGCGGCACCGTCCACGTCATCACCAACAACCAGATCGGCTTCACCACGAACCCGACCTATTCGCGCTCGGGCGTCTACTGCTCCGACATGGCGAAGATGGTGCAGGCGCCGATCTTCCACGTGAACGGCGACGATCCCGAGGCGGTGGCCTACATCAGCCGCATGGCCATCGAGTTCCGCCAGAAGTTCAAGCGCGACGTGGTGATCGACCTCGTCTGCTACCGCCGCCACGGCCACAACGAGGGCGACGAGCCGGCCTTCACCCAGCCGCTCATGTACAAGAAGATCCGCAACCAGCCGACGACGCGCGAGCTGTACGTCCGCAAGCTGGTGTCCGAGGGCTCCCTGCCCCAGGAAGAGGCCGACCGCATGGCCGCGGACTTCTCCCGGCAGCTGGAGACGGCCTTCGAGGCGGCCAACGCCTACAAGCCCAACAAGGCCGACTGGCTGGAGGGCAAGTGGACCGGCCTGGAAGCCGCGAAGATCGACGACGACCGCCGCGCCAACACCGGCGTCGCCACCGACGTTCTGAAGGAAGTCGGGCTGAAGCTCTGCGACTACCCGAAGGACTTCGCGATCAACCCGAAGATCGCCCGCCAGCTCGAGGCCAAGCGCAAGTCCATCGAGACCGGCGAGGGCATCGACTGGGCGACCGCCGAGGCGCTGGCCTACGGCACGCTGCTGGTCGAGGGCACGGCCGTGCGCCTGTCCGGCCAGGACTCCGGCCGCGGCACCTTCTCGCACCGCCACGCGGTGATGTACGACCAGAACACCGAGGACAAGTTCGTCCCGCTGAACCATCTGCGGGCCGACCAGGCGCCCTTCGAGGTTCATGACAGCCCGCTGTCGGAAGCGGCCGTGCTCGGCTTCGAATACGGCTACTCGCTGGCCGAGCCGCACAACCTGGTCCTGTGGGAGGCGCAGTTCGGCGACTTCGCCAACACCGCCCAGACCATCTTCGACCAGTTCATCAGCTCGTCGGAGTCCAAGTGGCTGCGCATGTCGGGCCTGGTGATGCTGCTGCCGCACGGCTACGAGGGCCAGGGCCCCGAGCACAGCTCGGCGCGTCCGGAGCGGTTCCTGCAGATGTGCGCCGAGGACAACTGGCAGATCTGCAACGTCACCACGCCTGCGAACCTGTTCCACATCTTCCGCCGCCAGATCCGCCGGACCTACCGCAAGCCGCTGGTGCTGCTGACGCCGAAGTCGCTGCTGCGCCACAAGCTCTGCGTCTCCAACCTGTCGGAACTGGCCGAGGGCACGAGCTTCCACCGCGTTCTGGGCGAGATCGGGACCGACCTGGTGCCGAACGAGCAGGTCCGCCGCGTCGTCGTCTGCTCCGGCAAGGTCTATTACGACCTGCTGCAGGAGCGCCTCTCGCGCGGCATCAAGGACGTGGTCATCCTGCGTCTGGAGCAGCTCTATCCCTTCCCGCGCCAGACGCTGGCGGCCGAGTTCGCGAAGTACCCGAACGCCCAGGTCGTCTGGTGCCAGGAAGAGCCGGAGAACCAGGGCGCCTGGCTGTTCGCCGACCGCCGGATCGAGGGTGCGCTGGCCTCGGTGAACCACAAGGCGGGCCGTCCCGCCTATGTCGGCCGCCCCGGCGCCGCGTCCCCGGCCACCGGCCTGCTGAAGCGGCACAACCAGGAACAGGCGAAGCTGGTGGACGACGCGCTGACCGTCCGCTGACCGCTGAGCCAAGAAACGCCCAGTCGAAAAGAAAAGGTGCGACAGAAAACCATGGCTACCGAAATCAAGGTCCCCACGCTCGGCGAATCGGTCTCCGAGGCAACCATCGCCCGCTGGCTGAAGAAGGTCGGCGACACGGTCGCGGTCGACGAGCCGCTGGTCGAGCTTGAGACCGACAAGGTCACGCTGGAGGTCAACTCCCCGGCCGCCGGCACCCTGTCGGAGATCGTGGCGCCGGAAGGCGCCAACGTCGGCGTGGCGGCCCTGCTGGGCGTCATCGGCGAGGGCGGGGCCGCCGCGGCCCCGGCCGCTCCGAAGGCCACCGCTCCCGCCGCGGCTCCGGCTGCTCCGGCCCCGGCGGCTGCCGCTCCGGCCGCTGCCCCGGCGACCGCCGCCGTCGGCGACGCCGGCCCGGCCGCCCGCAAGATGATCGCCGAGAACGGGCTGGACGCGTCGCAGATCGCCGCGTCGGGCAAGGACGGCCGCGTCACCAAAGGCGACGTGATCGACCATCTGGAGAAGAAGCCGGCCCCGGCCGCCGCTCCGGCCGCTGCCGCTCCGGCCGCGCCGCAGAAGTACCAGTGGGCCGCCGGCACCCAGGGCGACCGTCCGCGCGCCGCCCAGGAAGAGCGCGTGCGGATGACCCGCCTGCGCCAGCGCATCGCCGAGCGGCTGAAGGAGGCGCAGAACAGCGCCGCCATGCTGACCACCTTCAACGAGGTGGACATGACCAACGTCATGGCGTTGCGCAACGAGTACAAGGAGTATTTCGAGAAGCGCCACAAGGTGCGTCTCGGCTTCATGTCCTTCTTCGTGAAGGCCGCCATCCAGGCGCTGAAGGAGATCCCGGCCGTCAACGCCGAGATCGACGGCACCGACCTGGTCTACAAGAACTACTACGACATCGGCGTCGCCGTCGGCACGCCGCAGGGCCTGGTGGTTCCGATCGTCCGCGACGCCGACAAGATGGGCTTCGCCGACATCGAGGCGAAGATCACCGAGCTGGGCAAGAAGGGCCGTGACGGCAAGCTCTCCATGGACGAGCTGACGGGCGGCACCTTCACCATCTCCAACGGCGGCGTCTACGGCTCGCTGATGTCCACGCCGATCCTGAACCCGCCGCAGTCGGGCATCCTCGGCATGCACAAGACCATGGACCGCGCCGTCGTGATCAACGGCAAGGTCGAAGTCCGCCCGATGATGTACCTCGCGCTGTCCTACGACCACCGCGTCATCGACGGCAAGGAAGCGGTCACCTTCCTCGTCCGCATCAAGGAATGCATCGAGGACCCGCGCCGCCTCCTGCTGGACGTCTGACCGACGGCCGGCGAGCCGCCGACACGAGGCGGGAGGGGAACCCCTCCTCCCGCCGGGAACTGGAAAGGCGCCGAAAGGCGCCTTTTTTCTTTTGGCAGAGGTTGAGGATGCGCCGCGCTCTCGCAAGCAAATAGCCTATCGGTAAAAAAGCGCGTATCCGTCTTCCCCGCGAAAACGGGAATCCAGTCCTTCCCAAGGCGAAACCGTTGGAAACCCTGGATCCCCGCGTCCGCGCATGAGCGCTAACTTTTGCAGATCGGCCCGTTTTGCCGAAGCCTGCGACCTTCCTCCCCGTCATTCCCGCGAACGCGGGAATCCAGTCCTTCCCGTAGCGAACCCTTTGGAAACTCTGGATCCCCGCGTCCGCGGGGATGACGGTGGAAGGCGGTCGGAACCTTGCTTCAGTCGCTCAGACCTCAAAGTTAGCGCTCATGCGCGAAGGCGGGGATGACGACTGAGTATTTGGGTTCGCCAAGAATTCAGCCAGGGAATATTTGCAAATGCATGCGCACCGAAATCGCACAATGAGCAAAACCCGCCGGACCGAACCGGCGGGCTTGCGGAAGGCACCCGTACCGTAGGCAGCCCGGCGTCAGTCCGCGCGGGTCTGCTCCGCCCGGAGGTCACGCAGGTCGCGCAGGGCTTCGGCCAGGCCGCGCATGCCGTTGGCGATGCGGCGGAGCGGCACGTCCGGGCGCGACGCCTGGGCGAACAGGGCCGCGGCCTCGGCGGTGTGGCTCGAACGGTAGGATGCGAGATCGATAATGGTCGCCGACATGGGTCCAGGCCTCCGCGGATGCGTTCCGAAACAGCGCGGCGCCGCAGCACCGCAGGGTTGTCTTGGAATGGAAATTAGCGTCCGGGCGGATTGCGGCAATCCGGCAAATGAACCTATGTCGCGAAAGAGGTAAGTCATAGGGATAGAGGGAAAGGCCGATCCCGTCGCTATGACCGGCCTTTCCTTTCGGCGTTACTTGGTGCCGAACATCCGGTCGCCGGCGTCGCCCAGGCCGGGGACGATGTAGGCGTTCTCGTCCAGGTGGCTGTCGAGCGAGGCGGTGAAGACCCGCACGCCGGGATGGGCCGCCTGGAAGACGCGCATGCCCTCGGGGGCCGCCACCAGCGCCATGAAGCGGATGTTCTCGTCGGCGACGCCATGCCGGTTCAGCACGTCGCAGGCGTGCACCGCCGAGTTGCCGGTCGCCAGCATCGGGTCCACGACGATGAACAGCCGCCCCTCCGCCTCCGGCAGCTTCACCAGATACTCCTGCGGCATCTTGGTGTCGTGGTCGCGGTAGAGGCCGATGTGCCCCTCGCGCGCCGACGGCACCAGCTCGTGCAGGCCCTGCGCCATGCCCAGGCCCGCGCGCAGCACCGGGACGATGGCCAGCTTCTTGCCGGCGATCACCGGCGCGTCCATGGGCTGGAGCGGCGTCTCGATCCGCTCGCTGGTCAGCGGCAGGTCGCGGGTGATCTCGTAGCCCATGAGGAGCGAGATCTCGCGCAGCAGCGTGCGGAAGCCGCCGGTCGAGCGCTCCTTCGCCCGCATGTGCGTCAGCTTGTGCTGGATCAGCGGGTGGTCGAGGATGAAGAGGTTCGGAAAGTCGGGGTGAGTCCGCATGAAAATCCCGTGCCGCGGCCAGAGAGGGTCGTGCCCGATCCTACCCCGCCCTGCGCCGTCCGGCCAAGCACCCCTTGCGTGGGGCCGTGCCCCGGGCTCTGCGTCAGCCGGCCTTGGCGCGGCTCGGCAGCGGGCGCGCCGCCCGCACGGGTGCGGCAACCGCCGGCTTCACGGCCGCCGGAGCGGGCTTGGCGGCGGCCGGGGCGTCCACCCCATAGCAGACCACGCGGTTGCGGCCCGTGTTCTTGGCCTGGTACAGCGCCTTGTCGGCGCATATCACCATCTCCTCGACCGGCAGCTCCATCTGCGCCTCCACCAGCCCGAAGGAGGCGGTGACCGTGACCACACGCCCGTCCGGCAGGGTGATGGGCGAGGCCATCAGGTCGCGGCGCAGCCGCTCGATGACGCGGAAGCCCTCCTGAAGGCTGGTCTCCTTGAGGCAGACCAGGAACTCCTCGCCACCCATGCGGAAGGCCTCGTCGAAGCTGCGGATGCCCCGGCTGATCACGGCGGCCGTGGCGGCCAGCACGCGGTCGCCGATGTCGTGGCCGTAGGTGTCGTTGATGCTCTTGAACCGGTCGATGTCGCACAAGGCGATGCAGAAGGCCTGCCCGACGCGGCGGAAGCGGTTCTGCTCCCGGTCCAGCGCCTCCTGCATGCCCCGGCGCGTGCGCAGCCCGGTCAAGGGGTCGAGACCGGAAGCCGCCGCCCCGAAGGCACGCTCCACCCGGCGGAGCTGGAGCACGAACTCCTCGAAGCGGCCGATGACCGCCTCGTATTCCGGCTCGGCCGGCCATTCGCCGCTGGCCGCCCGCAGCAGCACCATCTTGGCGTGGCGGTGCATCTGCTCGTGCAGGGTGACGAGTTTCTGAACGGCCGGCTGCTGGGCGAGGTCGTCGCGGCTGGCCGCAGCACACCAGGCCGCGAAGGAGGCCGGCGCGGACACGCGCTCTCCCCCCTGGCCGCCCCGGAACAGCGCCGCGCGGTGCCACTGGCCGATCCAGCGCAGATGCTCGTCGAGCACGATGCCGAGCGTTTCGGCCGGAGACAGGGTTTCGGTCGGTTCGGCGGCCATGGACCCTCCGGAGGCGGACAGCCGGCAGCGCTTCGCGCCACCCATGCGGACAAACTGATCTTAACCCCAAGGCCCCACCGAAGCCATGCGATCAAGATGAGCGATACAATTTATATTAAATTTGGTTCAGCCCGTCCGGCTCATGGTCCGCCCCGCAGAGGTGGACCAGGGCGAAGCCGATCGTGGCGAGGAAGATATGCGCGGCGTCCTGGCCGTTCCATTCAGACGATTGCCACATGGCGAACCACTCCCCGCCTATGACCAGGAAGCCCAGGCCATAGAGCAGAAAGCCGGCGGTCAGCCCGGCGATGGCGGTGTCCCGCGCGCGCAGGAACGCGGCGGCGGAGCGGCGCGCCCGCCACAGCCGCCACACGCCCGCCCAGCACAGGCCCGCCGTCAGGACCTGCCAGCCGATGATCAGCCAGTAGGCGGCGTGGTGCAGCGCCGGCGCCTCCACCGCCCGCCACATCAGCGCCGGGCTCTTGAAGGTGGTGTCCATCATCAGGACGTGGCGGACGAAGGCGAAGTTCGACCCGTAATCGGTGATGTTGCCGGCGGCGACGAGCGTGAAGAAAAGCGCGACCACCGCCACCAGCAGGATGCGCGACAGCCGCAGCATGGATTCAGAGCCCCGCCGACGCGTCCAGGAAGGCGCGCACCAGCGCCGGGTCCTTGTGGCCCGGCCGGTCCTCCACCCCGGAGGAGACGTCCAGCTCCTCCGCACCGGTGACCCGCACCGCCTCGGCGACGTTGCCGGGGGTGAGGCCGCCCGACAGCATCCAGGGCCGCGGCCAGCTCCGCCCGGCGAGCAGGGTCCAGTCGAAGGCGATGCCGTTGCCGCCGGGAAGGGCCGCGACCTTGGCCGGCGGCTTGGCGTCGAACAGCAGCCGGTCGGCGACTTCCGCGTAGTCCAGTGCCCCGGCCAGGTCGTCCGGCCCGCCGATTTTGATGGCCTTCATGACGGGGATGTTGAAGGCTCCGCGCACCTCGGCGACGCGTCGGGGCGTCTCCTTGCCGTGCAGCTGGATCAGGTCGAAGGGCACCTGCCCGACGACATGGTGCAGATAGTCGTCCTCCGGATCGACGAACAGCCCGACCGTCCGCACGCCGGTCGGCACCAGCCGCGCCAGCTCGGCAGCCAGCGCCGGGGAGACGGAGCGCGGGCTCGCCGGGTAGAAGACGAAGCCGACGTAGCGCGCCCCGCCCGTGACGGCGGCGCGCAAGGATTCGGGCTCGCTCAGCCCGCAGATCTTGACCTGGACAGCCATCAGGCGGCTCCCTCCTCGATCTCGGAAACGATGCGCCGGGCGGCCTCGGCCGGGTCTCCGGCGCCGGTGATCGGGCGGCCGATCACCAGATGGTCCGCCCCGGCGGCCAGCGCCTCGGCCGGCGTCATCACGCGCTTCTGGTCGTTGGCGGCGGCCCAGGCCGGGCGGATGCCCGGCACCATCAGGATGAAGTCCGGCCCGCAGGCCGCGCGCAGCAGCGCCACCTCGGCGGGCGAGCAGACGACGCCGTCCACCCCCGACGCCTTGGCGAGCAGCCCAAGCCGCTTCACCTGCTCGGCCACCGGCGTGCCCTGCCCCACCGCCGACAGGTCACCGTCGTCGAGGCTGGTCAGCACGGTGACGGCGAGGATCTTCGGGCGGCCCGGCCCGGCGGCCGCGGCGGCTTCGGCGGCCGCCCGCATCATGGCCGGCCCGCCGGAGGAATGGATGGTCATGAAGGCCGGCTTCAGCTCCAGCGCCGCGCGCACGCCGCCCGCCACCGTGTTGGGAATGTCGTGCAGCTTGAGGTCGAGGAAGAGCGGCGGGCCGTCCTCCCCGATCACCGCGCGCACGCCAGCCGGCCCGTGGGCCAGGAAGAATTCCAGCCCCAGCTTCACCCCGCCGACGACCCCGGAGACGCGCCCGGCAAGCGCACGGGCGGCATCAAGGTCGGTGGTGTCCACGGCGCAGAAGATGCGCGAGGCGGGCGTGACGCTGGAAGGGGCCATGGGGAAGACTTTCGGGCGGTGAAGGGCGGCTTGGAAAAGAAAACGGCTCCCGCCCGCCCGAATCGGGCCGGCGGGAGCCGCAACTTACCAATCTTGGCCCTGGATCACCAGCGGCGGGATCGGGAAAAGGCCCGTCCCGCCTTCAGGACAGGTCAGACGTCCTTGCGGGGGTCCGTGGTCCCGGTGCCGAGGCCGGTGCCCGTGGTGGAGGCGCGGTCGGTCGTGCGGCCGTCGTCGATCTCCACCTCGGTGCGGCGGACGGTGTCGGAGACGGTCTGGACCCGCTCCTCCACGTCCTTGCGGACGACCAGTTCCTCGCGGACGCGGGCGGTCTTGCCGACGACCGCCTCCTCGTCCGTCTCGCGCACCTCGATGGTGCGCTCCTGGAAGGCGTTCTCGGGGATCTCGCCGACGCTGCGGTCCACCGTGCGCCGCTCCACGGTCACGGTCTCGTCGCGCAGGCGGACCTGCTCCTCGACCGGCGTCTCGACGACGTAGCTGCGGATGCGCACGCCGCCGCGCTCGACCGTGCGCTTGCCGACGGTGAGCTGCTCCTCGACGATCGGAATGTGCTCCTCGCCGACGCCGGAGGCGGTCAGGCCCTGGCGTTCGACCGTGCTGTCGCGCTCGGTGGTCGTCTCGTTGACGCCGCGCATCGCGGAGGCGGCGGCACCCAGCCCCATGCCGGCGCCGGCGTAGCGGCCGCGTTCCTCGGTCGCCTGGGTCTCGTCATAGTCGGCGGCGGTGGCGTCGTAGCCGGTCCAGCCGGACTCGCGGTAGGAGCTGCCGCGGTGGTCGATGTCCACCGGCCCGTGGCGCTCGATGATGTCCAGCGCCCGGTCGGCCTCGGCGTCCGGCACGCGGCCGACCACCAGCACGCCGCCCCGGCGCACGCCTTCCGCGAACAGTTCGGCGTCGCCCGACGACACGCCCATGCGGGTCAGCAGGGACACGCGGTCGGACCGTCCGCCCCCGGCCGTGTCGGTCATGGTCCCAGCGGTGGTTCCAGCGGCGGAGCCGGCCGTCATCCCGGCGGTGTCGCCGCCCATCTTCGTGAAGTTGCGGATACCGGCCGCGTCGAGTTCCTCCTGCACGCGCTGGGCGGCGGATAAGTCGTCGTACAGGGCAACGATGGTCTTGTGGTCCATGGGTATCACTCCTGGGGAATTGGGTGGGAGGGATTGGTTGGTTCCTCACGCGTGACGACTGCGTCCTCGGACCGCAGGGTCACGGAGACGCGTTCGGTGCGCTCTTCGGCGCGCGTTCGGATGTGCAGTTCTTCCCTAAGGACGAGGCGCTTCGTGACGACCAGTTCCTCTTCGATGACGGGAACGATCAGCACGTCGCCTTCGCGGCGCGGTTCGGGAACCGCATCGACGGGACGGCCGACGGGCACGCGGGTGACCTCGACGCTTTCGCTCCGCAGAGCCTGCTCGACGGTCTCCTCGCGCTCGCTCACGCGTGTCGTGATCCGCACGGCGCCGCGTTCGACCGTCCTTTTGCCGACCGACAGCGCCTCCTCGTACAGGGGAATACGTTCGACGTCGGCGGCCATGGTGTCTTGCCTGCCGGATCAGAAGAGGAAGTAGAGCAGGACAAGAACGGCCAGAACGATCAGGGCGATCAGCCACCAATTCGTGTGGCTGGCGGTCGCGGCGGCGGTGCCGCCCACGCCAGAACCAGTGGAATGCGTGCCGGTCGAATGCATGCCGGTCGAATTCATGTTCGTTGAATTCGTGCCGGTGGCGCCGGTCGTTCCGGTCCTGGAACCGTCGTTGTCGTACACTCCTACTTTCCGAGGATTGTCGGCCATGTCCGTGTTACTCCCGGTGGGTGCGTCGAAGCCCTCTCAACAGCATCCCGGAGTCTTCGTTCCGGCCTTTTCGAAAATGTAATGAGGCGCTTGGCGCAAGCTTGAACGGACCCTTCCGGGCGGCGTCAGCGCCCCGCCGCCCAGGCCGTAAGCGCTGCGGCACCGCCCGGATCATCGACCGCCACCGCCAGCGCCTCGCCCAGGGCCGGCGCGAACTTGAAGCCATGGCCGGAACAGGGGCTCATCAGCCAGGAGGCGGGGGTGAGCGGCTCGATCACGAAGCGCTCGTCCGGCTCCACCGTGTAGAAGCAGGTCGCCGCGTTGGCGAGCGTGTAGCCGGCGCCGCCCGCCAGCGCGCGGCGGGCGCGGTCGAGCACGGCGTAGGCCTCGTCCGGATCGGGGGTCCGGTCGTCGCCGGGATCGCCCTCCAGCGAGAAGCGGTGGTCCCCCGCCTTCATGCCGGTGCCGGCCACCGGCGGCACGATGTACACGCCGCTCTCCCCGTCGGCGTCGATCAGCATGGGTGCGCGCGCCCACAGCCCGCGCACCCCCTCCGGCGGGGTCAGGTAGGCGAGCGTCTGGCGCGACGGGGTGAGGCGCGCCGCCGTCTCCGGCAGCAGCCGCGTCACCCAGGCCCCGGCGGCGACGATCAGCACATCGGCGCCGATCACCCGGCGGTCGGCCAGGGTCACCGTGGCCCGCTCCGGGTCGATGGAGGTGACCGGGTTGCGGGCGTGCAGCGTCACCCCCTGCGCGTTCAGGTGATGGGCCAGCAGCTCGACGATGCGGCCGGCCAGCAGCACCCCGCCCGTCTCCAGATGGATCGCGTCCGTGTAGCGCGCGGCATCGACCAGCGGGAACTCGGCGGCCAGCTGGGACGGGGTCAGCCGCCGCACGGGCCGGCCCTGCGCTTCCAAGGTCGCCGCACTCTCGGCGATCCAGCGCCGCCCATCTTCGGCGCCCGCGACGCAGAGCGTGCCCGTCGGCACCATCAGCCTCTCGCCGAGATCGGCCCAGAGCGCCTCCCAGGCCTGAAAGGCCGTTTCCGCCATGCGGCTGTAGCCGGCCTCGGCCCCATAGGCGTGGCGGAACAGCCGGTGCTGGTCGACCGAGCTGCCGAAGGGGTTCGGCAGGTTGCCCTGCTCGAACACGGCGACGGTGTGGCCCCGGCGTGCCAGGGAGCGGGCGGCCGAAAGCCCCATGATGCCGCCGCCGACGATGGTGATGCGCATGACCGGATCCTCCTCAGCGCAGCGTGTCGTTGTGGACGATCATCTCGACCGCGAGTTGGGCGGCGCAGAGATCCTCCAGCGCGGTGCCGGCCGACTTGAACAGCGTGATCTGGTCGTAGAAGCGCCGCCCTGCCCGCTCGCCCCTGGTCAGGGCGGGGAGGTCGCCGGCGATGTCGTCCCGGTTCAGGACGCCGGCCTTGAGCGGCTGGGCGATGTCGCCGGCCCCCAGGCAGGCGCCCTCGTAGCTGTCCACGAAGACGCGGGAGCGGCGGATGCACTCGTCGTCGGCTTCGCGCATCTCCGGCGTGACGCCGCCGACGAGGTCGAGATGCTGGCCGGGCTGGAGCCAGTCGCCGCGGATCAGCGGCTCGGCGGCGGCGGTGCAGCAGGAGATGACGTGCGCGCCGCGCACCGCCCATTCCAGGTCGTCGGTCGCCTCGATGCGGAATTTCGGCCGGTGGAAGCGGGAGACGACGCGACGCGCCCGCTCGGGGCTGCGGCCCCAGACCAGCACCTGCTTGATGGGGCGGACGGCGGCGTAGGCCTCGATCAGCTCCGGCGCCAGCGCCCCGGTGCCGACCACCAGCAGCCGTTCGGAATCGGGCCGCGCCAGATAGCTGGCGGCGAGCGCCGAGGCCGCCGCCGTGCGGCGCCTGGTCAGGGCGGCGGCGTCCAGCATCGCCTGCGGAACACCCGTCTTGCCGTCGAACAGGACGTAGATGCCCTGGCTGGCCGGCAGGTCCTTCGCACGGTTGTCGGGGAAGAGCGTCGTCAGCTTCACGCCGACGGACTGGTTGACCTGCCAGGCCGGCGCCACCAGCAGGGACGCCTCATGCTCGCCGTAGGTCTGGACCGCGTGGCGGTGGGGCTCCGGCGCCTCGACGCCGCTGCGGAAGGTCTGGCGCATGCGCTCGATCAGCATGCGCTGGTGAAGCACCGACTTCAGCTCGGCACCGGTGACCATTCTCATGGTGCCTCCCCCTTTCCGTCCCGCACCCGCGCGGCGAAAGGCCGCCGGCCCCGCGGCCGGGATGATCTTGGATCAAGGGGTCTTTGGAATCAATGCGCTGTGGGTCGGCAGGGGGCCGGGTTCCTGAACCGCGGAAACGGGAACGCCGCGGCACTTCCCCTCGTGCGGGGAAGTGCCGCGGCGCTCATCGGGACCGGGTTCAGGCCCGCTCAATGCACCGTCGGCTGCGCGGCCGTGGCGCCGGCGGGGGGCGGCAGCGCGCTGCCGGCCGGGGCGGCGGCGATGGCGGTGGCGGGGCCGGAGACGGGGCGGTTCATCTCCGCCAGGCGCTTTTCGGCGGCGGCGGCGTGGGCCTGCGCCTCCTTCAGGTCGCGCTCCAGATAGCCGATGCGGTTGGACTGCCAGCGGGAGCGGCGGCGGTAGCCGCGCTGGCTGTTCCAGGCGACGAAGCCGCCGGCGATGAAGCCCAGCGCCAGCGCCAGCAGCGTCGCCAGATAGATCGGCGCCTCCAGCGTGAAGGGCAGCGGCCACAGGGCGAAGGTCACCGTCTCGCGGTTGGAGACGGCGAAAAGAACCGCGACCAGCATGATCGGGAGGGTGATGATCCAGGTCAGGAAGCGCACGGGCTAGGGTCCTCGCGTCGTTTGTTCGTCAGTGGAGCCGGGCAGGACCGGCCGGGTCGGATGGGCACGGCCTCATTCGTCCGTGTTCAGGCGTTCGCGGAGCTGCTTGCCGGTCTTGAAGAACGGGATGCACTTCTCGCCCACGTCAACGGATTCACCCGTCCTCGGGTTTCGTCCAGTGCGCGCGTCGCGCCGCTTGACGGAAAAGGCGCCGAAGCCGCGCAGCTCCACCCGGTCGCCGCGCGCCAGCGCGTCGGTGATCTCGCCGAAGATGGTGCTGACGATCTTCTCGATGTCGCGCTGGTAAAGGTGCGGGTTGCGTTCCGCCAGCCTCTGGATCAGCTCGGACTTGGTCATGGGACTGGTGTTTCCCCCGATGCCGGCGCCTGATTTCGCGCCCTTTCCGCGAAGCCTGCCACCGGGGTCCCGACCCGTCAAGCTAAGCCTTTCAGGTAAAACCCTTTTTCCGTTTGCAGCCGCGAAGCGGCGGGGCCTCGGCGGCGGCCTCCGGGCCTGGGCGGCACCCTGGGGCCGGGCAGGAAAAAGGCCGCCGCGGTCTCCCGCGGCGGCCCCTTCCACTCGAACCGTCCGCCCCCGGAAGGGGCGTCGGGCTTACTCTTCGCTCTGCTGGCGGCGCTTCAGGGCGGCGCCCAGGATGTCGCCCAGCGAGGCGCCGGAGTCCGAAGAGCCGAACTCGGCCATCGCCTGCTTCTCTTCCTCGGTCTCGCGGGCCTTGATGGACAGCGAGATGCGGCGGGAAGCGCGGTCGATCTGGGTGACCTTGGCGTCGACCTTCTCACCGACGGCGAAGCGCTCGGGGCGCTGCTCCGAACGGTCGCGGGACAGGTCCGACTTGCGGATGAAGCCGGTGTAGCCCTCGCCCACGGCCACCTCGATGCCACCGTCGGTGACCTGGGTGACGGTGCAGGTGACGACGTCGTTCTTCTTCAGGCCGGCCGTGGCCGCCTCGAACGGATCGCTGCCCAGCTGCTTGATGCCGAGGCTGATGCGCTCCTTCTCGACGTCGACGTCCAGGACCTTGACCTTGACGCGGTCGCCCTTCTTGAACTCGGCGATGGCTTCCTCACCCGACTTGTTCCAGTCGAGGTCGGACATGTGCACCATGCCGTCGATGTCGCCCGGGAGGCCGACGAACAGACCGAACTCGGTGATGTTCTTGACTTCGCCTTCCAGCTCGGTGCCCGGACCGAACTTGTCGACGAAGGTCTCCCACGGGTTGTCCAGGCACTGCTTCAGGCCGAGGCTGATGCGGCGCTTCTGCGGATCGACGTCCAGGACCATGACCTCGACTTCCTGCGAAGTCGACACGATCTTGCCCGGATGGACGTTCTTCTTGGTCCAGGACATCTCCGAGACGTGCACCAGGCCCTCGATCCCCGGCTCCAGCTCCACGAAGGCGCCGTAGTCGGTGATGTTGGTGACGCGGCCCTTGAACCGGGCGCTGACCGGGTACTTGGCTTCGACGCCTTCCCACGGATCGGCTTCCAGCTGCTTCATGCCGAGGCTGATGCGCTGGGTTTCCGGGTTGAAGCGGATGACCTGGACCGTGACGGTCTGGCCGATCTGCAGGGCTTCCGACGGATGGTTGATGCGGCGCCACGCGATGTCGGTGACGTGCAGCAGGCCGTCCACGCCGCCCAGGTCGACGAACGCACCGTAATCGGTGATGTTCTTGACGACGCCCTGGAGGACCTGGCCTTCCTTGAGGTTGGCGACCAGCTCCGAACGGGCCTCGGCGCGGCTCTCCTCGAGCACGGCGCGGCGCGACACGACGATGTTGCCGCGCGAGCGGTCCATCTTCAGGATCTGGAACGGCTGCGGGGTGCCCAGCAGCGGGGAGATGTCGCGGACCGGACGGATGTCCACCTGGCTGCCCGGCAGGAACGCCACGGCGCCCGACAGGTCGACGGTGAAGCCACCCTTGACGCGGCCGAAGATCACGCCGGTGACGCGGCTCTGATCCTGGAAGGACTTCTCGAGGAGCGACCAGGCTTCCTCGCGCTTCGCCTTCTCGCGGCTCAGAACGGCTTCGCCGTTCTTGTCTTCCATACGCTCAAGATAGACCTCGACGGTGTCACCCGCCTTCATCTCGGGCGACTGGCCGGCGACGGCGAATTCCTTCAGGGCGACGCGCCCCTCGGACTTCAGGCCGACGTCGATCGTGACCATGTCGTTTTCGACCGAGACGACACGCCCGCGGACGACCGTGCCTTCGAGCGAGTCAGCGGTGCCGAGCGACTCTTCGAGCAGAGCCGCGAAGCTTTCCTTATCGCCGGACCGGGCCATAGCTTGTGCCATTGAAACTCCTAAGGTTGCAGGAAAAGCGGCTCCCTTCCTGGCCGGACCCGCGGCAAAACGGGACCGATCCGGATGAGGCCGCCGCGCCGGGCCCCACGCCCGGCGACTTGGTTGATGTTTTCCTGAAGGGCCGAGAAGCCCGGAACGCGCCGTTCAGGCCCGGGGCTTGAGACCCCTGGGGCTGAGGCCGGTCTTCGAACCGATGAAGCCGATCGCCTCTGCGAACGCCTGTTCGGCGTCGAGGGCGGACGTATCAAGCACAAAAGCGTCGGCAGCCGGACGGAGCGGGGCCACCGCTCTCTGGCTGTCGCGCGCGTCACGAGCCTTCATGTCCTCCAGAACGTCGGAGGGTATAGCCGGAATCCCGCGTCCCCGCAACTCCTTGAGTCGCCGGTCGGCCCGGACCTCCACGGAAGCGGTAACGAAGAGCTTGGCGTCGGCGCTCGGGCAGACCACCGTGCCGATGTCGCGCCCGTCGAGCACGGCGCCCGGCGCGTCGCCCGGCGGGGTCGACGCGAAGCGGCGCTGGAACTCCAGCAGGGCCTCGCGCACCGCCGGCACCGCCGCCACCTTGGAGGCGGCCTGCGCCGCCTCGTCGGTGCGCAGGGCCGGGTCGTCGAGGATGCCGTCCTCCGGGTGCAGGTCCCAGGCGGCGCGGGCCGCGGCCTCCGCGTCCGACGGGTCCATCCCGGCGCGCAGCACCGCCATGCCGACCGCGCGGTAGAGCGATCCCGTGTCCAGATGCGCGAAACCGAAGGCGAGCGCCGCCCGCTTGGCGAGCGTGCCCTTACCGCTCGCCGCCGGCCCGTCGATGGCGATGACGACGCTCATCTCCTTAAACCTCCGCAATGCTCGCCCCCAGTCCATTCATCAAACCGACGAAACCCGGAAAACTCGTGTCGATAAAGGCGCCATCATCCACCTGGACAGGTTCGGACGTGGCCATGCCCAGAACGAGGAAGCTCATGGCGATGCGGTGGTCCATCGCGGTGGCGACCGTGGCGCCGCCCTGCGGCGGGCGGCCGGTGCCGTGGACGGTCAGGCTGTCGTCGGCCCCGACCTCCACCTTGACGCCGCAGCGCGTCAGCCCTTCCGCGACCATGGAGAGCCGGTCGCTCTCCTTCACGCGCAACTCCTTCAGGCCGAGCATGACGGTCGTGCCCTCGGCGCAGGCCGCCGCCGCCGCCAGGACCGGATACTCGTCGATCATGCTGGGCGCGCGGTCGGCCGGCACAACGACACCCTTCAGGGGGCCATGCTTCACCCGCAGGTCGGCGACCGGCTCGCCCGCCTGGTCGCGGCGGTTCTCGAAGGCGATTGAACCGCCCATTTCCAGCAGCGTGTCGTACAGGCCGGTGCGGCGCGGGTTCATGCCGACGTCGCGCAGGACCAGCTCCGAGCCGGGGCGCAGCAGCGCCGCCACCGCCGGGAAGGCGGCCGAGCTGGGGTCGGACGGCACGAAGATCTCGCGGGCGGTCAGCTCCGGCTGGCCGGTGACGGAAACGGCGAGCGCGCCGTCCGCCATGCGCTCCGTCGTCACGGTGGCGCCGAAATGGCGCAGCATCAGCTCGGTGTGGTCGCGGGTCGGCTCCGCCTCGATCACGGTGGTGATGCCGGCGGTGTTCAGGCCGCAGAGGATGATCGCCGACTTCACCTGGGCCGAGGCGACCGGCAGCCGGTAGGTGACCGGGATGGTCTGGTCCGACCCGACCACGGCGAGCGGCAGCCGCCCGCCGCCGCGCCCGACGAAGCGCGCGCCCATCTGCTCCAGCGGCGTGGTCACGCGCGCCATCGGGCGCTTGTTGAGGGAGGCGTCGCCGGTGAAGACGCTGGTGATCGGGTGCGCCGCGACCAGCCCCATCAGCAGGCGTGCCGCCGTGCCGCTGTTGCCCATGTCCAGCACCTGCGCCGGCTCCCGCAGGCCGCCCAGCCCGACGCCGCGCACGCGCCAGACGCCGTCGGCGTCGCGCTCGGCCTCCGCCCCCAGAAGCCGCATGGCGGCGGCCGTGTGCAGCACGTCCTCGCCCTCCAGCAGCCCATGGATGACGGTCTCGCCGACCGCCACCGCGCCCAGCATCAGCGACCGGTGCGAGATCGACTTGTCGCCCGGCACACGCAGGGTGCCTTTGAGCGCGCCGGTGGAGGACGAGCGCAACGGCTTCGCCAGCGACATGGAAAAACCCTCGAAATGGATGAACTCGGCCGGATTACCTATCACAGCCCTCCCGGCGATGCGACTCCCGTCAGCGCGGCGGCACCACCCTGGAGCGTGTGCGGAACGCGGGCAAAAAGAGACCGCCACGGGGTTGCCCCCGGGCGGTCCAAGTTCGGGAAAATTCCCATGCCAAAAATGGAGGAGTGCACGAAGTGCAACATCCTTGTAATCTTATTATCGTTAACGAGGCGTAAAGATGCGCCCTTTTTATCGCACCTAGCCTTAATTGCAGAGCCGCTGCACGCCCGCCGACCGCCGGTTCAGTCCCCGATCGCGACGCCCTCACGCCGGGTGTCGGCGCCGCCGGACAGCCCGTCCGGCGTGACGATGATCGCCTGGGTGCCGGAGGTCATGTCCATCAGCTCGACCCTGTGGCCCCGCGCCTCCAGCGCAGACACCCAGCCCTCCGCCTCGGTCCCCCTCTCCAGCTCGGTCGGGCCGTTGCGGCTGCCGAAATTGGCGAGGTCCACCGCTTCCTGCGGGTCCATGTCCCAGTCGAGCAACGCCACCAGCGTCTTGGCCACGAAATTGGCGATGGCGCTGCCACCGGGGGAGCCGACCGTGGCAAGGAGGCTGCCGTCCCCACGGAACACCAGCATCGGCGCCATGGTGCTGCGCGGGCGCTTGCCCGGCTCCACCCGGTTGGCGACCGGCTTGCCCTCGACCTCCGGGGTGAAGGCGAAGTCGGTCAGCTCGTTGTTCAGCAGGAAGCCCCGCACCATGATGCGCGAGCCGAAGCCGCCCTCGATCGTGGTGGTCATGGAGACGGCGTTGCCCTGCCCGTCCACGACGGAGATGTGGCTGGTTCCGTTCTCGACCGCCTCCGCCAGGCCCCAGTGGCGCGTTTCGCGGTGGGGCGGCTCGCCCGGCTTCGCCTCCCCCATCGAACGCCCGCCCATCTGCGCCGCCCGCCCACGCAGATATCCGGCGTCGAGCAGGCCCTTCAGCGGCACCCGCACGAAATCCGGGTCGGCGAGGTAGAGGGCGCGGTCCGCGTAGGCGAGCCGCCCGGCCTCGGAAAACCAATGCACCGCCAGGGGCATGTCGGCGCGCAGCCGCCCCATGTCCTTGCCCTCCAGCATCGCCAGCATCTGGAGGATGGCGACCGGGCCGGAGCTGGGCGGCCCCATGCCGCAGAGCCGGTAGGCGCGGTAGCTGCCGCAGACCGGCTCGCGCTCCTTCACCGCATAGCCCTTCAGATCCTCCGCCGTCAGGTCGCCGGGATGGGCCGGGTGCGCGCGGACGGCCGCCACGATGTCCCCGGCGATGGGTTCCTCGTAGAAGGCCGCCGCTCCCCCTCGTGCGATGGCACGCAGCGTGTCGGCGAAGGCGGGATTGCGCAGCACATGGCCGACCGGCCTGGGCGTGCCGTCGGGCTGGTAGAAATAGGCGCGCGCCGCCGGGTCGCGGGCGAGATAAGCGTCCTGGCCGAGAAGGCCGTTCAGCCGTGGGCTCACCGGGAAGCCGTCCTCGGCAAGTTGGATCGCCCGCTCGAACAGCGCTGGCCAGGGAAGCCGCCCGTGCCGGGCGTGGGCATGCTCCAGCAGCCGCACCAGCCCCGGCACGCCGACGGACCGGCCACTGGCCACCGCCTCCATGAAGGGCATGGGCGTGCCGTCGGGGCGGAGGAAGCGGTCGGGCCGGGCCGCCGCCGGGGCCGTCTCGCGGCCGTCGTAGCTGGTGACCCGCTTTGTCGCCGCGTCGTAATGGACCAGGAAGGCGCCGCCGCCGATCCCGGAGCTTTGCGGCTCCACGAGGTTGAGGACGAGCTGCACGGCGATGGCCGCGTCCACCGCGCTGCCGCCGGCGCGCAGGGCCGCGCGCCCGGCCTCGGCCGCCAGCGGGTTGGCGGCGGCCACCATGCTGCCCGCCGCCGTGGCGACCGCCTGCCGGCCGCGTCCCGTTGCCCCCTCCGGGGCGGGGGCGAGCTGGGCCGACGCCAGGGGCGCGGAGGCGGTCAGGAGAAGTGCCGCGAGAAGGATCTTCCGGAGGATGCCGGGATGGCGCTGCATGTGTTCCTCCCTACGGGTGTGGGACAGAGCGTGGGGATCAACCCGTAAGCCGCCCATGTCCGGCGCGAACTTTTTTTTGACAAGCGCCCGCTGGCATGGCAAAGGGCGCCACTTGAGAAATTCCCGGAAATCTACGGAGGATTGGCGTGGCCAAACCCGAATGGGGCGTCAAGCGCATCTGCCCGAATTGCGGCGCGCGCTATTACGACATGCGCAAGGACCCGCCGGTGTGCCCGTCTTGCGGCGCGCAGTTCGACCCGGAGGCCCTGCTGAAGTCGCGCAAGGCCCGCCCGGCCCCCGCCGACGAGGTGGTCAAGAAGGCCGCCCCGGTCGATGACGAGGATGTCGAGAGGGAGACCGAGGACGAGGTCGAAGTCGATGAGGTCGAAGACGACGTCGAGGTCGAGGATGACGTCGAGGTCGAGGACGCCGCCGAGGACGAGGAGGACGTGCTGATCGAGGACACCTCCGAGCTGGGCGAGGACGACATGGACGAGGTCGTGGACGTCGACGACGAGAACGAGGAGGAGCGCTGAGGCGCTTTTCCCAAAAGCCGGACGGGGTCGGGAAAAAAGTTTCGGAGGGGCGAATATTTCTCTTGCGCCTGCCCCCCGATCTGACGATTATCCCGCTCCACCGGCGCCGGCCGAAAGGCAGGCACCCCAGAGTTCCGGGGCCATAGCTCAGCTGGGAGAGCGCTACAATGGCATTGTAGAGGTCAGGAGTTCGATCCTCCTTGGCTCCACCAAATCAACGAAGGGCTCGGTCAGATCTGACCGGGCCCTTCGTCGTTTCCGGCATTTACGTTTCCGGCATCCGCACACCGCACCGAAAGGTCCCGGCCATGGCCAGCATCCCGACCGCCGCCACCACCATGGGCACGCTGAACCGGGAGAACCCCGCAGCGCTGGAACGCCTGTCCTACCTGCACCCGGCCTTCGCCCCCGGCATGGACATCCCGCCGGAGGTGACGCTGGAACAGATGGCCGGCGCCACCGGCCTGCCGCTCGACGCCGTCCTGGTGACCGCCCGCGGCGAGATGCGCGTCACCATGCCCGAGGGCGGCTGCGGCCCCGGCTGCTCCTGCGTCGGCGAGGGTGTCAGCGCGGGTGGCGCTTGCGTCCACTGATTCTTCTTTTTCCCTCAAACGCCGGGCGCGGCCATCCGGCCGCTTGGCTTCGCGGTCACGTGACCGCGGGCCGCGGTCGCGGCCTCCAACGGCCAAAAGGCCGTTGGTTTCACCGCCGGAAGCCGAACCCCGCCAGCGCCTCGGCCACGGCGGGGTCTTCCAGCGCGGCGAGGAAGCGCTTCACCGCCGGGCGGTCCAGCCGGTCGCGCGGGATGATGAAGTCGTAATGCTCCTCCTGCAGCGGCAGGAACCCCAGCCCATACAGGTTCGCGACGCTGTCGATGGCGACACCCCAGTCGGCGCGGCCCTGCGCCACGGCGGCGGCCACGGCGTTGTGCGACTTGGCCTGCGACCAGTAGCCGGCGGGGCGCGCCGGCCCCAGCATGCGGTCGGTGAGGATGCGGGTGCCGCTGCCGGCGTTGCGGTTGATCATGATGAGGTCGGCGTCATCCGCCGCGGCCCGCGCCGCCGCCTCCGCGCCACGCCCCTCGAAGCGGGGATCGCCCCGGCGGAACAGGACGCCCTGGTTGCGGCGGTAGCCGGGGACCAGCTCCAGCGCCGATGTCAGGAAGGGGCGGTTGTATTCCCCGCTCTTCGGGTCCATCAGGTGGACGGGCGCCACGTCGCACTCCCCGCGCCGGGCGGCGGCGAGGCCGCCCATGGAGCCGAGGTTCAGCGCCTTGACCGACAGCCCCTCCCCCGCCATGCGGCCGAGGATTGCGTCGAGCCCGACGCAATGGCTGCCGATGACGATCAGGTCGGCCGGGCCGGCGTCGCGGCCCAGCAGCTGGACAGACACGGGCGTGCCGGCCTCCACCGCCTCGGCCTGGGCGTCCACCGCGATGAAGCCGTCGGCCTGGCTGAAGGCGGTGACGGCGCCGGAGCCCTTGGCGAGCGGGTAGGCCGCCAGTTCCCCGCCGGCCCCGCGCACCAGCGACACCATCGCATATTCGGTCCGCCCCCGCTCCGACGCCAGCCGCACGGGCAGCGAGGCCGGCACCGTCTCCGCCGCCTCGGGCGGCAGGCCGGCCAATGCGCGGATCACCGGCGCCACGAACTCGTGGAAGGTGAACATGGCCGAGGTCGGGAAGCCCGGCAGCACGGCCACCGGCTTGCCCCCGGTGACCGCGAGGCAGAGCGGCTTGCCCGGCTTCAGCGCCACGCCATGCACGACGATGCCGGGATCGCTCAGCCCTTCCAGGATGCGGTGCGACAGGTCGCCGGCCCCCTTGGACGTGCCGCCCGACAGCAGCAGCGCATCGCAGGCCAGCCCCTCGGCGACGAGGCGGGACAGGCTCTCCTCCTCGTCGCGGGCGATGCCCAGCGGCACCGGCTCCCCGCCCAGCTCCTCCACGGCGGCGGCCAGCACGGCGCCGTTGCTGTCATAGACGCCGCCCGGCCGCATCGGCTCGCCCGGCGCCAGGATCTCGTCGCCGGTGGAGAGGATGGCGACGCGCGGGCGGCGGACCACCGCCAGCTCGGCCCGGCCTATGGCGGCCAGCACCGCGATCTCGCGCGAGGTCAGCCGCTGGCCGCGCCGCAGCACCGTCTCCCCCCGCCCGATGTCCGAACCGGTGGCCGCGACGAAGGCGCCGGGCATGGCGGGCCGGCGGATCTCGACCGACAGGCTGCCGTCCTCGTCGCGCACGTCGGTCTGCTCGACCATCACCACGGCGTCGGCCCCGCGCGGCAGCATGCCGCCGGTCGCGATCACCGTCGCGGTGCCGGGGGCGACGGTCAGGGCGGGGGCGCGCCCGGCGGACAGCACCTCCCCGTTCAGCCGCAGCCGCACGGGTGCGTCCTCGGCCGCGCCCGTGGTGTCGGCGGCCCGCACCGCGAAGCCGTCCACCGAGGAGCGGTCGAAGCCCGGCACGTCCACCTCCGCCAGCACGTCGCGCGCCAGCACGCGGCCGAGCGCGCGGGACAGCGGGACGCTCTCCTCCCCCTTCGGCGTCAGGTCGAGATGGCGGCGGAAGCGCGCCTCCGCCTCCTCCCGGCTCACGACCTCCAGGAACTGCTCCTGCCGCGCGGCGCGCGCCACGAAGCGCCGGATCTCCTGGCTGGACATGTCCTGGCCGAATTCGTCCTTGTTGGACACGCGCGTTTCCTTCCTGATTCCCTTTGGCCTGATTCCCTTTGGCCTGATTCCCTTTGGCCCCATTCCCTCAGCCGGCCATCGTAGCGTCATACCGCCGCACGGTCACGGGGCTGCCCTCCGGGACGCCCTCGCTTTCCGGCGGGATCAGGACGAAGCCGTCCGCGCGCAGCAGCGCCCCCAGCCCCGGCACGGCGGGGGAGGCCACCGGCTCCACCCCGCCCTCCCCGTCGATGCGCACGCGGTAGAGGTCGGCGCAGCCGATCTCCGACACCAGCTTGCGCCGCGTCACCCCAGGCTGGACCGGCAAGGGCATCTCCGGGGCGCGCCCGCCGAGCCGCCGCACGGCCCGCCCGCCCAGCAGTTCATAGGCGGCGAGGCAGGCCATCGGCTCCCCCGGCAGCAGGACGGCCGGCGCGGCCCCCGCGAGCCCGAGCCCGGCGGAGTCGCCGGGCCGCATGGCGACGCCGTGCAGCGCAAGGGTGCCGGCGGCGGCCAGCGCCAGCGGCGCCACGTCGTCCGGGCCCACTCCGGTCCGCCCGGCGGACAGCAGCAGGTCGGCGCCGGGCTCCGCGAAGGCGGCGGCCAGGGCGCCGACGTCCGCCGGCAGCGGCCCCACCAGCTCCGGCAGGCCGCCGTCGCGCGCGACCAGCGCTACCAGCATGGCGCCCAGCGCGTCCGCCCCCCGGCGCGGGCCGCCGGCCAGGACGATCCGCACGCGCGGGCGCGGGCGCACGGCGACCTCCGCGACGCCCAGCGCCGCCAGCAGCCCGAGATGGTGCGGGCGCAGGACCTCCCCCTCCGCCAGCAGCGGCGCGCCGGCGCGGACGGATTCCCCGCGCCGTTCAACCCCCTCCCCCGGTGCCAGTGCCGCCAGCGCCTCGGCCATGCCGGCGATCTCCTGCACGGCCTCGACCGGCAGCACGGAATCCGCGCCCGCGGGCAGCGGGTCGCCGGCCGCGACGGGCACGGCCGCGAAGAGCGGAACGGGATTGTAGGAACCGGCACCCAGCGTGTCGGAGGCCGCCACCGCCATGCCGTCGCGCGCGGCGCGGCCGGCGGGCGGCCAGTCGCCGGGTGCGGCCAGCGCCGCCGCCGACACGCGGCCCACGGCCCCGGCGAACGGGACGGTTTCGATCGCCTGCGCCGGCACCCGGGCGTCGATCCAGGCCTCGGCCTCCGCCAGGGACGCGCGGGTCGCGAAGCCGCGGCCGCGCACGTCGCGCATGTCGGGACGCGGTTCAGGACGCCCGTTCGTCACGCTGCCGGCGGCCATCCTCGACGCTCCACCACTGCCTGTTGCCAGGGATCTTCCCAGGCGATCGGGCGGGAGTATGGGCTGGCGCCGGAACGGGCCGCAAGCTTTCCCCTCGTCCTTTCCGGACAGCGGCACCCGCGCGCGGTTCAGGTCGAAAGCGTGATGGTCCGGGGCTTGTGCTTGATGTCCAGCACGAGCCGGCTGCCGGCAACGGTCAGGGACTTGTCGGCCTGGCGCGGCACGGGGATCTTCTGGCTGCGGCAGAGCAGCAGGAGTGCGGCCAGGATCTTCTGCTGGCTCAGCACCGCCTCGCGCAGCATCGACGCGCCGCTCTGCTGCACGAAGACCGTCGCCGACAGCCCGTCATTGTCGCGCAGATCGACGCCCGTGATGACCCCCTGCGGCAGGTCGCCCTGCGTCGACACGTCGGCGTACAGGCGGATGGCCAGCCGCAACGCCGTGTCGTTGAACACGATGCGGCGGGACTCGACGATCATCGAGGGCGAGGAGGAGGAGGAGGTGCGGTCGGTCATGAAAACCAGGTCGAGGGGGGAACCGGGCCGGGAGCCGGCGCGGCGCGCGCCCCGTCCAGTTAGGGGCCGCCGGGTTAGGTTTCCGTTAAAAGGCCGCAGCCCCATGGACCCGCCGGCCCTCTTAATGTCTTGACCGCGACCCGCGATCCTCCAATCTATGGGGAGTGCGGCGCCGAGACGAAGATCGGGCCGCCGATGCACCGGGTGCCGGCAACGGGCCCGCCGCGCAACTCGCTCGCGTCTCGAGGAGGATGCCCATGACGACTCGCCTTTCGCTGTTCAACAGCCCCCTTCTGCTCGGTTTCGACCAGTTCGAGCGGACGCTCGACCGCATCGCCAAGAATTCCGCCGAGGGCTACCCGCCCTACAACATCGAGCAGATCGGCGAGGACGGACTCCGCATCACCTTGGCTGTGGCCGGTTTCACGTCGGAGGACCTGTCGGTCCAGACCGAGGACAACCAGCTCGTCATCCGCGGCCGCCAGACCGACGACCGGTCGCGCGTCTACCTGCACCGGGGCATCGCCGCCCGCCAGTTCCAGCGCAGCTTCGTGCTGGCCGAGGGGATCGAGGTCATCGGCGCGTCGCTCGACAACGGGCTGCTGAACGTCGACCTGCGGCGCCCGATGCCCGAGCCGAAGGTGCGCACCATCAAGATCGAACAGACCAGGACGGACCAGGGCGCGGCCAAGGGGCCGCAGACCATCGACGTGGCGCCCGACCGTTCCGAGGCCTGACCTTAGTTTCCGGCCGCCGGTCCAGCCGGCGGTCCGTTTGCCGAAAGACCATCATCCATGAACGACTCCCTTCACCTGCGCGAAATCTCGGCCCAGGACTTCGCGTCCTTCGGCTTGGACCATGTGGCCTATGTGCGCCCGGTGACGGTGCATGGCATCGACGCCTTCGGCGTCTACGCCGCCGACGGCACGCAGCTGACCGTCGTGCCCGGGCGCGACGCGGCCTTCACCGCGATCGTCCAGAACGACATGGAGCCGGTCAGCCTCCACTGACGCCCCCTCCAGGCGGCCCCCGCCCCGAACCGGTCAGGCCGGCCCGCCCCGATGGCGCGCCGGCCTTTCTCGTATCCCACCCCGTTGAATTTTGTCGCAGAGCGTCGCGTGATGTCGGTATTTGCTGCCGCTAGTATGGCCCGCGTTCGCGGAACAGGCGTCGGGAGAACAGGGTGGACGGCGGTCACGGCCCCGTGGCGACACGCGCGGCATCCGGAGCGGCGGGCATGAGCCGGGCCGTGGAGGACCAAGCCAGGGCGGACGAGGCGCGCGACGCGCTGCACATCCTGCCCCTGTCGATGATCCCGCTGGAGACGGCCGGCCTCCAGCAGGCCCGGCTGATCAAGAACGTGCGGCTGGAAACGGTCGTGGAGATGTTCCACGACCCCCAGGCCGGCAGCGGCCAGGTGCCGCCGCATCAGGTCGCCGCCTATTTCGAATCCAACCCGGAGGAGATGGAACGCGACCTCGTCAAGATCCAGAAGATCGGACGCGCCTCCAGCTTCGACGTCTACTCCTCGCGCATCGAGCTGCGGCGCCTGAAGATCGACGTCAACAACGTCGAATCCCTGACCCTGTCCGACCGCAAGAAGGCGGAGCTGACCAACTACATGCGCGTCTTCACGCGCCCGCTGGTCGAATACGTCTACGGGATGGAGGAGATCCAGGTCCAGGACGTGGGCGACCTGATCAACATGTTCGCCAACCCCAACCGGGACGAGGCGCTGCGGAACCTGCGCATGATGGCCGACCGGCTCGACATCGGGCTGATGGAGATCCCGCAGTTCCTGGAGGAGTATGGCGACATCTTCCTGTCGCTCGCCTATTTCAAGAAGTGCCTGGACGACATCGTGCCGGAGACCCAGCGCTTCATGGACTGGGTGAACGACATCCGCGCCTCCGCCGAGGTGCGGCGCGACTCCCGCCAGATCCGGATGCTGGACGAGATCGAGAGCGACCTGACCGACATCACCACCTCGATCACCGGCCGCTTCGAGAGCTTCGACAACCGCTCCCGCGACTTCTGGCGCGACATCAACGCCCAGACCTTCCGCGCCATCCGGGAGCTGATCACCTCCCACCACGTCACCATCGGCGGCGTGCTGTGCGGGCTGGCCGTGAAGATGTCCCTCTGGAAAGCCCGCTTCGCCCGTGGCGGCGGCGGCCCCAACCGCCGCCTGGAATTCGTCAAGTCGGAGATCCTCCCGGGCCTGTCGCACATCCGCGCCCTGGAACAGTCGGCGCGCGCGCCGACGCAGTGAGGGGTTTGGTGCGGCCAAGGATAAATGAGCGATCGAAGCAAGCGTGCGACCATCCCGCCACCGTCATCCCCGCGGACGCGCATGGGCGCTAACTTTGAGAATCGCCCGACGAAACCGAGCATCCGACTCCCCCTGCACCGGCATCGAATCCGTCAGCGCACGGAGCGCTGCGACATCGACAGGCCGGCGGGGTGGTTGCGCGGCGACCAGCCGGGCGGCCGGCTTGCCTTCGACGGTGATGCAGACCGGTTCTCCGGACGCCGCCAGCGCGACCAGTTCGCCAAGACATGCTCCGGCTTCGGCAAGTTCGACGGTCCTCACAGCGTGGCCTCCTGACCGAGCTGTTCCCTCTCCCGCTCCGGCTTCGCCGGTCGCGCCAGGACGCAGGAGGCCGGCAGGACCAGAGCGGCCCGGGTGCCGCGGCCGGGTTCGCTGGCGATCTCCAGGCGCCCGCCATGCGCCTCGATCAGGCCCTTGACGATGCTGAGGCCGAGCCCGGTGCCCTCGTGCAGGCGGGACAGGCGGCTGTCGATCTGGGTGAAGGGCTGGACGGCCAGGGCGGCCTGCTCGGCGGTCATGCCGATGCCCTGGTCCGTCACGGCGATCTCCACCTCGCCCTGCGGGCCGGCCGTGCAGGCGATGCGGACCGGTGACGGGGGCGTGCTGAACTTCAGGGCGTTGGACAGCAGGTTCGTCACCATGCGCCGCAACGCCTTCTCGTCGGCGTACAGGACCGGCCATGCGGAGTCCGGGTCGAGTTCGACCGTGCGGCCCTGGCCGATGGTGCTGGAGCGGACCATGTTCAGGGCGAACAGGACGGCCGCCCGGCTGTCCACGCTGTCGCGGTTCAGGGACAGCGTCATGGACTCCAGCTTGGCGACGGTCAGCAGGTCCTCCACCATCACCAGCATGTGGCGCCCGCCGCCGAGGATGTATTCGGCGCATTCGGCGGCCTGCCGGGCGGCACCGCTTCCCTGGCCTTGCCCTGGGCGGCCTTCCTGGCGGCGGCTTTCCTCGCGGCGGCTTTCCTCCTGGATGATCTCGGCGTAGCCGATGATCGCGTTCAGGGGCGTGCGCAGTTCGTGGCTCATGACGGCCAGGAAACGGGATTTCGCCCGGTTCGCCGCCTCGGCGTTCTCCTTTTCCGCGCTCAGGTCCACGCTCAGGCTCTGGAGCCGGAACTGCGCGCGCCGCATGGCGCGGTTGTTGTGGAGGATGAAGGCGATGGACAGGCCGCTGAACAGCAGGCAGGTCCCGGCGAGGAGGGAGAAGTTCCGGTGCTGCCGGATCAGGTTGTCCTGGGCCTCCGAGATCTCCTCGCTGCTGTACTGGTTGACGGCGGAGGCGAAGCGCGACAGCTCGGGCACGGCCGGGGCCAGCACGGCCAGCGCCGCCCGCGCCTTGGCCGGGGCATCGCCGCCAGTGTCGCCGAACAGCGCCTCGGCGCGCGCGACGGCGGCGGAGACGCGCTCCAGCGCCTGCCGGAGGTCCGGGGAACGCTCCCCGAATTCCGTGAGCCGGCCGCTTGCCAGAAGCCTCAGCCGTCCCTTGACGATGGCGAGCCGCAGCGAGACCTCCTCCTCCGCGGCGGCGTCGCCGGCCAGCGCGTAGGCGGTGATGCGCTGCTCCAGCCGCACGAACTCGCCGACGGCCTGGCTCGCCGCCCAGGCCGCGTGATAAGGGGTCGCCTCGTCCAGTGCTGAGGCGTGCTGGAACACCAGCGCGCTCGCGTAGATCGAGGCCGCGGCGAAGAGGCCGGTCACGGCCGCGAGCAGGAAGCCCGACCTCCGCTCCCTCCGGCTTCGCCCGTTCCGGCTCCGCTCCGCCCCGAGCCGCTCCATGCCGGATGCCATGCGCCCTTCCCTGTCCATGCCGCGCCCGCTCATGTCCTAGCGGACGTCCAGGCTCTTCAGCTGCCACACGGAGCGGCTGAAGTAGGCGTTCGAATTCAGCTCGGTCCGGCTGTCGTAATCGTAGACGATGAACAGCGGCCCCTTGTTGTCGACCCTCAGATACTCGCCGTTCGCCTTCAGGGCGATGATCACGGGATAAGCGCGGGCATCGGACACCGGCAGTTCGGCCGAATAATCGTTCAGCGCGACGGCCAGCAGCCGGTCGCCGCTGGCCTCCACCCGGTCGAGCAGCGTTGCGAGCGGCACGCCCTCGAAGCGGACCGGCCCATTGTCCCAGGGCGTCACGGTTTCGAAGGAGACGGTACCGAGACCTTCCAGCATCGCGCGGTCGAAGCGCGCGGCCTGGCCGTCGTTGCGCACACCGATCTTTCCCGACACTTCCAGGACCGGGCGCCCCGTGGGCTCGGGAAGCGGCTCGGCCGCCGACGCGCCGAAAGCGAGCGGCAGGGCCAGACCCGCCGCCGCGACCGTCCGAACGAAGTGCTGGACCATGGCCATGTCCGATCCCCTCGCGCCAGCCCTGCCGGATGCCTTCCGCATCCGGTCCCGGCGGCGTCGGGATCAGCATACAATTGTTTGATAAACGGACGGTAAAATTCGGGTTCGCCCAAGGCCGCCGGCCGGGTTGGGCGTTCAGCCCGGCAAGGCCGGCCCCTGTTCGGAAAAGACAGGGGAAACGGAGATTTCACCTTTCCAAATCAATCCCTTGCCGTTCCGGCGGGTGCGGCCGGCAGAGACGGCCGTCCCCCTGGAAAAACGGCATACATGCCTATTGTCCGGGGGTCCTAATCCTTCGCCGAGAGCACCCGCCGCGCGATCTCCCCGACAAGGTCCGGCAGCACCTCGAAGCCGTAGGGGACGCACAGACGCTCCAGCGGCGTGTGGTAGTCGCGGCCCCAGGGGCCGGCGTTCACGATGGGAACGCCGCCCAGCGCCGGGCCTTCGGGCCAAGTGATGCCGGCGCCCCAGGGCGGGGTGTTGGCGGCGATGACCGGCACGGCGCCTTCGTCGGCCTGGCCCAGGAAGCTCATGTCGGAGATGCCTGGGAAATAGCGCATCAGCCGTATGGTCGTGCCGTGGCGCTCCGCCACCGCCCGCACCGCTTCCCCACAGGCCGCCTCCAGCCGGCGCGCATCCGGGTCCTCGCCGAGGCTGGTCGCGAGATAGGGCATGGAAGCGAAGCCCAGGAAGATGGCGGGGCCGGTGCGGCCGCTCAGCTCCCAGGCGCGCTCGGTGATCAGCCGGCTCTGCTCCGGCAGGTCCAGCCCGCGCCCCGCCGCCTCGCGCGCCATCCCGGCCAGCGCCTCGGCGGCATCCGGTCCGCGCGCCTCCACCTCGCGGCGCAGCGCCTCGAAGGTCAGGACCGGCACCTCGGGAACGGGCGCGCCGAGCCGCTGCCCCAGCCGTTCGACGAAGCCGCGCGCCGCGCGCGCCGCCAGCGTCTCCACGATGCCCAGCACCTCGGCCGGCCCGCGCCGCTGGGTCATGACGTTCCAGAACATCCAGACCCGCTCGGGCATGGTGACGTTGTAGCCCTGCTTGCCGTCCTTCATGCCGAGCAGGGTCACGCCGGCCGCCGCCTCCTCGCCCGTGCGCTCCTGAAGCTCCGCCGCCCATTCAAGCTCGGCGGCGAGCGCGCCGGCCAGCGCGCAGGCGCCGAGCCCCCGGAAGGAATCCGAGGCGTGGGCCGCCCGGCCGACCACCAGGGCGCTCGGCAGCAGCTTGCCGATGGTGCCGAGCGCCACAGCCCGCCCCTCGCTGCCGTCGCCCTCCTCCACCAGCGCGTCGAGGTTGACCGCCGCGACGATCTCCAGCCCGCGTTCCCGGCCCAGCCCGGCCAGACGGGCCGCGGCGGCACGCGCGCCGGCGGAGTTCACCTCCTCGTCCGGCACGGCGAGGAACAGCAGGTTGCCCACGCGCTCCGGGTCGGCCGCCGCCGCTTCCATCGCCGCGAGCCCGGCGGCCAGCCCGCCCTTCATGTCCAGCAGCCCCCGGCCGGGCAGGAAGTCCGGCCCCTCCAGGTCGGCCAGCGCCAGCCGTTCCCCGACCGTCTCCGCCCTGCCGCGCAGCCGTTCCACCAGCGCCGCCTTCAGCGCCTCGGGCCGGCAGGCGAGAGGGGCGAGGTCGCCGTAATCCTCGATGCCCACCGTGTCGAAATGGCCGGTCAGCACGACCGTCCGCGCGCCCCGCCCCCGCAGCAGCGCGCAGACGCAGGCCCGCCCGGGCAGCCCGTCCGGCACCGGGATGGTCCAGACATCGTCGGGAGAGCCGGCGAAGAGCGGGTCGGCGCGCAGCAGTTCCACCAGCCGCGCGGCGAAGCCGGCTTCGGCGGGCGTGCCGGTGACGCTCGGGATTTCCGTGAGCGCGATGGACCAGCGGGCGGCGGGAGCGGCGGGAACGGTGCTCATGGGATCGGTTTCGGCTCGCGGTTGGGGCGGGACCGGACCCGGAGGTCCGGCCCCGCCAGCATAGCAGCTCCGGCGCGCCGCCCCACGCCGGTTGCGTCAACCGGCTGTCGCCAATCGGCAGGCGTCATTCGGCAGGCTTTATTCAGCGGCTTGCCCGGCGCTCTCCTTCGGGGCGTCGCGGACCGCGGCGGGCGCCTCGCGCGACTGGTCCTCGTCCGTCATGATCCGCGCCAGCCCGATGGCGGCGGGGCGAGGCGCCCATGAGAAAAGGGCCGCCCCCTTTCGGGAGCGGCCCTTTCCTTTGCTTTGACAGAACCGGAACGTTCCGGCGCCGAACTCAGGTGTCTGAATTAAGCCGCGAGGTTGCGCAGCACGTAGTTCAGCACGCCGCCGTTCTTGTAGTATTCGACCTCGTCCAGCGTGTCGATGCGCAGGAAGAGCTGGTACTCCTCCTTGGCGCCGTTCGCGCGGGTCAGGGTCAGGGTGACGTCCTTGCGGGGGCGCAGGTCGTCCTCGATCCCGACGATGTCGAAGGTCTCGGAGCCGTCGAGCTTCAGCGCGTCGCGGGTCAGGCCGTCCTTGAACTGGAGCGGCAGGATGCCCATGCCGACGAGGTTCGAGCGGTGGATGCGCTCGAAGCTCTCGGCGATGACCGCCTTGATGCCCAGCAGCTTGGTGCCCTTGGCCGCCCAGTCGCGGGACGAGCCGGTGCCGTACTCCTTGCCGGCCACCACGACCAGCGGCACGCCCTCGTCGGCGTAGCGCATGGCAGCCGTGTAGATCGGCAGGCGCTCGCCCGACGGATAGTGCTTGGTCTCGCCGCCCTCGACGCCGGGGATCAGCTCGTTCTTGATGCGGATGTTGGCGAAGGTGCCGCGCATCATGACTTCGTGGTTGCCGCGGCGGGCACCGTAGGAGTTGAAGTCCTGCGGACGCACCTGGTAGCTCAGCAGATACTCACCCGCCGGGCTGGTCTTCTTGATCGAGCCGGCCGGGGAGATGTGGTCGGTCGTGATCGAGTCGCCCAGCACGGCCAGGGCGCGCGCGCCCTTCACGTCGGAGACCGCACCCGGCGTCTTCGGCATGTCGGTGAAGAAGGGCGGCAGCTTGACGTAGGTCGAGCTGTCCTTCCACTGGTAGGTCTGGCCTTCGGCGGTGGCGATGTCCTGCCACTGCTGCGGGCCCTTGAACACGTCGCTGTAGCGCGAGCGGAACATCTCCGGCGTCAGCGAGGCGTTGATCGCGTCCTGGACCTCCTGGTTGGACGGCCAGATGTCCGCGAGATAGACCGGCTGCCCGTCCTTGCCCGTGCCGATGGCGTCCTTGGTCAGGTCGATCAGCATGTTGCCGGCCAGCGCGTAGGCGACGCAGAGCGGCGGCGAGGCGAGGTAGTTGGCGCGGGTGTGCGGGTTGACGCGGCCCTCGAAGTTGCGGTTGCCCGAGAGCACCGCGGCGACCACGAGGTTGCCCTCCTCCACCGCCGCGGCGATGGCGTCCGGCAGCGGGCCGGAGTTGCCGATGCAGGTGGTGCAGCCGTAGCCGACCGTGTTGAAGCCGAGCTGGTCCAGATACTGGGTCAGGCCGGCCTGGTTCAGGTAGTCGGTCACAACCTGCGAGCCGGGGGCGAGCGAGGTCTTCACCCAGGGCTTGGTCGTCAGGCCCTTCTCGACCGCCTTGCGGGCGACGAGGCCGGCGGCGATCAGCACGGCGGGGTTGGAGGTGTTGGTGCAGGACGTGATGGCGGAGATCACCACCGCACCCTGCTCGAGCGCGTAGTCGCTGCCGGCGACCGGGACCGACTTCTTCGGGTCATCGGCCTTGAAGGCGCCGGTCAGGTCGGCGGCGAAGCTCTGCGCGGTGCCGGACAGGGCGACGCGGTCCTGCGGGCGCTTCGGGCCGGCGAGCGACGGCTCGACCGTGCCCATGTCCAGCTCCAGCGTGTCCGTGAAGACCGGGTCCGGGGTGTTGGCGTCGCGCCACATGCCCTGCGCCTTGGCATAGGCTTCCACCAGGGCCACCCGCTCGGGGTCGCGGCCGGTGAAGGTCAGGTAGTTGATGGTCTCGGCGTCGATCGGGAAGATGCCGCAGGTGGCGCCGTATTCCGGGCCCATGTTGCCGATGGTGGCGCGGTCCGACAGCGTCAGGCTGTCGAGGCCCGGGCCGTAGAACTCCACGAACTTGCCGACCACGCCCTTCTTGCGGAGCATCTGCGTGACGGTCAGGACGAGGTCGGTCGCGGTGTTGCCTTCCTTCATCTTGCCGGTCAGCTTGAAGCCGACGACCTCGGGGATCAGCATGGAGATGGGCTGGCCCAGCATGGCCGCCTCGGCCTCGATGCCGCCGACGCCCCAGCCCAGCACGGCCAGGCCGTTCACCATCGTGGTGTGGCTGTCGGTGCCGACCAGCGTGTCGGGATAGGCCACCAGCTTGCCGGCCGGGTCGGTGTCGGTCCAGACGGTCTGGGCCAGATATTCGGTGTTCACCTGGTGGCAGATGCCGGTGCCCGGCGGGACGACGCGGAAGTTGTCGAAGGCCTTCTGGCCCCAGCGCAGGAACTCGTAACGCTCCAGGTTGCGCTCGAACTCCAGGTCGACGTTCTTGCCGAAGCTGTCGCTGGTGCCGAAGTAATCCACCATCACCGAGTGGTCGATGACGAGGTCGACCGGGACCAGCGGGTTGATCTTCTTCGGGTCGCCGCCGAGGGCGGCCATCGCCTCGCGCATGGCGGCGAGGTCGCAGACCGCCGGCACGCCGGTGAAGTCCTGCATCAGCACGCGCGCCGGGCGGTAGGCGATCTCACGGTCCGACCGCTTGTCCTTGAGCCACTGGGCCACGGCCTTGACGTCGTCGACCGAGACGGTGCGGCCGTCCTCGAAGCGCAGGAGGTTCTCCAGCAGGACCTTCATCGAGTAGGGCAGGCGCGAAAGGTCGCCCAGCCCCGCCTCCTCGGCGGCCTTGATGCTGTAATAGTCATAGCTCTTGCCACCCACCGTGAGGGTACGGCGGGTCTTCAACGTGTCCTGACCGGTGAACGTGGTCACGGGAACGCCTCCTTGGCTTGGGTCTGGTGCTTGTCTTTGGCGGCAGCGGATCGCGGCTGTCGATGACGGCCATATCTGTCGTTGCCGTGGTGTAGCGCAAAAACGAGGCAGGATCAAACGGCTTCGATCACGCCTGCTTCGCACCGCTTCATCCTGACGAAGACCGCTCCCGGGAGCTCAGTACAGTCCGAATGGTTGGGTGCTACAGACGGGAAGAAGGTGAATGCTGGGCGATTCTGGTATGACCACTTTCCGCCCTGGTATGACCACTTCATGCCGCAGCGCAACAGCGCCCCTCCCCGGCCGCCGCCACGGCCCGGTTCCTTGACGCGGCCTTCAGGCGGGCTTGATCGCGAGGTAGCGGACGAAGCTCAGGCCGCGGCCCAGCACCCGCAGCCGCGCCCACCACATCGACAGCTCCCGCGCCAGCCCCGACAGCACGGGTCCGGACAGCACGCCGCTCTTCAGCCGCTCCGCCAGCGCCCGCACCCGCTCGACGATCTGGCGGCGGTGGAGCGCCGTCAGGTCCTCGGTGATGCGCAGGTCCATGTTGCGCTGGACCAGCTCGGTCGCCATGCGGTCGCGCGACCAGGGATACAGCTCCTCCGGTTCCTCGTTCCTCCACCGGTTCCAATTGTCCCAGGAGGCCGGAGTTCCCTCGATCACGTAATCGAACAGCAGCAGCCCCCCATTCTCCTTGGCGCAGTCGCAGATCCGGTCGAGGAAGACCTCCTTGGAGCGGACGCGGTGCAGAACGCGGTCGGCCAGCACGAGGTCGAAATGGCCGGCCTGGTTGAAGCCGTCCGGGTCGTAGGCGGCGATGGGCGCCTTCTTCGCCAGCCCCAGCGCCTTCGACCGCTCCATGCCGAGCCGCGCCAGCAGGGGCGACATCTCCAGCCCCGTCACCCAGGTGTCGTAGCTGCCGGCGATGGCGCGCGCCGAACCGCCCAGGCCCGCCGACAGGTCGAGCACGGTCTTGGCCGGGGTGAGCCCGAAGGAGCGCACCGCCTCCACCATCCAGGCCGCGTCGCCCGGCCCCGCCTGCCCGTCGCCCCAGAGCATCTGCGCGCCTTCCGCCCGCCCCGGCGACCAGAGCGGCCCGCCGCTCCGGTCGAGCTGGAGGCTCGCCAGACGGTCCAGTTCGCCATCGGCGGACACATCGCCGGACTCGGCGGCGGAAGCGGTGGCGGAAGCGGTGGCGGAAGCGGTGGCAGGAGGCAGGGCCTGCCGGGAAAGCGCCGCCCGGTCCAGACCGAGCGGCGAGGCGCGCCCGGCGCGCTGGGCGGCGCGGGCCGCGCGCGACAGCGCCTCGACGTCATACCCCTCCCACCAGGCGACCAGCCGCGACCGCAAGTCCGGATTGCGCCAGCGCTCCAACTCCCGGTGGTTCAAGGCCCGCTCTCCGCGCGATGAGGAACGCTTTTCAGGAGAAGCCGCGTCGCGACGTGTAATGCGGCAGCCCTACCCAGCAATAAAGAGGTAAGAAGCCCCTTCCCTTCTTGTCAAGAAAGGATTCCTTAACCAATATCTACCAATTAGCGCGTGTTTTATATGGTTTTCGCGCATTCCCGACGCTGCTGCGGGGCAACACCGGCATGCCGGGGTGCGGGAAAATCCGGGGAGCCACGCCGGGGCGCGTTGCGGATGCGCCGGGGCGCTCCCTATATTCCGCACCTGCTCATGCGCCGCAACCGACCGGAGGACCTTCCGCGTGCCGCACACGACCCGCAATCCCTGGACGATTCTGTCCACAAAGCCGGTCTACGAGAATCCCTGGATGCGGATCGTCGAACATCAGGTGCTGAACCCGAAGGGCAAGCCCGGCATCTACGGCGTCATGCACGCGCAGAACCTCGCGGTCGGGGTCGTGCCCATCGACGACGAGGGCCATGTCACGCTGGTCGGCCAGTACCGCTTGCCTCTGAACCTCTACAGCTGGGAGATCCCGGAGGGCGGCGCCGACCCGAAGCTGCCGCCGGTCGAATCGGCGCGGCGCGAGCTGTCGGAGGAAACCGGCCTCACCGCCCGGCACTGGCTGCCGCTGATGACGCTGCACCTGTCCAACAGCGTCACCGACGAGACCGCCCACGGCTTCCTCGCCTGGGGGCTGCAGCAGGGCACCGCCACGCCGGAGGACACCGAGGAGCTTCAGGTCCGCCGCATTCCCTTCGCCGAGGCCCTGTCCATGGCGATGCGCGGCGACATCACGGACGCTATCGCGGTGGCCTGCCTGATGAAGGTCCAGCTGATGGCGCAGGCGGGCGAGCTGCCCGACGACGTGACCCGCCTGATCCTGCGCTGAAGGAAAAGCCCGCTTCCATGTACGCCGTCGCCATCGATTTCGAGACCGCCAACGAGCTGCGGACCAGTGCCTGTTCCATCGGCGTCGCCTGGATCGACCGGGGCCGCGTCGTCGCGACGGAGGAGCATCTGATCCGCCCGCGCGAGCTGCGCTTCAACCCCTTCAACAGCAAGATCCACGGCATCCACGCCGACGACGTGGCCGAGGCGCCGGAATTCCCCGAGGTGTGGGCGCTTCTGGAGGAGCGGATGCGCGGGCGCCTCGTGCTCGCCCACAACGCCTCCTTCGACCTCAGCGTGCTGCGCCACACGCTCGCCGACTATGGGATGGCGGCCCCGGTCTGCTCCTATCTCTGCACGGTCATCCTGGCGCGGCGCGCCTGGCCGGAGCTGACCGCGCACAAGCTGAACGTGCTGGCCGCGCATCTGGGCATCGCGCTCGAACACCACCGGGCCGGCAGCGACGCGGAGGCCTGCGGGCGGATCGCGCTGGCGGCGGCGGGTGCTCTGGGGCTGGAGCGGCTCGGCCAGATCGCCGAGGCGACCGGCATCGTTCCGGGCGAGTTGCGCGCCGACGGCTACAGCGCCTGCAAGGCCGGACGCACGCCGCCGAAGCGCCGCGCGGCCGGGGGACTCGTCACACTGGAGCGGAGCTGAGCCAAGCGCGGTGGAAGATCAGCGGCGCGGGTCGCGGCTGAGCTTCCTGGCCTCGAGCTCGGCGAGATAGTCGGCCCACAGCTCGTCCTGCTTCTCGCCGATCTCGTACAGGTACTTCCAGCTGTAGATGCCGGTGTCGTGCAGGTCGTCGAAGAGGATGCGCACGGCGTAATGGCCGACCGGCTCCAGCTTCATGATGCCGACATGGCGGCGGCCGAAGACCGTCTGCTTCTGGCCCGGCCCGTGGCCCTGCACCTCGGCCGAGGGGCTGACCACGCGCAGGAACTCCGCCGGGTAGGAGAAGGTCCGGCCGTTGTCGAACTCGACCTCCAGCCGCTTTTCCTCCTTCTTCAGGCGGATCTCGACGGGCCAGTGCTTGGTGCCGAATGCGTCCGTGGCGAACTGCTCGTCGGACATCAGGCGGCTCCGGAGTCGCCGTCGACGCTGCGCGCCTCGTCCACCAGCATGATCGGGATGCCGTCGCGGATCGGGTAGGCCAGCCCGGCCCGCTCGCTGATCAGCTCGCCGCGCTGCGCGTCGTAGCGCAACGGCCCCTTGGTCAGGGGGCAGACCAGGATTTCCAGCAGCTTGGGATCGACGCGCGCGCCGGCCTTGCCTTCGGTCGCCTTGTCCTCGGGGGTGTCCACGCTCATGGAAATTGGCCTCGCGTAAATGGCGGATGTGGGGGATCAGTGACGGTGCGGCCCGGCGTCGCCGTCGTGGGCGTCGAGAATGGACATCTCGATCAGCGCGATCAAGAGCTTCGCGCGCTGCTGGAGGTCCGGCGCCTCCAGCAGCGCCTGTTTCTCACCCGGCCCGAAGGGGCAGATCATGGCGAGCGAGGTGACCAGCCGCTCGTCGGGGGTGGAGCCGATGGCGTCCCAGTCCACCGAGATGCCGTTCGCCTTGAGGTAGCCGCGCAGACCCGCCAGAAGCTTGGGCCGGTCGAAGGAGGCGCCGCGCTCCTCCTCCAGGTCGCCGGCGTAGCGGTCCCAGTCCGCCTCCACCCGGCGGTAGCCGCGCGCCCCCTCCAGTTCCTGGCGGACGTCGAAGCGGCAGACGCCCGACAGGGTGATCAGGAAGCGGCCGTCCTCGGATTCCGTGAAGCTGGTGATGCGCCCGGCGCAGCCCGTCCCGTAGACGGCCGGCGCCTGGGATCGGGTGCCGGGATCGGTCGGCTGGACCATCCCGATCATGCGGCCGCCGCCCAGCGCGTCCTCGACCATCGCGAGGTAGCGCGGCTCGAAGATGTTCAGCGGCAGCCGCCCGCGCGGCAGCAGCAGCACGCCGGGCAGCGGAAAGATCGGCAGGTCCCGCGGCAGGCGGTCGAAGGTCGGGTCGAACGGGTTTCGGTTCATGCTTGGAATATAGGCGCGGCTCGGCCCGCGAACAGTCACGAGCGCAACGGTGCGACTCCGCCGCAGGGCGGGAGTGGGCGCGGGGTGGCCCGGAAAGTGAAAAGGGCGGCCCGCCACCGGCAGGCCGCCCCTTCCCGAAGGCCAATGCGTCCAGCCCTAGCTGAACAGGATCGACGACAGGCGCCGGCGGGTCTGGACGGTCAGCGGGTCGGTCGGGCCGAAGGCCTCGAAGAACTTCACGAGCTGCTTGCGGGCGGCCTGCTCGTTCCATTCGCGGTCGCGCTTCACGCTGTCCAGCAGCGCGTCCACCGCCTCCTGCCGCTGGCCGGCGGCGAACAGCGCGATGGCGAGGTCGAGGCGGGCCTGGTGGTCGTCCGGGTCGCGCGCCACCTTGTCCTGAAGCTCGGTGATCGGGCCGGCCTTCTCCGCCTGCTCGGCGACCTCCAGCGCGCTGCGGGCCAGCGCCATCTCCTTGTCCTTGGCGATGGGCTCGGGCGCCCCGTCGAGCATCTGCCGGGCCTGCTCCAGGTCCTTGGCGGCGATCAGGCAGCGGACCAGACCGAAATAGGCCTGGGCGTTCTCCGGGTCGGCCTGCATCAACTCGTTGTAGATCTCGGCGGCGGTCTGGATGTCGCCGGCCTCCAGCGCCTCCTTGGCCTGGGCCAGCACCTCCTCGATCATGTCGGCCTCGGAGCCGCCGGACAGCTTCGCCAGCTTCTCGACGAAGGCCTTGATCTGCGACTCAGGGACCGCACCCATGAAGCCGTCCACCGGGCGCCCCTGGAAGAAGGCGAAGACGGCGGGGATCGACTGCACGCGCAGCTGCTGCGCGATCATCGGGTGCTGGTCGGTGTCGATCTTGACCAGCCGCACGGCACCCTTGGCGGCCAGCACGGCCTTTTCCAGCACGGGGCCGAGCTGCTTGCAGGGGCCGCACCAGGGCGCCCAGAAATCGACGATGACCGGGACGCTCTGCGAGGCCTCGATCACGTCGGCCATGAAGGCGCGGTCGCTGCTGTCCTTGACGAGGTCCTTGGCGGCGGCACCGCCGCCGAAGGCGGCGTTGTTGGCGGGCGGAGGTGAGAACATGGCTTCCAGATTTCCCGTTTTCGGTCTTGCGTGAATAGATGAGCCTTTCCCGCCCGCCGAACAAGCCTTTCGCATGCGGCGCGTCGGATGGCTTGGCCTGAAACGTTCACCGGCGTTCCGGCTCAGCCCTCCTCGCCGAAGGCGACGACCGCCGGCTCGTGCCCGCAGGCGCGGATGAAGGCCAGCAAGTCCGCCGAGCGGATGGCCGTGGTGCGGTCGTTCATCAGCGGGTGATAGTTCAGGAGATCGTGCCGCATCATCGCCTCCTGGAGCACGACCCTGACCCGCTTCTCCGTATCGTTGATCAGGGCGAAGGGCGTGACCGAGCCCGGCCGCACGCCGAGATGCCGCCACAGCCGGTCCGGCGAGGCGAAGCTGAGCCGCGCCGACCCGATGGCCTTGTCCAGCCCGTTCATCTCGATCCGCGCGTCCTCCAGCGCCACCACCAGCCAGTGCTGGTCCTTCTTGTCCTTCAGGAACAGGTTCTTGCAGTGGCCGCCGGGCAGCGCGCCGCGCAAGGCCTTGCTGTCCTCCACCGTGCGCATCGGCGGGTGGCGGTGCGTCACCGCCTCGATCCCCAGCTCCGCCAGCCGCGCCAGCAACTCGTCCGGCGAGGTCGGCAGGGGGACATCGCCGGGAATGGGCGAAGGGGCGGCGGAAGGCGGGGTCTCGGCCATGGCTCGGGCGTCGCGGCGCTGTTCGGAGAGGGGTTCGGAGGAGGTTTCTTACCGGCGGGACGGCCCCTCGTCCAGACGTTCGAATTTCTGAAAAGGAGCGCTTGCATTGCTCCGGCCGATGAGTATAGTCCGCCGCACGCCGCCGGACGGACCGGCCGCCAGCCCCGATACGAAGGGCAGGCAGCGGGATGGAAAGCGGCACGGAGCGCGGGCGTAGCTCAGGGGTAGAGCACAACCTTGCCAAGGTTGGGGTCGAGGGTTCGAATCCCTTCGCCCGCTCCAAATTCAAGCGACATCAAGGGCCGGGCCTCGATCGAGGCACCGGCCCTTCGCTTTTCTGGCCTCTGGCCGAACCACGCCGCGGCATTCCCTGAAAGCGCATGCGCCCGAACCGGGCCCAAGGACCGAAACCAAGCTTTCGGCCATCCCTCCTCCGTCTCATACGATTTTCATGAAGTCCTGATCTGTGGTCAGGACTTCCGCGCCACAGGGCACGGGGCCGCAGTCGCTGCCCTATACCGGGTTCGGAGGTCGGAATTTTCCGAACCCGGCATCACGTCATGGACTCCGTGCGAGCAGCGAATTTGCGCCCGGAATGCTCATCGCACAAACATTTCGCATAACAAACCACTAGCATCGTAAGTCCTCGCCGAAGTGAAACAAAGATTTCACTCCTGTGACCGTAAAGGTCCAGCCATCCAAAACCTACAGCCCCGCTATGTAAAAGCGTCTGTGGCGAAGGCCGACGAAGACGAATATCTATTCATCACCAAACACAGGCGCCGCAGCCCTGGGCATGACGGCGCGATCCAAGAAAAATGGAATCACCATCATGACCATGACCGAACGCTCGGCCGATCTCGGCCACGCCAGCTCGACCACCACCCTCTCCCAGCTGGTCGCCCGCCTCTCCTCCCTCCTGTCCCTGTGGCGCCGCCGCACCGTCACCCGCTTCGAACTCGCCCGCCTGGACGAGCGCATGCTGCGGGACATCGGCGTCACCCACGGTGCGGTGGAGCTGGAAGTGTCGAAGCCCTTCTGGCGCGCCTGACCGGTGCCGGAACCGGAACGGCGAAAAGGCCGCCTCCCTCACGGGATGGCGGCCTTCTTCATTTCAGGATGCCTCCAGACGCGCACTATTCCCTCAAGCTGGAAACCCGCGATGCCTGGTCACCCCGACAACCATCAGCGTTGACACCAGCAGCACCAGCAAAGCGGGAGAGAACGCCCCTACACCGAACCAGTTCAACAGCACGCCACCCACGATGCCCCCGCCGGCAATTGCCGTGTTCCAGGCGGTCACCAGCATGGACTGCGCGACATCCGTAGCCTCGCCGGCCATCTCGGCGAGCGCGGTCTGAAAGAGCGTCGCCGCGCCTCCGAAGGCCAAACCCCAGGCGGCACCAGCTGCGTACACCACAGCAGGCACATCTCCGGCCATGCCAAGCGCCAGCGCGGACAGGCTGAACACGACTGTGCTGGCGAGCGTCAACGCGCGCAGATGGCGGTCGATCAGCAAACCGATGATCCAGATGCCCAACAGGGACGTGACGCCGAATACCAGCAGCACAAGGTCCGTCCGGTCCGCCATGCCTGCCGCAGCCAGGAAAGGCGCGATGTAGGTGTAGAGGATGTTGTGTGCCAGCACGAAGGCCAACACCACGAAAAGGAGCGGACGCACACCGGGCATGGTGAACACGTGCCCGAGTGACAGCCGTTTACCCGCCGTCTGCCCAGCGAAGTCCGGCACCTTGACGCGCACCCAGATCATGAGCAGCAGCGCCAGCAGGCTCATGATGCCGAAGCACATGCGCCAGCTCACCAGATTGCCAAGGAATGTGCCGGCCGGCACGCCGAGCGACAGCGCCAATGGCGTTCCCACCATGGCAATCGCGATGGCCCGCCCCTTTTGGTGTTCCGGCACCATGCGAGCGGCATAGCCGGCCAGCAGAGCCCAGAGCAGTCCAGCCGAAACTCCCGCCAGAAAGCGCGCCATCATCGTCAGCGCATAGCTGGCGGAAAGTGCCGTCACGGTGTTGGCAAGTGCGAAGCCCGCGACCGCGGCCAACAGCAACGGCCGGCGCCGGATGCCCTGTGTGGCGGCGGTCAACGGGATAGCCGCCACGAGCGAGCCGATGGCATAGATCGTGACGGTCTGGCCGACCCAGGCCTCGGACACGGCCAAGCCGTGTGCCATATGCGGCAACAGCCCGGCCGGCAGCGCTTCGGTCAGGATGGTGATGAAAGCCGCCATGGCCAGTGCCAGCAACGCGGCCAAGGGCAGGCGGTCTTGCGTACCGGATTTCATCGCGGCACCTCCGCCGCACCATGCACCGCTTCGCGGAGGTCAGCGACGAAACAGCGCCGGCCTTGCATGACCAGCACGACGGCACCGACAAGCCGCTGCTCATCCAGGGCCTGCTCGACAACGGTATGGACGCGGGTTGGCAGATCCCCCGGCGGAACGCTCCGGCGCACGGAAAACATGGGACTCGTCACGGCAAACACCTCAACCAAATTGGCGAAGCCGTGACGATAAAAATCCTGCGATTGAAGAAAAAGCAGGCTAGAGTTCCGTTCTGTGCGGACCTTTCAGTCCGCAATTAGGGCAAGGCACCGGGGATGGCATGGACAGCCTGAATGGCTTCGTGGTGTTCGTGCAGGTGGCCGAAACCCGCAGCTTCGTCGCCGCCGGCCGGCTGCTGGGCGTATCGGCATCCGCCGTCGGCAAGAGCGTGGCGCGGCTGGAGGAGAAGCTGGGCGTGCGCCTGTTCCACCGCAGCACGCGAAGTGTCACGCTGACCGCCGAGGGCACGCTGTTCCTCGAGCGCAGCCGCCGCATCCTGGCCGAAATCGAGGCGGCGGAAATGGAATTGTCACAGGTCACCGCCGCGCCGCGCGGACGCCTGCGCGTGAGCCTGCCGCTGGTCAGTTCGCTGATGCTGCCGGTGCTCGGCGAGTTCATGCGCGAGTACCCGGAGATCGAGTTGGACCTGGACTTCACCGACCGCATGGTCGATGTGATCGAGGAAGGCTTCGACGCTGTGGTCAGGACGGGCAATCCCACTGATTCGCGCCTCACGACCCGAAGGCTGGGTTCCTTCCGCTCGCTGCTGGTCGCCTCGCCTGATTACCTTGCGCGGCGAGGCACGCCCGAAGTGCCCGCCGATCTGTTGCGGCACTCCTGCCTGCACTACCGCTTTCCCAACAGCGGCAAACTGGAAACATGGCCACTGCGGCAACAACCCGGCGAGCCCGAACTGCAGCTTCCCACCTCGATGATCTGCAACAACATCGAAACGCGCGTGTGTTTCGCGCTTCAGGGGCTAGGGATCGCCTATCTGCCGGATTTTTCCATCCGCGAACCGCTGGCCGATGGCCGGCTCCAACCGATCCTGGATGGGCATGTGGAGCGCACCGGTGTCTTCCACGTTCTCTGGCCCGCGAGCAAGCACCCATCGCCGAAAGTGCGGGCGTTGGTGGATTTCCTCCACGCGAGGGTGTTCGCGGCCTCGAAGATCAAGGCGCCCAGTTCCAAGGGCCGGCTCGCCCGATAGCTGGTCCCCCGTGCCCGCTCGAACCGGGGACCTGACGGCGCACATCTTTCATGTCCGGTTTTCCGGGTCCGGTTTCCGGGCCTGGCGCCGTCCTCCGGCCCGGCCCCTCCCTGGCGGAAGGGGCGGGCCGGGAGCGGCTTCAGATGCAGTACTGCTGGAGCGGCGCGAAGCCGTTGAAGCAGACGGCCGAGTAGGTCGTGGTGTAGGCGCCGGTGGCGTGGATGCGCACGCGGTCGCCGGCCTTCAGGGCGAGCGGCATCTTGTACTCGGCCTTCTCGTACAGCACGTCGGCGCTGTCGCAGGTCGGGCCGGCCAGCACGACGGCTTCGGTCTCCGGGTCGAACGACTCCTCGCCCATCTCCTCGGCCAGCACCTCGATGGGGTACTGGATGGCTTCGTCCATCGTCTCGGCGAGGCCGCCGAACTTGCCGATGTCCAGATAGACCCAGCGCTTGGAGTCGTTGGCCGACTTGCGGGAGACGAGCACGACCTCGCTCTCGATCACGCCGGCGCTGCCGACCATGCCGCGGCCCGGCTCCACGATGGTCTCGGGGATGCGGTTGCCGAAATGGCGGCGCAGGCTGTCGAAGATCGACTGGCCGTAGGCGGCCGAGGCCGGCACGTCGGAGCGGTAGCGGGTCGGGAAGCCGCCGCCGAGGTTGATCATGCCCAGTTCGACGCCCACCGCCTCAAGCTCGCGGAAGAGCTGCGCCACCTGCGAGATGGCGAGGTCCCACTGCTTCAGGTCCTTCTGCTGCGAGCCGACGTGGAACGACACGCCGTAGGGCTGGACGTTCATGTCCTTGGCCTTCAGCAGCAGCTCGCGCGCCATGTCGAGGTCGCAGCCGAACTTGCGCGACAGCGGCCATTCGGCGCCCTCGCCCGAGGTCAGGATGCGGCAGAAGACGCGGGCGCCGGGGGCGGCGCGGGCGATCTTCTCCAGCTCCGGCTCGCTGTCGAAGGCGAACAGCCGCACGCCCAGCTCGTAGGCGCGGCGGATGTCGGCTTCCTTCTTGATGGTGTTGCCGTAGGAGATGCGCTCCGCCGGGCAGCCGGTCGCCAGCACCATCTGGATCTCCGGCACGCTCGCCGTGTCGAAGGCGGAGCCGAGGCGGGTCAGCAGCGACAGCACTTCCGCGGCCGGATTGGCCTTCACCGCGTAGAAGATGCGCGCGTCGGGCAGCGCGGTCTCGAGCGCGTTGTAGTTCTGCTCGACGATGTCGAGGTCCAGGACGAGGCACGGGGTCTGCGGGCGGCGCTCTTCGAAAAAGCGCGCGATCTTCTGGTTCATCTGCATCTCCATGATGGCAAGATGATTGAAACAAACGGGCGGATGTCAGTCGGGAACGGAGCGGCCGAAGCGGCTGCTGACCGGAAAAAAACCGTCGGTCAGGCGCTCGGGCCGCCCATACTGGACTGCCGTTTGCTCACACCAGAGTGACGGACGAGAAGGGATCGGTGACGGGTGAGCCGGGGCCCACCGACAACAACATGTACCATCGTAACCTCCAAGACGCCGCCTTGCTTAAGGGACGGTCGGGGATCACGCGTTACGTCGTTGCATAACCAGGTCGTCGGGAATGAGGCCGACGAGGGCGGGCCAGCGGCACGTGCGCTTGCGAGTGCGGCGTATTTATATCCATTGGCCCTCCGTTTAAAGGGAAAAAAATGCGACGGGGGCAAAAAACTTCCCCTCTCCCGAGAACCATGAAAAAACCGTTACGGTCCAAGGGTTTGTCTCGCTTTTTCCCCCGCCCGCCTCAGGCTTTGCGCGCGGGCGCCGCGACCAGCCGGTAGGCCCCCGCCGCCAGCACCGACAGCAGGCCGATCCCGCCCATCATGGGCAGCTGGGTGCCGGTGTGGATGTGCCCGATCAGCGTGCCGGCCACCGCCCCCGTCCCCATCTGCCAGAATCCCAGCAGCGCCGAGGCCAGCCCGGTCATGGCCGGATAGGGGCCGATGGCCGCCGCCATGCCGTTGGGCAGGGTGAAGGCGGCGCCGAACAGGAAGACGAAGAAGGGCGCCAGCACGGCGGCCAGATGGGTCGCGTCGGCAACCGCCAGCAGCGCGCCGGCCAGCCCGCCCGCCAGCGATATGGATGTTCCGATGCGGATCATGCGCGCTGCGCCCAGCCGCTGCGACAGCCGCCCGGCGAAGAAGGACCCCGTCATGTAGCCCAGCACCGCCGTCCCGAAGCTGAGGCCATAGGCCGACGGGCTGAGCTTCAGCCGCTCGATCAGCACGAAGCTGGAGCCGGAGATGAAGGCGAAGATGCCGCTGTAGGTGAAGCCCACCATCATGGCGTGGCCGACGAAGGCGCGGTCGCGCATCAGCCGCGCGTAGTTGGCCGCCAGCCGGCCGGGTTTGAGGGCCTGCGGGTCGCGCGCCGCGTTGGTCTCCCCCAGCATCGTCCAGAGCCCCGCCAGGGTCAGTGCCGCGAAGCCCGCCAGCAGGGCGAAGTTGGCGCGCCAGCCGAACAGCTCGGTCATCACCCCGCCCAGCACCGGGCCGGCGGCGGGCGCGAGCGTCATGGCCATCGCCATGTAGGCCAGGACCGAGGCGGCGCGGTCGCGCCCGAAGACGTCGCGCACAACCGCCCGCGCCACCACCGGCCCGCAGCAGGCCCCGACCGCCTGGACGAGGCGTGCCGCGATCAGCCCGCCGATGCTCGTCGCCATCATGCAGCCCAGGCTGCCCAGCAGATATACAAGGACCCCGCCCAGCAGGGCCGGCCGCCGGCCGAACCGGTCCGACAGAGGCCCGTAGACGAGCTGCGACACGGCGAAGCCCACCAGGAAGACGCTGAGCGTCAGCTGCACGGACGCGATGTCCGTGCCGAACACGGTGACCAGCGTCGGCAGGGCCGGAAGATACAGGTCGGTGGAGATCGGGCCGAGGGCGACCAGCGCGGTCAGCAGGACACGGACGCGCAGGGATTCGGAAGGGGGCATGGAAAGCCGGACGGGATGGGAGGGCGGGAAGGCAGGGAGGACCCGGGATCAGCCGTAGCGCAGGAGCCGGGCGCCGTTGGTCTTCAGCCAGTTGCGCGGCCCCGCCACGTCGGGCACCAGCGACGCGCAGAGCGCCCAGAAGCGGGGCGAGTGGTTCATCTCGCGCAGATGCGCCACCTCGTGCCCGACCACATAGTCGAGAACGGGTTCGGGCGTCAGGATCAGCCGCCAGGAATAGGAAAGGCGCCCGGTCGCCGAGCAGCTTCCCCAGCGGCTCTTGGTGTCACGCACGGTCACGGCGGCGACGCGGGCGCCGATCAGGGCCGCCTTGGCCCGCGACCGCTCCGCCAGCTCCCGCCGCGCCTCGGACAGGAGGAAGTCGCGCACCCGGCGGGCGACATGCTCGGCCTGCCCGCCGACGAGGATCGCGCCACCCTCCCGCCGCGTGCCGCCCCGCAGATCCGGGTCGTGGCGGACCACATGGTCCACACCCATGTAGGGCACGGTCGCGCCGTCGGCGAAGGGGAGCTGCGGCGGCAGGGCGGCCAGCCGCGCGCGCACCCAGCCGTCGTGGCGGCCGACGAAGCGCAGGGCCTCCTCCTCGGCGACGCCCACGGGGATCACCACCTGGATGAGGCCGCGCGCGGCGTCCACGCGCAGGGTCATGCGCCGGGAACGGGCGCTCTCGCGCAACTCCAGGGGAACGGGCAGACCGGCCACCGCCAACGCGCGTGGGCTTTTTGCCTTGCGGCGGATCATCATTGCGCCTTTATAGCCCGCCGCCGCGCGGCATCCAAGCCGTCCCGGCGGCACGGGCGGGCGGCTCGGCACGAAGCCGGGAAAACCGGCCCGGACCAAAGACATGGGACGAACGGCATGGGCACCGCAATTCCGTCACCTTTCCGGGCGAGGCTGGCCGCCATGTCGGGACGGAAACGCAGACCGGCGTCCGGGCGGATTTTTGTCTCGCCTTATGGCGTTTGTCACATTTGACTTAAGGCCTGCCCGTGCAACATAACCATTCTGATGAATGCTTCTGATCGGTAAAGTCGTGAACCAGTACAACGCCAAAGCTCAAGCTGAAGGGCATATGACGGCACGCGAAGCTCAGCTTGACGCGTTGTTGTCGGCCAGCGTCGCTCCGCAGGCGTTGTTTGCGCCCGATGGGCGTTTGCTGGTGGTGAACAGGGCCTTCGCCGTGGCCTTCGGCCATCTCCCTGACGAGATCGAAGGGCTGCGGCTGGAAGAGGCTGGCGCCACGCCGGCCGTCGCCGCGCATGTGGAGGCCCAGATCCGCCGCGCCGCCGCGACCGGCGGCACCGCCACGATCGAGGGGGTGCCGGCCGGCATGGCGCTGACCCTGACGCCGGTGCGCGACGCCGACGGGCTGGTCCACTCCATGGCCGCCATCGCGGTTCCGGCCGCCGGCACCGACGCCTCCTCCTCGCGCGAGGCGCTGCTGCGCGAGCTGGAGGCCGCGCGGGCCGAGGCCGAGCGGGCCAGGGAGGAGGCCGTGCGGGCGCGCAAGGCCGCCGGCAAGTTCCTGTCCACCGCCAACCACGACCTGCGCCAGCCCTTCCAGGCGATGCAGCTCTTCCATCACCTGCTGATGATGAAGCTGACCGACCCCGCCGCGCGCGACCTCGGCGAGAAGCTGGAAATGGCCATCATGGGCAGCGACGCCCTGCTGCGCACGCTGGTCGAGGTGTCGCGGCTGGAGGCCGGGCTGGTCGAGGCCGCGACCGAGAATTTCGCGGTCGAGGATTCCCTGCGCCGCATGCGGGAGGAGTTCGCGCCGGAGGCCAAGGCCAAGTTGCTGCGCCTCAGCATCCGCAAGGCCGATGCGCAGGTGCACAGCGACCCGGTCCTGCTGGAGCGGCTGCTGCGCCCGCTGATCTCCAACGCCCTGCGCTACACCGACCGGGGCGGCGTGGTGGTCGGCGTGCGCCGCCGCGGTGTCGGGCTGCGGGTCGAGGTGTGGGACAGCGGCATCGGCATCCCCGAGTCCGACGTCGAGGCCGCCTTCGAGGATTTCCGTCAGCTCGACAACCCGAACCGCGACCGCAAGCAGGGGCTGGGGCTTGGCCTGTCGATCGTCCGGCGCCTTGCCGACCTGCTCGGCCATCAGGTGACCCTGCGCTCCCGCCCCGGCCGGGGCACGGTCGTGGTGGTGGACCTGCCGCCGGCCCGGGACGAGCGGCAGGACGCAGTGCAGCGGGCCGAGCCGTCCCTCGCCAGCCTCTGATAAGGACCACCGACCCCGGCCACTGACTCCGGCTAGCCGGAACACAGCGTCCGGAAAAGCGGAGCGCGGGAGCCATGACGGCGCCCGCGCTCTTTGCTATGGTCCGCACCCTTGACGCTATTCCACCTGGAAGACTTCTCAAGGGACACGGACGTGAAGCTCTACATCAAGCCCGGCGCCTGCTCGCTCTCGACGCACATCATCCTGCGGGAGGCCGGTCTCCCCTTCGATCTCGTGAAGGTCGAATTCCCGGCGAAGACCCTGCCGGACGGCGCCAGCTACCTGTCGGTCAACCCCAAGGGCCAGGTGCCGGCCCTGGGCCTGGACGAGGGCGGCGTGCTGACCGAGGCGGCGGTCATCGCCCAGTATCTCGCCGACAAGGCGCCGGACAGCGGCCTGCTGCCGGCCGCCGGCGGCATGGAGCGCTACCGCGTTCTGGAGTGGCTGAACTTCATCGCCACCGAGCTGCACAAGAGCTTCACCCCGCTCTTCCGCCCGAACACGCCGGAGGAGTACAAGCCGGTCGCCCGCGACATCGTCGCCGGCAAGCTCGCCATGCTCGACGCCGAACTGGCGGATAGGCCCTTCCTGGCCGGTGCAGCCTTCACGGCGGCCGATGCCTACTGCTTCACCGTCCTGCGCTGGACCCGCGCGGTCGCCATCGACCTCGCCGCCTGGCCGAACCTGACCGCCTATGTGGAGCGCGTCGGCGCCCGCCCGGCCGTGGCCGAGGCCATCGCGGCGGAGAAGGCGGCCTGACGACCGCCTGAAGGCCGACGCCTGACGCATCGGTCGGGGCCGGACCGCCAAAGAAAAAGCCCCTCTCTCCAGCCGGAGAGAGGGGCTTTTTCCTGTCGGAACGCGGCGCCCGTTAGGCGGCGCTGCGGCGCGGGCCGCCGCCCTGCTGGGGACGGCGGTTGGGCTGGCCCGCCGGCTTGGGCTTGTTGCCCTGCCCCTGCGAGGCGGCACCCTGCCCCTTCGGCCCATCCTGGCGGGGCTGGCCCGCCGGCTTGGGCGCGCCCTGCTTGGGAGCTCCCTGGCGCTGGCCGCCCGGCTGTCCGTTCCCCTGGGGGCGGCCCTGCCGCTGCCCCTGGGGCTTCTGGCCCTGCGGCTTGGAGGCACCCCGGCCCTGCTTCTGCGGCGGGCTCGCGTAGAGATGCGCGATGTCCGCGGCGTGCATCGCGTGGTCGTGGTCGGCGGGGACCGGCTGGCGGATGGTCTTCTCGATGTCGCGGAGGTAGGGCACCTCCTCCACGTCGCAGAAGGACACCGCGACCCCTTCCGTGCCGGCGCGCGCCGTGCGGCCGATGCGGTGGACGTAGCTTTCCGGCTCGTTCGGCAGGTCGAAGTTGACGACGTGGGTCACGCCGTCCACGTCGATGCCGCGCGCGGCGATGTCGGTCGCGACCAGCGCCCGCAGCTCGCCCTTGCGGAAGGAGTCCAGCGCGCGGATGCGGGCCGACTGCGACTTGTCGCCGTGGATCGCGTCCGCCGGCACGCCGGCCTTCTTCAGATGCTCGGCGACGCGGTCGGCGCCATGCTTGGTGCGGGCGAAGACGATCGTCCGCTCCATCCCCCGGTCCTGCATCAGGTTCGCCAGCAGCTGGCGCTTGTCCGCCTTGTGGACGAACAGCACGCGCTGGGCGATGCGCTCGACCGTGGTGGACTGGGGCGCCACCTCGACCCGCACGCTGTCGGTCAGGATGCTGCGCGCCAGCTCGCCCACCGTGTCCGGCATGGTGGCGGAGAAGAGCAGGGTCTGCCGCTGCTTGGGCAGCTGCGCCACGACCTTCCGGACGTCGCGGATGAAGCCCATGTCGAGCATCCGGTCCGCCTCGTCCAGGACGAAGATCTCCACCTGGTCCAGCCGGACATGGTTCTGCGCCATCAGGTCGAGCAGGCGGCCCGGCGTGGCGATCAGCACCTCCACCCCCCGGGCCAGCGCCGCGACCTGCGGGCTCTGCCCGACGCCGCCGTGGATCACGGTGCGGCGGATGGGCAGGTGGCGTCCGTAGGTCGTGAAGCTGTCGCCGATCTGCAGGGCCAGCTCGCGCGTCGGGGTCAGGATCAGGGCACGCGGCGCCTTCGCCGCCACCCGCTTCTTCGCCTCGAACAGGCGTTGAAGGATGGGCAGCGTGAAGGCGGCGGTCTTTCCGGTCCCCGTCTGCGCCAGGCCGAGCACGTCATGCCCTTGCAGCAGAACCGGTATGGCGTCCGCCTGGATGGGCGTCGCCTGGGTGTATCCCTCGTCCGAGACGGCCCGCAACAGGGGCTCGATCAGGCCGAGGTCGGTGAATTCGGTCATTCGATTCTTTGTCCTGGTGTGTCGGCGCGCCGGTGGGCGCCGGGATCGGTCCGGAAGGGGACCGATCAGCGCCGGCGCGGAGGCGGACGCCGCGCGCCGCCGGGCGCTCCGCCGGGAGCGCCGCCCGTGGGCTCGTCCTTGTGGCGGAAGTTGATGCGCGCCTTGGTCAGGTCGTAGGGCGTCATCTCCAGAGAGACGCGGTCCCCCGCCAGGACGCGGATGCGGTTCTTCTTCATGCGGCCGGACGCGTAGGCGATCACCTCGTGTCCGTTCTCGAGATTGACGCGGAACCGTGCGTCGGGGAGGACTTCGGCGACGATGCCCTCCATCTCGATCAGATCTTCCTTAGCCATCAGGCACCCTTTCCGGAAAACAAAGGGGGGCGGCCAAGCGCCGCCCCACCCGGTTCAAAACGATCTTCAGACCATGCGCGAAAGCTGAGGGCACGGGAACGGGACGCCCATGCGCACGGGACCACCCGTCCCCACGCGGCCGCCCTTATCCGACCACTCCCAACCCGGCCGTGCGACGGCCGCGATGTGGACGCAGTGGTCCTCCGATCCGTCTTCCGGCTGGATGGTGAAGCCAAGGCTCCGGAACAGGAGGCCCCCGCCGTCGGCAGGGGCCGTCACGCGCATTTCCCCAACGGGCAAAGCCCCGGCCGCCTGGGCGGGGGGCATCGGTTCACGCGAGGAAAACGGCAAGCACCTGCACCTGATCGGGGGTCCATGCAACCCGGAGCCAATTCGACAGGACACACATAGGCCTCCGGACCCGTCTTGGCAAGGAAAGTTGTGCCGGCGGGGCAAAGTCCGCCACCGGGGCGGCCGCCCGCGGCCCCTGATTTCGGCACTAGGAATGCGAATGATTTTCAGTATTATGGGGCCCTGTCCTGTCGAAGAGGTTCACACGCGCATGATCTCGCGTCTTGAAGCGCTGTGCCTGGAGAAGGGCCTGAAGATGACCGGCCAGCGCCGCGTGATCTCGCAGGTCCTGTCCGAGGCCGACGACCATCCGGATGTCGAGGAGGTGCACCGCCGGGCGCTCCTGATCGACCCGCGCATCTCCATCGCCACCGTCTACCGCACCATGCGCCTGCTGGAAGAGGCCCAGGTGATCGAGCGGCTGGACTTCGGCGACGGCCGCGCCCGCTACGAGGAGGCGGGCGCCGACCACCACCACCACCTGATCGACACCCGCACCGGCCGCGTCATCGAATTCTCCTGCTCCGAGCTGGAGGCGATCAAGGAACGCATCGCGCGCGAGCTGGGCTACCGGATCGTCGCCCACCGGCTGGAAATCTACGGCGTGCCCTTGGACGAGGAAGAGGGAAAGAAATGACCGAGGAACTGCGGAGCCTTCCCGACGCCACGCCAGAACCGGCCGCCGAGCTGATCGGCTGCCGCGACGCGGTGAAGCGCTGCTACGCGGGGCTGTGCGGCTGCGGCCAGCCCGAGCGCTACGCACTGGAAGCCGCCGTCACAGTCTACCGCTATCACAACCCCGAATCCTGCCCGATGATGGCCGAGACCATCGTCAGCCACTGGGTGGCGAGCCCCGTCCGGCACTGAACCGGCACTTCGGGCACTCCCGGCACTGACGCCGGCGCCGTCCGGCGCGCCCTGCGGGGCGCGCCGGAGCGGCCGCCTTCCCCGCCCCGCCTTGTTCGGTGACGGGGGGTGGCCGCAGCACCTCTCCCCTTTCCCTCCTCCCCCTGGCCCGCCCTTCCGTGTCCCGGAGCCATCGCGCCGCCGCGTGGCTACGTCGCTTTGCCGCGCCTTGCCTTTCAAGGATTCCCTTGTCAGAAGCGCGAGTGCATTTTGATTTGCTTACCATGCAGACGAGCTATCTTTAAGACAAGAGACGGCAACCCGGCAGCATCCCGGCGGCTCGGACAACCGCAACCAGGAGGTTCCCCATGACAAACCAGCTGCACCCCGCCACCCGCGAATCGGCCTACGGCAACGCCCGCGCCCTGTGCAACGACCTGGATGCGGAAAACATCTACCCGGCCTTCGACGTCGCCATGGACATGGCCTGCCGCCTGAACGAACTGGTCCTGCGCGCCCCCTCCCGCCCCAGCCTCGACCGCGACGTCCCCGCCCGCCGCGAGGAATCCCCCGTGGAAGCCCGCGCCGCCCGCCGCACCGCCCAGTGATCTGCCCGGGGTGATCTGCCCGGGGCGCACGGCCCCGGCCGCAAGGCCCGCCGCCACCGGCACGCCGACGCGCCCACCTGGCAGCGTTGGCGTGGCTGGAGCGATGATGGAGCCCCACGAGGAGGGACGTTCGCCGGCCCCGGTTGCAGTCCACGCTCCTGTGTGGCGAGCGACGGTAGCCAGCCACTTCACCGGCTGCCGCCCCTCGGCGTTTCAATCCACGCCCCCGTATGGGGAGCGACGCGCGACGTGCAGTCCCGCCTCAACGGGCATCTGCGGTTTCAATCCACGCCCCCGTATGGGGAGCGACACGCTGCGGCTTCACAGCCCGGACCCCTGAAACGAGGTTTCAATCCACGCCCCCGTATGGGGAGCGACACCGGCCCAGCTCCTGCTTGGTCTGCCGCTTGACGTTTCAATCCACGCCCCCGTATGGGGAGCGACGCGACACTTTCGCACGCCTCGCCCTATGTGGCCGTTTCAATCCACGCCCCCGTATGGGGAGCGACGCGCCACGCACCATCCAGGCCCCCACGGCAGGACCTGTTTCAATCCACGCCCCCGTATGGGGAGCGACCCTCCCAGACCTCCACGCGGTAATAGCTGCTCTGTCGGTTTCAATCCACGCCCCCGTATGGGGAGCGACCCACGCCGAACTGGCCGAGCGCCATCATGGTCCCGTTTCAATCCACGCCCCCGTATGGGGAGCGACGATCAGGCGGGGCTGGGCAGCGTGGTGAAGCCGCCGTTTCAATCCACGCCCCCGTATGGGGAGCGACGAGCGGACGCTTGCCGAGGACTTCGGCCTGCATCGGTTTCAATCCACGCCCCCGTATGGGGAGCGACTCGGAGGAGATCGGGCGCAAGTCGGCTTTCATGAGGTTTCAATCCACGCCCCCGTATGGGGAGCGACTAGCAACGTGGGGCGGCGGCGGCCCCTATGACATGTTTCAATACACGCCCCCGTATGGGGAGCGACAATGGAAGGGCTGATACAGGGGCTGAAACCGGAGGTTTCAATACACGCCCCCGTATGGGGAGCGACGTGCGCATGGGAATCCCGGCAGATTGAGGAGCATGTTTCAATACACGCCCCCGTATGGGGAGCGACGGCGGCGGCGCCGTGCGCGTCTGGGAGAATCTGGCGTTTCAATACACGCCCCCGTATGGGGAGCGACGAGCTAATTGAAGCGTTGATGAATGGGCGCAAGGGAGTTTCAATCCACGCCCCCGTATGGGGAGCGACAGGTCGCCCGCCGTGACGATGGCCAGCAACGCGCCGTTTCAATCCACGCCCCCGTATGGGGAGCGACGCCCTGGTCCGTGAAGGCTTGGGCCATCGGGCAGTTTCAATCCACGCCCCCGTATGGGGAGCGACATGCGGCAGGAGCGGCGGCATCTTGCCGGTCTGGTAGTTTCAATCCACGCCCCCGTATGGGGAGCGACTGGATGATGTTGTTGTCGCTGGAGCCCATAAACTTGGTTTCAATCCACGCCCCCGTATGGGGAGCGACGGCGGCGCGCGGCGTCAGGTCGTCTTGATGGCGGGTTTCAATCCACGCCCCCGTATGGGGAGCGACTCCGCGATCCCCGACGAGGTGCTGGACAAAGGCGTTTCAATCCACGCCCCCGTATGGGGAGCGACTGACCGACTACATCGTCCGGCGCCTCGTGGAAAAGGTTTCAATCCACGCCCCCGTATGGGGAGCGACGGCCCCAGTGTAAGTCATTGGCGCGGTTCATGAAACCATCCCATTTGCGCGAACCTTCGAGCATCGGCCGCTCGTGGCCCCCCTCCAGGCGCGGCCCACCGCCGGAGCGCTTGCGGCGCCTGGGTTTTCGGCCCGCGCGAACCTCCCGGGAATTTCGTGTGCGCTTGGGGTTCGCGCGGACGCGGCGCGGACGCGCGGGGCCGGTGCCATGCGCGGTCAGCGCGGGTCCGGCGGGCTGTCCGGCCACCCGCCGACGGGGCGGTAGAGGCGGAGCGATTCGGGCTCGAAGCCTTGCCCTTCGTAGAAGGCGCGGGCGCGGCCATTGTTGGCGAAGACGTCCAGGCTGAGGAAGCGCCAGCCCGACGCCGCCGCGACCTCCTCGGCCGCCGCCATCAGGGCGCGGGCCGTCCCTCGCCCCTCCGCCGCTTCCGACACGGCGAGGAGGGAGACATAGCCAGCGGGATCGCCGGAGATCGGATCCGGCGCCGGCTCGACATGCAGGAAGCCCAGCCGCTCGCCCGTCTCCCCAACCGCGACGAGGGTGGAGGCCCCCTCCGCCGTCCGGCCTTCGGCCAGCGGGCCGAGCGCTGCGCGCATGAAGCGCTCCTGGAAGGCGTCCACCTCCGTCCGCTCACGGCCGCGCAGCCGCGCCATGCCGGCCAGCCGGGGCGCGAGCCCGAGGCAGAAGGGCACGTCCTCCGCCGTCGCGGGGCGGACGGTCAAGCCGTTCAACGGCGCTTCCCGGCTCACTGCCGCCTTCCCTTGCGCAGCAGGGTTTCCGGGGCGAACTCCTCCGGTTTCATCGGCTTTCCGAAGACCGGCGGGCCATGCTGGTTGTCCAGCCCGCTGGCGACGTAGCGCCCGTCGGTCAGGTCGTAGGTGATCTCCATCGCCGGGAGGAAGGCCGGGACCTGCGAATGGGCGATGCCGTGCGCCTCGCCGTAGCGGGCGAGATTGCCCTCCGCGTCGTAATAGTCGGCCATCAAGATCTGCCAGCTGTCCTCGTCCAGGTAATAGGTACGCTCCGGGAAGGCGTCGCGCAGGCCGGCCTTGACGGCCGCCTCGACCACCCAGACCCGGTGCAGCTCGTAGCGCAGGAATTCCGGGTTGGGGTGGTTCGGCCACAGGAAGTCCCGCGGGGTCAGGTTGGGGGCGTTCAGCCGGTAGGCGTTGTAGGGCACGTACATCTCGCGCCGCTTGTCGAGCAGCGTGAAGTCCAGCCGGTCGAGCGGGCCGCTGAACATGTCCAGCATGTCGGCGGTGCGGATGCCGCCGGCCGCCGGGTCCGGCGTGTCGTGGGCGAACTCCGCCGCCCGCATGGGCTTGCCGCGCTCGCCCTGGCGGAACCAGGCGGCGCGCGGGACGCGCAGCGGGTCCAGCGTGCCCTGCAACAGCAGCGTCGTGCCGGCCTCGGCCTCCGGCTCCAGCTGGGTGCGGCGGTAATGGAAGGGCCGCCCCTCCTGCCCGGCGGAATAGCCCGACAGCCGGTCTTCCCGGAAGACGGAAGTGGCGAGCTGCCGCTGCCCGTCGGAGATCACCGTGGTGCCCGTGCGGCTGAGCGTCTCCCCGCGCCAGCGCAGGATGTGGTTCCACATGGCCTGCGCGCCGTTCGCCGGCACCGGGAAGGGAACGCCGGCCTTGGCCCCGTTCAGCACCAGCCCGTTGTCGGACAGGCCGGCGCGGGCCGCGTTCGCGATGGACTCGTCGTACAGGCGCTGGGGCGCCGCCGCGGTCCGGCGGCTCGGGAACAGGCGGATCTCGAAGCTGTCGGGATAGCGCCGCAGCAGCGCCTTCAGCCCGCCCGACAGGCGCGGCTCGTAACGCCGCAGTTCCCCGGCCTTGACCGTGAACCACAGCACGTCCTCGACGAAGGGGTTCGGGTGGTGCTTGCCCGGCTCGAACTCCCTCACCGGAGCCGACAGCCCACCCGTCCAGGGCGGCACCGACCGCGCCTGGTTGCCGGCGCGGATCGCGCCCATGGCCGTCAGCTCCTCCCCCAGCTTCGGCCCGGCGGGCGCAGGCTGACCGGCCTGGGACTGGGCGGTGGGAGCCTTGGTCTGCGCCTGCGCCGGATGGGACAGCAGCAGGGTGGCGATCAGGGTGGCGAAAAGACGTCTCATGCCGGCCGGGAGCGATGGTTCTCCGGCGATGATAACGCAAATCCGGACGGGGAATAGCTCTCTCCCCACTCTCCCTCTTACTCGGCCGCCAGCCGCATTTCGGGGAACAGCCCCTCCAGCCCCTCGCGGGAGGCGGGGCAGACGCCGCGTTCGGTGATCAGGCCGGTGACCAGCCGCGCCGGCGTCACGTCGAAGGCGTAGTTGGCGGCGGGGCTGCCGGCCGGGGTGACGCGGACCGTCTCGATCCGCCCGTCCGCCGTGATGCCGGTGAGGTCGGTGACCTCCGTCGCGTCGCGCTCCTCGATGGGGATCTCCCGCAGCCCGTCGGCCATGCCCCAGTCGATGGTCGGCGAGGGCAGCGCCACGTAGAAGGGCACGCCATTGTCGTGGGCGGCGAGCGCCTTCAGGTAGGTGCCGATCTTGTTGCAGACGTCGCCCGTCGCCGTGGTGCGGTCGGTGCCGACGATGCAGAGGTCCACCATGCCATGCTGCATCAGGTGGCCGCCGACATTGTCCACGATCACCGTGTGCGGCACGCCGTGATGGTTCAGCTCCCAGGCGGTGAGGCTGGCGCCCTGGTTGCGCGGGCGCGTCTCGTCCACCCAGACATGGATCTTGATGCCCCGTTCGAAGGCGACGTAGATGGGCGCCAGCGCCGTGCCCCAGTCCACGGTGGCAAGCCAGCCGGCGTTGCAGTGGGTCAGGATGTTGACGGGCTCGCCCGGCGCCTTGCGGGCCGCGGCCGCCTCGATCAGGGCGGCACCCTGCTCGCCGATGGCGCGGTTGATGGCGACGTCCTCGTCGGCGACCGCCGCGGCCTCGCGGAAGGCGGCCTCGGCGCGCTCGGACGCCGGAAGGGCCGCCAGATGGCGGCGCATGCGCTCCAGCGCCCAGCGCAGGTTGACGGCGGTGGGGCGCGTCGCGGTCAGCGCCTTGCAGGCCTCCTCCAGCCGGGCATCGCTTGCGTCCTCGGCCAGCGCCAGGGCGAGGCCATAGGCGGCGGTGGCGCCGATCAGCGGGGCGCCGCGCACCAGCATGGCGCGGATGGCGTGCGCCGCCTCCTCCAGGCTGGTCAGCCGGGCGATGGCGAAATCGTGCGGCAGCCTGGTCTGGTCGATGATCTCGACGGCCCGGCCATCCTGCGTAGGCCAAATCGTCCGATAGGCTGAGCCGTCGATACGCATGCGCCCTGTCCCCCTTCGCGCCGCCGTGCCATGGTTAGGCCGACTATGGGGACTGGCCGGCGCGGGTTCAATGACGTTGAACCGGCCCGGCGGAACGCCCCTCCGGCCGCCGCGCCGGCGCGCTGTCCGATCCTTCCGCCCACCACGCCCCTCACCTGCCCGCCCCATGCCGACACACGCCCCGCGTCCCCTCCCCTCGCCCGCCCCCGGGCATCACCGGCTGCCGGGCACCTCGCTCGTGGTGATCGCCTGCGTGGCGGCGATCCTGCTGACGGTCGGGCTGTCGGCCCTCTTCGCCTGGCGGGACCGCGACACCTCCTACCGGCAGGCGACCGACCTCGCCGGCAACGTCAGCCTGCTGGTCGCCGAACACGCGGCCCGGCTGGTGGAGACGAGCGACCTGATCCTGCGCCAGGCGGTGGAACTCGGCGGCCCGGCCGGCGCGCCCGTGCCCGCCGACCGCGCCGCCTGGGAGCGGCTGCGCGCACTCGCCGGGGCCACCCCCTACATGGTGTCGCTGCGGCTGACCGACGCCGAGGGCGCCACCCTGATGACCTCGCGCCGCTTCCCGGCCGGCACGGACGGCGCCCGCCCGGGCGGGCTGGCGGCGCAGGCCGGGCCGCCGGACGCGGCGGCGAACGGACCCTTCATCGGCCGGATCGACGGCGAGGACGCCACCGACGAGCCGCAGATCCTGCTGTCGCGCCCGCTCGCCGCGGCACCGGGGGAGTTCCGCGGCCTCGCCGTGGCGACCGTCTCGCCACGCTACCTGCGCGACATCTACAAGGCCTTCGACATCGGGCACGAGCGCATCATCACGCTGGAGAAGGCGGACGGCACCCTGCTGGTCAGCGAGCCGCCCGCCGCCCTTCCGGCGCGGGAGGACACCGCCATCTCCGTGACCCGTCCGGTGGAGGGCCGCGACGTGGTGGCGCGGGTGACGGTGCCGTCGGTCAGCGTCGGCGCCCACTGGCGCGCCCGGCTCTGGGCCTACGCCACCTACGCGGCGGCGGCCATGGGGGCCGTGGCGCTGATCGGCGCGCTCGCCATCCAGCGCGCCCGCCGCCAGCGCGAGGCGGAGGACGCGCTCCAGGTCGCCTACGCGACGCTGGAGGAGCGGGTGCACCAGCGCACCGCCGAGCTGGAGGCCGTGAACGCCAGCCTGGAGCGCGCCGTGGAGGACAAGGAGGTGCTGCTGAAGGAAGTGCAGCACCGGGTGAAGAACAACCTCCAGGTCATCTGCAGCCTGCTGCGCCTCCAGGGCAGCCGGATCGACGAGCGGGCGCGCTACGGCTTCGACGAAAGCCTGCGCCGCATCCAGTCCATGAGCCTCGTTCACGAGCTGCTCTACCGCTCCGAGCAGCCGGCGCGCATCAACCTCGCCGACTATCTGCACCAGCTCTGCGACGGGCTGGTGCGCTCCGCCAACCCGACGGGAGCGCGGCTGGTGGTGGAGGCGCGGGACTGGACGGTGGACGCCGACCGGGCCATGCCGCTCGCCCTGATGACCAGCGAGCTGGTGTCCAACGCCCTGCGCCACGCTTTCCCGCAGGGCCATCCGGGCACCGTCATGGTCGGGCTGGAGCCGGCCGGGGACGGCATGGTTCTGACGGTGCGCGACGACGGCGTCGGCCTGCCGCCGGAAAACAGCGGCCCCCGTCCGCGCGGCCTCGGCCTCGTTCTGGTGCGCTCGCTCGCCCAGCAGGCGGCGGCGACCGTGCACATCGGGCAGGGAAACGTCGGCCAGAGCAGCAGCAGCCAGGGCGGCCCCGGAACGGTCTTCACCCTGACCATCCCGACCAGCGCCTCGCGCCGGTCGAAGGCGGCCTAGCCGTCCGGGGCCGGCGTGCCGGCGGGATTTGGCTTCAGGGAAAGGCGGGGATCAGGAGGTGCGCGGCAGCCAGGGAATGCGGTGGATGTCCACGCCTTCCTCGCGCAGCTCCTCGACGTCCTGGTCGGAGGCCTCGCCGTAGATGCCGTGCGGGTCGGTCTCGCCGTAATGGATGCGGCGCGCTTCCTCGGCGAAGCGGTCGCCGACATAGTCGCAGTTTTCCTCGACCTTGCGGCGCAGCTCGCCGAGCTGGCGCATCATCTCGGCGGCGAGCCTTTGCCGCGCCTCGTCGGCCGGGCTTTGGACGGCAGGTCCGGCGGCGGCCGGAACCGCGGCGGGGACAGGCACGGCGACGGCTTTGTCGTTCCCCTGCCCCGGCTGGGCGGATTCGACCGGCTCGCGCAGGGGGGCGCGCTTGCCGAGGCCCTTGGAGATGCGGGGGGCCATCGGCGCCTTGGTCACGTCGGCGTCGCCGCAGACCGGGCAGGTGATCGCATGCTCGGCGGCCTGGGCCGCGTAGCTGTCGCTGTTGCGGAACCAGGCCTCGAAACGGTGGTCCGCCGCGCATTTCAGTTCGAAGAGGATCATGTCCCCGTCAAACCCTCGGTGTGTAGAGTGAAGGGAAAGAGGCGGTAATTCACCACGTCCGGGCCGCCGCCGTCAAACCCTCAACCGGATTCGCCTTTACGGATCAGCCATGTCCCAGCAAACGACCCCGCCGCCTCCGCACGCCGTCCTCGGCCCGCCATCCCCCTGGGTGGTGCGTTTCGCGCCGCTGGTGCCCTCCGGGGGCACCGTTCTCGACCTCGCCTGCGGGGCCGGGCGGCACTTGCGGCATTTCGCCGCGCGCGGCTTCCCGGTGGTCGGGCTGGACCGCGACCTGCGCGGGGTGGAGGACCTCCGGGGACGGAACGGGGTGGAGCTGGTGGAGGCCGATCTGGAGAACGGCTCCCCCTGGCCGCTGGCCGGGCGGCGCTTCGCCGGGATCGTGGTGACCAACTACCTGCACCGGCCGCTGTTCTCGGCCCTGCTGGACGCGCTGGCGCCGGGCGGGGTGCTGATCTACGAGACCTTCGCCGTCGGCAACGGCCGCTTCGGGCGGCCCGCTTCCCCGTCCTTCCTGCTGCGCAGCGGGGAACTGCTGGAACTGACGCGCGGCCGGCTCCAGACCGTCGCCTACGAGCATGGGGAGGTCGCCTCGCCCAAGGCCGCCGTCGTGCAGCGGCTCTGCGCCGTCAACGACCTGACGCCGGGCGACGGGCTGGACGGCGACCCGGAACCCCGGCCCCTGCCGGCGCCCTGACGGGGGCCGGCAGTAGCCAGGCGGATCAGAAGGCCAAGCGGATCAGAAGCCCATCCGGACCAGATCGACCGTGCGGTCGTGGGTCAGGGCGGGGACCATGCCGCGGGCCTCATCGACGCGGGCCATGTCCAGCTCGGCGATGGTGAAGCCCACCTCCTCGCCGGCGTCGCCCAGCACCTCGCCCCAGGGGGCGACGATCAGGGAATGGCCGTAGGTCTTGCGGCCCTGGTCGTGCGTGCCGGTCTGGGCGGGGGCCAGGACGAAGCAGCCCGTCTCGATCGCGCGGGCGCGCAGCAGCACGTGCCAGTGGGCGCGGCCGGTCGGCACGGTGAAGGCGGCCGGCGCGGTGATGATGCTCGCACCGTTCTGCGCCAGCATGCGGTACAGATAGGCGAAGCGCATGTCGTAGCAGATGGACAGCCCCATCCCGCCCCAGGGCGTGTTCGCCACCACCGCCCGGTCACCCGGCCGGTATGTGGCGGATTCCCGGTAGCTCTCGCCCTCCTTCAGGTCCACGTCGAACATGTGGATCTTGTCGTAGGTGGCGACGATCTGCCCGTTGCCGTCGAACAGGTAGCTGCGGTTGGCGACGCGCCCCTCCTCCAGCAGGATGCCGAGCGAACCGGCGAGCAGCCAAGCCCCCGTCTCCCGCGCGAGGTCGGAGAAGAAGGGGATGCCGGGATGCTCCTCCTCCCGCTTCACCCGCTCCATGATGCGCTGCCGGCCGAAGGCCATAAGGCTGACATTCTCCGGCGTCGCGATGAAGTCGGCCCCGGCGTCGCGGGCGCGGCGGATCAGGTCGCCCGCGTCCTCCAGGCTCGGCTCGATCTCGCTCCCGGCGTTGACCTGGACGCAGGCGGCCTTGAACGTCGCGCTCATCCGGCGATCCCCAGCATGGCGTCGAGCTTGCCCGCGCGGTCCAGCGCGTGGATGTCGTCCGAACCGCCGACCGGCTTCCCGTCGATGAAGACCTGCGGAACGGTGGTGCGGCCCTCGGCGCGCTGGGTCATCTCCTCGCGCCGGCGCGGCTGCGAGTAGACGTCGATTTCCTCGTACGGCACGCCCTTGCCGTCCAGCAGCTTCTTCGCGCGGGCGCAGTAGGGGCAGAAGGGGGTGGTGTAGATGACGACTTCGGCCATGGCTGGGCTCCTTGAGGTCCGGATTCCTTATAGAGTCAACGGCGCACGGGCGCCAGACGTCACGGGTCTCTATGGCTTGCGAAAAGGTCTCTCATCCGTGCCGTCCCGGCACCCGATACACCAGGGCGCCGTTCCGCCGCTAACCGTTACAGTGACGAAATTACGTGGGGTTCCTTCTATAGCGGTCTTTGATAAGCTAAGGCCGAACATGAACCGGAGAGCCCAGGGCAATAATGTCTATGATCGACGATGCTCAAGAGGTAAGAAAGTCTACGCAGATCTATCTTCGAGTTGCGGAAGCTGTACTGAGCGCAACGCGCTCGCCATTGAGCGCACGTGAGATTGTAGAAAGGGGAATAGAAAGAGGTCTCTTCGGTGATCATTCGCTTAGCCGAACTCCGGAAAATTCTATGCAGGCAAGGCTGAGCCTCGACATAAAGCAGCTAAAGACGTCGTCAAGGTTCACAAGAGTAGCGCGCGGGCGTTTTCTGTTAAGAAACCAGCTCAAAGACGCGTACGACGAAGGACAACTCTTACGCTCCGAATCAAAAGTACTGTCTGAGTATATCGCCGAGCCTAGGAAGCTTCGCCTTCCGACCGAAGAGGTACTTTGTACTCCGGAAAGTCATTTCGAAAGCATTCTTACGTTTCAAGGCATAGATGGCGACTACATCTCGGTCCTTCCAAGACTTCTTAATCGAACACTATATATTGATCGAACTGAGGCTGAGAGCAGGAATGATGCCAAGCAATTTATTACCTATGTGATTGTTCAGTGCGGCCACCGCTTACTAACATACAGAAGATCTTATCTTAGCCGGGCCGCTGAGTTCCTCAGGGGAGCGAAATGCATTGGCTTCGGGGGCCACGTTAGTGCCGCTGATAATGATATATTTTCTAGTGCTGATCGCGGCATTGAGTCCTGTGCGCGCCGTGAGCTAAGCGAAGAGCTAAGACTTAGCTTAGCCGAGAAGCATTTCCATGGTCATCTGACACGAGCTAGCGTCGACCTTTTCCGCGGCTCTCCTATGGAATGCTTGGGGATATTAAATGACGACTCCTCCGAGGTAGGTCGGCGGCACTTAGCTGTCGTTTACCGTGTGTGGATTAATGACTGGTCCGATGCTAGGAGACTGGAAAAGGGAGAGTCCTCACTTCGCACATTGAGTTGGGTTGATCTTACCAAAGAAAAGGTTGACGTAACAGAGTATGAATATTGGTCTCAGCTATGTTTGAGGAGATACTATCCGTCTAATATAATTTCAGAACCCGTCATACGCCATTTAAGCTTGCGTGCAACGCGGCGGGCCCGCACTTTAGTGGTTGCAGGGCGCATTGGATCTGGAAAGTCGGAGACTAGTCGTTACCTAGCCCAGCATCTCCATGCCGAAGCGATCAATTCAGGAGTTATTCTTCAGCATCTTATGAGTTCTCCAAGCCTTCAAGAAATAGGCCGCGAGGAGTTTCAGAGACGTGCCGAAGATTTTATTAGAAATCCGACTGGTCCGAACCGCCTTGCTCAAGCCCTTGCCGAAATTATATCAAAATCTCCAGAGAGCCGCTTCGTTATTGATGGGATACGGCAACTTGAAACTTACGAATTCCTTACAAAGCGCTTAGAAGAGCAACCGGCACTTCTATATGTCCACACCCCGCCAGACATTGCATACGAAATGTACAGACTTCGCGAGAGCGCCAATAGCCTTGACTTCAAATACAGAGATTTTCTTAAGGTTTATGACGCTCCAGTGGAATCCGACATCGCAGCTTTAGGGCGAACTGCGCATACTTATATATATAATTTTCTAGGCATTGACGCTCTACGTCGATCTCTAAATAAGCTTGTACAGGACCTATCTTAAAGTCCAGGGAACAACATTGGGCTACTTCCAATGCGGTGCGCAACAAATTGACGCAAAGCTTTTATGGACTGTGAAATGCTCAATTTATCAGCCAAACTGCTATCAGCGATCTCTGCGTAGGTTTTCCCTCCGAATCCATCGGGGCAGAACACTGGGTCCCAATAGAAGTCACGTTTTCCCGAAGGAGTGCTTTTTAGCTCTCCAAAAGTGTCACCGACAAATACCTCAACATTTGCCCCATCGCAATATCCAATCACTGCACGAGCAGTTGCTGCTTTGCTTAGAATAGAACAAGTTGCTACGAACTTTTCCGCTCCAAGTGCATCCCACATGGGCTGTGTTAATCCTCCTGGGTAGCTTTGCACCTCATAACCGCCTAGAATGAGACCAGCATGCTCAACAACACAGGGCACACGAACCGCCTGATAAGCGGAGATAACCTTCGCGCGGACCATAGCACTTAAATCACAGAGCAAGGGCTCACGCGTAGCAACCTTCCGAAACTCAAACTCAATTACGTCATCAAAATGCTTTCCAGGTTCGTACTCAAGGCGCCTGACTGTTTCCCATTCTTCTATTTTGTATTTACTCCAAGAGCAGTAAACAATTTTTGGCTTTGTTGGCATTTCAGACTCGCATGTCGTCAAGAAGATCAGCAATGGCCTTTTCTGGACTTGCAGAAGGAATAGGTATCACCTCTATGTTCCTCATATGGAACAATCGGCGCTCGAATTCGGATGGATCTGGCAGCGCGATATAAGCGCGACGCCCGGTGTACGTATTTGGCAAATTATTGAATATATGGTTTACCAAATGAAATAGGTAGTTTACGTTTGTATCATTAAAGCTATAACCTATAAACAGGACAGCTCGCCCTAATATGTCTGAACGTAACTTGAAATCCATGGCATTCTCAAAGCGCATTCTCATAAAGTACTGGCTTTCTGAAAAAACCATATTTTCAGGATCATTGAAATCACCATGAAATTTGACGACTTCATCTACAAAGCGCTTATGATTTATATTCAATTCTGAAGATGTGACATGTGTCTCGCGTTTCGAAGCACGCAACGCTCGCTCTATAAAGTTATCATAATTAGTTGTATAAAAAATTCGACAACGCTCTAGTCGGACGAGAGCTTGGTGTATTGGGCAGCGAAGTATATCACTGTCTTCTGCATAACTGAATTCTGCTGAAAGCCAGTTCGTCAAGGGAGCAAACCCGCCCTTTATAGCACGGAAGTACTCCAGTATTTGCAAGTCACTCCCCCGGACGCGGAGAAGCTCTGGTTCATTTATCCCTAGTATTTCACATGCGTGATCTACAAGCTGACGCCAAGACGGCCCCCGCGCCTGTTCACCTTTCCTCATCCATGTAACAGCCATCGACGCCCCAGCGCCAATGAACGGGATCACCCGATCGTCATGATAAAGGCGCCGCAGATCCGGCGGGCAGAGTGCGCTCATCTTATTTCTACAACCATTCGCGTGACGGAGTGATGGTGCGGAATACCATTATGAGGATGCACCTCCTCAAGAATTGAATCAGTGGCACAAAGAATATCATGTCCTGAATAAAGCCTCATATAGGCCAAATGAGGCAATAAAGTTGGGTGAAAACCTGGATGAGCCAACGCCAAATCTTGGCTCCGGTCATTAAAAGAAACTAAAATATGCATACCACCGGGCTTTGTTGCCCCGATAGCACGATGAACAAGGTTGGAAATAGCAGCCTCGCTTGGCATGCAATGGAGAAGTCCATACATTACAACAACATCATACTTCGTTCGCTCGGAGAGAATTTCCTCCGCATCCCCGACACACCATGAAATACCTAGATCAGGGAATGCAGCCTTTCCATTTGAAATTGCAATATCTGAGCAGTCAATGCACGTTACCGACGCTCCTGCGCGAGCGAAAGCTGCTGCATTTTTGCCTTCACCGCCACCGAGATCAGAGCCTGTTTGATTAGGCTTCTGGCTTGTAATCTCGGCCATAGGCGCGGAGTGCTCGATCGAAAGCAGCGATTTCTACGGCATCTT
>NZ_JAFIQV010000027.1 GCF_017356015.1 Azospirillum sp. SYSU D00513
TTTCTCGTCTTGAACCGTGCCGAGAAAGACTGGAAGATGTCAGCCCGCGAATGGACGGCCGCCAAGGCACAGATGGCCATCATGTTCGGCGAGCGCTTCACAAAGGCGATGAGCGCCTGAAACTGAAACCGCCCCTGCCGAGCACGAAATTCCGGACACTCCCCATCCCCGGCCGCCACCGCATCACGGTCGGAGCCGACAAGGCCTACGACACCAAGGATTTCGTGGCAGACATGCGCGCCCTCGGCGCAGCCCCGCATGTCGCCCAGAACACCCGCAATCGCCGCTCGGCCATCGACGGCCGGACCACCCGCCACCCCGGCTACCAAGTCAGCCTGCGCATCCGCAAACGGATCGAAGAGGTCTTCGGCTGGATCAAGGGAGCCGGTTTGCGCAAGACGCGCCATCGCGGCACGGCTCGCGTCGGCTGGGTCTTCACGCTGACCGCCACCGCCTACAACCTGATCCGCCTGCCCAAGCTGCTGGCCGCCGCGTAAAGTACGCCCGGAGTCCGCCTGAATGGCGGCTCCGGAGCTTCGGAGCGAGGCAAAAGACCTCCATCTCGACCAAAACGGGTGTGGAAGACGCCATTTTCAAGCCTCAGCGAAGGCAAGAGCGCTGCACAGGCTCGTTTTTCCGCGTCCTGTTAATAGCTCGCTTCTGGTATGTTATTCGCAGAAACTTGGAGGATTCTTATGAGTGATGGGCGAGGGGACGCACAGGTTCAGAGTGCAGCGCGGGCGCTTTTCAACGGGTGTGCGCCGGAGCGGAAGACGGAGCTCGACGACCTTTGGGAACGGTTTGCGCCGGAATTCCAAGTCCATGAGGACAACCATCCCAATGGCCCGTTCCTCTTCGACGCTGGCGCTTACAAATACGTTCGGTTCAACAACCGGGCGATGAGGCTAATTTGGCTGGGTGCCTTCATCGCGTGGGAGGCATTCAGCGCCACCCCCGAGACTCAGCAGACCGCACCAGACTGGACGCGGCTGAAGGCTATGCTCTCCACCTTCAACGGCATCCTAGCCGCTGTCGATCCCGAGACTGTCCCCTATCCGAGTGGTGTGCCTTTGCCGGGTGTCTATCTGGACGGCAAGGCTAATCCCGAGGAACGGGCGGTGGGCGAATTGGCCACGATCGCCAGCGGCTGGGCGCTGCTTCATGAGTTCCGCCACATTCAGAACCAGCAAAGCGGAACTGCCGCCGCTTTGGATGATGAAGCCGGGGTCAGAGCGGAGGAACTGGACTGCGACTCCTTCGCCACGACCTTCCTGACAAAGTGCATCGGCGACTACGCCGCCTCCAGTGGCTACCCGGCTGACAAGGTCCGCTGTAAACGCCAGCTCGCAATCTACATCAGCCTGTTCAACATTGCTCTTCTGACCAATGGACATTGGGAGCAGAGCGCCACTCATCCGGCGCTCCGTGATCGAATTGACGCCGTCAAGGCGATCTTCGGCGCCGACCGACAAGCTGAGGCAGAGCACGTGGCTGAGCTTGCCTTCCAAGCACTCGGTTGCATCTTACCGGGCGCGCCTCACTTCTAGAATTTCCCAATACTGAGCACGCCAAGCTAGAATACCCTTGCTTATCCGCAATTTCCTGTCTCAACAGCCGCAGTCCGGTTGCACAAACGCCGGTGCGGGTTTTTGCGGATAAGTCACGTTCAATGTCCTGGCTCATCGACAGAATTCAAAAGTTCGCTGATGGCTCACAGGAGGCGGTCGCGGCGGCTTACATAGGTTTTCTGTTCCGTTGCTACTCAGACCCCGCGTTCGGCGCTATCGCCCAGCATCAGCGTTGCGGGTCCGATCTGGACGGTAGTCAATTTGTCTTCTCTAATGTGTGGTTGCGACTGAGCGGGAAACGGGGAAATCCCGTTCAGTTTGGCGGGTGTCAAAAACGAGCGTTTACGGGCAAGGGGGCGCCCCGACCAGATCGCACTCCATGCGATCGAGCTGGCGGCGCAGGTCGTTGATCTTGTCGCGGACGGCTTCGCCATCGGCGCCGGGCTTCAGGCGGGCGATGCGCGTTTTCGCCTCGTCTATCGCCTTCCAGTCTGGCCATTCGCTGTTCAGCCCGAGGACGCCAGCGAGCGCGGCCCAGGTGTTCCGCGTGAGTTTCGCGTGATAGGCCAAGTTCTGGATCGTCTTGCACATCCCATAGCCGCTGGCGTCCTGCTCACGCCGGCCGGTCAGGGCCACCAGCTTGTCGGCCACTTTCGCGCGCCACGTCCGCATATTCGAATAGGTCGGCGACGTCCTGCCCGATCCGGCGCGCGACAACATCACGGGCGTGCCAGCGGGAGGCCTTGCGCGGCTCCGCCTGCCGAAACCGCTCCGCCCTGCCGACGCCGTCGAACAGCAGCTTCTGCCAGGCGGCGAGGGGGAGATTTTCGACCGGCCTCAAGGTCGGGGACTTGACCATCCGCCAGCCGTTCGGCCCGCGCGTCATCAGGCCGCACCCATGGGGCAGGTCCTGCTTGCCGATCAGGCCGACCGGCACTGCGAAGATCACGGCCGACGCGAAGGGTAGATAGCTCTGCCACTTCCCAGCGGTGACGTCGGCGCGAAAGTCCGCCACGCTGATTTTGCACTCATAGGCGAGGGGGCAGAAACGGCTGTAGGTGGTCGGGATGGTGTAGACGTCGGGCCGCACGGAGCCGGACGGCCCAAGCTGCATGTCGGTGAAGGTCAGCCGGTTTGTGCCGCCCACATGGGCCGCCAAGTCGTTGGCCAGATCATCGTGTTTCCATTCGACGCGGGAGAGGAGGTCGGTCATGACAAAGCCCAAAGGGAATAAGGGAGCCCTTTCGAGACCAAGCGTCAAGCAACAACGGAGTTCACCCTCGCCTGAAGGGTCTGTAATGGCTAATTCGTGAACGTAGCCTTATCCACAACTGTCTCGGGACCTCGTCTCATGCCGCTGACCATCAGAAGCGCCGTGCCGGAAGACGAGCCCGGCGTCGTCGAGTTGTGGCGCGCCTGCGGTCTGGTCGCGAGCTACAACGATCCCGCCGCCGACTTCCGCTTCGCGAAGGCCGGTGCCTGCTCCGACGTGCTGGTCGGTGAGGATGAGGCCGGCCGCATCAGCGGCAGCGTGATGGTCGGGCATGACGGCCACCGGGGCTGGCTCTACTACGTCGCCTCCGCTCCTCATGCCCGTGGCAACGGGATCGGCCGGCACATGGTGCAGGCCGCGGAGGAGTGGCTGCGGCAAAGGGGCGTGGTCAAAGCCCAACTATTGGTCCGGGAGACCAACACCAAGGTGGTCTCCTTCTACGAACAGCTTGGGTTCGAGGTGGCGCCGCGCGTGGTCATGGGCAAATGGCTGGATAAGCCGGAGTAGGCCCACGGTCCACCCGTGGCTGGCAAGGCGGCAGGAGCTGTTGATGGCCGGTACGCTGCACATGGGAGCATAGGCGATGCGGAGCATGACGGAGATCCTGTTTTGGCAACGCACGGACATGCCGGGCATGGAACGGCTCGTGCTCACGGTCTCCACGGACGCGGTGCTCGCGGGCTCGACCGTGATCTGCATGGAGGCGGGCGGCTTCAGGCTCGATCACCGGTGGCGGCTTACTCCGGACTGGCGGGTCCTGTCGTTGAGCGTGGACCGATGGCGGCTGGACGGGCATGAGCGCCTCCAGCTCGAGCGCAGGGATGGCGGCTGGTGTGTCGATGGCATGAGGCGGAGCGACCTTGATGGAGCGGAAGAACCGGACCTCTCCGTCACCCCCTTCTGCAACAGCTTCCCGATCCGCCGGACGCCCCAACGCGCGGGGGAGAGCCTCACGCTCGACACCTGCTTCGTGGACGGAGCGGCGATGACTGTGGCGCGGTCCCGTCAGCGATACGACCGTTTGGGTCCCGATCGCCTGCGCTATGTCGATCTCGGGCTGTCCGCTGGCTTCGAAGCCGATCTCGAGGTTGATGGGCGCGGCTTGATCCTTCGCTACCAGCATCTGTTCGAACGGATAGCGGGCGCCTGAACAGGGTGATGAGCCGGCGCGTCCTACCCCTCGGACCGCCCCGTGCCCTCACGGTCGCGCTCGTACCGTATCGCGAGCGGAAATTGCGGCAGCCAGGATTCGCGGCGGATGGTCCAGCACTCGTAGGTCGGCGTCAGCTGGTCCGGGGCGTCCAGGGAGCCCAGGTTCACTTCCACCTCATCGGCGAAGCGCGCGAAGACGGACGAGCCGCAACGGGGACAGAAGAACCGCCCGGCATGGTCGCGGGTCTCGCCCCCCACCGTCACCGCATCCGCAGGGAAAATCGCGGCGGCGTAGAACAGCGCCCCATGGTGCTTGCGGCAGTCGAGGCAGTGGCAAAGGCCGACCCGGTAGGGGCGCCCCGTCGCCACGATCCGAACATTGCCGCACAGGCAACCGCCCGTGAACCGGTCCATGCCGCGTCTCCCCAGCAATCAGGCAGGCGGAATGTCTACAACGATCCCCGCCGGGCGTCCATGAACGCGGCGCCGGCCCACCAGCCGGATCGTCTTCCCCCGGATTCCCACCAACCCACCGCCCGTTCATCGTATGATCACGCGGGCCGCCCATGGTCCCAAAATCGGAGGAAACCGTACGATGCGCGTCATGGTTCTGGTGAAGGCGACGAAGGACAGCGAAGCGGGCATCCTGCCCTCGGCCGACCTGCTCGAAGCCATGGGGAAATTCAACGAGGAGCTGGCCGCGGCCGGCATCCTCCTGGCCGGCGAGGGGCTGAAGCCGTCGGCCCACGGCAAGCGGGTGGCCTTCGACGGCGCGGGCCGCACGGTCATCGACGGCCCCTTCGCCGCGACCGGCGAGCTGGTCGCCGGCTTCTGGCTGTGGCAGGTCAAGGACATGGCCGAGGCGGTGGACTGGGTGAAGCGCTGCCCCAACCCGATGCCCGGCCCCAGCGAGATCGAGATCCGCCCCCTGTACGAGGCCGCCGATTTCGGCGACGCCCTGACGCCGGAGGCCGCCGAACGGGAAGACCGCCTCCGCGAAGGGTTGGCCGGCCGCTGAGGCGTCGCGGCCGGCGCCCGGCCCGGCAAAACCCTCAGGCCCCCTTCGCCGCCGCCTCGCCGCGGCCCGCCGCCGAAAGGACCAGCGCCGCCACCGCCAGCGCGAGCGGCGCGAAGGACACCCACAGGACCCGGTCCCACCCATAGGCCGTCAGCAGCCCCCCGGACGCGAAGGAGCCCAGCGCCATCGTCCCGAACACGATGAAGTCGTTCAGCGACTGCACCCGCGTCCGCTCCTCCGGGCGGTGGCACTCCAGCACCATGGCCGAGGCGCCCAGGAAGCCGAAGTTCCAGCCGAGCCCCAGCAGGATCAGGCTCACCCAGAAATGCGCGACATCCACCCCGGCCAGCCCGGCGGCGGAGGCGGCGGCGATCAGCGCCAGCCCGGCGGCCACCATGCGGGGCGCGCCGAACCGCGCGATCAGCCCTCCCGTGAAGAAGCTCGGCGCGTACATCGCGATCACGTGCCATTGCAGGCCGAGGTTGGAGGATTCCTGCGACAGGCCGCACAGCCGCATCGCCAGCGGCGCCGCCGTCATGATGAAGTTCATCAGCAGGTAGGACACGACCCCGCAGACCACGGCGGTGACGAAACGGGGCTGGCGCGCGATGACGCCGAGCGGCCGGTCCCCGGCGATCTCCTGCGCCGTCGGCATGGGCAGCCGCACGCCGACCAGCACCAGCGCCGACAGCAGCGCCACGCCGGCCTGCGCCAGGTAGGTGGCCGCGAACAGGTAGGGCGCCCACAGATCCATCGTGTGGGTGACGAGCTGCGGGCCGATGACCCCGGCGAACACCCCGCCCGCCATCACGGCGGACATGGCTCGCGGGCGCCGCTCCGGCGGCGCGCAGTCGGCGGCGGCGAAGCGGAAGGACAGGACCACGGCGGCATAGGCCCCGCCGAACACCATCGCCGCGCAGAACAGCGCGAAGGACCCCAGCACCACCGCGAGCGCCGACAGCAGCCCGACCAGCACGCCGCATCCCGTTCCCGCCAGGAAGGCGGCGCGGCGGCCGTGATGCCGGGCGATGGCGCCGGCCGGCAGGGTGCAGACCGCCATGCCCACCACGAAGATCGAGATCGGCAGCGTCGCCAGCGCCGGGCTGGGCGCCAGCGTGTTGCCGACGATGGCGCCCGTCGCGTAGACGACCACCGCGTTGGCGCCGGCCAGCGCCTGCGCGACGGTCAGCCGCACCACGTTGCCCATCTCATGCCCATAGGGGCTCGCGGGCGCGGCGCCGCCTGCGGGGCTGGTTTCGGCTTGGGACATGGGTTCCTCGGGCTGTGCGTTGGCCGGCGGGCGGTTGTTCCAGCAGTAATGGCCGCGCATCATGAACGGAAATGGTTTGTTCTCATGGATGAATGAACGGGAGTCATGGATGCTCGACCGCCAGCTTCTCGCGATCCTCCGCGAGGTGGACCGCCTGGGCAGCGTCACCGCCGCCGCCGCCCGGCTGAACCTCAGCCAGTCGGCGCTGAGCCACACGGTGCGCAAGTTCGAGGAGCGCCAGGGCGTCGCGGTCTGGACGAAGAAGGGGCGCGGCCTGCGCTTCACCCAGGCGGGCGCGCATCTGCTGGCGCTGGCGCAACGCGTGCTGCCGCAGATCGAACACGCCGAGCGGGTCCTGGCCGATTTCGCCTCGGGCCGGCGCGGCGCCCTGCGGGTGGGGATGGAATGCCACCCCTGCCAGAAATGGCTGATGCGCCGGACCGCCCTCTACCTCGCGCGCTGGCCGGACGTGGACCTGGAGGTCCGCACCGCCTTCCGCTTCGACGGCATCGCCGCCCTGCTGGAGGACGAGATCGACCTGCTGATCACCCCCGATCCGGTGGAATCGCACGAGGTCCTGTTCACGCCCGTCTTCGATTACGAACTGATCTTGGTGGTGCACGAGGCCCACCCGCTGGCCGCGCGCGGCGTGGCGCAGCCGCGGGACCTGCTGGACGAGGAACTGATCACCGTCCCGGTCGGGCTGGAACGGCTCGACGTCTACACCCGCTTCCTCCTTCCCGCCCACTGCCGGCCGCGCCGCCACCGCACGGCGGAGACGGTGGACCTGATGCTGCAACTCGCCGCCGCCGGGCGCGGCGTCACCGTCCTGCCGGACTGGCTGGTGCGGGAGGAGGGGGCCGACCTTCCCCTCCGGACCGTGCGGCTGGGTCCCGATGGCATCGGCAAGAGCATCCACCTCGGCGTCCGCCGCGGCGAGGAAGCGGTGGACTACATCGCGGGTTTCCTGGCGCTGGCGCGGGAAACGGGACGGTAGCGGCGCCCAATCGCCCGCCCGCCTCGCGCACGGTCTTCCCCCGGACGCCAGGATGATCTAATCCCCTCATGTTGCGGGACTGGCACCCGGATTCGCCACCGGCACGCCCCGCAGGGCATCAGCCCCCAGCATCATCCACCAGGGATCAGGATCACCGTGCCGACGACACTGACGGATCTTCTTTCGGCCCAGGGCGCCATGCTCGCCGGCTTCATCGAGGCGCACGCGGACTGGGCCGAGGCCATCGTCTTCCTGGTGGCCTTCGCGGAAGGGCTGACGCTGGTCGGGCTCGTGATCCCGGGCATCGTCGTGCTGACCGCCGCCGGCGGGCTGGCGGCCGCGGGCGTGCTCGATTTCTGGACGATCCTCCTCGCGATCACGGCGGGCGCCATCCTCGGCGACGCCGCCTCCTACTGGCTGGGCCGCCGATACGGCGAGCGGCTGTTCCAGCTCTGGCCCTTCAGCCGCCGGCCGGGCCTGCGCGGCCGGGGCGAGGCCTTCTTCGAGAAGCACGGCGGCAAGAGCGTGTTCCTGGCGCGCTTCCTCGGCCCCCTGCGCGCCGTGGTGCCGACGACCGCTGGCATGATGGGCATGCCCCACCGGCAGTTCCAGGTCTTCAACGTCCTGTCCGCCGTGATCTGGGCGCCTTTGCTGATGTCGCCGGGCCATGTCGCCTGGAACGAGTTCGGCAAGGGCGGCGCCGGCGACCGGGCGGTGCCGTCGGCCCCCAGCGGCGGCGGGGAACCGGCGGCACCCCGCACTTGCGTCCTCGCCCCGCCCGTGGAAGGCGTGCCGCCCGCCCCGGGCTGCTGACCGCCGCGCCGGGTGCGGCGCGCCCAATTCCATCCCTTGCGGGGCGCCTGTAACATGCTCCGCCTCCATGGATGCCCAGCAGGGGAAAACGGCGTGCCTCACGATGTTCCGCTCATCGCCACGGTTTCGATCGCCTTCGGGCTTGCCTTCGCGTGCGGCTTCCTGGCGGACCGGCTGAGGCTGCCGCCCCTCGTCGGCTATCTCGTGGCGGGGATCTTCGTCGGCCCCTTCACCCCCGGATTCGTGGCCGACGGCGGGCTCGCCGGCCAGCTCGCCGAGATGGGCGTCATTCTCCTGATGTTCGGCGTCGGGCTGCACTTCTCGGCGTCGGACCTGCTGGCGGTGAAGGGCATCGCCATCCCCGGCGCGGTGGGGCAGATCCTGCTCGCCACCCTGCTGGGCGCCGGCCTCGCCGTTTCCTGGGGGTGGAGCGTCGGCGCCGGCATCGTGCTGGGGCTCAGCCTGTCGGTGGCGAGCACGGTCGTGCTCCTGAAGGCGCTGGAGGAGCGCAACCTCCTCAACGCCCCGGACGGTCGCGTCGCCATCGGCTGGCTGATCGTCGAGGATCTCGCCATGGTGCTGGCGCTGGTCCTGCTGCCGGCCTTCGCCGAGGCGCTCGGCGGCCACGCGCCCGGCGGCGCCTCCGGCCACGCTCCGGCGGCCGGCGGCCCCATCTGGCTCACCCTGGCGGTCACGCTCGGCAAGGTGGCGGCCTTCGCGGCGGTGGCGGTCCTGCTCGGCCCCAGGGTCGTTCCCTGGCTGCTCGCCAAGGCCGCCCGCACCGGCTCGCGCGAGCTGTTCACCCTGTCGGTGCTCGCCGTGGCGCTCGGCATCGCCTACGGCTCGGCCGTGCTGTTCGGCGTGTCCTTCGCGCTCGGCGCCTTCTTCGCCGGGGTGGTGCTGAGCGAATCCCGTTTCAGCCACAAGGCGGCGGCCGAGTCCCTGCCCTTGCAGGACGCCTTCTCGGTGCTGTTCTTCGTCTCGGTCGGGATGCTGTTCGACCCCTCGATCCTGGTCCGCGAGCCCCTGGCGGTGCTGGCCGTCCTGGCCCTGATCCTGTTCGGCAAGTCCGTGATCGCCTTCGGCATCGTGCTCCTGCTGCGCTACCCGGTGGGCATGGGGCTGACGGTCTCGGCGAGCCTCGCGCAGATCGGCGAATTCTCCTTCATCCTGGCCGGCCTCGGCCTGTCGCTGGGCCTGCTGCCGCCGGAAGGCCGCGACCTCATCCTGGCCGGCGCGCTCCTGTCGATCACCCTCAACCCGCTAGCCTTCCTGGCGGCGGAGCTGATCCGCAAGCGGCTCCAGGCGCGGCGGTCGGGCGATCACGCCCCCTATGGCCGGCAGAATTTCGACAACCTCCAGCGCGGCCTTGCCGACGCCCGCCGGCGCGCCGAGGAGCGCGAGCGGGCGCGCGGCCTGGAAATCCAGGAGCTGGTGGAGACCTTCCCGGTGCTCTCCATGCTGGACCACTACGACCAGGAACGGCTGCTGCTGCTGTTCCAGCCCAGGTCGGCCCCGCCCGGCGAACGGGTGATCCGCCGCGGCGAGCGCGGCAGCGAGATGTTCTTCATCTCGACCGGCGCCGTCGAGGTGGCCGCCGCCGGCCGCGCGATCCGTCTGGAGGCCGGCGCCTTCTTCGGCGAAATGGCCCTGTTGAGCGGCACGCGCCGCAACGCCGACGTGACCGCCATCGACTACTGCCGCTTCCTCGTGCTCGACCGCCGCGACTTCAACCAGTTCACCGCCCAGCACCCCACCCTGCGCGCCGCCTTCATCGACATGGCGCACCAGCGGCAGACGATGAACCAGAAGAACAGCGATCCGGCGGAGGCGGCGCAGGCGTCTTGAGCCGGGGGGCGGAAGCGGTGGCGCGTCCTCGCCCCGCCCGTCAACGGCATCCCGCCCGCTTTGGGCTGCTGGCCGTTGCCGGTGCAGCGCCGATCAGCGGGTGTCGGTCGTCAACTCGCCGACTCCAGTCAGCGTGAATGCCCCCTTGCCCGGCAGCGTCACCCGCAATTCCAGTTCGCCGCCGGCCGCTTCCACGAACCGCCGCAGGGTGGAGAGATACAGGTCCGTGCGCTTCTCGATCTGGTGGACGGTCGGCTGCTTGATGTTCAGGGCTTCGGCAACCTGGCCCTGGGTCAGTTCGGCGATCCGGCGCAACTCGGCGAGGCCATCGATTTCGGCCAGGAACTCCGCCTTGCGCGCCTCGACGGCCGCACGCTCCTCGGGCGTCATTTCGGACAGGATCTGCTCCAACGGGATCGCCATGCTCAGTCCCCTTTCTTGAGGTCGGCAAGATGGTCGTCGTATCGCCGGTCGGCGGTGGCGACGAGCGTCGAATAGAACCGCTTTTCCGACACGCCGCTCTTGTCGCCCGCGACCAGCAGGATGGCGTTGCGCTTCGGATCGAAGGCAAACGCCACGCGCCACACGCCGCCATGCGACCTGAAGCGCAGCTCCTTCATGTTGGCATGCTTCGACCCGTTCAGCGTGTCGACATGCGGCCGGCCGAGGGAAGGGCCGCGCTCGCCGATCACCTTGGCAGCGGCGGCCAAATCGATCCGTATGGCCTGCGGAAGAGCCCTGAACTCGGTCGCAAACGCGGCATGGAAGAGCACGGCGTGCATGAAAGGAAAATAGGGTGGAGCCTATTTTCTAGCAATGGGAAAAAAATAGGGCAGAAGCTATGAGGGCGAGGGTGTGGAGCCGGTCTCAACCATCTCCATTGCCTGAGCATTATTCTGCTAACGTCGCGAACGTTTCCCGCCCCATCGCCCGCGCCAGCATCAGCGGAAAAATCCCCCCCATCCGCAGCAGCGTGACCTCCAGCGACGTCTCCACCGCCGCCTGCGCCGTAAACTCCTGCGTCTCCCCCGACGCCCGCCGGATGGTCACCGGAACCGCCGCGCGCGGCGTCAGGCCCTCCGCCTCCGCCGCGACCTCGATCCGGTCGCCGGGCTTCAGCCCCAGCCGCTCCGGATGGAACTCGGCCGGTAGGCGCAGGGGCAGGATGCCCATGCCGACGAGGTTCGAGCGGTGGATGCGCTCGAACCCCACGGCCAGCACGGCCCGGGCATTCAGCAGCCCGACCCCCTTCGCCGCCCAGTCGCGCGACGATCCCATGCCGTACCGCTCGCCGGCGACGATCACCACGGGGCGCCCCTCCTCGGCGTAGCGCTCCGCCGCCCGCCACAGCGCCATCCGCTCGCCGGTCGGCGCGTGGATGGTCTGGCCGGCGGGAAGGGTGGGGTCCAGCAGGTTGCGGACGGCGCGGTTGGTGAAGAGGCCGCGCAGCATCACCTCCCAGTTCGCCCGGCGCGAGGCATAGACGTTCAGGTCCCCGGGGTCGTCCCCCCGGGCGATCACGTGCCGCCCGGCGTCACTGTCCGGCGGGATCTGCCCGACGGGGGAGATGTGGTCCGTGGTGATGTCGTCGCCCACCACCAGGATCGGGTCGGCGAGGTACCGGCCGAGCCGGCTTTCGGCCGAGGCCGTGGCGAAGGGCGGCCGCCGGATGTAGGTGGAGGCCGGGTCCCAGGGGAAGACCGGCCCCTCCGGCGCCTCCAGCGCCCGCCACTCTTCGCTGGCCTCCGCCGCGTCGAAGGCCGCCGCCACGTCGCCCGCCTCAATCGCCCGGTCCAGCGCCGCGTCGATCTCCGCCCCGCTCGGCCAGACGTCCCGCAGATGCACCGGCCGCCCGTCGGAAGCCCGGCCCAGCGGGTCCGACAGGATGTCCCGGTTCACGTCGCCCGCCAGCGCGTAGGCGACGACCAGGGGAGGGGAGGCGAGGAAGCCCGCGTCCAGCTCCGGGTGGACGCGGCCGGGGAAGTTGCGGTTTCCCGACAGCACGGCGGCCGGCAGGATGCCACGCTCCGCCATCGCCTCGCGGATCGCCGGGGTCAGCGCGCCGGAATTGCCGATGCAGGTCGTGCAGCCGTACCCGACGATGCCGAACCCCTGCGCCTCCAGATCCTCCAGCAGCCCGGCCCGGCGCAGATAGCGTTCCGCCGTCGGCGATCCGGGCGCCAGCGAGGTCTTGGCCCAGGGCGCTGGCCTCAGCCCCAGCCCCCGCGCCTTGCGGGCGAGCAGGCCGGCGGCGACGATCAGCCGCGGATCCGACGTGTTGGTGCAACTCGTGATGGCGGCGATTGCCACCGCCCCGTCCGGCGGCCCGGCGCCGTCCGCCGCGCGCAGCGGGCTGCCCCCGCGCAAGACCGCCAGCGCCTCGGCGGTCCGGTCCGGGGATATCCGGTCCTGCGGGCGGCGCGGCCCGGCCAGGCTCATCCCGACCGCCGACAGGTCGAAGTCGATGGTCTCGCTGTAGCGCGGCCGGGCATCCGCGTCGAACCACAGCCCCTGCCGCCGCGCGTAATCCTCCACCAGCCGGACGCGCGCCGCGTCCCGCCCCGTCCGCTCCAGATAGCGCAGCGTCGCCCCGTCGATGGGGAAATAGCCGCTGGAGGCGCCATACTCCGGCGCCATGTTCGCCACCACCGCCCGCTCCCCGGCAGACAGGGCGGAGACGCCCGGCCCGTGGAATTCCACAAAGCGCCCGGACAGCTCGATGCGCCGCAGCCGCTCAGTCACGGCCAGCGCCAGGTCCGTCGCCAGAACTCCCTCGCGCAAGGCGCCCGTCAGCCGCACTCCGACCACCTCGGGGATGCGCAGCATCACCGGCATGCCGAAGATGACGCTCTCCGCCTCCAGCCCGCCGACGCCCCAGGCCAGCACGCCGATGCCGTTGATCATCGGCGTGTGGCTGTCGGTGCCGATCAGCGTGTCGGGAAAGGCCCACTCCCCGTCCTCTCGGCTCTCCGTCGCCACGACGGTCGCCAGCCGCTCCAGGTTGATCGTGTGCATGATCCCCGTGCCCGGCGGGTGGACGGCCATGCCCTTCAGCGCCGTGGTCGCCCATTTCATGAATCGGTAGCGCTCGGCGTTGCGCCGCAGCTCCGCCGCCATGTTGGCCGCCTGGGCGCCGGGCACCGCGAAGGCGTCCACCGGCAGCGAATGGTCCGTGGACACGTCCACCGGCAGCACCGGGTTCAGCCAGGCCGGATCGGCCCCGGCCTCCGCCAGGGCCGACCGCATCGCCGCGATGTCGGCCAGCGCCGGCCCGCAGGTCGTGTCGTGCATCAGCACCCGGCCGGGGTGGAAGGCGATCTCCCGCTCGCTGGTGCCCGTCTCCACCCAATCGAGGATCGCCGCCCGCGCCGCCTCCCGCCCATCCGCGTCCCGGCGCAGGACATTCTCCAGCAGGATCCGGTGGATCCAGGGCAGGCGGTGCAGCCGGTCGCCGGCCTCGGCCGGCAGGTCGACGATGCTGTACCGGCGGCCGGCGCTCACGATCTCGGAACGGATGAGGGACACGGGGATGCTGCCTCTTCTCGGTGCTGCGCCGGCCCGCCACGGCGGCCGGCGCTTGGGGGCATGTCGGTCAATGCGTTGCACTTTTAACAGCGTGCGTGCAAAACGGCCATTGCTTTTTTGGTGATATGCGTGCAATCGTCGGCGTCAGCCATCACGAAGCGGCGGCGGACACCGGCCCCGGACAAGGCCGCCGGGCCACCCCAACCGCCACCACACAAAAGCAAGGGAGGAGACAACCATGTCGTTCAGGACATCCGTGCGCCGCGTGGCGCTGGCCGCCGGTCTGGCGCTCGCCGCGATGCCCGGCGCCGCCCTGGCGCAGATGGAGCTGAAGATCACCGCCCCCGCCGGCCCCGGCGGCGGCTGGGACGCCGCCGCCCGCTCGATGCAGCAGGCGCTGACCGGCGCCGGCCTCGCCAGGAGCGTGCAGGTCACCAACGTCACGGGCGCCGGCGGGACGATCGGGCTGGCGCAGTTCGTGAACACGGCCCGGGGCGACGGCAGCCAGCTCCTGGTCAACGGCATCACCATGGTCGGCGCCATCCTCACCAACAAGGCACCGGTCGGGCTGGACCGGGTGACGCCCATCGCGCGCCTGACCGCCGACCCGCTGGTCATCGTCGTGCCGAAGGCCTCGCCCCACCAGACCGTCCAGGACCTCGCCGCCGCCATCAGGGCGGAGCCCGGCAAGGTCGTCTGGGCCGGCGGATCGGCCGGCGGCGCCGACCACATCCTGGCGGCACTCTTCGCGCAGGCGGCCGGGGCCGACGCGTCGAAGATCAACTACATCCCCTTCTCCGGCGGCGGGGAGGCGCTGGCCGCCATGCTCGGCGGGCACGTCACGGCCGGCGTGTCGGGCTACGGCGAGTTCGAAAGCCAGATCAAAAGCGGCCGGCTGCGCGCGCTCGCCCTGTCCTCGCCGGAACGGCTGGCCGGCGCGGAGGTCCCCACCCTGAAGGAACAGGGGATGAACGTCGAGGTCGTCAACTGGCGCGCCGTCGTGGCCGCCCCGGACATCTCGGCGGAGCAGAAGCAGGCCCTGACGGCGGTCGTCGATAAGATGGTCAAGACGCCGCAATGGACGGAGATCCTGAAGGCCCGCGGCTGGTCCGACGCCTATCTGTCCGGCGACGGCTTCGCCGCCTTCCTCACCGCCGAGCGCGAGCGCGTCGCCGACGTGCTGCGGACGGTCGGGCTGGTGAAGTAACGGCGGGTCCGGACCCGCCGCGCGGCGCAGGTTCCCGCAGGCTCCAAAGGAAAGACGATGATGCCCTCGAACCGGACGCCACGCGTCGACGTGGCCGCCCTTGCGGTCGGGCTGGGGCTGTTGGCGGCCTCCGCCATGCTGTTCCTCGACACCGCCGGCATGACCGTGACGGCGGTCTACGGGATCGGGCCGAAGGCGATGCCCTACGCGGTCGGGGGCGGCTTGGCACTTCTGGGCCTCCTCCACCTGCTGGCGGCGGTCCGGGACGGGCTGCCCCGGCCGGACCCGATGGACGCCGCGTCCGTGGCCTGGATGATCTCCGGCCTCGCCGGCCTCATCGCCTGCGTGGCCTTCGGGTTCGGCTTCATCCTCGCGGCGGCGGTCGCCTTCACCGCGACAGCGCGGGCCTTCGGCCGGCGCGCGCTGCTCGCGGACGGGGCGCTCGGCCTCGGCATGGGGCTGGGTATCTACCTGATCTTCACGAAGCTCCTGACCCTGACCCTTCCCCAGGGTCCGCTCGAACGCCTGTTCTAGGGCTCGCCTTTTCCGGACATCCGATGATCGAAACATTCGCCGCGCTGAGTCAGGGTTTCCTCATTGCCCTGACGCCCGCCAACCTGCTCTTCGCGCTCGTCGGCGTGCTTCTCGGCACGGCGGTCGGGGTGCTTCCGGGCATCGGGCCGGCCCTGACAGTGGCCCTGCTGCTGCCCGTCACCTTCAAGCTCGACCCGGCCGGGTCGCTCATCATGTTCGCCGGCATCTATTACGGCGGCATGTATGGCGGCTCGACCACCTCGATCCTCATCAACGCGCCGGGCGAAAGCGCTTCGATGATCACGGCGCTCGAAGGCAACCGCATGGCGAAGGCGGGGCGCGGCGGGCCGGCGCTGGCGACCGCCGCCATCGGCTCCTTCGTCGCCGGCACCATCGCCACGGTGGGGCTGGCCCTCTTCGCGCCGCAGCTCGTCGAAGTCGCCATCGGCTTCGGGCCGGCGGACTATTTCGCCCTCATGGTGCTGGCCTTCGTCACCGTCTCGGCGACCTTCGGCGCCTCGCCCCTGCGCGGCATGACCAGCCTGTTCCTGGGCCTCTTCCTCGGGCTGGTCGGTATCGACAGCCTGACCGGCCAGACGCGCCTGACCTTCGGGGTCCCCGAACTGGTGGACGGCATCGAGATCACGACGCTCGCCGTCGGCCTCTTCGCCGTGGGCGAGGCGCTCCACGTCGCCTCGCGCCGCCTCCACGCGACCGACGAGCTGGTGCCCGTGCGCGGCTCCCTCTGGATGAGCCGGGAGGACTGGCGGCGCTCCTGGAAACCCTGGTTGCGCGGCTCCCTCCTGGGCTTTCCCATCGGCGCGCTTCCGGCGGGCGGTGCCGAAATCCCGACCTTCCTCTCCTACGCGGTCGAACGCCGGCTGACGAAACACCCGGATCAGTTCGGCCAGGGCGCCATCGAAGGGGTGGCGGGGCCGGAGGCCGCGAACAACGCCTCGGCGGCGGGAACCTTGATGCCGCTGCTGACGCTCGGCCTGCCCACCTCGGCGACGGCGGCGATCATGCTCGCGGGCTTCCAGCAATACGGCCTCAACCCCGGCCCGCTGCTGTTCGTGGAACGGCCGGACCTCGTCTGGGGCCTGATCGCCAGCCTCTTCGTCGCCAACGCCATGCTGCTCGTGCTCAACCTGCCGCTGGTCGGGCTCTGGGTGCGCATGCTGGCGATCCCGCAGCCCTGGCTCTACGCGGGCATCCTCGTCTTCTCCGCCATGGGCACGGTCGCCACCAACCCCTCGCCGGTGGAGTTGGCCATGCTGCTGGTCTTCGGTCTGCTGGGCTTCGGCATGCGGCGCTTCGACTACCCCATCGCGCCCATGATCGTCGGCCTCATCCTCGGCCCCCTGGCCGAGGCGCAACTCCGCCGCGCCCTGGCGATGAGCCTCGGCGACCCCACGGTTCTGGTCGGCAGCCCCGTGGCCGTCGTCCTGCTCGCCCTCGCCGCCGTGGCCCTTCTCGCACCGCTCCTGTTCCGGGGGCTGGCGCGCTTCCAGGCCGCCGAGGATTGACGGTCCCGGATTGATGGGCCTCGCGGATTGACCCGCCACGCGGTCATCCGCCATCCTCCGGCCCAGTCGCGGCGGCGTCCCCAGCGGGGAACGAGGGGTTTCATGAGCACGGATCTTCAGGAGGAGTCCAGGGGCCGGGGCCGCCGCGAGATCGGCGAGGTCCTGTCCGCCCGCATCCTCGAGTTCATCCGGGCCGGAAACCCGGCGCCCGGCACCCACATGCCGGCCCAGGAACTGGCGGAACGCTTCAACGTCTCGCGCTCGCCGGTCAACCGCGCCCTGCGCCTCCTCCACGAGAACGGCATCCTGGCGCACGAGCCGAACCGCGGCTATTTCCTCGCCGAGGGCTGGGCCGCGGCGGCCGACGCCTTCGCGCCGCGGGCGGGCGATGGTCCGGGCGACCCCTATTTCCGCATCGCCGAGGACCATCTGCACGGGCGCCTGCCGTCGCCGGTGACGGAAACCTTCCTGCGTGAACGCTACGGGCTGAAGCGGACCGAGACCGCCGACATCCTGAACCGCATCGCGCGCGAGGGCTGGGCCGAGCGCCGCCCCGGCTACGGCTGGGAATTCTCGGCCATGCTGACGACGCCGGAAAGCCTGGAGCAGACCTACCGCCTGCGCCTCGCGCTGGAACCGGCCGCCCTGCGCGAACCCGGCTACCGCCTCGACCCGGAGACCGCCGCGCGCTGCCGCGAGGCGGAGGAACGTTTGCTCGCCGGCGGCATCGAGACCGAGACCGCCGACGCCTTGCACGAACGCGGCGTCCGCTTCCACGAGGCCATCGTCGGCGCCTCCGGCAACCCCTTCTTCCTGGAAACCATCCGCCGCATCAACCGCCTGCGCCGCCTGCTCTCCTACCGCTCCATGCTCGACCGCAGCCGCTATTACCAGCAATGCCGCGAACACTTGGCCATCCTCGACCTGATCGAACGGGGCCGCATGGACGAGGCGGCGGAAGCGCTGGAACGGCACCTAAGCGGCACGCTGGTGAACATCCAGCGCATCCGCCCGATCCTGGAGCGGTGAAAGCCCATTCCCTCTCCGTGTCACCCGACCCTGGCTCGCTCCGCCAGGAAATTGAGAAGCACGCGGATCCGCGCGGGAAACGGGCCGCCCTGGCCGATGTGGACGGCGTAAAAGTCCTCCCGGTCACCGGGGTTGCAGGGTTCCACGTTAGAACTCTCTCAGGCACGCAGGATATGCGTCAGATTGGAAGCTCGAAATTCTAGCTCAAACTCCAACGCGGCATAAGGCTTTCCTAGGAACTGATGTGTATTTGTAACTGTAGGGTTAGGTGTAGGTTGCGCGATAGTCTCTGAATGCTTGCTCAAAGTTTGAAAGAAGGCGCCGTTCGATATTCGTAGTTAATGGAGACATGCCTAGTTCGTAACGCTTTTCATGACGTGCAAAAAGCTTTTTTACAGATTCCCCATCCTTCGTTGAGACAAAAAATCTATTTTTTTTCTGAATGTCTTGTATGAGTCCAAGAAATGAGCGACCCAGGTTGATGCCCAAATCGGAATCTATATAATACTTGCATTCCGCTGCTAATACGACTTTGCTGCAGCGTGGGTGCGTCTTCTGTTGACGACAAAACTCAGCTTCATCTGAGAAAAGGACTGCTACGTCACATTCGTGCCTGACTTGAGATTTTCCAGCAATATAGATCCCAACGTGTGCTTCCAATAGGGGGCATTTTTGGAAATGGATTTCCGCATGCGAATAGGGGTGCCTGTCTGAAGAGATGGCGCCGGGTGAGGTCCTGAAATGAAACTGGGCGTGTGCTACGCCATCGATCGTATTACCATTGATGTCTTTGAACGTAATGTTGCCGCCTTCTGACTGTGCAGCCTCAAGGACCAAAGCCCATACATAAGCCTCGTATAAATCAGCCCCGTCTGATGCCGCTGTGAGGTTTGGGGTGATAGCTAAGCTTAATGCAGATTGAATTTCCGCCATAAGGTGTGGTCTAAGCGGCATATCCAGCCTCCTTTTTAAGCTCGATAAGAAGTTCTTTAAGCTTATTAGATGCGCTAATTCGTCGCGCGAATTCGCTATAACTTAGTACGTGCCCTGTATCGCCGGGCCTTTCTGAAGAAAAGTAAATCTCCGTTGGTTGTGCGGCAGGCCGCAGAGTCTCAGTTATTCTGTTGTGGATTAATACACCGCCAATTACGATGGTCTCTATAGCGTCAATCATTATTTTAAGAGCTTCTTTTGGTTCAAAAGGTTCTGTTGTTAGAAATGTAGCTTTGGTGCGGCTAGTCTGCCGAGGACGGCCACGGGTGATGGGGTCTTGACGAACGAGGCGCTCACTCGGAGCTGATAATTCCTTCCGCCCGGTCTTGCCCCGAGCAACCTCATCATCAATTTGATCGGCCAGCCAGCGTAGTTTGTTTTCAATCAAATAGCTTCTTAACTCATTGTAAACAGTTGTTGCTTCCTCTGGGGTCATCGTTCAACTCGCAGATTGCTATAAAGAATCTTTGCATGGCTTAACAACTCTTAGATGATAATTCAATGGGTAATTTATTTTTTGCATGTTAAAGTATGAATTCATATCATTGTATGAATGCTTTACGCGCATTCCGCATGTGCTTAGACCGTGTCTGCAAAATTCAGAGCCATAGCAAGAGCGCTGCGATGGTGATCATGGCGAGGTAGTTGACGGCGCGCTTCTCATATCGTGCGGCAATTCGGCGAAACTGCTTCAACCTGTTGATCAGGCGCTCCACACGATTGCGCTTCCGGTAAGGCTCACGGTCGAAGGCGTGGTCGCGCTTTTCGTTGCTCTTGGCCGGGATGACCGGTTCGATGCCGCACCGGCGCAAGAATGAGCGGATCACACCGCTGCTGTAGGCCTTGTCGGCGGCCAGCCGATCCGGCTTGAGGCGTGGCCGCCCCCGACCCACGCGCTTGATCCAGCCGGTGCCCATCAGCGTGAAGAAGGCCTTGCTGTCGTGCACCTCGCTGCCCGTCAGCGCGAAGGTCACCGGCCTTCCGAGCCCCTCGGCGCGGATCTGGATCTTGGTCGAGAACCCGCCGCGCGAACGCCCCAGCGCCTCGCCGTCGGCTCCCTTTTTTCTCCGCCGGCCTTGCGGGCGCCGACCGTGTGCTGATGAGCGTGAACGATTTTGTTGTCGACAAAGTGCAGGCTCCAGTCAACCCGACCCCGGCGGTTCGGCACTGGCCTGCAACGCTTCCAGGACGCGTTGCCAAACGCCGGCTTTGCGCCAGCGGTAAAATCGGCTCGAAACCGTGCCGAACGAGCCGTACCGTTCCGGCAAGTCACGCCAGGGCGCGCCCGTGCGGGCGATCCACCGCATCCCATCGATCATGCGCCAGAAGCGGCTTCAGTCGCTCGAAAAAGTTGTGAGACATCTTGCAAACGCATTGAATGATGCGTGCATCTTCAGGATTGAGACTGCGGCGCTACATCAACTCGACCGAGATGGACTTCACCGGGAGCAGCGCCCGGAGCAGTGGAGGATATCCAGCAGGAACCAGGGCAACTCTCTTCCAGCCGGAACCTCCCATTGCGCCGCCGGATGGGCTTGGGTGCAACGCCTCAGTTACACCTCGCCTATATGAATTAGGTCGACCCGGTGTCGATCAATTTGCTTGTCGGCGATAACACTCGGCAGCTTGGCATGTTAGGCTGTAAGCTCCAGTATAATGAGGGTGTTGCTAATAGCTTCCTTTCGGGAAGCAAAAAGGCTAACAGGGTAGAATCAAAGGCTTGGCCGTCATCGGGCCATGAGAGTGTTTGCTACCGAATAACGGGCCTTTTCGAAAACCCAGACGGCGCCTTGATAGGACGAAGCGCGGGAGGCCATGCCCCCCGCGCTCCATCCTCCGCTCCGGCGCCCTCAACCGGCCCCGGTCACCCCCATCTCACTCCGCCGCCATCGGCTGCGGCGTCGCCGGCTGGCGCCAGGACTGGAGCAGGCCGGTTTCCTTGGCCTTGGCCGCCTCGACGTTGCGCCGCTTGATGGGACCGTAGCCGCGCATCTCCAGCGGCAGCGAGGCGATCTCCACGGCGAGGTCCAGCCGGTCGCGGGTCAGCCCGTGCAGGATCTCGCCCATCACCGCCTCGTACTCGGCGATCAGCCGGCGTTCCATCCGGCGCTCCGCCGACCGGCCGAAGGGGTCGAGCGCGGTGCCGCGCAGGCGCTTGCCCCTCGCCAGCACCGCCAGCGCCTTCAGCATCCAGGGGCCGAAGGTCCGCTTCCTCGGCTCGGCCCCGTCCTGGCCCTCTTCCCCCAGCGCCGGCGGGGCCATGTGGAAGGTCAGCTTCCAGTCGCCCTCGAACATGGACCGCACATGGTCCACGAAGCCCGTCCGGGTGTAGAGCCGCGCGACCTCGTACTCGTCCTTGTAGGCCATCAGCTTGAAATAGGCGCGTGCGACCGCCTCGGTCAGGAGGGTGGAGCCGGGCGCCACGCGCGCCTCCGTCCGCCGGGTCCAGTCCACGAGGCTGTGGTAGCGCCCGGCATAGGCGGCGTCCTGGTAGTCGGTCAGGAAGCGGACGCGGCGCTCGATCGTCTCCTCCAGCGTGGCCGAGGGGCGGCGCTGGTCGAGGAAGGCGGTCACGGCGGCCACGGGCACCGCCGGCCTGGCGGCGGCCTCCGCCGCGGCCAGCACGGCGGCCGGGTCGATGGCGGCGCGGCGGCCCCACTGGAAGGCGTCGCGGTTCATCCGCACGGCCACGCCGTTCAGCTCGATGGCCTTCAGGATCGCCTCCTCCGACAGGGGGATCAGCCCCTTCTGCCAGGCGAGCCCCATGACGAAGGGGTTGGTGGCGATGCTGTCGCCCAGCAGCGCCGTGGCGATGCGCGTCGCGTCCAGCGCCTCCACCGCCTCCTCGCCGCAGGCCTTGCGGATGTCGGCGACCAGCTCGGGCACGGGGATGGCGAAGTCCGGCTTCTTCAGGAAGTCGATGGTGATGTTGTCGTGGGTGTTGATGACGGCGCGGGTGCGGCCCGCCGCCATCTTCGACAGGGCGTCGCCCGCCGCCGCGACGACGAGGTCGCAGCCCAGCACCGCGTCCGCCCCGCCGGCCGGGATGCGCACCGAATGGATGTCCTCCGGCGTCGGCGCGATGCGGATGTGGCTGGTGACCGCACCGCCCTTCTGGGCGAGGCCGGTCATGTCCAGCACGCCGACTCCCTTGCCCTCGATGTGGGCGGCCATGCCCAGCAGCGCGCTGATGGTGACGATGCCGGTGCCGCCGACCCCCGTCACGTAGAGGCTCCAGGGCCGGTCGAGATCCGGCAGGACGGGCGCGGGCAGGGGGGCCGCGTCGCTGTTGGCGGCGTTGCCCGCCCCGGCCGGCACCGGCTTGCGCATGGTGCCACCCTCCACCGTCACGAAGCTCGGACAGAAGCCCTTGGTGCAGGAGAAGTCCTTGTTGCAGGAGGACTGGTCGATCTGGCGCTTGCGGCCGAACTCCGTCTCCAGCGGCACGACCGACACGCAGGAGGACTTGGCCGAACAGTCGCCGCAGCCCTCGCAGACCAGCTCGTTGATGACCACGCGCTTGGCCGGGTCGGCCATGCGGCCGCGCTTGCGGCGGCGGCGCTTCTCGGTCGCGCAGGTCTGGTCGTAGATCAGCACCGACACGCCGGGGATCTCGCGCATCTCCCGCTGGACGCGGTCCAGCTCGTCGCGGTGCTCCACCGTGGTGAAGGGGGGCAGCCCGTGGCCGATCCCGTATTTCTCCGGCTCATCCGACACCACGGTGATGCGCTGCACGCCTTCGGCGCGGAGCTGCTGGGCCAGGGCCGGCACGGTCAGGGTGCCGTCCACCGGCTGGCCGCCGGTCATGGCGACCGCGTCGTTGAACAGGATCTTGTAGGTGATATTCACCTTGGCGGAGATCGCCTGCCGGATCGCCAGGATGCCGGAATGGTAATAGGTGCCGTCGCCGAGGTTGGCGAAGATGTGCTTCTCGCTGGTGAAGGGCGCCTGCCCGACCCAGGGCGCGCCCTCGCCGCCCATCTGGGTGAAGGTGTCCGTCCGGCGGTCCAGCCAGGTCACCATGTAGTGGCAGCCGATGCCGGCCACCGCACGGCTGCCCTCCGGCACATGGGTGGAGGTGTTGTGCGGGCAGCCGGAACAGAAGGTCGGCTTGCGCTCCACCTGCGCCTTGTGGGCCTTCTGCTTCTCCTGCGCGTCAAGGAAGGCGACGCGCCGCTTCAGGTTCTCGTTGTCGATGAAGCGCTCCAGCCGGCGGCCGATGACCACGGCGACCTGGGCGGGCGACAGCTCGCCGGCGCTCGGCAGGACCCAGTCGTTGTTCTCGTCGAACTTGCCGACCACGCGCGGGCGCACGTCCGGGTGCCAGTTGTAGAGCTGCTCCTTCAGCTGGTTCTCGATGACCGCGCGCTTCTCCTCGACGACGACGATCTCCTCCAGCCCCTCGGCGAAATGGCGGGCGCCGTCGCGCTCCAGCGGCCAGGGCATGCCGACCTTGTAGACGGTGATGCCCCAGTCGGCGGCCATGGCCTCGGTGATGCCCAGCTCGTCGAAGGCCTGGCGGACGTCCAGGTAGCTCTTGCCCGTGGTGACGATGCCCAGCCGCGGCCGGGGGGACTCCATCACCACCCGGTCGATCCGGTTGGCCCGCGCGAAGGCCAGGGCGGCGTAGAGCTTGTGCTTCATCAGCCGGTGTTCCTGCTCCAGCGGCGGGTCAGGCCAGCGGATGTTCAGCCCGCCCGGCGGCAGGGGGAAGTCCGGCACGGTGTTCGACACGCGGTGCGGATCGACATACACGGACGCCGAGCTGTCCACCGTCTCCGCGATCGTCTTCATGGCGATCCAGCAGCCGGAATAGCGGCTCATCGCCCAGCCGATCAGCCCGTAATCCAGGATCTCCTGCACGCCGGCCGGGTTCAGCACCGGGATCATGGCGTGCATGAAGGCGTGTTCGGACTGGTGCGGGAAGGTGGAGGATTTGGCGTTGTGGTCGTCGCCGGTCAGCACCAACACCCCGCCGTTGCGCGACGTGCCGGCGGCGTTGGCGTGCTTGAAGGCGTCGAGCGAGCGGTCCACCCCCGGCCCCTTGCCGTACCACATGGCGAAGACGCCGTCATAGGTGGCACCGGGGAACAGCCCGACCTGCTGGCTGCCCCAGACGGTGGTGGCGCCCAGCTCCTCGTTGACGCCGGGCTGGAAGCGGATGTGGTGCTTCTCCAGGAACGTCCGCGCGGTCCAGAGGCTCTGGTCCAGCCCGCCCAGCGGCGATCCCCGGTATCCCGAAATGAAGCAGCCGGTGTTCAGCCCGGCGGCCAGGTCGCGCTGCCTCTGCATCATCGGCAGCCGCACCAGCGCCTGGGTGCCCGTCAGGTACACGCGGCCCCGTTCCAGCGCGTATTTGTCGTCGAGGGTGACGGTTGCGAGCGCCATGTTCCACTCCCCGTTCGTTGCCCGGTTCAGGCGGTCGAGCGTTGCTTTTTCTGATTGTTCGCTCGACAGAAGGGTAATGACGGCTGCCCCAACCCGCAACGGGCGTCGCGGGCTGCTCCGCAAAAAGCACGAAACGGTCCGGCGGTGGCGCGGGCGGGAAAGACCCCGCAAAAAAACAGCATCAAACTGGAAAATTGGAACGCCCCGCCGGCCGGCCCGCCCGCGCTTCAGCACTTCGGGAACGGCCCGGCCCGCGGCACGACGGCCCCGTTGCGCTTTGACGGCGGCTGCCGCTGGCCCTCGTCCCCCGCCCAGCGGCAGCCGACCAAAAAATTCTGATCCACTCCGATAACATTAAAAATGTTTCATTAATGAATAGCTGAGAGAAAAATCATGACAAACGGACCCGGTTCGGGCGCGGCGGGCAGGAGGCGTGGCATGCCCTTGGCCGGACCCGGGATCCGCGCGGCGCGGTGAGCAGAAAGAAAGACCAAGCGATGGCATCAAGCCCGATATACCAGCAGAGAGTCGTCGATGTGCGCACGCAGGACGTCTACCGCGTGGAGATCTTCTACAGGGACGAAGCGGGCGACGCGCCGGCGGCGGTCCTGCCGGTCGGCGTGGACAGGAACTTCCACGCCGTGGGCGACATGCTGAGAGATCTCCTCGAGGCTTCCTCCCGGCTGCCGGAGGACATCCAGCACCTGATCTCAATCAACGTCGCGAACTCGATCTTCTTCGACGGCGATCTGACCCATCTGGTCATGTCCAGCCTCCAGGACCTGCCCTACGGCCTGTCGATCGAGGTCTCGCAGCTCGGCGATCTGCCGGAGCCACGCAAGATCAACGCGCTCTTCAGCGAGTTTCGCAAAATCAACTGCACCGTGGAGCTGGACAATTTCGGCGGCGCCTTTTCGAAGAACCCGCAGGTCTTCTCCGAATATTCCTTCGATTCGATGAAGCTCGACGCGCGCTTCGTCCAGAACGCCCTGGCCGACGACCGCCGCCTGCGGCTGCTGTCGCTGGTGTCCGACATGGTCAAGGCCCAGGGCAAGCGGATCATCGCGACGGGTGTCGCCTCGAAGGCGGACAGCGACAAGCTTGCCGGACTCGGCATCGTATTGCAGCAGGGCGAGTTCATCCACTCGCCGCAACCGGTTATGTGAGGAGTTGGGGCATGATTAGCTTTCCGGTCAGGGCCGACGAGAACGGACGCATCGACGCGCTGCAAGGCCTCAACATCGTGGACACGCAGGGGCACGAGGCCGTCCAGCGCTTCGTCGAGATCGCCAAGGCGCTGTTCGACGTGCCGATGGGGGCCGCGACCCTCCTCGACGAGGACAAGCAGTGGCTCTACGCACGCTCCGGCCTCGCCGTGTGCGAAACGGGCCGCGACGTGGCCTTCTGCAACTATCCCATCTACCACGAGGAGCTGTTCGAGGTCACCGACGCCACCCTCGACCCGCGTTTCCGCGACAACCCGCTGGTCACCGACGCGCCGCACCTGCGCTACTACTGCGGCGCGCCGATCTTCTTCGACGGCGTGCCGCTCGGCGCGCTCTGCATGCTGGACGTGAAGCCGCGGGACCCCGCATCGGAGGTCCACAAGAAGGTGCTGACGGAGCTGGCGGCGGCCGTCGCCCGCGAGATCTCGGTCTCGCTGCAGCTCCGCCGCGCCACGGCCGAGCTGACCTCGCTGCTGGCGGAGATGTAAGACCGAGTGCAGGGCGGGCGGGCCGGCGCCGTCGGGCCTCACTGCACCGGCGGCTGCCCGGCGTGCGGCTGGTCCGGAGCCGGCGGCTCCGGCCGGGCGTCCGGCCAGACGCTCGGCACCGGCGACCCGTTGAGCGCGAGCGCGCGGACGGTGGCGCGCAGGGACCGCAGCAGCGCGCGGGCGATGGCGCGGGACTCCGAGCTGCCGTCGCAGGTCGCGGCCCAGCGCAAGGCCGCCGCATGGGCCTGGAGGGCGTCGGCGAAGCCCTCCCCGTCGGCATCCACCCAGGTGACGCAGGTCGCCAGCGACGCGACCATGGCCTGCGCGGCCTGGTCGCCGTTGGCGGCGAGCTGAAGGTCGGACAGGGCGTGCCGCAGCCGGGCGCCGATGGCGTCGGGCCGGGCAATGGCCTTCTCCAGCCGGTCCACGGCCAGCAGAAGCCGGATGCGCTCCCGGCTCGGCGGGACCGCGCGGGAGGAGGGCGGCGGCAGGCGCAGGGGCTCCGGCCCGGCGGACAGGGCGGGATACTCATCGGAAAACTGGGGCGGCGGCTCGGCCGGGGGCAGCCGGAAGGTCGCGGTCCTGGGCTCCTGGCGGTAATCGTCCTCCGGCGCCTGGCTGGCGGACCGGACGTTGGGCGGGACGCCCGACTCGTTGCGGCGGCTCAGCACCGCCTCGATGCGCTGGATCAGGGTGGCGGCGGTGATCGGCTTGGCCAGCACCGTGTCGGCCCCGGCGTCCCAGGCCGCGCGCACGGTCGCGAGGTCGGCGTTGCCCGTCAGCACGATCACCGGCAGGTCCTGCCGCGTACAGCCCGGCGACTGCCGCACCCAATAGAGAAGCTGTCCGCCGCTCACCGGCTCCATCAGCCAGTCGGTCACCATCAGGTCGAACCGCTCGCGGCGCAGCAGCTCGCGCGCCTGCTCCCCGGCCCCGACGGAGACGACCCGGCCGACGCCCCACAGCGCCAGCATGTCCCTGAGCGCGCTCTGGAGCAGCGGGTTGTCGTCCACCACCAGGATCTTCAGGTTGTGGCGCTGGGCGCTGGGCATGGAAGCGTTCGTCATGGGGCGCGCGGGCTCCGGCTCGGGTGACAAGCCGAATATCCGCACCCCGCGCCATGCTTTCAGGACATGGAGAGGGGTTATCGCCGTTCCGTCCCGCCGCCCCGCCCGCCGGGTAGGGGATGACGCGCCGGATCCCCGATCGAAAGTGGTGAGAGGCGGTGAAAAGGCCCGAAAGGGGGATGTCGGCGGGACCGGCCGGGACGGCCGCCAGTCCGGGCTCGGTACTCACCCGATGGCGGACTCCGCGATTCCGGTGAAGGCCATGCCGAGCGCCCAGACGCCGAAGCCGGCGAGCGCCAGGCCGGTGCAGTGGTTCAGCAGGGCCAGCCGCTCGTCGGAGATGCGGTGGCGCACCGCCGCCACTCCCAGCGACAGGCCCATCCACCAGGTCGAAGCACCCAGGAAAATCCCGAAGACCAGGGTAGTGGCGTCCATCCGGCCGAGATCGCCGCCCAGCCCGAAGCCGGCGAAGACGGCGATGAAGGCCATGATGGTGGCGGGGTTGGTCAGGGTCAGCGACAGGCCGGTCAGGAAGCCGCCGAGCATGCTCGGCGCTCCGGCGTTGCGGCGCGCCTCGGCCTCCTGGTCCTTCGGCTTCTGGCGGAAGGTGCGGACGGCGACGACGATCAGGAAGATCCCGCCGACGAGCTGGAAGCCGATCTCGTTGCCGCGCAGGAAGCTCATGGCGGCCGACACGCCGAAGGCGGCGATGGCGCCGAAGATGGTGTCGGCGACCGCCGCCCCGAAGCCCGTGGAGAAGCCCATCATCGGGCCGTGCTGGAGCGTGCGGCGGATGCACAGCAGGCCGATCGGCCCGACGGGCGCCGCGATGGCGATCCCCAGGACCAGCCCCTGCAGCAGCACCACCAACTCATGCACCAACCCGGCGTCCCCCTTCGGACCTGATCCGCGCGGCCCCACGGAATGCAGGCCCGCGACTCGCGACGGTTGGGGCGGGGTGTACCCGTCCTCCACCATCCCGTCAACCAGCCTGCCGCCGAATCGGCTCCACCCGGCACCAAGGGCCCGGCACCAACGGATAGGACCAAACGGTCCCTGTCGCGCCGCGCGCGGCGCGGCTATGCTCCCGTTCCGGGCCAAGGGCCCGCCCGCGCCGTGCGGCGCGGCCACAGCTTTGGACGATGCGGATGAGCGAAGGCGGCGGAGTGCCGGAGCCGATGAAGGACCGGCTGATCGGGGAGGCCCGCGCGGCGATGGCCAGGGCCTACGCCCCCTATTCGAACTTCCCGGTCGGTGCCGCGATCCTCGGCGAGGGCGGCGGCATCCACGCCGGCGCCAACGTCGAGAACGCCGCCTACCCGCAGGGGCAATGCGCCGAATCCTCCGCCATCGGCGCCATGATCATGGCCGGCGAGCGCCGCATCCGGGAGATCGCCGTCATGGGCGGCCAGCCGGGCGACGGGCTGCTCTGCACGCCCTGCGGCGGCTGCCGCCAGCGGCTGCGCGAGTTTGCGGCACCGGGCATGACCATCCATGTCTGCGGGCCGGAAGGGCTGCGGCGCAGCTTCACGCTGGAGGAGCTGCTGCCCCACTCCTTCGGCCCCGGCAACCTCGCCTTCTGACGGCCCCCCTCCAACCGGACCACGGCCCCAATCATGGAACTGAACGCATGACCGCCGCCGGCGCCGCCGCGGAAATCCTGTACCGGGCCCCCGGACGCCAGCCCAGGACCGGCATCGTGCTGGGCTCCGGCCTCGGCGGGATCGCCGACCGCGTCGAGGACGCCGTCATCATCCCCTACGGGGAGCTGCCCGGCTTCCCCCTGCCGAGCGTCGAGGGCCACGCCGGCCGGCTGGTGGTCGGGACGCTCGGTGGGGGAATGGTCGCCTGCATGCAGGGCCGCGTCCACGGCTACGAGGGCAACGGCTTCGCCGCGCTGAAGACGGCCATCCGCGCGCTGAAGCTGGCGGGCTGCGACGGGCTGGTCCTGACCTGCGCCGCCGGCTCCCTGCGGGAGGAGGTCGGGCCGGGCCGGCTGATGGCCATATCCGACCACATCAACCTGCTCGGCACCAACCCGCTGGCCGGCCCCAACGAGGACAGCTTCGGCCCGCGCTTCCCCAGCCTGACCGACGCCTGGGACCCGGAGCTACGGTCGCGCCTGCACGCCGTTGCGCGGGCGCGGGGCATCGACCTGGCGGAGGGCGTCTATGCCGCCTGCCTCGGCCCCTCCTTCGAGACGCCCGCGGAAGTGCGGATGTTGAAGGTTCTGGGTGCGGACGCCGTCGGCATGTCCACCGTCCCGGAATGCATCATCGCGCGGCATTGCGGCCTGCGGGTCGTGGGCTGCGCGGTCATCACCAACCTGGGCGTGGGTCTCGGCGACGGGCCGGTGGACCATGACCAGACGCTGCGCGCGGCTGGCGCCGCCGCCGCCGACCTGGAAGGGCTCCTGGTCGGCTTCCTCGAAGGCCTGAACGACACCGGCTCGAACCAAGAGGACGGACGCCGCCCATGAATCTCCCCCCTGAGCTGCAGCAGGCCGTGGATGAGGCCGCCACGGCCACGACCCTCACCAAGAAGGCGGCGCGCCGCGCCATCGGCCTGCTCGACCTCACCAGCCTGGAGGACGCGGACACCGACGGCACCATCCAGGCGCTGTGCCGCCGCGCCGTGACGCCGGCGGGTCCCGTCGCCGCCGTCTGCGTCTGGCCGCGCTTCGTGCGGACCGCGCGCAAGGCCTTGAAGGGCAGCGGCGTGCGGATCGCCACGGTGGTGAACTTCCCCGGCGGGGAGGGCACGGCCGCCTCGGTCGCCGAAGAGACGGCCGCGGCGGTCGCCGACGGGGCCGACGAGATCGACATGGTCTTCCCCTACCGCGCCTTCATCGACGGCGCCCGCACCCTGCCCAAGGGCGTGATGCACGCCTGCCGGGAAGCCTGCGGCGACAAGATCACGATGAAGGTGATCCTGGAATCCGGCCAGTTCCCGGACCCGGACCTGCTGTCCTGGGCGGCGCGCGACGCCATCGCCGCCGGTGCCGATTTCCTGAAGACCTCCACCGGCAAGACCAAGCCCGCCGCCACGCTGCCGGCCGCGGCGCTGCTCCTGCACGCCATCGCCGACGCCGGCCGGCCCGTCGGCTTCAAGGCCGCCGGGGGCATCCGCGACGCCGCCACGGCGGCGGGCTACCTGGCCCTGGCCGAGCGCATCATGGGGCCGGACTGGGCCAGCCCGAAGACCTTCCGCTTCGGCGCCTCGGCCCTGCTCGACTCCCTGCTCGCCGCGGCGGAGGGGGGATCGGGGAAGGGTTCCAAGGACGCCGGTTACTGATAAGGTCCCGGCAAGAAGACCCAGCGAGAAAAGACGGACATGCTTCCACAGGAAATCATCCGCAAGAAGCGCGACGGCGGCCGGCTCGCCGCCGCGGAGATCGAGGGCTTCGTGCGGGGCATCACCGACGGCTCGGTGACGGAGGGGCAGGCCGCCGCTCTCGCCATGGCGGTCTTCTTCCGGGGCATGGAGCTGGAGGAGCGCGTGGCCCTGACCCGCGCCATGACCAACTCCGGCACGGTGATGCGCTGGGATCATCTGGACCTCTCCGGCCCGGTGCTGGACAAGCATTCCACCGGCGGCGTCGGCGACAAGGTCAGCCTCATCCTGGCCCCGGCGCTGGCCGCCTGCGGCGGCTTCGTGCCGATGGTCTCGGGCCGCGGGCTCGGCCACACCGGCGGCACGCTCGACAAGTTCGAGAGCATCCCCGGCTACCGGGCCAAGCCCGACCGCGCGACGCTGGAGCGGGTGGTGAAGGGGGTTGGCTGCGCCGTCATCGGCGCCACCGACGACATCGCCCCCGCCGACAAGCGGCTCTACGCCATCCGCGACGTGACCGCGACGGTCGAGTCCATCGACCTCATCACCGCCTCAATCCTGTCGAAGAAGCTCGCCGCGGGCCTCGACGCGCTGGTGATGGACGTGAAGTTCGGCTCCGGCGCCTTCATGGCGCGCTATGACGACGCCCGCGCGCTGGCCGCCAGCATCGCCACCGTCGCGCGCGGCGCCGGCCTGCCGACCGTGGCGCTGCTGACCGACATGAACCAGGTGCTGGGCACCACCGCCGGCAACGCGCTGGAGATGCGCGAATGCCTGGACATCCTGCGCGGCGGCCCCGCCGACCCGCGCCTTTACGAGGTGACGGCCGCCCTCGCGGCGGAGCTTCTGGCGCTGGGCGGGCTGGCCGCCGACGCCGATGAGGGCCGCCGGCGGTTCGACCGCACCATGGCCGACGGCAGCGCCGCCGACCGCTTCGCCCGCATGGTCGCCGCCCTCGGCGGCCCCGCCGACCTGCTCGACCGGCCCGACGCTTACCTCGCCGCCGCCCCCATCGTCCGCCCGGTCTTCCCCGACCGGGAGGGTCGCGTCGCCGCCATCGACACGCGCGCAGCGGGCATCGCCGTCGTGGCGCTCGGGGGCGGGCGCAGCCGGGCCGAGGACGGCATCGACCACGCGGTCGGCCTCGCCGGGGTTGCCGGCCTCGGCGACACGGTCGGCCCCGCCGCCCGCCCGCTTGCCCTGGTCCACGCCCGCACCGAGGCCGGGTTCGAAGCCGCCGCCGCCACGCTACGCGCCGCCTTCACCCTCGCCGCCGTCACCCTTGCCGACGAGGCGCCCGAGGCCGGGCCGCTGATCGCCGAGAGGCTTTGAGGGGTAGGGGAGCGGCGTCTGGGGATACCCTCCCGACCCGGTGCCGCTCCGCTCAGATGCCCTGGCCGCCGGACACCTCGATCCGCTGGGCATTGACCCACCGGTTGTCCTCGGACAGCAGGCTCGCGATCATCGGCCCGATGTCGTCCGGCAGGCCGACGCGGCCGAGCGCGGTCATGTCCGCGAAGAAGCGGTTGAACTCCGGGGTGTCGCGGACCGCCCCGCCGAAGAAGTCGGTCTCGATGGCACCCGGCGCCACCGTGTTGACGGCGATCCCGCGTCCGCCCAGCTCCTTCGCCATGTAGACCGACAGCACCTCGACCGCGCCCTTCACCGCCGCGTAGGCGGACCAGCCGGCTGCCGAAACCCGGGTCAGGCCGGAGGACAGGTTCACGATGCGGCCGCCGTCGGCGATCAGCGGCAGCAGCGCCTGGGTCAGGAAGAACACGCCCTTGAAGTGGACATCGACCAGCGCGTCGAACTGCGCCTCGGTCGTCTGCGCGAACGGCGCGCCGTCGCCGTGGCCGGCATTGTTCACGAGATGATCGAAGGTCTTCCGCTGCCAGACGTCCTGCAATGCCTCCCGCATGCGTCCCGCGAAAGCCGCGAAGGAGGAAACGTCGCCGGTGTCGAGCGGCAAGGCGACGGCCTTGCGGCCCAGGGCTTCGATCTCCGCGACGGTGGCCCGCGCCTCCTCCGCGCGGCTCCGGTAGGTGAGGACGACGTCCCCGCCGCGGCGGGCGATGCTGAGCGCCGTGTTGCGGCCGAGCCCGCGGCTGGCTCCGGTGACGAGGGCGATCTTGGTCATGGTCAGGCTCCGTTGTGCGACGCTGTGGTGCGACCGCGCCACTATCGGTCCGGAGAGCCGGCCTTTGTTGCCGGAAGCTCGACGTTCTTTGCCCGATCCTACGAGACCGCGTGCGTTGCCGGAGGCGAGGGGCTAGGCTTTGCGCATGACCAGCCTGCTCGACGCCGTCCGCCGTCACGCCGAGGCTCACGCCGACGCGAACGGCCTGGCGCAGACCCCGATCCCGGGCCTCACGACCGTGCGCGCGACGGTGCCCAGCGGCCTCGTCCACGCGATCTCCCGCCCGCTCGTCTGCCTCGTGCTGCAGGGAAGCAAGCACGTCACGATGGGCACGCGGGGCTTCGCCTTCGCCGCCGGCGATTCGCTGCTGATCACGGCGGACGTGCCGACCGTGAGCCAGATCACGCGCGCAAGCGTCGGCGCCCCCTACCTCTCGCTCGTGCTGGAGCTTGACCCGACGGTCATTGCCGACCTCGCGGCGCAGATGAGGGACGCCCAGCCCTCCGATCATGCGCCGGTGCGCGTCGATCCGACCGACGCCGAGGTGGCCGACGCGGCGCTACGGCTGATGCGGCTGCTCGAACGCCCGGCCTCGGTCCCGGTGCTGCACGCGCAGCTCGTCCGCGAACTGCATTACTGGCTGCTGGCCGGCCGCCACGGGGCGGCGATCCGCCGTCTCGGCTGGCCGGACGGCCACGCGCAGCGCGTCGCGCGCGCCGTGGCGCTGCTCCGGGCCGAGTTCGCGCAACGTTTGCCGGTCGAGCGCCTCGCCGCCGTGGCGGGGATGAGCCCGTCCTCCTTTCACCAGCACTTCCGCGCGGTGACCTCCCTGACGCCGCTGCAGTTTCAGAAACATCTGCGGCTGATCGAGGCCAGGCGGCTGATGCTGTCGGAGGGCACGACCGCCGCCAACGCGGCCTATGCGGTCGGCTACGAGAGCGTGCACCAGTTCACCCGCGAGTACGGGCGGATGTTCGGCCTGCCCCCCGTCCGGGCCACGAAGGCGGCGAGGAGCAAGGCCGAAGCCGGCTGATCGGAACCTGTTCCCTCACTTCGCCAGCTCGATCGCCTCGGCGAGCTTCCGCACGGCCTCCTGGGAGGTCATGTCCGAATTGAAGTGCGAAGTGACCACGTCCAGGAAGGCGCCGCGCACGGCACCGGGGACGGACATCTCATGCGCCATGGAGGGGACGGCGGTGTTGTTGGCGACCGCCGCCTTCAGGTCGTCCATGGACTTCACCGCGCATTCGTCGAACTTGTCGCGCGGCATGTCCTGGCGGGCGGGGATGGATCCCTTCAGCGTGTTGAAGGTTTCCTGGAAGCTCGGGCCGAGGATCAGCTTGGCGAGCAGCATCTGGCCGGCCGTGCGGTCGGCGTTGCCCGACTTGAACATCACGAAGCTGTCGGCGTTGACGATGTAGCCGGACTGGCCCGGAACCGCCACGCAGAGGAAGTCCTTTCCCGGCACCTTGCCGGCGGCCAGCAACTCGCCCTTGGCCCAGTCGCCCATGATCTGCATGGCGGCCTGACCGTTCATCAGCATGGCGGTGGACAGGTTCCAGTCGCGGTTGTTGAAACCGGCATCGACATAGCCGCGCAGCTTGCGCATCTGGTCGAACACCTTGACCATCGTCTCGCCGGTCAGCGCCTCTTCGTTCAATTCCACCAAGGCCTTGCGGAAGAAGTCGGCCCCGCCGATGCCCAACGCCACGTCCTCGAAGACGGAGGTGTCCTGCCAAGGCTGGCTGCCATGGGCCAGCGGCGTGATGCCGGCGGCCTTCAGCTTTTCGGCGGCGGCGTTGAACTCGTCCCATGTCTTCGGAACCGTCAGGCCCGCCTTCCCGAAGACCCTGGGGTTGATCCACAGCCAGTTGACGCGGTGGATGTTCACCGGCACCGCGACGAAGCGCCCCTCATGCTTCATGACGTCCAGCACCAGCGGCGGCAGCGTCTTCTCCCAGCCCTCCGCCCTGGCGACCTCGTCGAGGCTGGCGAGCGTGCCCTGCTCGGCCCAGTCCCGGATGTTCGGCCCTTTCAGCTGCACCGCGTTCGGCGGATCGCCGGCCAGCACGCGCGAGCGCAGCACCGTGCTCGCCGCGTCGCCGCCCCCGCCCGCCACCGGCGCGTCGATCCACCGGCCGCCCGCCGCCTCGAACTCCCGCCGCAAGGCGCCCGCGGCCTTGGACTCGCCGCCGGAGGTCCAGTAATGCAGCACCTCGACCGTCGGCTCGGCCTTGGCCGGTGCCGCGGCCAGGCCGCAGGCCAGCACGGTCGCCAGCGCGGTCAGCGCGGCGCGGGACGTGAACGGAAAGCGCATCATGGACCTTTCCCCCTGGAGTTCGCGGAAGGCCCCCCGCCACCGCGGACGGCTCCGGCGTGAAGCGTGGCCTGAGAGAAACTCTACGCCCGAAACTGTCGCAGCCACGGATTATCGTGTAACGCAGCCTTTTCCATGCGCCGCCGCTGTTACACGAACGTTACGAATCCGCGCCGCTCCACACCGACCCGAGCGGGTCAGGGCTGCGCCCGGAAGGCTGGGCGGTGGCGGGCGGCTTCGGCTAGGGTGGCGGCCCATCCCGAAGGGCATCGCCATGCTGACCGACCCCGCCGATACGATCGCGCCCGTCCACCCGGCCGGGGCCGCCCGAGGCCAGGATGTGCAGAACCCCGGCGGCCCGAACCAGGACCGCCAGAACAACGACAACGTGCCCGCGGCCATCGGCTGTTTCGTGGCGGCCATCGCGCTGTTCTCGGTCATGGACACGCTCATCAAGTTCCTCAGCGCCGGCTATCCGGTGGCGCAGCTGATGTTCGTGCGCTCCTTCGTCGCGCTGTCGCTGGTGGGCGGCTATGTGCTCGCCACCGGCGGGCTGGCGAGCCTGCGGACAAAGCGGCTCGGCTCCCATGTGCTGCGCTCCCTGGCCGGGCTGGCCTCCATGGCCTGCTTCTTCTACGCCTTCAAGCATCTGCCGCTGGCCGAGGTCTATGTGCTGAGCTTCGCCGGGCCGCTCTTCATCACCGCCCTGTCGGTGCCGCTTCTGGGCGAGCGGGTCGGCTGGCGGCGCTGGGCGGCCGTGCTGGTTGGCTTCGGCGGCGTTCTGGTGATGGCGCGCCCCTCGGTGGACGCGCTGCCGCCCTTCCCGGTTCTGGTCGGTCTGGGCGCGGCCTTCTTCTACGCGCTCGCCATGCTGGCGGTGCGCGGCCTCGCCCGGACCGAAAGCAACGGCGCCATTGTGACCTACCTTCTGCTGACTTGCACGGCGGCCAGCGCCGTCTTCGCCCTGCCGGTCTGGGTGGCGCCGTCGGGTGGCGACCTGCTGCTGATGGGGGCGGTGGGGACCTTCGGGGCGGTGGCGCAGCTCTTCATGACCCAGGCCTTCCGGCTGGCCCCCGCCGTGGTGGTGGCGCCCTTCGAATACTCGGGCATGCTCTGGGCGACGCTGCTGGGCTTCCTGGTCTTCGGCGAGGTGCCCACGCAAGCCGTGCTGGCCGGCGCCGCGATCATTATCGCCAGCGGCATCTACATCATCCACCGCGAGGCGGTGCGCGGCCGGGGGTAGAAACGGCGCGCCTTATCCGCCCCTATCCATCCTTCGGCCAATACTCCCGACGTCCCTCAAAAGCTCAGCGTGAATCAACCCCGGGGTGATCTGGGCACAGTCCCCTCGCGCGCAAACGTCACATTCGCGTGATATTTTACCTTTGCGCTATGCCGTAATAGGTATAGGCAGCATCAATGGGGGTGGGCGCGTGGCGCGCCACACGGCATGGGCAAGGGGGGCTGGATCGGCATGTTTGAAAAGTTTCGGAACACCCAGATCAGAACACGCCTGGCGGTGAGCTTCGGCGGCGTTCTTCTGCTGATGATCGTGCTGACGGCGATCGGCATCGGGCAGGTGCACGACATCAAGTCCAGCCTGACCACCATCAACGACGTGAACAACGTCAAGCAGCGCTACGCCATCAACTTCCGCGGCAGCGTGCACGACCGCTCCATCAGCCTGCGCGACGTGACGCTCGCCTCCGGCGCCGAGGCCGTCCGCGCCGAGATCCAGACCATCGAGACGCTGGCCAGGGACTACGCCGAATCGGCCCGGCGGCTCGACGCGATGTTCGCCGAGCGCGCGGACATCATGCCGCGGGAGCGCGACATCCTGCGCGGCATCAAGGAGACGGAGGCCAGGACGCTTCCCATCGTCAAGGCGCTGATCGACCGCCAGCTCGCCGGCGACGACGCGGGTGCGGAGACCCTGCTGATGCGGGAGGCCCGCCCGGCCTTCGTCGAATGGCTCGCCCGCATCAACCAGTTCATCGATTTCCAAGAGGCGGCGAACAAGACGGTCGCCGACCGCGCCCGCGAGGTCGCCGACCGGTTCGAGATCCTGATGGCCACGCTGTGCGCCGCCGCCCTGCTGCTGGGGGCCGGCTTCGCTTGGTGGTCGATCCATTCGGTCAAGCCCCTGCGCCGGGTGACCGCCTCCATGCTGCGCCTCGCCGACGGCGAGCTGGAGGTCGAGATCCCCGCGGTCGGCGGCAAGGACGAGGTGGGCTGCATCGTCCGCGCCCTGCAGATCTTCAAGGACAACATGGCCCGCACCCGCCGGATGGAGCAGGAGGCCGTGGAGGCCGAGCACCGCGCCGAGGCGGAGAAGAAGCGCGTCATGAGCGAACTGGCCGACCAGTTCGAGAGCAGCGTCGGCTCCATCGTCGGTCTGGTCTCCTCGGCCGCGTCGGACCTCGAATCCTCCGCCCGCACGCTCGACGGCACGCTCGACCGCACCAACAGCCAAGCCGGCACCGTCGCCGCCGCCGCCACGCAGGCGACAGCCAACGTGGAGACGGTGGCCGCCGCCTGCGAGGAGCTGACCGCCTCCGTCCGCGGCGTGGGCGAGCAGGTCCGCCAGTCCTCCGACATCTCCTCCCGCGCGGTGCGCAACGCGGAGGAGACGCAATGCACGGCGGAAGGCCTCGTCACCGCCACCCGGAAGATCGGCGAGGTGGTCCAGCTCATCAGCGCCATCGCCGAGCAGACCAACCTGCTGGCGCTCAACGCCACCATCGAGGCCGCGCGCGCCGGCGAGGCCGGCAAGGGCTTCGCCGTCGTGGCGTCGGAGGTGAAAAGCCTCGCCAACCAGACCGCCAAGGCCACCGAGGACATCACCAGCCAGATCGCGGAGGTCCAGGACGTCTCCCACCGCACCGTCGGCTCGATCAAGGAGATCGCGGCGGTGATCGGGGAGAGCAGCGCCATCGCCACGACCATCGCCCAGTCGGTGGAAGAGCAGAACGCCGCGACGCTGGAGATCGCCCGCAACGTGCAGCAGGCCTCGACCGGCACGTCGGAGGTCTCCGACGCCATCGGCCAGGTCAGCGCGGCGGCGGCCGAAGGTGGCCGCGCCGCCAACCGCGTGCTGTCCAGCGCCCAGGAACTCTCGCGCACCGCCGCCTCGCTGCGCCGGGAGGTCGACGGCTTCCTCGCCCAGGTCCGCGCGGCCTGACGGGGCAGGGCGGCCCGCCTCGCGCGGGGTGGGCGGTGAACGCCGCGTCGTTCGTGGATCTTGGGCCGGCTGCCCGCCGGCCCAAGCCGTTCCTGGCTTCTCTCCGGAGGGCGCGCCGGGCGCCCGCTCACCCGTTCAGCGCACCCGCGAGGGCTCCCGCCGACCCGGTTTGGGTCGCGCCGTCATCCTTGAAGCGGGTTGCGCTTGTAGCGTTTATGGCCCATGTGAATGGGCAACGGAATGAGTTCGCCCGAGAGCGCGGCCTGTTCAGCGGGCGGGTCCGGTTGCGATGGAGCCGAGACGATGACCGACACGGCAAGGGCGGAGCGGAACCGCCGCATGGAACCCGTTTCCCCTGCGGTGGAGGAGTTGGGCGAGGTGGAGAGACTGTCCGCCATGCTCGACGGCTTGGCTGGGCGCATGGAGGATCGAGGCGAGCGCTGCAAGCTGTTGGGACCGCGCGGCGAGGAGGTCGAACTTCCGGCTTCGGTGTTCCATGTCCTGGAACGTGCTGCCGGGCTGATGGCCCAGGGCGATGCAGTCACCGTGGTGCCGGTTGGGCAGGAACTCACCACCCAACAGGCGGCGGACCTCCTGAATGTCTCGCGGCAGTATCTGGTAAGGCTTCTGGACGAGGGCCGCATCGCCTTCACGCGGGCTGGTTCCCACCGGCGCATTCTCGCGAAGGATGTTCTGGCCTTCAATCAGACTCGGCGGGTGGAGCGCAGGAACGCGCTGGACAGGCTGGCCGCTCTCAGTGAAGAGAATGGAGGGTATCCCGAACTCGACTGAGTCCGACTGGAAAAGCAAGTGGTTCCGGCACCATTTCCGGGTCGTCCTCGACGCCAACGTCCTCTTCCCCTTCACCGTGCGGGATACCCTGCTCCGCGCGGCCGAGCAGGACTTGTATCTCATCGGATGGTCGGCGAAGATTCTTGAAGAAATGCGTCGGAATCTCGTGAAGACCGGGCACACGACCGAAAGGGGTTCCCACAGCTTGGTCGAAGCGATGCGGGAAGCCTTTCCCGAAGCCGAGATCACCGGGTATCAGTCGCTCATCCCGGCAATGCGAAACGATCCAAAGGACAGGCACGTTGCGGCGGCGGCTATCATGGCCGAGGCACAGGTCATCGTCACGGAGAACATCTCTGACTTCCAGAACTTGCCCGGCGGTCTGGAGGCGAAAACAGTCGATGAATTCCTGTGCGACCTCTTCAACCTGTCTCCAAGGCTCATGGCCGGAACCATAGTGAACCAAGCGGCCGCACTCCGGCGGCCACCGCGCACCCCGGCGGACATTCTGCGGGGCTTGGATCGTTTCGCACCGAGATTCGTCGCCAAGGTCAGGCCGCTGGTCGAATGATCGAAAGGCGGGAAGCCCGCCCCCGCGTCGAGGACGGGCTTCCTGTCTCCGGGGAGCGGCGGTCGGCGCCTACAGCGTGATGGTCCGTACGTCATCCATTGCAGGGCGATGCGCAGTCAACGACAGCGTGCCCCGCCACTCCAGCCGCAGGGAGTCTTCTGCCCCTCTTTTTCGTCCGGCGCTTACCCGTTCAGCGCGCCCGCAACAGCCCGCGCCACCTCGGCGTGGATCGTGTCGCCGTCCTTGAAACCCTTGGGCGTCTGCGCGAGGTAGCAGGCGATGAGAACCGGCGGCTTGCCCGTGGGCCAGACGATGGCGATGTCGTTGAAGGAGCCGTTGCCGGTGCCCGTCTTGTCGCCGACGCGCCAGCCCGGCGTCAGCCCTGCGCGCAGGCGCTTGTCGCCGGTCTTGTTGGCGACCATCCAGTGGATGAGCTGCTCGCGCGAGGCCGGGCGCAGGGCGTCGCCGATCATCAGACGCTCCATGCTGTGGATGATCGCGTCCGGCGTCGTCGTGTCGCGCGGGTCGCCTGGGATGGCGCTGTTCAGCGTCGGCTCGTTGCGGTCGAGCCGCGTGTGACGGTCCCCCAGCGTCCGCACGAAGGCGGTCAGCCCGGCCGGATCGCCGACGGCGGGAAGCAGCAGGTTCGCCGCGACGTTGTCGCTGAGCGTCATCGTGGACTCGCACAGCTCCGCCACCGTGGGCGCCGGGCCGTTCAGGCGGGTCTCCGTGAAGGGCGCGTAGGGGACCATGTCGGCGGGCGTCACCGGGATGCGGCGGTCCAGGCTCTCCCGACCCTCGTCCACCCGCCTCAGGATCGCGGCGGCCAATAGAAATTTGAAGGTGCTGCACATCGGGAACATCTCGTCCGCGCGCCAGCCGAAGCGTCGTCCGCTGCCGGTGTCATGCACCGACACGCCCAGCCGTCCGCCGCTGCGCCGCTCCAGCGCCGCCATGCCGTCGCGCAGCCCCTTGGCTCCCGAAAAGCCTTTGTCTGCTGCCCCCACGCGCGTCGCGGCCAGCAGTGCCGCACCGCCCGCCACGGCCAGGAAACCCCGTCGTCCGATCATTCCATCCTCCAGTTTCGTTCTGTGGCTGGCGGGACGGTAGTCGCGTTCGGAAGGAGCGGCAAAAGACGATATCTGTGGCGAGACCCTAGAAAAATTTGTGCATAGTCGCGCGCGCCTATTCGCTCCGATCTTCCCGTTGTTGGACGTTCCGTGCTGAACACCTCTGCCCCATCCAACATCAATAGGACAGCATTCCTTAAATCCGACCCGGTTGTAGGATACTCAACCCAGGTCGGACGCCGCTGATTTGCCGCTGGCCTCTCCCGACTCCCCCGCGCCCTCGGCGAAGGAGCCCCATGACCGCCGCCCTTGGCTTCCGTCGTGGTGGCTCCTGCGTCCCACGCGACTGCCCCCAGGGGCTTGCGGCGCTGGGCTTCTACAGCCGTGCCATGGGGGATGCCTGGGACCGCGGTGATCCGCGTTGCCTGGACAGCGCCTATTGGGAATATGTGTCGATGATCCGCGAGGCCCGCGCGGCTGCGCGCGCTCAATTCCTTCGCCGCCCCCTCCTGGACACTCCCGCCGGGCGTCAGGCCGCGCGGCTGCGGCCTTCCGTCGCGGCGGCGGACGATTCCAATAGGGCGAGCTGGTCCGTGATCCCCATGCCGGCCAGGATGCGCCGCACGCGCGGGGCTGGGTTCAGGAACTCCGCGGCACCGCCGCGCCCGCGCACCGCCTCCTGCAAGGTCAGCAGCACGCCCACGCCGGACGCGTCGATGAAGTCCACGCCGGCGAGGTCGATCCGCAGGCACAGGCCCGCATGGGCCGCCGCGGCGCGGAGCAGCGGGCGCAGGCGCGGCAGCGCCCGGTGGTCCAGGCTGCCGGCCAGCCGCACGCGAAGGCGCGGCGCCACCTGTCCCAGCGGGACCGCCAACCCTTCGACCGTGAGGGACGCTCCCTCGCCACGCATCATCCGCTCCACATCATAGGCGGTTCGACAGATCCGCCTTTCTTGGGGAGTCGGAGATAACCATGCGATGGCGATGGATGCGTGACGGTGATGTTTCCGTTCCATGACGGCGCACCCGCTTTGCACCTCCGCCTATCCCGCATGCCGGAAAGCTTGCCTCCCGCAACGCGGGGCACCACCACAGACGGGCTTGCGCAAGGCGGCATCCTCCGAACATTATGCGGGAGGTTCAATCAAGACGGAGCGCCCCCGCGCCCAAGGCCGGGGACACCATGAACGATTCCGCAAGCGGCCCAAGTAGGCCGCAGGACGCCTGGCAGGTTCCGGACGTTCTGCGGCGGCCCAGCGACAGGCCCCCCGGGATGCGGCACTCCAGCCGTGCCCGGTCCGCGCCCCATGCGCCACGCGCATCCCGACCCGATTCAGGCCCGAAGGGGCGCGGTCAGCTCAAGACCGCACCAGGATCGGCGCGCCCGCGCCACCGATCCGTCCCTCGTCTGTTTGCTGAAAACCACCACACCGGATTGACCGATGCTTGGCTTTGAGATCGCGATCGTCTTCGCGCTGATGCTGCTGAACGGCGTTTTCGCCATGTCGGAGCTGGCCGTCGTGTCCTCCCGCCGCGCGCGGCTCCAGCAGATGGCCGAACAGGGATCGGCCGGCGCGAGAACCGCCCTGCGGATGGTCGAGGACCCCAGCCGCTTCCTCAGCACGGTCCAGATCGGCATCACCATGGTCGGCGTCGTCGCCGGTGCCTTCGGTGGCGCCACGCTGGGTGACCGGCTGGGCGCCTGGCTGGAGGAGATCCCGGCGCTCGCCGGCTATGGCAGGGGAATCGGCGTTGGCTCGGTGCTCGTCGCCATCACCTATCTCTCCATCGTGCTGGGCGAACTGATCCCCAAGCGCATCGCGCTGAAGGATCCCGAGCGCATCGCCGCCGCCGTCGCCCGCCCGATGCGCGCCCTGTCGCGCATCGCCGCCCCCTTCGTCTGGCTGCTCGGCATCTCGACGGACGCGCTGCTGCGCCTGCTCGGCCTGCACGGCGAGCGGGAGGCGACGGTGACGGAGGAGGAGGTCCGCTCCATGATCACGGAAGGAACCGAGGCCGGCGTCTTCGCGCCCGAGGAAAAGAAGATGATCGACGGTGTGCTCCGGCTCGCCGACCGGTCGGTGCGCAGCATCATGACGCCCCGGCCCGACGTGATCTGGCTCGATGCCAACGACAGCCAGGACGCCCTGCTGGAGGAGATCAAGGAAGGCGCCCATTCGCGCTATCCCGCCTGCCGGGGCGAGCTGGACGAGTTGCTGGGCGTCGTGCACACGCGCGACCTGCTCGGCCTCGCCTTCCAGGGCAAGCCGCTCGACCTCGCGGCCTCGGCCACCAAGCCGCTGGTCGTCCATGACGGCACCCCCATCCTGAAGCTGCTGGAGCTGATGAAGCGCTCCGGCATGCACATGGCGGTCGTGGTGGACGAGTACGGCAGCATCGAGGGCGTCGTCACCATCACCGACATACTGGAGACCATCGCCGGCGACCTGCCGGAGGTCGGGGAGGAGCCGGAGTCGGCCGCCGTGCGCCGCGAGGACGGCAGCTGGCTGATCGAGGGCTGGATGCCGGTGGACGAGTTCGAGGACACGGTCGGCATCAAGGGCGTGAAGAACAGCGGCGATTTCCACACCGTCGCCGGCTATGTGCTGAACTGCATCGGGCACATCCCCACGGCCGGCGAAACCTTCGAGCGCGACGGCATCCGCTACGAGGTCGTGGACATGGACGGCCGCCGCATCGACAAGGTGCTGGTCATGCCGGTTCCGGCGGCCGCGGAAGAGCCGTAACTGCCGGGCGGCGGCGCGGGGAAGACCCCTGCGCCCGCCGTCCCCGTCTTTCCATGCCGATTGTGAAGTGTTGGTTGCGCCGTCGGACGGGGTTCGACAGACGCCCGCGCGCGCCTGTATCCTTTCGCGCAGGCTGCACGGTATTGCGTAATCATGCATGTTGATGCATGGTCCTGCGTGACGATGAACGATCGGCCCATAGCCAAGGGCCGGCATTCCCTCGACTGGAGTTTCCATGACCTCCCTGGTTTCCGACGGGCGGGGCGACGCGGCGCCGCGCGCGGCGCGGCGGGCCACCTGCCTGCTGTTCCTGATGTGCGGCATCGCCCTGTCGAGCTGGGCGCCCATGGTCCCCATCGTCAAGGCGCGGCTCGGGCTGGAGGAAGGGGAGCTTGGCCTCATCCTCCTGGCGCTGGGAAGCGGCGGCATGGCGATGATGCCGATGACCGGCGCGCTCATCGAACGGTTCGGGAGCCGGCTGACGCTCCTGGTCGCCGGGATCGCGGCGGCAGTGGCGCTGCCGCTGCTCACCATGGCCCCGTCCGGGCCGGCGCTCGCCGCGGTGCTGTTCCTGTTCGGCGGCGCCGTCGGGGTGGTCGATGTGGCGATGAACGCCCAGGCCGTGCTGGTGGAAGCGCGCTATGGGCGGCCGCTGATGTCCTCCTTCCACGGCCTCTTCTCGGTCGGTGGCCTCGTCGGCGCCCTGGGCATGAGCGCGCTGGTCGGCACCGGCCTGGCGCCGCTGGCCTGCGGGCTCGGCGTCGGCGCGCTGGTCGCCGCCATCACCCTCACCCAGCATCGCGATGTGCTCGGGCCGGACCGGGACGCCCCGCGTGCCGCCGGCGGCCCGGTCTTCGTGCTGCCGCGCGGCGGCTCGCTCCTGCTCGGGCTGCTGTGCTTCGCCGTCTTCATGCTGGAAGGCGCGGTGCTGGACTGGAGCGCCGTTTTCCTGCGCTTCTTCCGGGGCTTCGGCGAGTCGCAGGCCGGTCTGGGTTACGCGGCCTTCTCCGTCGCCATGGCGGTGGGGCGCTTCACGGGCGACCGGCTGACCCAGGCGCTCGGCCCGGTCAACGTCGTGCGGGTCGGCGGGCTCCTGACGGTGGCGGGGCTGCTCATCGCCGTGGCGCTGCCCTGGGGGGCTGCGGGGCTGCTCGGCTTCGTGATCATCGGGCTGGGGGCCAGCAACATCGTGCCGGTTCTCTTCAGCGCCGCCGGACGGCTGCCGGACATGCCCGCCAGCACGGCCATCGCCGCCGTCTCCACTCTGGGCGGGGCGGGGCTGCTCTTCGGGCCGGCCGTGATCGGCTTCGCCGCCGAGGTGACGACGCTGCCACTGGCCCTGGGGCTCGTGGCCGTCATGATGGCGGCCGTGGCGCTCAGCGCCCGCATCGTCCGTCCGGCCTGACCTGTTCGCCTGACCCGCGCGGCGCCGAAAATTGTACATCCGGCCTTGGAATCGGCCTATGGTTCCTGGGGCCAGGATTTTGCGACCGCGACGCGCGATTTGATGGAATAGACGCTCGCCGCGCCACGTTTGTCACAGGGCAAGCTTAAGCGGGGGGAAGAGCGATGCGTTCGAAGACATTGATGGCCGGCGTGCTGGCGGCGTCCCTGCTGGCGTCGGGCTGCGCCAGCAACTCGGAAGAGGCGGCGGGGCTGGCGCTGGTGGGCGCCGCCGTCGTCGGCCTGGGCATCCTCGCGGTCAGCGACGATGACGGGGACGACTGGCACGACGACCATGACCGCCGCCGGGGCCATCACGGCTACCGCGACCGCGGCTGGGACGACGATGACGGCTGCCGCCGCCGCCACCGCCACGGCAAGCACCGCTGCTGAGCCCCAATGCGGGACTGGTGGCGGGGCCGGTCAGGAGGAGGCGGACGACCGCCGCTTGCGCCGCCATTCGGTCCATCGCCGCTCGCCCCAGACCATGAGGCGGGCGGTCGGGCGCTTCAGGAAGGGAATGTCCTGGGCCAGCAGCAGAACGCCCAGCGGCAGCATCCACAGGCCGAGGACCGGCAGGAAGCTGAAGAAACCGCCGACGATCAGCAGCAGGGCGATCGGGACGCGCAGCCAGATCATGCGGGGCTCGCGCAGGCCCCGCAGCCCGCGGCCGATCGGCCCGGGGAGCTTCTGCTCCAGCTTGTCGAACTGGCGGTCGATGCGCTTGTCGTAGATATCGTCGGTCACGGCGTGTCCAGAGGTTTCGGGCAGGGTTCGGGCGGGGAACCCGCCACCGTCCTTCACAAGCCTCGCATTCAACAGGCGGCGCGCTCCCGCCATTCCAAGTGGGTGTCCTTCCGGAATAGGCGAAGGCTTTTTTAGGTTCCGGTCCGGCCAAGATTTTTTGAGGCTGCCGGGATTAAGCCCGCCATGCGCCGCGTATACGGTGCGTCCGGTTGAGGGGAAGACGAAAGAGAATGGACATATCAAGTCATCTCGGTGTCCTGCGCCGCTACGCGCTGGTGCTGACGCGGGATGCCGACCGGGCCGAGGATCTCGTGCAGGAAGCCGTTCTGCGCGCGCTGGAAGGCGCTCGCACGCTGCGCGACGGCACCGATCCCAAGCCCTGGCTGCTGTCCATCCTCCACAACACCCACGTGTCGCGCTGTCGCCGCCTGAAGACGGAGCGCGAGGCGGAATCGGCCCTCGTGCAGGCCGACGGCCTGTCCGGGAACCCGTCGGCGCCGCAGGCGGCCCGCGTGGAGCTCGGCCAGACCATCGAGGCCCTGATGGACCTGCCCGAGGAGCAGCGCGAGGTGCTGATGCTCGTGGCGATCGAGGGGATGAGCTACCGCGACGTGGCCGACTGCCTGGGGGTGCCGCTCGGCACCGTCATGTCGCGGCTGGCGCGCGGCCGGGCGGCCCTGCGCGCCGCGACGGAACGTTCGACGGACCGCCCGGGTGAAACCGGGCAGGGACCGCATCTGCGATTGGTAAGGTGATCCGATGCCCGCACCCATTCCCGAGGAAGACCTGCTCGCCTATGTGGACGGCCAGCTCGACGTGGCGCGCCGGATTGAGGTGGAGGCCTATCTCCAGGACCATCCCGACCTTGCCGCCCGCGTCATGCGGGACATGCGGCTGCGCGACGAGATCAACCTCTTTCTGACGGCCGGTCCCGTCCTAGGCCCCGCTACGGGCACGGCACCGCTTCCCGTCACGGCCGCCGTGGCGGCCCAGGTCCTCCCGCTTCCCGCCCGCCCGCGCCGCCGCGCGGCGGCGCAGCTCCGCGCGGCGGTGGCGGCGGCCGTCTTCATCGGCATCGGCTGGTCGGCCCACGCGCTGTTCGGCAACGTGCTGGCCGATCCGGTCGCCGCCGCCCATCCCGTGCCCGTCTTCGCCGACGAGGCGGTCGAGGCGCACCGCTCCGCCATCGAGGCGGGGGAGACCTTCGGCGGCCAGCCGCCGGAGCGGGCGCCGGCGCTCGCCCGTGTCGCCTCCCAGTCGGCGGGCGGCGCCCTTCCCATCCCCGAATTTCCGAAGGAACTGCACGCCCTGACGTCGCGCATCGTCCCCTGGGACGTGGGCAGCGCGGTCCAGGTGGTCTACGAGGCCGCCGGTTCCGACCGCGTCACCCTGTTCGCGGCCGAGGACGGCAGCTTCTCGGCAACCCGTCCCGAATCCGCGCGGTTCGGTGATCTGTCGGTCGTCTACTGGCAGCAGGGCCACCATGTGTATGCCCTGTGCGGAAAGCTGCCGGCGTCCGAGCTGATGGCCTACGCCAAGGCCGTGCAGGCTTCCTGGTTCTGAACCGGTACCGACCCGAACACATCGAGAGGAAACTATGGTGAACCCGCACTACTCCCCCTTCGGCGCGGCGGCCGGCCTGTCCCAGGCCGCGTACGACGAGGGCCTGCGCAAGCACATGCTGCGCATCTACAACATGATGATGCTGGGTCTGGCCCTGACGGGCGCGGTCGCCTTCCTCGTCGCCAACACCCCGGCTCTCTACGTGCCGATCTTCACCACCCCGCTGAAGTGGGTGGTCATGCTGGCGCCGCTGGCCTTCATCATGGTGCTGTCCTGGCGCTTCCAGAGCATGTCGGCGGCCAGCCTCCAGGCGCTGTTCTGGGCCTTCTGCGGCGTCATGGGCCTGTCCATGGCCTCGATCTTCCTGGTCTACACGGGCGCCAGCGTCGCGCGCGTCTTCTTCATCACCTCGGCGCTGTTCGCGGGCATGAGCCTTTACGGCTACACCACGAAGGCCGACCTGTCGAAGATGGGCTCCTTCCTGATGATGGGCCTGCTCGGCATCGTGCTGGCCAGCCTGGTCAACATCTTCATCGGCTCCAGCGCCCTGCAGTTCGCCATCTCGGTGATCGGCGTGCTGGTGTTCACGGGCCTCACCGCCTACGACACCCAGCGCATCAAGGAAGAGTTCGCCGAGGGCTACGGCCACGAGACGAACACCAAGATGGCCGTCATGGGCGCGCTGTCGCTCTACCTGAACTTCATCAATCTCTTCAACATGCTGCTCCACCTGACCGGCCAGCGCGAGGAGTGATCCCGGACGGCATCACGCGGATTTTTGAGCTTCGGATTCGAGCTTCGGAATAGACGCTTCAGACAGTCAGGAACGAGGACCATGGAACACAACGAGCGCCAGATCATCGATGGCCTGTTCGACAAGCTCCGGCAGGCGGAGATGCAGTCCGGCCCGCGTGACCCCGAGGCGGAAAGCCACATCCGCGCGCATGTCACCCGCCAGCCGGCGGCACCCTACCTGATGGCCCAGACCATCGTCATGCAGGAGCAGGCGCTGGCCGCCATGCAGGCCCGCAACGAGGAGCTGGAGCGCCAGCTCCAGGAGCGTCCGGCGGCCTCCTCCGGCGGGCTGTTCGGCGGGCTGTTCGGCGGCTCCAAGCCGGCGCCGCAGCCGCAGTCTTCCGGCTACGGCCAGCCGGCCATGCGTCAGGGTGGACCCTGGGGCAACCAGCAGGCGCCGGGCTACGGTGACCCGCGGGTCGGCGCCTACGCCAACCCGCAGTACCGACACGGCGGCGGGGGCGGCTTCATGGCCGGCGCCATGCAGACCGCCATGGGCGTGGCCGGCGGCATGCTGCTCGGCAACGCGCTGATGGGTGCCTTCTCCGGCGACGAGGCCCAGGCGGCCGAAGCCCCTGCGGAGCCGGCGGCGGAAGCCGACCAGGCGAGCTGGGACCAGGGCGGCGGCGAGGACTTCGGCGGCGATTTCGGCGACGAGATCTAAGCCCGGCCATTCCTGGCCGACCGGGCCGCGCGGGGACAGCCCCGCGCGGCCTTTTTTCATGGCGGAATTTCCCCATGCCGCGTGTTGACCGGCCCAGATCTTTCGGCCACTCTGCCCGCCGCCTATGACATGGGGTGCCCGCTGGGCGGGCTGAGATCACACCCATAGAACCTGACCTGGGTCGTACCAGCGGAGGGATCGTCTGCGGGCCGCGGCTTGTCCGGTTCTTTCCGTCCCGCCCCGGTTCCCGGCTCCCCCAATGGTCCGTTCCGCGCCGTGGGGAAGAGATGATGAGGACCGGACGCAACCGAACGATGGCCAGCGCGCTGCCCCTGATCGGGCTTCTCCTGGCCCATGCCGCCGCACCTGTGCGGGCGGAAGAGGATATCTCCATCCCCGTCCTCGTGCCCGTCACCGGCTTCCTGTCGCTGGAAGGCACCAGCCAGCGCAACGGCGCGCTGCTGGCCCTGAAGGACGCCGTCCCCGGCCTGACCATCCGCTCCGACGTCATCGACACCGGCACCTCGCCCGAAGCCGCCGTGACCGCGCTGGAACGGGCGGCGGGCGGTGGCGGGGTCGTCGCGGTGGGGGCCAGCATGCTCGGCACCCAGATGCTCGCCATGCTGCCGCTGGCCGAGGAATACGGGCTGCCGCTGGTCACCGTGTCCGGCACCGCCTCCATCACCGAGCAGGGCAACCCCTGGGTCTTCCGCTTCTTTCCCGGCGACGCCGTGACCAAGGAAGCGCACGCCCGCTACGTGGTGGAGGAGCTGGGCAAGCGGCGCGCGGCCGTGATTTACCAGACCACCGCCTACGGGCAGAGCGGCAAGGCCCATCTCGACACCGTGCTGAAGCGGCTGGGCGCCGAGCCGGTCTTCGCCGAAGGGGTGGACCCCACCGCCAAGGACCTGCTGCCGGTGCTGACCAAGGCGCTCGCCGCCGGTCCCGACGTGCTGATCCTGCACCTGCATTCCGGCCCGACCGCCCTGTTCCTGCGCCAAGCCGCGGCGCAGGGGCTGACCATCCCGGTCGTCGCCGGCTCCGCCATGCACCAGCCGAGCACGGCGGCCCTGCTTGAGCCCGCCGAGCTGAAGGGGGTCTGCGCGGAGACCGCCGCCTCCCCCGTGTCCGGCGGCTCGCCGGAGATGGAGGCCTTCACCGAGGCCTACCGGCGGGAGTTCAAGGCGGAGCCGGACGCCTTCGCGCTCGGCCAGTATGACGGCACGCGCATGGTGCTGGAGGCGGTGAAGGCCGGCGCCCGCACGCCCCAGGCGGTGCGCGACGCCCTGGCCGGCGGCACCCACAAGGGGCTCGCCATGACCTACCGCTCCGACGGGAAGGGCAACATGGCCCATTCCGCCGTGATCGTCTGCTACGACGGCGCCAGCCGCGTCCCAAAGCTCGCCAAGCGCTACGACAACGTGACGGGCGTCGTGCCGTGAGGCACCGCCGGTGATCATCCTCCAGCTCCTGGTGAACGGGGTGGCGCTGGGGGCGGCCTACGCGCTGGTGGCACTGGGCTTCGTGCTGGTGCTGAACGCGACGTCGGCGGTGAACTTCGCGCAGGGCGACCTCGTCATGGCCGGCGGGCTGCTGGCCGTGGCCGCGGCGCCCCTGCTGCCCCTGCCGGGGGTGCTGCTGCTCCCGGTGGTGATGGCGCTCATGGCCGGGCTGGGGGTGCTGCTGGCGTTGGCGGCCTACATGCCCCTGCGTCGGCGCCCGCCGGTCTCGGTCTTCATCAGCACCATCGCGGTGGGCATCATCCTCCAGAATGGGGCCTCGGTCCTGTTCGGGCCGGAGCCGCGCGCGGCTCCACCGCTCTTCTCCGGCGGGTCGCTGAGCCTCGGCGGGCTGGTCGTGGCCGAACAGAGCCTCGCCATCATCGCCGTGGCGGGGCTGCTGATCGCGGCGCAGGGCTGGCTCTTTGCCCGCACCCAACTCGGCCGCCGCCTGCGCGCGACCGCCCAGGATCCGGAGATGGCGCGCGCCTGCGGCGTCCCGGTCACGGCGATGATCCTCGCCACCTTCGCGTTGGGTACGGCCTATGCCGGGGTCGCGGGGCTGCTGCTCGCCAACCAGTTCTTCGTCGCACCCACGGCGGGCGGCGACCTGATCCTCAAGGCCTACATCGCCGTTACCATCGGCGGCTGGGGGTCGGTGCCGGGGGCGGTGGCCGGGGCGCTGGTGATCGCGCTGTTCGAAGTGGGGGTGTCGTCGGTCCTGTCCTACCCCGTCGCACTGGGCGCCTTGTACGTCACGCTCCTGCTCATCCTGGTCGCCCGGCCGCAGGGCCTCTTCGGGGAGGCGGCGCGGCGCCGTGCGTGACCTCCGCAGCCTCGGCCAGCCCCTGCTCCTCGCGTCGGGTGCCCTGGCCCTGACCTCGTACGCCCTGCTGTACGCGTCTCCCTACGAGCTGCGCGTGCTGACCGTCGCCGGGGTGTACGCGTTGGCCGTGACCGGCTTCCAGATCGTCTTCGGGCTGGCCGGCGCCCTGTCGCTGGCGCATGGCGCCTTCTTCGGGCTCGGCGCCTACGCCACGGGCATCCTCGGCAGCCGCTACGGGCTGGGCTTCGCCGCGACCTTCCCGCTGTCACTCCTGCTGCCGCTGGTGGTGGCGCTGCTGGTCGGGCTGCCCGTGCTGCGGCTGGAATCGCACTACTTCGCGCTGGCGACGCTCGGGGTGGCGCAGGTCGTGCTCCTGCTGGCGGTCAACCTGCCGGACCTGACCGGCGGGGCGAACGGGCTGCCCGGTGTGCCGGGCGTGGTGCTGTTCGGCTGGGCGGTGCCGCGCGGGCTTCCGCTGGCAGCGCTCGTCTGGGGCATGGTGGCTTTCGGCGGGCTGCTGGCCTGGCGTGTGGCGCGCGGACGGCTCGGCCGGGCGCTGGTGCTGGTGCGCGACGACCCGCTGGCGGCGGCGGCGCTGGGGCTCGACGTCGGGCGCCTGCGGCTGGCGGCTTTCGCTCTCAGCGCGGTCTTCGCGGGCGCCGCCGGTGCCCTGTCCGTCCACACCCAGCGCGTGGTGTCGCCGGAAGTGCTGGAATTCCCGGTGATGGTCTCGGTCCTGACCATGGCCGTGGTCGGCGGGCGCGGGCGGGTCGCGGGGGCAATCCTCGGCGCGCTCCTCCTGATCCACCTGCCGGAATGGTTCCGCGCGCTCGAGCGCAGCTACCTCATCGTCTATGGCGTGGCGCTTCTGGCCGCGGTGATCGCCGCCCCGCAGGGGCTGACCGGGCTGCTGGACCGGCTTCTCCCGCCACGGGACCGCGCCCCCCCGCGCCCCGTGCCGCCGGCCGAACCCGCCCGCTCCGGCCCGGGGCCGGCACTGGTGGTGAGAGGACTCGCCAAATCCTTCGGCGGCGTCCGCGCGGTGGACGGCGTCTCCTTCGCCCTGGAGCCAGGCGCCATCACCGGCCTCATCGGCCCGAACGGCTCGGGCAAGACGACCGTGATCAACCTGCTGTCCGGGCTGGAGCGGCCCGACGCCGGGACTGTGGAGCTGTTCGGGACGGAAACGGCGGGATGGCGCCCCGACCGCATCGCCCGCGCCGGCCTTGCCCGCACCTTCCAGTCCGGAGCCCTGCCGGACGGCGCGACCGTGCTGGAGGCGGTGGCCGCCGCGCGGCTGGCGGAGGACCCCGGCCTCGTCCCGGCGGAAGCGCACGCCCTGTGGGCGCTGGAACGGCTCGGCGCCGGCGGCCTCGCCGGGCGCCTCTGCGGCGACCTGCCGGCGGCCCTGCGCCGCCGGGTCGAGCTGGCACGCGCGCTGGCCCGCCGCCCCGGCCTTCTGCTGCTCGACGAGCCGGCGGCCGGCCTGACCGACGCGGAGAAGGCCGACCTTGCCGGCCATCTGCGTGCCGCCGCGGCGGAGGGCACGGCGGTGCTGGTGGTGGAGCATGACATGGGATTCCTGCTTCCGCTCGCCGGGCGCGTCCTCTGCCTCGACCAGGGCCGCCTGCTCTATGAGGGGCCGCCGGAGGGCGTGCGGCGGGACCCGGCGGTGGTCGCCGCCTATCTCGGGGAGGGGACCGCATGACGGCGCTGCTGCGCGTCGAGGATCTGACGGCCGGCTACGGCGGCGCCGTGGCGGTGGACGGGCTGTCCCTGGCCTTGGAGGCGGGTGAGGCGGTGGCCCTGCTCGGCGCCAACGGGGCCGGCAAGTCCACCCTGCTGAAGGCCGTGCTCGGGCTCGTGCCGGCCAGCCGAGGCCGGATCTGGATCGGCGGCGAGGAGGCGACGGGCCTCGCCGTGGAGCGCCGGGTGAGGCTGGGGCTGGGCTACGTGCCGGAGGGCCGCCGCGTCTTCCCCGGCATGAGCGTGCGCGACAATCTGGAGGTGGCGAGCCCGCTCGGCCGTGCCGGCCGGGCGGCGGATCTCGACGCGGTCTTCGCGCTGTTCCCCGCCCTGGAAGGAAAGGCGGCGGAGCGGGCCTGGCGTCTGTCGGGCGGCCAGCAGCAGATGCTGGCGGTCGGGCGCGCGCTGATGGGCCGGCCCCGGCTGCTCCTGCTCGACGAGCCGTCGCTCGGCCTGTCGCCGAAGCTGGCGGGTGAGGTGTTCGCCGCGGTGAAGGCGATTGCCGGCACCGGCACCGCCGTGCTGGTCGCCGAACAGAGTGCGGCGCGCGCTCTCGGCGCCGCGCGCCGCGCGGTCCTGCTGCGGCTTGGCCGCGTCGTCCATGACGGTCCGGCGGACCGGCTGCCCGACGATGCCCTGCGGGACGCCTTTCTAGGCGGCTGAGGGGACAAATCCGCGGGAAAACGCCTGATGTCACCGCCCTTTCGCTTGCGGCGCGCACCACGGAAGAGCTAGTTTCCTCCGCTTTTGTTGGCATGGACAGCGTTATGACCGTCAAACCCTTCGCCGCCGCTTTCGCGAGTCTCCTGCTGCTGGGGGCCTCCTCCTCCGGCGCGGTCCGGGCGGAGGAGTGGCGCGTGGCCGAACTGGTGCCCGGGTCCGAATGGCCCAGCACCGGCTTGCCGTTCCCGATGGGCCAGTTGCCGGTGCCCGCGCTGGAGAACGTGCCGGCGCCCCCGCCCGACCCCGAACCCGCGGCCACGGCGCGCAAGGACGGGCCCGCCGTGCTGGAACATGGCTGGGAGGGCGGGCCGAGCAAGGACAAGGACGGCAACTTCGCCTATTGCGTGGTCGAGGGGCAGTACGACACAGGCCATGCGCTGATGCTGGCGCGCAACGCCAGGGGGGAGCTGAACGTCGGCATCGGCATTCCCGGCGCCGAACTGCCCAAGGACGAGCAGTGGCCGGTCGAGATCCTCGTGGACGGCAAGCTGAAGCGCGAGCGCACCGCCGTCGCGCCGCAACGCGACATGCTGGTGATCGCCAACGGCCGCGACGAGGAGCTGTATGACGCCCTGATGAACGGGAACCAGTTCATCGTGACCTCGGCCGCGGACCGCATCGGCTTCACGCTGAAGGGCACGAAGAGGGCGCTGGCCGACCTGAGGACCTGCGTGGAGAAGAGCGGCCAAGTGCCGCCCTTCAAGCCCGTGGTGGTGTCCGAGAAGGTGAAGGCGGGCGCTGCCGCGCTGCCAGCACCGCTCATGGATCTCCTGGCCGCCGCCGGATTGGAGGAGATCGAGCCGATCGGCTTCGGCCAGACGCCGCCGGAGCAGCGCGCGGCCGACTTCGCCTGGCGCTACGGCCCGATCTTCGGCGGGGTCCGCGAGAGCGCGGTCAAGGAGGGCGCCAAGCTCACCGACCTGTCCGATGAGTTCGCCGGCTCCATGAAGGCGCGCTGCGGCGGCAAGGCGACCGTTGCCTTCACCGACCAGGAGGATCTGCCGGAGGTGTCCTTGCGCACCGGCAGCGTCGAGTGCGCGACGGAGAAGGGCGTGCTGCACGTCTCCCTCCTGTTCTTCCTGTCCCCCGACCGGCTCTTCACGGTCATCTTCCACGAGGCCGCCGAGACCGACCGCCAGCTCGCGGACAAGGCGACCGGGAACATCGCCCGGGTCATCCGCACCGTGGCGGCGGAGCCGGCCGAGACGGGCGCGGGGGACAAGAGCGCTTCGGACAAGCCGAAGCAGAATTGACCCGAAGGGATGGCCCATTCCGGGCCGTCCTCCCGATGAATGGTTGAAGCGGCCGGGTGCACCGCACACCTTCCCTGCCATGCCGCAAGACGCCACTCCGTTGAACAGATCAGCCGGCAGCGACGCCGGCGCGGCCGTGACCTCGGCGGCGTCGGGAGTCCTGGCGCGGCAGAACCTGCGCGACAGCGCGCTCTTCCTGCTCCTGCTCGCCGCGGCCCTCGGGGCCGTCGTCGGCCTCGCCGTGGCCGGCCTGCACGACGCCGTGCTGTGGGCGCAGGCGGCGGTGTTCGGCCTGCCCCCGGACCAGCATCTGGGTGGCGCCACGACGGGCGGGATCGACCCCTGGCGCGTCATGCTGATTCCGGCGGGCGGCGGGTTGCTGCTGGGCGTGCTGGTCGCGCTGGTGCGGCGCTGGCGCCCGCGCGACATCGTCGACCCCGTGGAGGCGAACGCGCTGTACGGCGGCAAGATGTCCCTGCTGGACAGCCTGCGGCTGACCATCGCCACCATCCTGTCCAACGTCTCCGGCGTGTCGGTGGGCATGGAGGCCGCCTACAGCCAGGCCGGCGGCGGCCTTGCCTCCTCCTTCGGGCAGCGGCTGCGGCTGCGCCGGTCGGACCTGCGCACGCTGGTCGGCTGTGGCGTGGCGGCGGCCATCGCGACGGCCTACGGCACGCCGCTGGCCGGGGCCTTCTACGCCTTCGAACTGGTGCTGGGCGGCTACACCATGGCGACGCTGGCGCCGGTCGGCACCGCCGCCCTGTCGGCCGTCGTGGTGTCCGGCTTCTTCTTCGACCATTCCCTGCCGCTGTCGGTCGGCCGGCCGGTCGCGGTGGACGGCTGGGACTACGCGGCTTGCGCGGTCGCCGGTTTCCTGGCCGGCTGGCTCAGCATCCTCACCATGCAGGCCGTGACCCTGGCGGAGCGCGGGTTCCGCGCGCTGCCGGTCCCCTCCTGGCTGCGGCCGGCGCTCGGCGGGCTGTGCCTGGGCGGGATCGCGCTCTTCGTGCCGCAGGTGCTGGGCGCCGGGCCGGGCGCCGACCCGGCCGGATTCGGCGGCGGCGTCGCGATCCTGGCCCTGCTGCTCTGCGCGAAGATCGCCGCCTCGGCCGTCTCGCTCGGCAGCGGTTTCCGCGGCGGGCTGTTCAGCGCGTCGCTTTTCCTGGGCGGGCTCTTCGGCGGGCTGCTGGCGATCTTCACCGACACCATGCTGCCGGACATGGGCATCGACGGGGCGCTGCTGATGCTGGTGGGGATGGGGGCCGTCGCGGCCGGGGTGATCGGGGCGCCGATCACCATGGTGCTGCTGGTGCTGGAAGCGACCCAGGACCTGTGGGCGGCGTCCGGCGTGCTGATGGGAGTCGTGATTTCCACCGTCGTGGTGCGGCAGGCCTTCGGCTACTCCTTCGCCACATGGCGCTTCCACCTGCGCGGCGTGCCGATCCGCGGCGCCCACGACATCGGCTGGGTGGCCGAGCTGTCGGCGTTGCGCCTGATGCGTTCCGACGCCAAGACCGCGCCGGAGACGCAGACCATCGAGTCCCTGCGCCGGCTCTACCCGCTGGGCAGCGCCAAGACCGTCTTCGCGGTGGACAACCAGACCGGCTTCGCCGGCATCGTGGACATGGCCGCCGTGCACGACCCGGACATGGACGGCCGGGCGGCCGAGCTGAAGGTCGGCGACCTCGCGCACCATGGCGATGCCTTCCTGCTGCCCGGCGACGACATCCGCAAGATCCTGCGCCGCTTCAGCGAGGCGGAGGTGGAAACCCTGCCGGTCCTGGCCGCGCGCGGCGACCGCCGCATCGTCGGCTATGTCAGCGAGGCCTTCGCGCTGCGCCGCTACAGCCAGGAACTGGAGCGGCGGCGCAGCGAGGAACTGGGCGAGAACAGCCTCTACGGGCGGGATTGATACCGGGTTCGGAAAATTCCGACCTCCGAACCCGGTATAGAGCCGCGACTGCGGCCCCGCGCCCCGCCCCCCGCGCCACGGGGCGCGGAAGTCCTGACCACAGGTCAGGACTTCATGAACATCGTATGAGGAGGGGCGGCCGTCACTCCCCCCGCTTCATGTCGGCGACCGCGCCGATGCGGATGCCCAGAACCTCGGCGGCGGTCTTGGCGAGGGCGAGATCGATGGGGGGCGGGGCGATGGTGACGCCCTCGCGCAGCGTGCGGTTGATGGTTTCCAGCACGTTCAGGCGCGCGTACCACTTGGCGTTGGCCGGGACGGCCGTCCAAGGGGCGTTCGGCGTGGAGGTGTGGTCGAACATGTCCTCGACCGCGGCAACGTATTCGTCCCAGCGCGACCGGTTGCGCAGGTCCTCCTCCGTCAGCTTCCAGCGCTTGTAGGGGTTGGTCAGCCGCTCGCGGAAGCGTTCGAGCTGCTCCTCCGGCGTGATGTGCAGGAACAGCTTGACGATGCGCACCCCGTCGTCGGTCAGCATCTTTTCAAACTGGTTGATCTCGTCGTAGGCGCGCCGCCACTGCTCCTTGGAGGCGAAGCCCTCCACCCGCTCGACCAGCACCCGCCCGTACCAGCTGCGATCGAAGATCGCCAGGGTGCCGGGTGCCGGCAGGCGCGTCCAGAAGCGGTAGAGGTAATGCTTGCCCTGCTCCTCCGCCGTCGGGGCGCTGATCGGCCAGACATGGAAGCCGCGGGCGTCCAGGGGCTCGGTCACGCGGCGGATGCAGCCGCCCTTGCCACCGGCGTCCCAGCCCTCGAACACGATGACCGCACGGCGCTTCTCGTGCCAGTAGGTCTGCTGAATGTGCAGCAGCTCCTTCTGCAGCTTGGCGAGCCGGTCGTCGTACTCGGCGCGGTTCGCAAGCTTGGCGGCGTTCATCTCCATCCGCCCGAGCCGTATGCGGCCGTGCTTCTGGTTCTCGGGGCCGGTGTCGTCTGGCATGCGTCCTCTCTCGTTCATGGTGTAGGGATGGTGCAAGGACCGGGTCGAAGGGACCGCCCGCGAGGGGAGGATGGGGAACCTTCGGCTTTGCGATGGGTTGAGCGCGTGCGCCTCACAGGGTTGCATGCCGGGTCCGGCACCGGTCCCCAACGCAGGTTAGGGGACCGTCGGGAACGGTCAACAGCGAACCCGTCGGGGCATCCCGTTTGCCGACCGTGCGCCTGACGCCGACCAGTCTACCGCCGACCAGAAGGAGCCCCCATGGCCGCCGCCGGACCGCGTATCTACAACCTGTTCCCCCTTCTGATGGGCTCGGTGCGCGACTGGGCCGGGCACCTGCCGCGAATCCAGGAGATGGGATTCGACTGGCTGTTCCTGAACCCGATCCACCAGCCGGGCTTCTCCGGCAGCCTCTACGCCATCAAGGACCATTACCGGCTGCACGACATGTTCCAGGGCGGCGCGCAGGAGCCGCCCGAGGAGCTGCTGCGCGGCTTCGTCCAGGAGGCCGGCCGCCATGGCCAGTCGGTGATGATGGACCTCGTCATCAACCACACCAGCAAGGACGCGCTGCTCGTCGGCGAGCATCCCGACTGGTACCGGCGCGACGAGCGGGGCGAGCTGTACAGCCCGCGCGCGGTGGATCCGAACGACCCCTCCCTGGTCACGGTCTGGGGCGACCTCGCCATGCTCGACTACGGGCGGGCCGAGGCGCGCGGCGCGATGATCGATTACTGGAAGCGCTACATCCGCCATTACATGGGGCTGGGCGTGAAGGGCTTCCGTTGCGACGCCGCCTACCAGGTGGCCGCGGAGATCTGGAAGGAGCTGATCGACGACGCCCGCCGCACGGACCCGGAGGTGAAGTTCTTCGCCGAGACGCTGGGCTGCACGGTGGAGCAGGTGCGCGACCTCTGCGGGGCCGGCTTCGACTTCCTGTTCAACAGCGCCAAATGGTGGGACTTCCGCTCCGACTGGCTGCTCGACCAGTATGAGGAGTTCCGCCGGATCGCCCCCTCCGTCGCCTTCCCGGAAAGCCACGACACCGACCGTCTCGCCGCCGAGGTGGGCAGCCAGGACACCCAGCGGCTCGCCGCCCAGCTCAAGATGCACTACCTGTTCGCGGCCAGCTTCTCCACCGGCGTCATGATGCCCGTGGGCTTCGAATACGGCTTCACCCGCAGGCTCGACGTCGTGAACACGCGGCCGGAGGACTGGGAGGAGCCGAAACTGGACCTCAGCGGCTTCATCGGCAAGGTCAACGCCATGAAGCGCGACACTCCGTCGCTGAACGTGGAGGGGCCGCAGTGGCGTCTGACCGCCCCGCACAACCCGGTCATGGGGCTGGTCCGCACGGTGAACGGCGGGGCGGAGGGGGCTTCGGTCCTGCTGCTGAACCCCGACGAGAACCGCCCGCACCCCGTCGACCCCGGCCCGCTGCTGACCGGGACCGGCGGGCTGTTCGGCGATTTCGAGGATGTGACGCCCGAGGCCGTGCCCCTGGCGCTGGAGCCCGGAGCACCCCTGACCCTGCGCCCCATGGAGCTGCGCGTGTTCCGCGCGCGGGCGGGGCAGGGCAAGCCGATCGAGCTGCGGAGCCGGCCGGACGAGGATCCGGCCAAGCGCGCCTGGATGGACGACGTCGCCTCGGGCCGCATCGTCATCGAGAACCTCCAGCCGGAGCTGGACGCCGGGCGCTATCCCATCAAGCGGGTGGTCGGCGACGTGCTGGAGGTGTCGGCCGACGTCTTCACCGACGGCACCTTCGTGCTGGGCGCCGTCGTTCTCTACCGCCCGGCGGATGAGGAGACGTGGCGCGAGGTGCCCATGACGGCGCTTCCCAACGACGCCTGGACCGCCCGCGTGCCGCTGACGCGCAACATCCGCTACTATTACAGCCTCATGGCCTGGCGCGATGTGTGGGAGAGCTGGCGCGCCGACTTCAAGAAGAAGCACGACGCCAAGATCGACGTCTCGCTGGAACTGATCGAGGGCCGCCGCTTCGTCGAGCAGGCCGTCGCGCTGAACCAGGGCGAGGCGCGCGAGGCGCTGGAGCGCGTGGTCGAGCGGATGAAGGCGCTGGAGGGCGAGGAGCTTGCCGCCTACGCCCTGTCGGACGAGCCGCGCGGCCTGATGGCGAAGTACGGGGAGCGGCAGTATCTCTCGCGCTACGGCCGTGACCTGGAGGTCTACGTCAACCGCACGGCGGCGCGCTATTCCGCCTGGTTCGAGATCTTCCCCCGCTCCGCCTCGCCCGACCCGTCGCGCCCCGGGACCTTCGACGACGTGGTGGGCCTGCTGCCCATGATCCGCGACATGGGCTTCGACGTGCTGTACTTCCCGCCGATCCACCCGATCGGCCGCGCCTTCCGCAAGGGCAAGAACAACACGCTAAACCCCGGCCCGGACGATCCGGGCGTGCCCTACGCCATCGGCGCGGAGGAGGGCGGCCACACCGACATCGACCCGATGATCGGCGACCTGGAGAGCTTCCGGAACCTCGTGAAGGAGTCGCACAAGCACGGGATCGAGATCGCGCTGGACTTCGCCATCCAATGCTCCCCCGACCATCCCTGGGTGAAGGAGCATCCGGAATGGTTCTACTGGCGGCCCGACGGCTCGATCCGCTACGCCGAGAACCCGCCGAAGAAGTACCAGGACATCGTCAACGTCAGTTTCTACCGCGAGTCCTACCCGTCGCTCTGGTACGCGTTGCGCGACGTGGTGCTGTTCTGGTGCCGGGAGGGCGTGCGCATCTTCCGCGTGGACAATCCCCACACCAAGCCCTTCCCCTTCTGGGAATGGATGATCCGCGAGGTGCAGGACCTCTACCCCGACGCGCTGTTCCTGGCCGAGGCCTTCACCCGGCCGAAGCTGATGCGGCGGCTGGCGAAGGTGGGCTTCACCCAGTCCTACAGCTATTTCACCTGGCGCAACACGAAGCAGGAACTGACCGAATACCTGACGGAGCTGACGCAAAGCCCGTCCAAGGAGTACATGCAGCCCAACTTCTTCGCCAACACGCCGGACATCCTGCCGCCGATCCTGGTGCACGGCGGCCGGTCGGCGCACATGTCGCGCGCCGTGCTGGCGGCGACGCTCAGCGGAGTCTACGGCCTCTACACCCCCTACTTCCTGGTCGAGGCCGACCCCTATCCCGGCAAGGAGGAGTACAACAACTCCGAGAAGTACGAGATCCGCCACTGGGACTGGAACAAGCCCGGCAACATCTGCGCCTACGTGAAGAAGCTGAACCAGATCCGGAAGGAAAATCCGGCGCTGCATCAGTTCACCAACCTGCGCTTCTACAACGCCTACGACGACAACATCCTCGTCTACGGCAAGATGACGGAAGCCAAGGACAACATCATCCTGATCGCCGTCAACCTCGACCCGCACAACGGCCACGGCTGCACCTTCGAGGTTCCCTTGTGGGAGCTGGGGCTGCCCGACGTCGCCCATGTCCAGGTGGAGGATCTGCTGAGCGGCGGGCGCTACACCTGGATCGGCAAGATCCAGCACATCTGGCTCGACCCCAACCACAACCCCGCCGCCATCTGGCGCATCCGCCCGCCGGGGGTGTGATGAAGGAGGATCAGAGTGCCAGCTCGTAGCTGAGGAGGTTGAAGTCGGCGTTGAATGAGAACTGGCGGCCGGGGCTGGCCGCCAGTTCCGCAGCGATGACGGGCGTTGCCCTCAACAGAAGATCACGTTGCTGGCTTGCGCGCGTGTCGCCTGGAAAGACGACCATCGGGATGATATCCCGCTGGTCGAACATGATGGCTTCAAAGTCATCGCCGTCCTTCGTCACCAGGACGAAGCCGCCGAGCCTTACAAAGTGGAAGATGTCGAAGTCGGATGCTTCGGGTCCCAAGCCAGGCACCTCGATGCTGCGCTGCGCCGTGTAGACCGATGTCGGGTCCGCGCAGCACTTCGCGATGTTCTCATCGAGGAGGTAGAGCATGTGTCTTCATGCCCCGGCGCTCGATCCTGGGACGTCCACGCTTTGGATAGAGACGGTCGAACAGCAAGGCCAGTTCGATCTGCTCCTCGGTCAGGCCGTACTCCCGAACGATCTCCTCAGGGGGCGTGCCTGACTGCACCATCTGTGCGGCGAGGCGGGGCTTGATGCGCGTGCCCGCGATCACCGGCTCCCCTCCCGCGATACCCTTGGTGATTCGGATGGTGTCCCGAAGCCGCTCCAGGAGATCGAGCTTCGGCGCGACTTCCTGTGCGATTTTCTCGATTGGGACTTGGAAGAAACCCAGTTCCACCAGTGGCTTGCCTTTTTGGTAAGCATCCAGGAAATGCTTGTGCCAGAGGCGCCGGACTTCCGTGCTGATGTGCGTCCGGAAGGGCTTCACGGCCACGAAGTAATACAGCGATGGGCGGGAGATCAGCCTTTCGGCGTTGGATGCTTCGAACACGTTCTGTTCGAATTCGTTGTGCACGGCCTTACTGTCCAGATCGGCCACGTAGGCCGCTTCCGGGACGGTGTACAAGCCGTGAGCAGGGAGGCGTTCGAGAGCGGACGCCATGACGCACCTCCTAAATCAATCCGCGGCCAGGGATCATTTATGCAGCCGGATGGCCAGCGTCAAGGATGCATGCCTCCTTTTGGGCGGTCCAGGCCGTCGGCGATGCTGTGGGGCCGTCAGTGGAAGATCAGGCCATGGATGAAGCGCAGCTTCCCCATGACCGTGGGCGCGAGGACGAAGGGGTAGAGGTCCGGCAGGCCCATGCTGTGGTTCAGGCTGTTGACCGCGTAGGTCAGCGGTAGCCATGCCGCCATCAGGGCGTCGAAGTCGCGCTGCCGGTAGGGGTCGAAGTCGATCGCCATGGAGAGGGCCGGATCGGGTTCGTTCCCGGGCTGGATGCGCATGCCGAAGGCGTGCGCCGTCTCCAGCGTGTCCACGATGTGCAGGTAATGCGCCCAGCTTTCCGCGAAATCCTCCCAGGGATGGGCGCTGGCGTAGCCGCTGACGAAGCGCTGGCTCCAGTCGGCGGGAGGACCCTCGGCATAATGCCTCGCCAGGCTGGCCCCGTAATCCTGCCGCTCGTCGCCGAACAGGTCACGGAAGGCCGCGAGCCAGAGGCCGTTGCGGACCAGCCGGTCCCAATAGTAATGGCCGACCTCGTGCCGGAAATGGCCCAGCAGCGTGCGGTAGGACTCGGCCATGTCCTGGCGGTGGCGCTCCCGTTCGGCGTCGTCCGCCTCGGCGATGTCGATGGTGATCAGGCCCGCGGCGTGGCCCGTGACGATCTGCGCCTGCTCCCGCCCCACCCGTCCCGAGTTGGCCAGGAAATCGAAGGCGAGACCCTGTTCCGGGTCGTCGAACCGGCTGGTCAAGGGAAGACCCAGCCGCAGGAGGCCGTAGACCAGGCGGTGCTTGGCCGTTTCCAGCCGCTGCCAGCGCAGCCGGTTGTCCCAGCGGTCGAGGTCGGGGATCGTGCGGTTGAGCCGGCAGGCCCGGCAGAACGGGTTGGCGTTCCCGGCCGGGATCAGCCAGTTGCAGACGTCATGGACGGCGTTGGCGCAGAAACGCATGGTCCGAGCGGGGTCCGCCAGCGGCTGCCACGCGTCGCCGGCCAGCGGCGCGAGCGCGCTCAGCACCGCGAGGTCCGGGATGTAGCCAAGACGGTGCCCGCAGCGCTCGCAGCGTGTGTTCGCAAAATACACCATCTGGCCGCAATGCTGGCAGCGGAAGATCTTCATGGCCGGGCGCCTTGGCCGGCATCCTCGTCCAGCAGGGCGTGCACCAGCGAGACGCCCTCCAAGTCGGCGCCGGCGAGGTCCGCCCCGCGCAGGTCGGCATGGTCCAGCTTCGCGCCATGCAGGTCGGCGCCGCGGAGATCCGCCCGCCCGAGATTGGCTTCCCACAGCGATGCGCTCGCCAGGCGGGTTCCCCGAAGCGAAGCCTCCCGCAGGTCGGCATGGTCGAGGTTGGCCCCCGCGAGGTCGCTGCCGTCGAGAAGAGCCCCGCGCAGATCGGTCCGCCAGAAGGACCGCCCGACCAGATCGAGGTTGCGCAGATCCGCGCGCGCGCCGTGGGTGCCGCCGGTCGCGGCCCACAGGCGGTGGCTCTCCAGAAGGGACGGCAAGTTGTCCGGGGCGGCGTTCCTGGTTTCGGGCATCGGGGGCTCCTTGGCTGAAGACCGTTCCTCCCTGCACAACAGGGGAAGGCCGCCCTCGGCCCCCGAGCAATGGCAAGGCGGGGAAGGACAATGGCCCGAAACGACGAAAGGGCGGCCGGAGCCGCCCTTTCGGAACACCAAGCGGAGATATGCCGAAGTCAGCCGGCGGCCTTCTCGAGGCTGAGCTTGCCGAGCGCCGCCGCCTGGGGATCGTTGGTGCCGATGACGCCGACATTGTCGCTCGCGGCCGTGACGATGACGGCCTTGGTGTCGGCGGCCTTCACGGCCGGCCAGATCTCCCGCAGCCGGTCAGGAGTTCCCCGGAGTTCGAACGTCTTGCCGGTTTGAAGCTTTGCCATTGGAGCACCCTCGTCGTTGTTCGCTGTTCATTGTACCCGTCGAAGCCTGGGCCGGGATACCGGCTAAAATCAGGACTTCGGCATGCAGTCGCCGCTGGCTGTACTTTATCCCGGCCCGCGCGGTCCAGGGCACGAAGAAAAAAGCGCGCCTCCCGGGGGAGGCGCGCTTTCGTCGGTCGTTACGCTACAATGCGCTTACCAGCGGCCGGCACGGGCCTGGGCCGGCCTGCCCTGGCCACCGTCGCGCTGCCACGGCCTCGCACCGCCGCGGCCACCGGCCGGGCGGCCCGCCGGACGCCCGCTGCCGCCGGTGAAGGGGCGTTGCGGCTCCATGCCGGCGATGGTGTGGATCACCAGCGAGGCGCCGGTGAAGCGCTCGATGCGGGACAGAGTCTCGCGGTCGGCGCGCGAGGCGAAGGACACCGCGATGCCCGAGGCGCCGGCCCGGCCCGTGCGGCCGATGCGGTGGACGTAGTCCTCCGCCGAACGCGGCAGGTCGAAGTTGATGACGTGCGTGATGTCGCGCACGTCGATGCCGCGCGCGGCCACGTCGGTCGCCACCAGCAGGCGGAGCTGACCGGTGCGCAGCCGCTGGAGCGTGCGGTTGCGCTTGGACTGGTCCATGTCGCCGTGCAGGGCGGCGGCGGAGTGGCCCGCGTCGCTCAGCTGCTCGGCCAGCGCGTCGGCGTCGCGCTTGGTCGCGGCGAAGATGATCGCCTTGCCGACCTCTTCCTGGCCGGCGAAGTGCATCAGCAGGCGCCGCTTGTGGTCCATGTCGTCGGTGTGGTGCAGGCGCTGCTCGACATTGATCGCCGTGGCCTGGCTTTCGACGGCGACGCGCTCCGGGTTGCGCAGAAGCTTGCCGGCGAGCTGGGCCATGCGGCGGTCCAGCGTGGCCGTGAACAGCAGCGTCTGGCGATCCGCCTTGCAGGCATCGGCGATGCGCTCGACATCGTCGAGGAAGCCCATGTCGAGCATGCGGTCGGCCTCGTCGAGGATCAGCACCTCGACGGCGCTGAGGTCGATGCGCTGGCGCTCGATGTGGTCGATCAGGCGGCCGGGGGTCGCCACGACGACGTCCACCGGACGCGACAGCATGCGGAGCTGTTCGCGGTAGGGCATGCCGCCGACCACGTCGATGATGTTCATGCGCAGCGGCTTGGCGTACTTGCGCGCCGCCTGGGTGACCTGGCTGGCGAGTTCGCGCGTCGGGGCCAGCACGAGGATGCGCGGGGCGGCGATGCCCAGGCGCGGCAGGTCGGCGACGCGGGTCAGGGCCGGCAGCATGAAGGCCGCGGTCTTGCCGGTGCCGGTCTCGGCGGTGGCGAGAATGTCGCGGCCGGCCAGCGCCGGCGGAATGGCCGCCGCCTGGACGGGCGTCGGGTTGGTGTAGCCGTGTTCCCCGAGGGCCTCGGCGATCTTGGAATGAATGCCGAGTTCGGCGAAGGTCAGCTCGGTAACGGTCAGTTCGGAATCAGAAATGGTCTGTTCGATCAAAGACAAAGGAATGAAACCTTTCCACAGGCATGACGGCGCAAAACGACCCGTGCCCCCGATCGGGGAACGGTCAAGCGCCGGCGATCTCGCCGGGAGGAGGTCGAAAGAGGGAGAGGCGATTTGCTGGGGAACGCGGCAGGATGCCGCATCATGAAACCTGACGCGTCTCGCTCAAGAGACGTTTGAGCCTCCAGCGATCAAGAACTTTCAGATAAGGTATCTTGCCTGAACTTCCAAGTTTATTCGGCATCGGGCGGAAAAATAGATGGAAGGACAGCGGCGGAAAGGCTCCCGCGCCAACTGTTCATTTTTCAAGCAATCCTTTCCCCGCATTCTTTTGCCCGCCGGGATGCGGATGGCCGACCGGCCCCCAATATGCGGGGAACGGCCGACCGCGGACCCGGCCCCCTTCCGGAGCCCGGCCGGGCATGCGGCCGCGGAGACGATCATGACCCACCGCACGGCGACCAGCACCATCACCTTCGCTCACCCCTTCCGGCTGAGCGGTTTCGCCGAGCCCCTGCCGGCCGGCACATACAAGATCGAAACCCATGAGGAGATGATCGACGGCCTCTCCTTCCCGGCCTACCGGCGGGTGGAGACGCTGCTGTTCCTGCCGCCGCCTCCGGGCCAGGCGAACCTGATCCAGGTTGCCGCCATCGACCCGGCCGATCTGGAGGAGGCGCAGCGGCGCGACGGAGAGACCTCGGGCGGACCGGCATAAGCCGCCTTTTTGCGGCGACCCTTAACCGCCGTCCACCATCGCCGCGACCGTGTCGAGGAAGGTGTCGATGGCGACCGGCTTGGCGAGGAGCTGGGTGTTCTCGCCAAGCACCTCCTTCTCCATGGCGGCGTTGTAGGCGTATCCGGTGAGGAAGAGCACCTTCAGCTCCGGGTGGCGCGAACGGGCCATCTCGGCGAGCTGGCGACCGTTGATGCCGGGCAGGCCGACGTCGGTGACCAGGAGGCCGATGCCGCCGTTGGCGTCGAGCGCCTGCATGGCGCCGTTGCCATCTTCGGCCTCCAGCACCGTGTAGCCCTGCTCCTCCAGCGCATCCACCAGCAGCATGCGGATGAGGGACTCGTCCTCCACCACCAGGACCTTGGCCTGGCACGCCGCCCGCCTTGGCGGCTCGGCCGCCGCTGCCGCCGTGGCGGACGTGGAGCCGGTGTCCGCATCCTCCGCCTCGACATAACAGGGCAGGTACAGCCGGACCGTGGTGCCCTTGCCGACCTCGCTCTCCATGCGCACGCGCCCGCCGGACTGGCGGGCGAAGCCGTAGAGCTGGCTCAGCCCCAGCCCCGTGCCCTGGCCGATGGGCTTGGTCGTGAAGAAGGGCTCGAAGGCGCGTTCCAGCACGTCGGGCGGCATGCCGGTGCCGGTGTCGGTCACGCTCAGCGTGACGTAGTCGCCGGGCGCGAGGCCGGGGTCCGTCGCCACCTCCTCCTCGTCCAGCTGGGTGTTGGCGGTGGATATCGTCAGGCGCCCGCCCTCGGGCATGGCGTCACGCGCGTTGATCGACAGGTTCAGCAGCGCGTTCTCGATCTGGTGGGCGTCGGCCCAGGTCGGGCAGATATCCTCGGGAAGGTCCATCTCCACCCGGACCGCCTCGCCGACCGAGCGTTCGATCAGGTCGCGCATGCCGGTCACCAGCGCGTTCAGATCCGTGCGCTCGGGCTTCAGCGGCTGGCGGCGGGAGAAGGCGAGCAGCCGTTGCGTCAGGGCGCTCGCCCGGTCCAGCGCGTTGCGGGCGGCGTTGGCGTATTGCTGCACGTCGGTGCGCCCGGCGGCGAGACGGCGCTCGATCACTTCCAGGCTGCCGCTGATGGCCTGGAGAAGGTTGTTGAAGTCGTGCGCGACGCCGCCCGTGAGCTGGCCGACCGCCTCCATCTTCTGCGACTGGAACAGCGCCTCGCGCGCCTCTTCCAGCGCCTGCTGGGTCTGGCGCCACTCGGTGATGTCGCGCGTGACCTTGGCGAAGCCGACCAGCTCGCCCCCGTCGTCGCGGATGGGGTCGATGACGACCGAAGCCCAGAAGCGGCTGCCGTCCTTGCGGACGCGCCAGCCCTCCGTCTCGAACTTGCCCTCGCGCGCGGCGGTCTTCAGGCCGCGCTGCGGCAGGCCGCCCGTCCGGTCCTCCTCCGTGTAGAAGAGGGAGAAATGCTGGCCGGTGATCTCGTCGGCGCCGTAGCCCTTCATCCGCTCCGCACCGGCGTTCCAGTTCGTGATGCGCCCCTCCGGGTCGAGCAGATAGATGGCGTAGTCGGTGACGCCCTGGACGAGCAGGCGGAAGCGCTGCTCGCTCCGGCTCAGCTCCTCCTGCGCCGCCTTCTTGTCCGTGATGTCGCGCGTGACCTTGGCGTAGCCGATCAGCTCGCCCTTCTCGTCGCGGATGGGATCGATGACGACCGAGGCCCAGAAACGCGTGCCGTCCTTGCGCAGACGCCAGCCCTCCGTCTCGAAGCGACCGTCGGCCAGCGCGGTGGCGAGGCCCCTCTGCGGCAGGCCGTTCGCCCGATCCTCCTCGGGATAGAAACGGGAGAAATGCTGCCCAACGATCTCGTCCTCACGGTAGCCCTTGAAACGCTGCGCGCCCGCGTTCCAGTTCACCACGTTGCCGTTGGGGTCGAGCATGTAGATGGCGTAGTCGGTGACGCCCTGCACCAGAAGACGGAATCGCTCCTCGCTCTGCCGGAGCGCCTCCTCCGCCTTGCGCTTTTCGGTGTTGTCGCGCGTGACCTTGGCGTAGCCGACCAGCCGGCCGGTCTCGTCGCGGATGGGATCGATGACGACCGAGGCCCAGAAGCGCGTGCCGTCCTTGCGCAGACGCCAGCCCTCCGTCTCGAAGCGCCCTTCCGCCAGCGCGGTGGCGAGGCCCCTCTGCGGCAGGCCGTTCGCCCGGTCCTCCTCGGGATAGAAGCGGGAGAAATGCTGCCCGATGATTTCGTCCTCGCTGTAGCCCTTGAAGCGCTGCGCGCCGGCGTTCCAGCTGCTGACGATGCCGTTGGGGTCGAGCATGTAAATGGCGTAGTCGGTGACGCCCTGCACCAGAAGGCGGAAGCGCTGCTCGCTGAGCCGGAGCGCCTCCTCCGCCTTGCGTTTCTCGGTGTTGTCGCGCGTGATCTTCGCGAAGCCGACCAGCGCGCCGTCCTCGTCGCGGATCGTGTCGATCACGGCCGACGCCCAGAAGCGCGTGCCGTCCTTGCGGACGCGCCAGCCCTCCGTCTCGAAGCGGCCGTCGGCGAGCGCCACGGCGAGTGCGCGCTGCGGCAGGCCGGCCTTGCGGTCCTCCGGCGTGAAGAAGCGGGAGAAATGCTGCCCGATGATCTCGTCCGCGCCGTATCCCTTGAAACGCTGCGCCCCCGTGTTCCAGCTGCTGACGATGCCCTGCGGATCGAGCATGTAGATCGCGTAGTCATGGATGCTGTCGATCAGCAGCTGGAACCGCCGTTCACCGGGCAGCGCGCGCAGGCCGGTAGCGGGAGGCTCGACTTTCAGCACAATGAATCTCCGAGGGTACGCGGAACAAAGAGGCCGATACTCCTCCGCGCGCGGTCCGGAGGTCAATTACGCAATGGGTCCTAGCCTTTCCCCCGGTGCGTGCGGAGGCTCGCGAAGGCTTGTGCCGGAGGTGGTGAATCCGCCCGCCGCCCAGCCGAAAGGGAGGGGCTCGGCCTTTGGTCGGATCGGCCGGTGCGAGGTCTGGCGCCGGAGGGCGGATCACGATAGGGGGAATCCGGGGTGGTGATCCGGCGCATCGGCGGGCTAGGGCCTGCCGTTCGGTGCTAACCCCAAGATAATCGCGCGATCTTCCTTCGGTACAGATGTTTCCGACTGACGACCACACGGCGACCCCCCTTGAACAGAGGCGCGAGAGCGCAGACGTCATGATCGATCGGCAGGACCCGCTTTGGTACAAAGACGCGATCATCTACCAGCTGCACGTCAAGGCGTACAACGACGCCAACCATGACGGAATCGGCGATTTCGCCGGGCTGACGCAGAGGCTCGACTACATACAGGAGCTGGGCGTCAACACGGTCTGGCTGCTGCCCTTCTATCCGTCGCCCTTGCGCGACGACGGGTACGACATCGCCGAATACACGGCGGTCAACCCGTCCTATGGAAACCTTGACGACTTCAAGCGTTTCCTGGAGGAGTGCCACAGCCGGGGCCTGCGCGTCATCACGGAGCTGGTGATCAACCACACCTCCGACCAGCATCCCTGGTTCCAGCGCGCCCGCCGGGCGCCGCCGGGCTCGCCCGAGCGCGACTTCTACGTCTGGTCCGACACCGACCAGAAGTACCAGGGCACGCGCATCATCTTCTGCGACACGGAGAAGTCCAACTGGACCTGGGACCCGGAGGCCGGCGCCTATTTCTGGCACCGCTTCTATTCGCACCAGCCGGACCTGAACTTCGACAACCCGAAGGTCCTGGAAGAGGTGCTGAACGTCATGCGCTTCTGGCTGGACATGGGCGTGGACGGGCTCCGTCTCGACGCCGTGCCCTACCTGAAGGAGCGCGAGGGCACCAACAACGAGAACCTGCCGGAAACCCACGACGTCCTGAAGGCCATCCGCGCTGAGATCGACAGGAGCTACGGCGACCGCATGCTGCTGGCCGAGGCGAACCAGTGGCCGGAGGACGTGCTCCCCTATTTCGGCGACCCGGAGAAGGGCGGCGACCAGTGCCACATGGCCTTCCACTTCCCGCTGATGCCGCGCATCTACATGGCGGTCGCGATGGAGGACCGGCACCCGATCGCCGACATCATGCGCCAGACGCCGGAGATCCCGTCGCTCTGCCAGTGGGCCATCTTCCTGCGCAACCATGACGAACTGACGCTGGAGATGGTGACCGACAAGGAGCGGGACTATCTCTGGGACTTCTACGCGGCCGACCGCCGCATGCGCATCAACCAGGGCATCCGCCGGCGGCTTGCCGCGCTGCTCGACAACGACCGCCGCAAGATCGAGCTGCTGAACAGCCTGCTGATGTCGATGCCCGGCACGCCCGTCGTCTATTACGGCGACGAGATCGGCATGGGCGACAACATCTATCTCGGCGACCGCGACGGCGTGCGCACGCCGATGCAATGGTCGCCCGACCGCAACGGCGGCTTCTCCCGCGCGGACCCGGCGCGGCTCTACCTGCCGGCGATCCAGGATCCGATCTACGGATTCCAGGCGCTGAACGTGGAGGCGCAGGCGCGCAGCCCGTCCTCGCTGCTGAACTGGATGCGGCGGCTGATCGCCGTCCGCCAGCAGCGCAAGGAGGTCTTCGGGCGCGGTTCCTTCCGGCTGCTCTATCCGGGCAACCGCAAGGTCCTGGCCTATCTGCGCTGCCTCGACACCGGCGACGGCGCCGACATGGTGCTGTGCGTCGCCAACCTGTCCCGCTCGGCCCAGGCGGTGGAGCTGGACCTGAAGCAGTTCAGGGGCCGCGTGCCGGTGGAGATGATGGGCCGCACGGTCTTCCCGCCGGTCGGCGACCTGCCCTACCTGCTGACCATCCCGGCCTACGGCTTCTACTGGTTCGCGCTGGCCGCCGAGGCGGAGCTGCCGAGCTGGCACGAGACGGCGCCGGAGCCGATGCCCGACCTGCTGACGCTGGTCGTGCGCGAGGGCTGGCATGCCTTTGCCAGCGGCAAGGCCCTGCAGGAGCTGGCGCGCGACGTGCTGTCGGCCTTCCTGCCGCACCAGCGCTGGTTCGGCGCCAAGGACCGCACCATCACCGACATCACCGTCCCCGTCACGGCGCAGCTGCCGGGGCCGGGCGACGGCTACATGCTGACGCGGCTCGACGTCGGGCTGACGGGCGGTGCCGGCGGTGCCGAGACGCAGTCCTACTTCATGCCGCTCGCCATGAGCTGGGAGGAGAACGCCGGCGGCGCCGGCTGGCCGCTGCTGCCCTACACGCTGGCGAAGGTGCGGCGCGGGCCCAGGCCGGGCGCGCTCTACGACGCCGCCCAGGACGACGCCTTCATCCTGACCCTGCTGTCGGGCATGCAGGCGGGGCGGGAACTGCCCGCCGGCGACGGCGCGATCCGCTCCACGCCGACCGCGCGCGGCAAGGAACTCGTCCTGCCGGACGCCCCGGAAGTGCGCCGCATGGGGGTGGAGCAGAGCAACACGTCGGTTCTCGTCGGCGACCTCGCCGTGGTGAAGGTGCTGCGCCGCCTGACCCAGGGCATCCATCCGGAGCTGGAGGTCGGGCGCTTCCTGACGGAGGTCGCGGGTTTCGCCAACACCCCGCCGCTGCTGGGTGCGGTCGAGCATGTCGGCGCCGACGGCGGGGCCACGGTGCTGGCCGTGGCGCACGGCTTCGTCCGCAACCAGGGCGACGGCTGGTCCACGACGGTGGAGGAGCTGGAGCGCACGCTGGACGAGATCCGGCTGGGCGTGGACCTGCCCCAGGAAGAGGGCGAGATGATCGACCGCTTCGCCATCCACATGCAGATGGTGGCGACGCTCGGCCAGCGGACGGCGGAGCTGCACTGCGCCCTGGCGACGAAGAGCGGCGACCCCGCCTTCGAGCCGGAGACGGCCACGGCCGACGACCTGAGGGCCTGGGGCGAGCGCGCCCGCAAGCAGGCCGAGGCCGCCTTCGCCGTGCTGCCGGGCGCCCTGGATCGGGTGCCGGCGGCGCTGCGCCCGGACGTGGAGGAGCTGATCGCCCGGCGCGAGGAGGTGATGGAACGGCTGGCCGGCTTCGAGAGCCTGTCCGTCCCGGTCGTGAAGACGCGCATCCACGGCGACTACCATCTGGGCCAGGTGCTGCGCGCCCAGAACGACTGGTACATCATCGACTTCGAGGGCGAGCCGTCCAAGAGCCTGGAGGAACGCCGCGCCAAGCAGAGTCCTCTGCGCGACGTGGCGGGGATGCTGCGCTCCTTCAACTACGCGGCCTGGGCGGCCGTCTTCCATCTGGACGAGCGCGGCGGCGAGGTCGGCAACGGCGGCCGCGTGCTGGACGCCGCGCGCGACTGGGAGAAGCGCAGCCTCACGGCCTTCTTCGACGCCTACCGGGCGGGCATTGGCGCCTGCGCGAGCTGGCCGCGTGACGAGGCGGCGGCCCAGCGGTTGCTGTCCTTGTTCCTGATGGAGAAGGCGCTCTACGAGATCGGCTACGAGGCCGCCAACCGTCCGGGCTGGCTCGGCATCCCCGTCAAGGGCGTGCTCGGCCTGCTGGACGAGAGCAAGTCCTGAGCCGTCGGGGTTCGGTGTACTTCAAGGCGCGGGGCGTGGGCGGCCGTGGCGTGAGCCATGGCCTCCACCTCCGCGCCGTCGTATGGTCCCAACAAACGTAAGCTTGGCAGCGAGAGGTCAGGGGAATGCAGGTGACGCCCACGAACGATACCCGCGAGGCACCGGCCGCCGACGAAGCGAGGGCCGCGGCGCTCAGGGCCGGGATCGAGGCGATCGTGCGCGCCGACCACGGTGATCCCTTCGGCATCCTGGGCATGCACCAGGAAGGCGAAGGCCGGCCGGTCGAGGTGCGCTGCTTCATGCCCGGCGCGGTCCGCCTCTGGATCGTCGACCGCGCCAGCGGCGACGTGGCCGGCGAGGCGGAGAAGGTCCATGACGAGGGCTTCTTCCTCGCCCGGCTGGACCGGACCCAGCGCTTCGCCTACCGGCTGCGCGTGGAGTTTCCGCTGGCGACGATGGAATTCGAGGACGCCTACCGCTTCGGCACGGTGCTGGGCGAACTGGACATCCATCTGCTGGGCGAGGGCACGCACCTGCGCGCCTACGAGCGGCTGGGCGCCCACCCGCGCGAGATGGACGGGGTGCAGGGCGTCGCCTTCGCCGTCTGGGCGCCGAACGCCCGGCGCGTCGCCGTGGTCGGCGACTTCTGCGAATGGGACGGCCGCCGCCTGCCGATGCGCAAGCGCGTCGAGGCCGGCGTGTGGGAGATCTTCGTGCCGGGCGCCCAGGTCGGGCAGCGCTACAAGTACGAGATCAAGGGGCCGCACGGCGAGATGCTGCCGCTGAAGTCCGACCCCGTCGCCTTCCAGGCGGAGATGCGCCCGGCCACGGCGTCGGTCGTGCATGGCCTTGCCAAGTTCGACTGGCAGGACCAGGAGTGGATGCGCCGCCGCGCCGAGACCTCCTCGCGCGAGGCGCCGATCTCCATCTACGAGGTGCATCTGGGAAGCTGGGCGCGCGTCCCCGAAGAGGACAACCGCTATCTCACCTATGACGAGCTGGCCGCGCGGCTGGTGCCCTACGTCAAGGAGATGGGCTTCACCCACATCGAGATGCTCCCCATCACGGAGCATCCCTTCGACGGCTCCTGGGGCTACCAGCCGATCGGCCTCTACGCGCCGACCAGCCGCCATGGCTCGCCGGAGGATTTCAAGCGCTTCGTGGACACCTGCCACCGCGAGGGCATCGGCGTGCTGCTGGACTGGGTTCCGGCGCACTTCCCGACCGACCCGCACGGGCTGGGCTGGTTCGACGGCACGCATCTGTACGAGCATGCCGACCCGCGCCAGGGCTATCACCAGGACTGGAACACGCTGATCTACAACCTGGGCCGGCGCGAGGTATCGAACTTCCTGCTGGGCAACGCGCTGTTCTGGCTGGACCAGTACCGGCTGGACGGGCTGCGCGTGGACGCCGTGGCCTCGATGCTCTACCTCGACTATTCCCGCAAGGAAGGGGAGTGGATCCCGAACCAGTTCGGCGGGCGCGAGAACCTGGAATCCATCGCCTTCCTCAAGCGCATGAACGAACTGACCTACGGCAGCCACCAGGGCGCGATGACGGTGGCCGAGGAATCCACCGCCTGGCCAGCCGTGTCCAAGCCGACCTACCTCGGCGGCCTTGGCTTCGGCTACAAGTGGAACATGGGGTGGATGCACGACACGCTGAACTTCATGTCGAAGGACCCGGTTCACCGGCGCTACCACCACCACGACATGACCTTCGGCCTGATCTACCAGTTCACCGAGAACTTCGTGCTGCCGCTGAGCCATGACGAGGTGGTGCACGGCAAGGGCTCGCTCATCAACAAGATGCCGGGCGACGACTGGCAGAAGTTCGCCAACCTGCGCGCCTATTACGGCTTCATGTTCGGCCATCCCGGCAAGAAGCTGCTGTTCATGGGCTGCGAGTTCGCCCAGTGGCGCGAGTGGAACCACAACCAGAGCCTCGACTGGCACCTGCTGGACGATCCGATGAACCGGGGCGTGCGCGACCTGATGCGCCGCTTGAACCACGCCTACCGCGAGCTGAAGCCGCTCCACGAGTTCGACTGCGACCCGGCGGGCTTCGAGTGGATCGAGGGCAACGACAGCCAGAACAGCGTCTACGCCTTCCTGCGCAAGGGCCGCGATCCCGAGCATGCCGTCGTCGTGGTCAGCAGCTTCACCCCCATGCCGCGCGAAGGCTACCGGATCGGCGTGCCGCTGCCCGGCACCTACCGTGTGGTGGTCAACACCGACGCCGCCGAGTTCGGCGGCAGCGGCACTCCGCTCGGCGGCGAGGGCGACACCGTGACGGCGGAAGAGGTCACCTGGCACGGCCGCCCCTACTCCCTGAACCTGACCCTGCCGCCGCTGGGGACGGTGTTCCTGGAGCGGGTGGGGTAAGAGCAAGCGTCTGAGGGGCCTTAACGAAAACAGGCACTTATCCGTCACCCCCGCGAAATGCTCTCGGCGAATGCCTTGGCATTCGCCTGCCGCTCCCGCGCAAACAACGTTTGCGCGGGAGCGGGGGTCCAGACTCTCCCACGGCGTTCGCCCTGCGGACTTCTGGATCCCCGCCTTAGCGAAGGCGCTAACTTTGAGGGTTGATCGACCGAAGCAAGGTTCCGATCACCTTCCAGCGTCATCCCCGCGGACGCGGGGATCCAGAGTTTCCAAAGGGTTCGCTACGGGAAGGACTGGATTCCCGCTTTCGCGGGAATGACGAAGAGGGAGGTTGCAGGCTTCGGCAACACAGGCCGATGTGCAAAATTCAGCGCCTTTGCGGGGATGACGGGTAGGTGGGTTTTTTTTCCGCTAAAATCGTGGCCTAACAACGTGCGTCGATATTGCGACCCTATGCAGGGGCGTTTTCTCTCGCCGCGGTTTGGCGGGATTTCGATGCAGGCTGTCCGTCCGGCCACTCACGCGTCCATGCGCCGTTGCGCCATCCTTGCCGTGCATCACGCAAGGCAGGAGGGAGACGGCCATGGCAAGCAATGTGACGGAGATCCCGGCGGCGGCGCCGGAACGGGCGGTGGCGCATTTCGGACGGAAGTTCGAGTTCGAGACGGACTGCTGGGACGTGCATGAATCGATGCGCACGGGCCGGATGGATTTCGTCCTGCTCGACGTGCGGGGGCCGCGCCTCTACGAGGAGGCCCATGTGCCGGGCGCTCTAAACCTGCCGCACGGCAAGATCACCGCCTCGCGCATGGCCGAATGGCCGCCGGAAACACTCTTCGTGGTCTATTGCGCCGGCCCGCACTGCAACGGGGCGGACCGAGGCGCCCTGCGGCTGGCGAGGCTCGGGCGGCCGGTCAAGCTGATGATCGGCGGGATGACCGGCTGGGCGGACGAGGGCTTCGCCTTCGCCCATGGTGCCGAGCCGGGTTCGCTCGCGACACCGGGTTAGGAGGCTTCGCCGAGGAAGGCTGCCCGGTAGCGCGCGGGGGTGACGCCGAGCTTCCGGTGGAAATGGTGGCGCATCGCGGCGGCGTTCGCGAAGCCGGCGGAGGCCGCGATCTCCTCCATCGGCAGGCTCGTTCCCTCCAGCAGCTCGCGGGCGCGGCCGACGCGCTCCCCCGTCAGCCAGTCGGCGGGGGAGGCGCCGGTCGCCTCCTTGAAGCGGCGCAGGAAGGTCCGCTCGCTCATGGCGGCGCGGCGCGCCATCTCCGCGACCGTGTGCTCCGCCGACAGGTCCGCGCGCAGTTCCGCGATGAGCCGGCCGAAATGGCTGCCCTCCCGGTCGGGCAGGGGGCGTTCGATGAACTGGCTCTGCCCGCCGTCGCGGTGCGGCGGGATGACCAGCCGCTTGGCGACCTGGTTGGCGATCCGGGGGCCGTAGTCCCGCCGGACCAGATGCAGGGCGAGGTCGAGCCCGGCGGCGCTGCCCGCCGAGGTCAGGATCGTGCCGTTGTCGATGTAGAGCACGCCCGGTTCGACCCGGATGTCGGGATGGCGCGCCTGGAGCCGGTCCGTGTAGCGCCAGTGCGTCGTCGCCCGCAGCCCCGACAGCAGCCCGGCGGCGGCCAGCACGAAGACGCCAGAGCAGATGGACAGGATGCGCGCACCCCGGCCGTGCGCGCGCCGCAGGGCGTCCAGCAGCTCGGCCGGCGGCGGCTCGTCTGGATGGCGCCAGCCGGGAATGACGATGGTCCCGGCACCCTCCAGCGCCTCCAGCCCGGCGTCGGCGGCCACCGTGATTCCGCCGGTCGCCCGGTACGGCCCGGCGCCGACGCCGCAGACCAGGAACTCGTACCAGCGCTCGCCGAACTCCGGCCGGGGCAGCCCGAACACCTCCACGGCGATGCCGAACTCGAAGGTGCACAGCCCGTCATAGGCCAGAACCGCGATGCGCCGGTTGGGCGGCCCGATTGTGCTTTCAGAGGCCGTGCTTTCGGAGGCCGTGGCTTCGGGGAGCCCGGCGGGGGTTGGGGGCTGGTGGTTCACCTTGGCCTGCGGGGGTCCGGGAATGCGCTCGGCGGAATGATAGGGCAGGGACCCGCCGCCCGCCACCTCCGAGCCGGTTCATAGGTCAGGGCTGTCCGACGGGCGTCTGTAGACGAGGCGCAACCCTTGCGGCGCGCGAAAATGTCGGGGCGCTTCGCCGGCAGGAGATCGATGGCGATATCCTCATGCGCTTGGACTTGGCTGAGCCACCGGGGTGCCGTCCCTCGCGACCGCGCGAAGGGCCGCCATCAGCTCCGCTCGCGAGAAGGGTTTGTGAAGGCGCGGCACGCCGGCCCAGGCCGGCGCGGAAATGTCCTCATAGCCGGAGCAGAACAGCACCGGGACCCCGCGCCAGCGCAGGCTCTCGGCCAGCGCCAGGGAGGACTGGCCGTTCAGGTCGAGGTCCAGCACGGCCGCTTCCAGCTCCGGGTCGTCCGCGAGGTGGCGGGCATCCTCCAGCGACAGGGCAGGGCCGACCACCTGGCAGCCGAAATCCAGAAGGGCCTGCTGGAGTTCCATGGCGATCAGCGCGCTGTCCTCCACCACGAGAACCCGCCGCGGAACGGCCCCGAGCCTCATCTCGGGCTCGAGGACGTCCCGGACCGACGCCATGTGCGGAGTCCAGTGCTTGTCCGGGATCCGCATCTCCAGCGCCAGGCCTTCGGCGCGCCAGTCCAGCACAAGACGCCCGCCCAATTGATCCTCGATGCTGGCGCGCACGAGGGTTGATCCGAAACCGCGTCGCATCGGCGCCGCGACGGACGGTCCTCCCGTTTCCCGCCACGACAGGACAAGATCGCCGGTTTCCGCCGCGACGCGCCATTCCACCGTCAGGAGACCGGCCTTCGCCGAAAGCGAACCGTACTTGGCGGCGTTGGTGGCGAGTTCATGCAGGGCGAGGCCGACCGGAAGGACCGCGTCGGCCGCGAAGGTGGCCGGCGGGCCGGACAGCTGGACCTGGTCCCGGGCGAAGGCGTCGAGTTCCTGTTCGATGAGGGCGGCCAGATCGCTGCCCGCCCACTTGTCGCGGGCCAGCAGGGAATGGGCGCGCGCCATGGCGGTGACCCGCCCCTCGATGGCGGCGACGAACTCCTCCTTCGTGTCCGCCCGGGTGAGACGCACCAGGGACTGCACCACGGCCATCGCGTTCTTGGCGCGATGATCGACCTCGCGCATGAGCAGCCGCTCGCGCTCCTCGGCGGCCCTGCGCGCCGTCACGTCCATGTCCGCGCCGCGGACGACGGTCGTACGGCCATTCCGTTTCTCCTCCGGGCGGCAGCGGGACAGGACCCAGCGCACGCTTCCGTCCGGCCGCACCACCCGGAACTCCAGATCGAGCGGACGGGGATGGTCGAGCAAGCCGAGGATCTGGTCGGTGGTTCCCGCTCTGTCGTCGGGGTGCAGAAGCAGCAGGACGCCCTGGAAGCTGGGCGTCCAGGACTCCGGATCGCAGCCGTAGAGGGCGTAGGTGGCCGGCGACCAATGGACGGTATCGGCCTCGACGTCCCATTCCCAGCTTCCGACCCCGGCGGCCTCCTGGGCGAGCCGCAGCCGTTCCTTGGTCTCCGCGAGCATCGCCGCCGTGCGCTTCTGCTCCTCGACGTCCGTGCAGGTGCCATACCAGCGGATGATCCGGCCATCCTCGCCGCGCATCGGAAGCGCCCGGCCGATGAACCAGCGGTAGCCGCCGTCGCCGGAGCGCAGGCGGTACTCGATTTCGTAGGGCTCGCCCGTCCTCAGTGAATGGCGCCAGACCGTCCAGGTCCTTTCCAGATCGTCGGGGTGCAGGATCTTGCTCCACCCCTCGCCCTTGGTGTCCCCGGAACGGGTGCCGGTGTAGTCGTACCAGCGCGCGTTGTAATATTCATGATAGCCGTCCGGGCGCGTCGTCCAGACCAGCTGCGGCATGGCTTCCGCCAGGGCGCGGAAATGCGCCTCGCTGTCCCGAAGGGCCGCTTCCGACCGCAGCCGCTCGTCCACGTCGAGGAAGGCGCAGACCACGGCGTCCGGCGGTTCGCCGGGAGCGCCCACCGGGGCGGCGCTGACCGACAGGTGCGTGATGCGCCCGTCGCCACGGCGATAGACCTGATCCTCCTGTTCAACCCGCTGGCCGGTCAGCAGCGCCCGCGCGACGGGATAGTCCCCGGGCTGATAGGGACGGCCATCGGCATGGAGCCCGCCATAGGTCGCGTATCCGGAGATCCGGTCGGCCGGCAGAAGCGGATGGCCGAGGATTTCCTCCGCCTGGCGGTTGTAGGACAGGATCTTCCCCGACGGTGCCTGGGCCACGATCAGGCCGACCGGCAGATGTTCGAGAACCTGCTCTAGCCGGGCGCGCTCGATGCGAAGCTCGGCCAGGAGGCGTTCGCGTTCCGTCTCCGCGTTCTTGCGCTCGGTGATGTCCTGGACGGAGAGCACCACCTGCTCGGGCCGGCCGGGCATGGAGGCCGCGTGCAGCCGGACCCACACGCGCGAACCATCGCTCCGGTCATAGGGTTTCTCGAAGGGGTCGGGCTGTTCGCCCCGGCGCAGGCACTGGACCGTCGCCTCGTCGAGATGGACGTACTCGGCCGGCGTGACGGCGCGCCAGTCGGCCTTGCCCCGCTCGAAATCCGCGCGCGTGTAGCCCATCAGCGCCAGCAGGCAGTCGTTCATCGCCAGGGTGGTTCCGCTGTCGATGTCGTAGACGCTCAGGCCGATGGCCTTGGAGTCGAACACGCCGCGAAAGCGCGCTTCCGCCGACTGGATGGCCTTCTCGGCGGCCCTGTGCCGAATCTTGCGCTGCACCTCTTCCAGGGCACGGGACACGGCCGACGGCAGGCGCTGGAGGCGCTGCTTGACGACATAGTCCGTGGCGCCGCGATGCAGCGCATCCACGGCCAGCTCTTCGCCCAGGACGCCCGAGACGAAGATGAAGGGCAGGTCCGGAGCCTGCTCCCTGGCGATCGCCAGGGCGGCGAGGCCATCGAAATCCGGCAACTCGTAATCGGCGAGGATCAGGTCGTGCGCGCGTTCCGCCAATGCCTCGACATAATCGCTCTGTCCAACAACCCTGCGTATCGTGAGTGACGGGCCGAAATCACTCAGGTATTGCGCGACAAGATCCGCATCGATCGAGCTGTCCTCAAGGTGCAGGATGCGGGTGCTTGCCATTTCGGCCTCAAACCTCAAGGAGCTACTTGATCGTGTTTACCCGTTGTATGGGATATCTGCCAGAGAATTGGTGGGCGGGGTGGTTTTGCATATAAGAGCGTGAAAATTCGGCGGAATTACTTGATACGAGAGGTCAGCCGGCTTGGATCGATAATCTTTTTTCATATGAAAAACGGGGTATGCGATCCCTTTCATGTCCAGTGATGACCATCACGATGAAAGTGGGGCGCCGCTCGGATGACGCACGGCTCGGGGCGGCATCTCACGCTCACCTGCCGCACCCCTCCGCGCCTTGTCCGCCGGAGATGACTTGACCCCGTGGCCCGAAAGACCGTTCATGGGCCGCAATGCCCCATAGGGGTCCCTTCGAGCGGAAGATGGCGCGCGGCCCCTTGATGCCTCCGCGCAAGAAAGACGACATGACGGACACCACCCAGCCCCTCCCGACCCGTTCTCCCGGCGACGCCCTGGCCGCCCTTACCGACCGCATCCGGGGGCTGACGAGCCCTGTCCGTCTCGACGCGCTGCGCGAGGAACTCGCCTGGGGCGATGACACGGGCGGGCTGATCCGCGCCCTGCGGCGGCTCGGCCGCGACAAGCTGTGCCTCCTGCACAAGGGGCTGATCTTCCCGTCGGTGATGCTGAGCTATGTGGACGCCACCGTCCTGCACGAGCCGAACGGCCGCTTCTGGGCCGTCACCGACGAAGGCGTCCGCTACGCCATCTCGCCGCGCGAGACGCTCGGCGTCATGGGCGGGGACCGCGTGACCGTCGCGCTGATCCAGCCGAAGGAGGCGGGCCGCACGCCCGACGCCATCCCGCAGCGCGTCCATTCGCGCCTGACCACCGCCGTCTTCGGGCGCGTCGTGGCGGGCGAGGGCGGGCGCCTCGCCTTCGCGCCCGAGCGCCGGACCGAGCCGCTGACCCTGCCGCTGGAGAGTGCGGAGGGGATGAAGGAAGGGGACATCCTCCAGGCCAAGATCGTCGGCACCGGCTTCCTCGGTGCCGGCTGCACCGCCTCGCCGGTGAAGGTCTTCGGGCATGGAACCGACAACGGGATCGAAAGCGAGCTGGCCCGCCGCCTGTGGGGCCTGCCCGGCCCCTTCAAGGCCGTGCCGGCGGTTGCCCCCCAGGAGACCGAGCGCGCCGACCGCCGCGACCTGCCGCTGGCGACCATCGACAGCGCCTCCACGAAGGATTTCGACGACGCGATCTGCGCGGAGGAGACGGCGGATGGCTGGACCCTGACCGTGGCGATCGCCGACGCGGCCGCCTTCGTCACGCCGGGCAGCCCGCTGGACAAGATCGCGCGCGAGCGGCTGACCTCGGTCTACCTGCCGCACAAGACCTGGCCGATGCTGCCGGAGGAGATCTCCAACGGGCTCTGCTCCCTCCTGCTCGGCGAGGAGCGTCCGGCGCTCTGCTGCGAACTGCGCGTGGACCGGAACGGCGCGCTGGCCGGCTACCGCTTCGAGCGGGCTCTGGTCCGGGTCAAGGCGCGGCTGGTCTATGAGGACGTCGCCGCCTTCCTCGACGGGGACGCCGAGCTGAACGCCGACGAAGAGGTCGCTGAGTCGCTGCGCGCCGCGGCTGCGGCGGTGAAGGCTCTGCTGGCCGCGTCCGACCGGCGCCTGGATGTGGGCGGCGACGACCTCCGCCAGATCCTGGGCGAGGACGGCAAGATCGAGCGGATCGAGGTCGAGCCGCGCACCACGGCCCACCGGCTGGTCGAGGAGTGCATGCTCGCGGTCAATCTGAGTGCCGCGCGCCTCTTGGCCGAGGGCGGGCACGCCGCCGTGTTCCGGAACCACGCCACCCCGGACGCCTCCCGCGTCGCGGCCCTGATCGAGGATTTCGCCCGTTGCGGCGTGACGCTCGACCCGGCCGAGGTCTCCACGGCGGACGGTTTGCGCGAGGCGATGATCGACGCGCTGGCCGGCGCCGAGGGCACGCCGGTGCGCGAGAACATCCGCTCCGCCATCCTGCGGGCGCTCGGCCCCGCCTCCTACGCGACCTCGCCCACGGGCCATTTCTCGCTCGGTGAGCCGGCCTATCTGCACGCCACCTCGCCGATTCGGCGCTATGCCGACCTTGTCGTGCACCGGCTGATCGTCGCGATCCTCGCCGGCAAGCCGTCCGGGTCGGGCCATAACCTCAACGACCTGGAAAAGGTCTGCGCCGCCTGCAACGAGCGTTCGCGCGCCGCGTCCGGCGCCGAGGGCGAAGCCCGCAGGCTGCTCGCCGCCGATTTCGCCGTGAGGCTCGGCGGACGCGAGACGGAAGCCGTGCTCGGCGGCATGGATGGCGGCGGCGCCTTCGTGACGCTCCGGCCCGAGGGGCTGCAGAGCCGCCTGCCGAGCCGGATGCTGAAGAGGGCCGGATGGCAGCAGCAGACCGACGGGCCGGGCTGGATCGACGCGGACGGCACCGTCCGCATGCCGGGCGACGCCATCCCGGTCCTGCTGAAGGGCGGCGACATCATCGGCCGGCGCGTGAACGTCGAGCTTCCGGCCCCGCCGGTGGAGGCGCCTCCGGAAGAGGCCGAGCCGGCGTAAGGCCGGGTTCGGAAAATTCCGACCTCCGAACCCGGTATAGGGCCGCGACTGCGGCCCCGCGCCCCGCCCCCCGCGCCACGGAAGTCCTGACCGCAGGTCAGGACTTCATGAAAATCTTATAAGGCCGGAACGGAAAAGGGGCGCTCCGCGAGGAGCGCCCCTTTTTTGCTTCGCCGAGTCGCCGGATCGGCCTTGATGGCCGATCTCCTTCAGGCCGGATCGGCGCCGTTCAGGCGGCGGCGGCCAGCGGCTCGATCATCGCGCTGTAGCCTTCGCGCTGCTCGGTCAGGCTGGCCAGCAGATCCTTCAGGCTGTCGCGGGCGAAGGGGTTCGCCGTCTCCGACAGCTTGCGCTGAACGACCGCGATGAACTCGTCCAGGACGCCCAGGTGAATCTGGGACGCGTTGAAAACCTCGTTCGAGAGGGTGGGCGTCGTCATGGTCGAGAACTCCAGGGTGGCTCGTGTCCGTTGAGACCATTAAGCTCCCAGGACAGTTAACGCGCGGTTAAACGGGGGCGAAGGCTGGCCTCCTCTTGAGTAGTACCACTTTCAATTATTGATGAATGACTTGTCTGATGAGGCTGCACAAAGAAGAAGCGAAGAACTGTAAAGAGAGTTGACGGAACCTTGGCTGCAGGGCAAAGCCTTCGGCCAGGGCCGGCCCGGCCCAACCCACATCCTACTCCCGAAATGACGGAAAACGGACCGGCACCATGGCACGCAGTCTGGCCATCTTCGATTTCGACGGCACGCTCGCCGATTCCTTCCCCTGGTTCGCCGGCGTGCTGAACCAAGTGGCGGAACTCTACGGATTCAGGACGGTGGATGCCGAGGAGGCGGAGGCTCTGCGGGGCTGCAGCTCGCGGGAGATCGTGCGGCGGCTGGGGGTGCCGATGTGGCGGCTGCCCTGGATCGCCCGCCACATGCGGGCGCGGATGGCGCAGGACATCGCGGACATCCGGCTGTTCCCCGGCGTGGACGGACTGCTGCGCCGCCTGTCCGAAGGCGGCGTAACGATTGCCGTCGTGACGTCGAATTCGCGGGAGAATGTCCGGACCGTCCTGGGGCCGGACAACGCGGCGCGGGTGGCGCATCTGGAATGCGGCGCGTCGCTGTTCGGGAAGGCGGCGAAGATCCGGGCGCTGTTGCGCCGGACCGGGGTTCCCGCCGCCGACGCGCTGTGCATCGGCGACGAGACCCGGGACATAGAGGCGGCCCGCGCGGCGGGCCTGCGCTGCGCGGCCGTGTCCTGGGGCTACGCGACGCGGGATGCCCTGCTGGCCCGCGGGCCGGACCTGATGTTCGACCGGCTGGAGGACATCGCCGCGGCGCTTCTGCCCCGGGAGGGAACGCGCGCTTGACGGCTACACGCGCTCGCCGAAGCTTTCCTGGGCGGCGTCGATCACGGCCGGGTGGGCGCGCAGGCAGTCGATGACCGCCTCGCCGTGCCGGTCGTTCATCTCCACCGTCACGAACACGTCCGTGCTGTCGCCGCGTTCCGCGTCGCGTTCCTCGCGGGCGGTCTGCACGGCGTTTCCGAAGCGGTCACGGAGGATGCCGAGGATCTCCGCCTCGACCCCCTGGCCCTTTTCCGCCGGGTAGGCGTAGAGAATGTTCATGTCCCGATCCTTGTCAGAGCGCGCTTCCTCCCCCAACCCTCAGGGGGCGAAAACGACGCGCATGCAGTTGTCGTTCTTCTCCTTGAACATCCGGTAGCCTTCCGGCGCGTCGTCCAGCGACCACTTGTGGGTCAGCAGGTAGGAGGTGTCGAGTTCGCCCCTCTGGATGTGGTCGAACAGGCGCTTGACGTAGCGCTGGCCGTGCTGCTGGCCCATGCGGAAGGTCAGCCCCTTGTTCATGGCCGCCCCCATCGGGAACTTGTCGATCAGGCCGCCATAGACGCCGACGATGGAAAGCGTGCCGCCCTTGCGGCAGCATTCGATCATCTGGCGCAGCACCTTCGGCCGGTCGCTTTCCAGCCGCAGGGCCTGCTTGGTGCGGTCGTACCAGTATTCCGCACCCGTGTCGAAACCGTCCGCCTCCATGCCGACCGCGTCGATGCAGACATCCGGCCCGCGCCCGCCCGTCATGGCCTGGAGCGCGTCGTAGATGTCCACGCGGGTGTAGTCCAGCGGCTCGGCACCGGCCTTCAGCTGCGCCGCCTTCAGCCGGTCCGGGTAGCGGTCGATGGCGATGACCTGCTCCGCCCCCATCAGGTAGGCGGCGCGGATCGCCATCTGGCCGACGCCGCCGCAGCCCCAGACAGCCACCACGTCGCCCGGTTTGATGTTGCCCATCTCGGCGCCCATGTAGCCGGTCGGGGCGGCGTCCGACACGAAGACCGCCTGCTCGTCCGTGACGCCCTCCGGCACGCGGAAGCAGTTGGTGTCGGCAAACGGCACCCGGATGTACTCGGCGTGGCTGCCGGCGTAGCCGCCGAAGGCGTGGCTGTAGCCGAAGATGCCGGCGCAGGCGTGGCCGTAGGTCTTCTCCGTGAACTGCGGGTGCGGGTTGGAGTTGTCGCAGAACGAATATTCCTCGTTCTGGCAGTACTGGCACTTTCCGCAGCCGATGATCGACACGGTGATGACGCGGTCGCCGCGGTTGAGGTTGCGGACTTCCGGTCCCTTTTCGACGATCTCGCCCAGGAACTCGTGGCCGATGATGTCGCCGGGCATCATGGTCGGCACATAGCCGTCCAGGAGATGCAGGTCCGACCCGCAGACCGAGGACAGAATCACCCTCACGATCACGTCGTGCGGGCCGATCAGCTTGGGGTCGGGGACCCGCTCCACGCGCAGGTCGTTGACGCCGTTGTAGCAGAGGGCTTTCATCGTCTCACTTCTCCCCGATCACGGGGCGGTAGGCCCCCCGGCTGCCGCTGGGCTGCCCGTCGATGGTCGCGATCTCGCCCGCCTCCATGAGCTGCTTCATGCGGCGCAAGGCCTCGCGCACCTGCTGTTCCGGCGTCGCTCCGAACATCTTCGCGACGGCCCGGCCGCTCTGGCCGCCCGGCAGATGGTAGGCCATGGTCAGCCGCACCTCCGTTCCGCGGTTGCCGGGGGCCGGCTTGAACATGACCTGCCCCTTGTGCGGAAGCTGGCTGCCCTCCACGGTGTGCCAGGAAATCAGCTCGTTCTCGCGCTCCTGCTCGATCTCGGAGAACCAGTCCAGCCGGACGCCGCCGGGACCCTTGGCCTTCCAGTGGCTGCGCTTCTCGGACTCGATCTCCACCGCCTCCAGATGGTCCATGATCTTCGGCAGGTTGCCGAAGTTGCGCCAGAAGCGGAACAGCCGCTCGGGCTGCGCGGCGATGGTCACCACCGACTGGGTGGTGGTCGGCTCGCGCCGGGCCGACGGAATCAGCCCGGCGACGCCGCCGCCGATCCTGTCCAGGCCGCCTTCGCCCAGCCCTTCGCCGAGGTCGCGCAGCCGCTCCCGGACGGGAGCGGCGACGGGCATCCCGGCCGCGCCGGCGAGGAAGAGCCCCCCGCCGACGGCCGCCAGTGCCATGCCGGCCCAGTCGCCGCGCCGCAGCCCGGCGACGCCGAGCGCCGTGCCGCCGAGCATGGCCGCCCAGCGTTCGACCGTGCCGGCCATCTCGCCATGTTCGTCGTCGGACCGCCCGCCAAGCAGGCGGCCGGGCGCATCGACGACCCGCCCGGCAAAGCTGTCCAGGGACATCACGCCTCCTTCTGCAGAAGATTCATCTCGTAGAGGCCCTTCATCAGGTAATCGTGCAGGTCCACCCGCTCGGCGATGTCCTGATAGTGGGAGGCGTCCGGGGCGCGGCTGGCCTCGTCCAGGGCGCGGTCCCACTCCTTGCCGGCGAAATCGCCGCGCCCGACCATCATCACGGCGCGCAGTTCGCAGCGCTGCTCCGGCGACAGCTCCTCCAGCATCTGCTTGAGCTGGCCGAAGGCGGCCCCGGCGCCGTCCGGCAGGATGCTCAGCGAGTCGAGGTCCGTCGGGTTGCGCGAGCCGCGCTCGTTGCGCTGTTCGCCGAGGTCGATGTTGCGCATGCCCGAAAGGAAACTCTCACGCTCGTTGACCGCCTTGTCGGCGAGGTCGGCGGCCTGTTTCACGGTTGCGACCGAAATCTGCTTCAGCATGGAACCGCACTTCCTTGTTCGTTGATCCTGACATTCGCGGGCGGTGCCCGGCGGGGAGCGTGCTCGGCAGGGCCGGTTTCATGAGGGTCTGCCTCACTGGGGCCTGCCTCACTGGGGCCGGCCTTATTGCGTCCGGTTGCGCGCCTCGTCCGACGCGCCGCGGGAACCGCCCTCGCCGGCGCCGCGCTCGCGGCCCTGGCCGCTCGACTGGTTCTGGCCGGGCTTGTTGCCGAGCGCCTTGTCGGGATTGTCGTGGCCGCTCTTGGCCGCCTTGCCGGGACCGCCGGACATGTGCTTGTCCTGCTCGGTCGTGTTCTTGCCGGTCTTGGTCATGCTGTTCCTCCTTGCGGTGTTTGATCCGCGGCATTGCGGACAACCGCGGAAGTGCGGCCGAGGTTCCGGCAGGCCGGCGGCGCGCACCCGGAGGAGGCGGGAAGCGTGAGGGCAGGGAGTAAGTCTGGGAACGGCGGGGGAGGGCCGGTCACGCCTCCAGCAGCGTTACCATGGCGCAGAGCTGGGATTCCGTGCGCGACAGGAACCAGCCGTGCAGGGAAACGGTGCGGCCGGCTTCGAAGTCGGCGCGGACGGCCGAGGCCACGGCACCACGCAGCCGCTGCATCTCGGCGCGGTCCTGGCCTTCGAAGAGATCCTCCACCAGCCTTTGCGGGTCGAAGTCCGCGGGCTCCGTGTCGAGATAGGCGCGGCCGACGGCGCGCGCGCTCTCATTGCTCGGCAGCAGGTCGGACAGCACTATCGCCCAGTCGCGGCGCGGCGCGGCGGACAGGGGGGCGAGCGGCGTCGCCGCGAAGAGCGTGCCGCCGGCAAGGGCCATAAGGAGGTCGCGGCGATCCAGTTCCATGGCGCACCTACAGGTCCCGTTGCTTGGTTTTCAGGTGATCGGCGAGACGGATCGCCAGGGCGGTGATGGTCAGGGTCGGGTTGGCGTGGCCGTAGGTGGGAAAGACCGAACTGCCGGCGACGTGGAGGTTGGAGATTCCGTGCACCCGCGCGTCGGCATCGACCACCCCGCGGCGCGGGTCGGCGTGCATGCGGGTCGTGCCCATGTGGTGGTAGCTGCTCTCGAACTGGATGTGGGGCCAGTCGTCCTTGTTCTCGGGCGTGCGGTCGGGGAAGACCTGGAGGCGCGCGATGCCGAGCCGGCCGAACTCCTCCGCCAGGATGCGGTTCGATTTCACGATGTTGGCGTAGAAGTCGCCGGGCAGGCGCCAGTCCACCCCGGCCCGCCGCAGGCCGAACCGGTCCTGCTCCTCCACCAGCAGCACGCGGCTTTCCGGGTCCGGCGGCGTCTCGCACCAGTAGCGGGTGGTATAGATGCGGATCTGCGTGTCGAAGGCCCTGTGCCAGGCGCTCTCCGCGAGCTGGTCCAGGTCCCGGACGATGTTCAGGACATGCGTGCCGAACCCGTCCAGCAGTTCGCCGGCCTCGGCCTGCGCCACGAGCGTCTTGAGGGAGCGCGCGCCCTCCGACGCGTCGGTCAGCCGTGCCTCCATCAGGGTCATGGCCCAGTTGGGCATGCATTCCCGGTTCAGCGTCTCCTCGGTCGGCAGGAAGACGCCGCGCACGAGATGGCCCCGCACGCGCGTGTCGCGGCAGTAATATTCGAGGTTGGGATACCCTTCCCCGAACACGGCGAGGCCCGAGCGCCAGACGATGGGATGGTCGCCGAAGTAGCGGCCGACGAGGCCGTGGGCGTTGCCGAGCCCTGCCGCCTGCACGCGGTTGGCGTTCAGCAGGATGCGGGCGTTCTCGATCCCGCCGGTCGCCAGGACATAGTCGCGGGCGACGATCCGCAGGCGCTTGCCCTCCAGCGTCGCGGCGGCGATGCCGGTCACCCGGTCGGGCTCGGCCGGCGTCTCGATGTTCACCGCGTTGGCGTGCAGCAGGACGGTGACGTTCGCCGCCTTTTCCAGCTCGTCCCGGTAGGCCTGGCCGAAGCGGGTCGGCGGGCTGTACTGGTAGATGGCGTTGTTCAGGCGCCCGCTCTCCAGCGCGAAGGGGGCCGGCATTCCGTCCACCCAATCCTCAACCGCGTAGGTCGGGGGGCCGAGTTCGCAGACCTTGTGCGCGCGCTCGTAGAAGGGCCGCATGTGCTCGGCGCCGAAGGGCCAGCCGCTGTGCGGGATGTAGGGCCGCTCGGCGAAATCCAGCGGCTCCAGCGTCCGGCAGAAGCCGGTCCAGTGGTTGGTCGAGCCCCCGAAGAAGCGCAGGCGGCATTGGTCCAGCGGGAAGAACTCTGCGCCGAGGACCGCGCCCTGGCACAGCGCCTGGACCTCGTCCTCCATCTCGAAGGTGCCGCTTTCCATGAGGCAGACGCGGAGCCCGCTGCCGATGAACTCGCGTGCCAGCGTTATGCCCGCGGCACCCGCGCCGACGATGCAGAGATCCGCTTCCAGCCGCTCCCCATCCGAAAGCGATCGCGCGTCGACATACAAGGCACGTCTCTCCTGCTCGCCGCGGAGTGCTGCCTCGCTGCATGCGAGGCCATCCGGCCCGCACGCGGCGAAGCCGCCCAGTGACGATTACCCCTTTTTCGGGCCGTTCGGCCAAGCATCGGATGGGGGCGAGGGAGGCTTATGAGGGGTACCGACATCCGGAGCCGGCCCTACCCCTCTGCCAGGCGGCCCCTCAGCCGAGCGGCTCCAGCGGCTCCCTGCGGCCACGCACCGGCGGCCGGAGATCGGCCGGCGGGGCGGCCCAGCGGACGGCGTTCAGGATCACGCGCTGGATGCGCGGGTCGTGATAGGTCGGGAAGGTTTCATGGCCGGGGCGGAAATAGAAGACGCGGCCCAAGCCGCGCCGCCAGGCGCAGCCGCTGCGGAACACCTCCCCGCCCTTGAACCAGCTGATGAAGACCAGCTCGTCGGGCGGCGGCACGTCGAAGGGCTCGCCGTACATCTCCTCCCGCTCCAGCTCGATCGCGTCGGAGATGCCAGCCGCCACGGGGTGGGCGGGATCGACCACCCACAGCCGTTCCGTCTCGCCGGCCACCCGGTATTTCAGGAAGCAGCCCGTGCCCATCAGCCCCATGAAGGGCTTGGAGAAGTGGCTGGAATGGAGTGCGAGCAGCCCCATGCCGCCGTCCACGACCCGCCGCCGCACGCGCTCGGCCACCGCGTCGGACACCTCCGCGTGCGCCCGGTGGCCCCACCAGACCAGCACGTCGGTCGCCTCCAGCCGCGCCTCGGTCAGCCCATGCTCCGGCTCGTCCAGCGTCGCGGTGGCGACCTCCAGCCCGGCGGCGCGTAGGGGGGCGGCGATGGTCTCGTGCATGCCCCGCGGGTAGATGGCCGCGACGGCCTCGTTGTTGCGCTCGTGGCGGAACTCGTTCCAAACCGTGACACGAGGAGTGTTGTTCATGCGGCTTCGATGTCCCTTTCGCCTCGACTTGGCCCTGCCGTCTTACCGATCGGTCTTCCCGTGGCTCTCGATCCATTCGGCAAGAGCCGCATCAATCCGGCCTTGCCATCCTGGCCCGGTCCACCGGCTTGCCGCTCTATTTGAAATCGGCTTCCCCATAGTCGAAACGGGTGTACTCCCTTTCGAATGCGGGTTTGGAAAACACCTCTACCGCGTCCTCGAAGTCCAATCCCCGGCTGGACAAGGTCGCTGAGCGCCTTTCGGGGGCGCAGCTGATCCCCATGGATCAAGTGTACCCACAAAAAATAAACTTCCAAGCCGGATCCAATGCTGGACGGCACCGGGCGGAAGGGCGCCCTCACCGTTCCCCTTCCGCCTTGCGGACGAGGTCGCGGTGGCGGATGAGGTCGTCGTGGGTGGCGACCTCGCGTCCGTAGGGGTCGAGGACGGAGATCTGCTCGGCTCCGGCGTCCAGGAGGCCCCGTGCCCGCGACAGGGCGGCGATCCAGCAGGGGGAGGATTGGTGCCGGAGTTCGTGCCGGCGGATGTAGAGGAGGGTGTAGGCCATGACCCGCCCAAGATGGGGTCAAACAGGCGCGGAAGCGAGGGGCGGCCTTGTTCCGGACGTGGAAAAGGCCGCCCCGTCGCCGGGGCGGCCCTTCGATTGAGGAATGGAACGTCCGGATGCGGACGTCCGGTCAGAAGCGGTAGCCGATGGAAACCGACAGGACCGGGTAGAAGCGGTAATCCTCGACCTCGTCCTCGATGTCCTGGCGGGCCTGCTCGATGTCCGACGCCAGCAGGGCGCCGACGGTCGCGTTGGTGGCGCGCAGGCTGACGTCGGCCTTGCCCTGGAACATCACGCCGAGGTCGGCGCCGACATGCAGGTTCGGCGAGAAGAGGCTGCCCTTCCAGCCGAGGCCGAGATAGGGGGCCACGCGCCGGAAATCGACCTCGCCCTCGAGGCGTCCGACGGCCGCGGTCGGGTAGTTGGTGCCGTTGACGTTGTAGAAGGCGCCCGACGGCGTGCCGGTCAGGTCGGCTTCGTTGTAGTTCAGGCGCAGGCCGCCGGTGACGTGGAAGCCGCCGCGGAAAGGATAGAGGTCGGCCATCGCGCCGAAGGACTTCAGCGTCAGGTCGCCGTCATAGGTGATGTCCTCGATGTCGAGGGTGCGGCTGAAGCTGAAGGCGTTCACGCCGCCGCGGACGCCGACATAGTCGTTGATCCGGTAGCCGACCTCGGCGCCGAGGCCGAGCGTGCTGATCTGCGGGGCGACGAAGACGCCAATCTGGCTGTCCTGCGCCAGGGCGGCGCTGGTCGAGAGAGCGGTGGCGGCGGCGAAAGCAAGAGCGGCGACGATGCGCATGACGATCCTCATCTGATCCCCTTGGCGGGGATGGAACAACATTTCCGCCGAATAGCATAAACGTCCCTCCTATGACCAATGGCCTGACGCTTTTCCTTTTAGGAGATCTCGAACCGTTGCGGAAACGCAACTTGATGAACTTCAAATGTCACAATCTTGTCTACTAAGGTTGAAGCGAATTCTAAAGGAAGTCTGCGCGCTCGCTTCTCCGGCCGATGTGCCGGCGTGGACCTAGGCATCGACACCTTTCCGGCCGCAAGCCGTTGAAGGGGCACGCTCGGTTTCCTCCTGCCACGAAGGTACGTTGTTCATGGCCGACATCGTCCGCACGATCGGGCGCGCCGTCCTGCAAAGCGCGCCGGACGCCGCCCTCTCACGCGAATGGCTGGTCCCCAATGGTCTGGGCGGCTTCGCCTCGACCACGCTGTCGGGCGCGGTGACCCGCCGGTACCATGGACTGCTCGTGGCCGCCTTGCCGGCGCCGCTCGGCCGGGTGGTGATGCTGAGTCAGCTCGCCGAGCACATCCTGCTCCCCGACGGGACGGAGCTGCCGCTCGGCGGCGAGCGGGACGAGGACTGGCAGACGCCGGAGGCCTGGCGCGGTGCTGTCGCGGAATTCCGGCTGGAGGCGGGGCTGCCCGTCTGGCGCTTCGAGCGGGAGGGGATCCTCGTCGAGAAGCGGATCCTGATGCCCTACCGGCAAAACATGGTCAATGTCACCTACCGCCTGCTGGAGGCGCCGGGGCCGGTGCGGCTGAAGCTGCGGCCGATGCTGGCCTTCCGCCTGCTGGAGGAGGCCGTGGACCGGCCGATGTCCCGCGCCTACCGGGTCACGGCCGAAGGGGCGCGTTACACCGTGTCGGCCGGTGCGGACCTTCCGTCCCTGAACATGACGGTCGTGGGCGGGCCGATGCCCCTGACGCTGGACGGCGGCGACCGGCGGGAGATCTTCTACGATGTCGAGGCGGAGCGCGGTTACGACTCGCGCGGCGCCTTGTGGAGTCCCGGCTATTTCTCGGGCGAGATCGCGCCGGGCCGGTCCTTGACCTTCGTCGCGGCGACGGAGGACTGGCGCCGCATCGAGGCGCTGCCGCCGGACGATGTCCTCGCCTTCGAGACGGAGCGCCGGCGCCGGCTGGTCGGCATGGCGCACCCGAGCCTCCGGACCGGGCCGATGACGGAGCTGGTGCTGGCCGCCGACAGCTTCCTGTTCACCCCGGTCAGCCGCGCGTCCGACATGATGCGCGCCTGGGCGGAGGGCGACGAGGTGCGCACGGTCATCGCCGGCTATCACTGGTTCACCGATTGGGGCCGCGACACCATGATCAGCCTGGAAGGGCTGGCGCTGGTCACCGGCCGGGCGAACGAGGCGCGCTGGATCCTGCGGACCTTCGCCCACTACATCCGCGACGGGCTGATCCCCAACATGTTCCCGGACGGGCGCGACGACGGCCTCTACCACACGGCGGACGCGACCCTCTGGTTCTTCCACGCGGTGAACCGCTACGTCCGGGCGACCGCCGACCGCCACACGTTGCGGCTGCTGCTGCCGAAGCTCGCGGACATCGTGGAGCGCCACCGGGCCGGCACCCGCTTCGGCATCGGGATGGACCCCGCGGACGGGCTCCTGCGCCAGGGGCAGGAGGGATACCAGCTCACCTGGATGGACGCGAAGGTGGATGACTGGGTCGTCACGCCGCGCCGGGGCAAGGCGGTGGAAATCAACGCGCTCTGGTACAACGCCCTGTGCCTGCTCGCCGGCTGGACAGCCGAAGAGCAGGGGGAAGACGCGGCGCGGCCCTACCGCGAGATGGCGGCCCGCGCGCGTGCGTCCTTCAACGCGCGCTTCTGGTGCGAGGCCGCCGGCCATCTCCATGACGTGCTGGACGGGGAAGAGGGCGACGACACAGCCTGCCGGCCCAACCAGATCTTCGCCATAGCGCTCGACCACCCCGTGCTGGACCGCGACCGCTGGGACGCCGTGGTCGGGACCGTCCGCGACCGCCTGCTCACCCCCGTCGGGCTGCGGTCGCTGGCTCCGGGAAGCCGCGACTACAAAGCGAAGTATTTCGGTGACCTGCGCGCGCGCGACGCCGCCTACCATCAGGGAACAGTCTGGGGATGGCTCATCGGGCCGATGGTCGAGGCCTGGCTGAAGCTCCACCCGGAGGACCGCGCCGGCGCGCGCCGCCTTCTGGAGGGCTTCCTGCCCCATCTGGACGAGGCCGGCGTCGGCACCATCAGCGAGGTCTTCGACGCGGAGGCCCCCTTCGCGCCGCGCGGCTGCATCGCCCAGGCCTGGAGCGTGGCCGAGGTTCTGCGCTGCTGGGCACTGACCGAACCGCCGGAGACGGCGGCATCGTCCTAGGTCAAGGCGGGGGAGGGCTCCCTACGGCTCCCTTTCCCGAAAGTCGTAGTCTCGACGGGAATGGGTAGCGGCACCCCAGCCTTTTGCGCCCGTCAGGAACGCCCGTCGTGTCAACAGAACACAGTGCGGCGGAAAAAACACGGTTTAGACGGGCTGCGGCATTTAGCGTTTGACACGTGGGGACACGCCACCTGTGAAGAAAACCGTCTTCTCCTTTGAAATCAATAACTTGCAAGAAAGCCTATTTTTTAGGCAATCATGCCCGGACCCTTGAGTCTCCTTCACCGAATCGGGTGCCGCGATGGCTTGTCAACACACTTATCCACAGAGTCTGTGGAGAGCAGCGCCAGGAAGGGCTTGATCGCCGAAGGACGCAAGACTTTCGGCGTGTGCCGGTCGATGCGGCTAGGTTGTTTGCTTTTTATGAATGGGCGCCCGCCGGGGCTATAGTTTGTCCTGTAAACGACCACGGCGCCCGCGCGGGCTCCCGCCAGGCGGGAGACGGGCCGGCACGGTGAAGGGAGAGTCCGATGCAGGATGTCTATGGGCATGATGTCTATGGAATCCCCAGCCCGCCGTCGCGGCGGGCCGGCGGCGGGCCGGATTCCGAAGCACGCCTCCGGGTTCCGGCCTATGTGGCGCCGGGCTTGGCCGCGGTCATGTCCGCCGCCCTGCTGCTGCATCTGCTGGTCGCGACGGCCTCCCAAATCCGGGGGGACGACCCCGCCGGCATGATGTCCGCCCTGTTCGGCATGGGCTTCGTGCTGCTGGTGCTCCTGCCCTTCACGGTAGGCCTCGCAGCGCGTGCGCGGCTTGCCTGGACGGAAGCGGGCGGCTGAGGCGGTTCCCCGCCGCCGATCCGCTCAGGACGCAAGCGGACGGGAATCGGTTGCCCAAACCCGCGGCCCACGCTTAAATCCGGCGCGCGGCCGAAGGGCCGGGCCGGCCGGGGCGCTTCGACCCGCTGCGGTGTTGGACATGGGGGAGCGGGCCGATGGGACTTTTCGATTTCTTGAAGGTGAGCGTCACCGAAAAGAAGAAGCCGGCCGCGCCAAAGGCCCAGAGCTGCATCGAATTCGACAACAAGACCTTCCCGCTCGGCGCCATCACCACCAAGGGCTTCGTGGCCACGAATTTCGACGGGTCGCTCATCCGCGGGCAGAACGCGCGGGTGACCGTCAAGGTGGACGATGCCTTCGGCCGCTTCTCCTTCGCCTCGACCGTCGGCGTCGCGGACGTCTCGGGCGGCAAGCTGGTGGGCGAATGGAACATGCTGACCCCCGAGGTCGAGAGCGCCATCCGCGCCTATGGGCAAGCCCGCAAGAAGGCCGGCCGCTGACGGCCCCGCCGGGGCCTTTCCGCTAGGGCTTGGCGGCCAGGGCGGCCCCCGGCGCGCCGGAGGGGAGGGCCGCCGCTTCGGCCTTCACCAGCTGCGGCTCCTCGGGCGGCGGCGCAAGACGCTCCATGCGCGCGACCCATTCCGACAGGGTGACGAACTCGCAACCCTTCGCGCGCAGGTCGCCGATGACCCGGGGCAGGGCGGTCAGCGTGGACGGATAGGTCGAATGCATCAGGAGGACGCTGCCGGTGCCGGCGGCGGTCTTCACATGCTGCACGATCTTGTCGGGATCGCGCACCTGCCAGTCGCGGGTGTCGATGTTCCACAGGACCGGGCTCATCCTCTCCTCGCGGGCGATGGACAGCATCTCCGGCGTGTAACGGCCGAAGGGCGGCCGGAAGAGCACCGGTTCGGCGCCGAAACCGCGCAGGATCCGGTTCGCCTCGGCGATCTCATGGCGCTGCGCCTCGGCATCCATGGCCCGCATGTCCTTGTGGGTCAGGCTGTGGTTGCCGATCTCGTGCCCCGCGGCGATGAAGTCGCGGATGACCTCGCCCTGCGCGGCGGCGACGCTCGCCACCGGGAAGTAGGTCGCCCGCACGCCCTCGGCGTTCAGAACGTCCAGGATCTTGCGCGTCACGACGCGGTGCGGCCCGTCGTCGAAAGTCAGGGCGCAGAGCCTCCAGCCCTCGCGCTGCAGGGTGGCCGGCGTGATGTCGAACTTGACGTCGATCACCACCGAGCCGAGCCGCCCCTTGTGCTGGCTCGTCCGTTCGATGGCCTTCATCACCTGGGCATCGTCCTTGCTGTAGGAGTAGGTGCCCTGGCTGGCCTGAAGGTTCGGCCGCACCGCACCGGGCGGGGCCGGGACGGTCACGGTGAGCGGCGCGCCGGCCGGCGGCAATGCCACGGCGCTTTCCACCGCGCGTGCCGGCTCCGGAGCCGCTGCCGGATCCGTGGCGGCCATCGCGGTCTCGGATGGGGCCGCCGGTGCCGGCTCCTTCCGGGCCGACTCGGTTGCTTCCGGCCGGCGCTGCTTGACCACGAGGCAGCTGAAGCCCGCGCCGGTGAGGCGCCGGCAAAGGCTGCGCGCGTCCACGCCGGGCGCCACGGCCGCGCGCAGGACCACCCCGTCCTGCTCCTCGCTTGCCTTCACATCGGGGGTCAGCGAGGCGGCCAGCGCCGGAGCGCGGCGCTGAAGCGACGTCCAGGTCCACCAGGCGTCGCCGTCCTTCTGGAAAAGGCCGAGCTGCAACACCGGGCCGCCGTCGGCCCGCGCCGGGCCGCCCGCCAGGCACCCGATGCCGATGAGGCCGGCGAGCGCCAGCGGCAGGATGCGATGGGTCAGGCCGGCTCGCGGCGGCGGAACGGGGGAACTGCGGAGCGGCGCATGACGGGAAGTCGATCCACGGGAAGTCAGCCCGCCGGAAAGCTGTAGCGCCGTGCTCAAAATGTCTGCTCCCCGCTTTCGGACCCGGCACCGTACCGGAGCCATGCCCCGCCCGTGCCATAGCACCCGGCCTCCACCCTATTCAAATGACATCGGTCGAAGGGAGTAGGAACCGGGCCGCCTGTGCTTTCGCGGTGACGGTCTTTTACCGGCGCGCGCGATCGCCGGCGGGGAACCAAGGGCGCAGGGGCACGGTTAAGCTTGACGAGTTACCGGCACAGCATTGCCGGGCCGACAAAAAGGAGAGGACCCGGATGGCGGAGGACTTGGAAGACCGGATCCGCAAGCGCGCTCACCAGATCTGGGAGCGCGAGGGCCGGCCGGAAGGCCGTTCCGATGACCACTGGAAGCTGGCCAGTGAGGAAATCGCGATCGAGGACAATTACAGGCAGACGCTGCTCCCCAACCCGGCCGGTGGTCCCGACGCGACGGCCGCCCGCACCGAGCCGGTCGAGCCGGCCCTCGCCATGGCCAACCTCGGGGAAATGCCCGGCCTGACCGACCAGGGGGAATCCTTCCGGATTCCCGGGATCGAGGGCAGCGATCCCATGCCCGATCCGCAGGAAGCCGGCGCCCAGGCCACGATCGGCAACCGCGCCCGCCGCAAGACCCGCGGCCGCGGCGCCTGAGCCGTCCGGCGTCCCGAATCAGGCCGGCCCCAAGCCGGCCTTGGCAAAGACCAGCCTTCCAGAGTGAGGAGCCCCATGGACACCAACCTCGAAATCGCCTTTCACAACATGGACACCCAGCCGGAGCTGGAGACCTACATCCGCGAGCGGGCGGAGAAGCTGGAAAAGCTGTACGAGCGGATCGTCGGCATGCGCGTCTCCGTCGAGAACACCCATCGCCAGCACCGCACCGGCAATGTCTATGACGTGCATATCGAGGTGATGGTGCCCGGCACCAACGTCGTGGTCAGCCGCAAGCCGCACAAGGCCAAGGAGCGCTACGCCCACCCCGACGCCCGGACATCGATCCGCGACGCCTTCGAGGCGGCGGAGCGGCAGCTCAAGGAATACAAGCAGAAGATCCGCAACGACGTGAAGGCGCACGACGCCGAGGTGCCGGGCCGGGTGTCGCAGCTCTACCCGAACGAGGACCACGGCTTCATCACGACCAGCACCGGCACGCAGCTTTATTTCCATCGCAACAGCTGCATCAACGTGAACTTCGAGGACCTGAAGTCCGGCGACCCGGTGAAGTACATCGAGGCGACCGGCGACACCGGCCCGACCGCCTCGAAGGTGTGGCTGGCCGCCGGCGCGGACAACGAACTCCACGCCTCCTGACCCATGGCCCGGCCGGAGCCCCGGCCGGCGGCAAGGACGAACGAAAAACCCCTTTCCCGGCGGGAAAGGGGTTTTTTCCGTCATCAGGCCCGCGACGCCTCCGGGGCGGGCGGTTCGGCCCTCTCGTCGATCAGGTCGTAGATGTCCGGGTGCAGGCGGATGGTCCCGCCATTGTCCACCGTCGCCGTCCAGTAGACGAACTGGACGGGCACCGGCTTGCTCAGCTTGACCCATTGCGGCTCGCTCTTGGCCAGCATCTGGTCGATGCGCTCCGGCGAGACCCCCGAGCCGGCGAGCAGGACCTCGGCCATCCGGCGCGCATCCTCCAGCCGGACGCAGCCGGAGCTGACGGTGCGGATGTCGCGGTCGAACAGGCGGGGCTCGTTGGTGCCGTGCAGATAGATGCTGTCCGAATTGGTCAGGTTGAAACGGAAGCGGCCCAGCGCGTTGTGGTCGCCCGGCTGCTGGACGATCCGGACACGGCCCGGCGAGACGTAGGTCCAGTCGATCGTTTCCGGCGCCACGGCCTCTCCGTCCAGATAGACGACCGCCTGGGCGATGCCGGGGCTGCCCTTGGCGCGAAGCAGGGGCAGCTTGTCCTCCTTCATCACGGTCGGCGGCACGGTCCAGGTCGGGTTGACGATGATGTGCGTGATCCGGTCATGGAGCAGCGGCGTCTCGCGCGAGGGGCGGCCGACGATGGCGCGCATGGTCAGCGTCTCGTGGCCGCCCTGCACCAGGGTGGTGGTCTGGCTGGGCAGGTTCACCAGCACGATGGTGTCCGGGGCCGTGTCGCGGAACTGCCGCATCGAGGCGGCGCTGCGCCGCATGATCACCGCGGCTTCGCGGGGCGCGCGGTCGAGCGCGATGCGCGTTCCGCTGCCGACCAGCCCGTCGTCGCGCAAGCCTTGGGAGAGCTGGAAGGAGCGGACGGCGTTCTCCAGCGCGGGGTCGAACAGGTCCGTCCGCTGAGCTTCCGTCAGGAAGCCGAGTTCGATCATGCGCTGCGAGAGCCGCGCGACGCGTTCGCCCGTCATGCCGGGGCGCAGGAGCGGACCGGGTCCGACGCGGGTGACGGCCTGGGCCGGCATCGCGTCCAGCGCCCCGGCCGCCGCGTCCAGCTGGTCGGCCCAGGCGGTGAGCGTGTCGCGGTAGCCGGCCGTGGCGGCGGTTTGCGCCGCCGCGTCATGGCCGGTCCCGGCGATCAGGCCGCAGACGGCCAGCATCGCGAACAGGCGGACCGCCAGCAGCAGCGATGTCAGGGGATTGCTCGCCGAGGGGGCCTTGGTCGCGTGCATGCTCATACTCTTCGTCCTCGTTCCGCGGCGCAGCGCCGCACTCGGTGGGTCCATGTCTCCACGGAGGCTCCACGGGGCCGATCCTATACCCCGGTCGTCCCCCAGGCGAGAGCGTGGCCGTACCGCCACCCCCGGCTGTGCGGGACTGTGGCCTTCCTGCCGCGCTTCCGCTCCTTCCCGAGGAGCAGGGGTTACCGCTTCGACATAAGTCTCGACATAGGAGGAGCCTGTGTTTAATTGGTGAAATTTTGGTTGATTACCCCATCCCTCTCACCTATAGGTCTAACCCTGCATAGGACTTCGAAAGATAGTCCTCCTCCATTCGGGGGAAGGGATTTGCCGGCGAAGGAGGCCGGCAGCATTCGACCGTAGCAACAGGGCGCGAGGGGTGGGAATGCTTTTCGGCATGGGATTCGGCGCGAAGCCGGGCGGGAACACGGGCATCGGGTCCGCCGTCGACATCGATCCGGGGCGCCGCCGCTTCCTGACCTTCGCCGCCGCAGCGACCGTGACGGCGGCCGTTCCGGCTGTCCTCCTTCCCGCCGAGGCCGAGGCGGCCCCCAGGACGGGTGGCATGCGCCGCCTCGCCCTGCACAACATCAACACGCGGGAGAGCTTCGACGGGGTCTATTGGGCTCAGGGCGCCTACCGCGGCGACATGCTCCGCAAGCTCGACGTCCTCCTGCGTGACCACCGCGCCAAGCAGGTGTGCAAGTTCGATCCCCGGCTGTTCGACGTGCTGACGCAGGTGCAGCAGCGGCTCGGCACCGACGAACCCTTCCAGGTCATCTGCGGCTACCGGTCGCGCCGCACCAACGCCATGGCGCGCCGCCGGTCGCGCGGCGTCGCCAAGGAAAGCTACCACACCCGCGGCATGGCCATCGACGTTGCGCTGCCCGGCGTGGACCTGAAGCGGCTGGCCGACGTGGCGCGGGATCTCCAGGCGGGGGGTGTCGGCTACTATCCAAAGAGCGGATTCGTCCACATTGACGTCGGTCCCGTCCGCACCTGGTGAAACCTGCCGGTCACCGGCCCGCTGGCCCAGGGCCGGCGGAGCGACGGATGGCGGAACCAAGACGCTTTCCCTGCGGTTGCTGGGGTGGAACCCAACGCAGCAACAATCCGCACGGGACGCCATGTTTCAGAAGAACGATCTCGGACGGCTTCTCGCCGTCAACTCCGCCCCCGCGGTTTCCATGTTCCTGCCGACTCACACGGCGGGGCGCGAAATCCGGCAGGATTCGATCCGTTTCAAGAACCTGCTCTCCAAGGCCACGGACGCGCTGATCGAAAAGCACGGCCTGCGCCGCCCCGACGCGGAAAGCCTTTTGAAACCCGCCACCTCGATGCTGGACAGCGGCGAGTTCTGGCGCAACCAGGACCGCGGGCTGGCGGTGTTCATCGCCAACGGCATCGTCCAGCGCTACCGCGTTCCGGTCGAGCTGCCGGAGGAGGTGACCGTCAGCAACCGCTTCGCCGTCCGGCCGCTGCTGCCCCTTCTGGCCGATGACGGCAACTTCATGATCCTGACGGCCAGCGCTGGCGTGGCGCGCCTCTATTCGGCCACCCGCTTCGGCATCGCCGAGGAGGAGATCGACCTGCCCAAGGGCGTGGCCGACATACACGCCGAGACGGATTACGACAACACCCTGCACTCCGCGCCCGCCGCGCGGCATGGCGACCGGCGCGGCAGTGCCGTGAAGATGGTCGCGACCTACAATTTCGGCGAGGATCCCGAGGAACTCCGCAAGGCCCACCTGATCAGCTACATCGGGCGGCTCGCCGACGCGGTGGACACCCACCTGCGCAACTCCAACTTCCCCGGTCCGCTGGTCCTCGTCGCCGAGGATGAGATCCAGGGCCACTTCCGCAAGGACACGCACCCGCGCGCCCTGGTCGACCAAGGCGTGTTCGGGAACCCCGACGCGCTCGACGTCGAGGAACTTCATCGCCGCGCCTACGAGGTGGTGAAGCCGCTGTTCGAACAGTCGCGGCTTGCCGCGCTGGAGAAGTTCCGGGCGCTGAACGGCGACGCCGCGACCGCCGAGCGCACCCTGACGCGCATCGAGGACATCGTCCATGCCGCCCGCGAAGGCCGGATCGACACTCTTCTGATGGTCGAGGGCGAGAAGGCCTGGGGCCGTTACAGCGAGGAGTATGACCGCTATTTCCCCCACCTGACCCAGGTCGAGGGCGCGATCGACCTCATGGAATGCGCAGCGACGGAAACGCTGATGCGCGGCGGCCATGTCCATGTGGTCGACCGCGGCGACCTGGCAGCCGACACGGTGGCGGCGGCGATCCTGCGCTTCTGATCCGACGGCCGGGCGGACGCCTCTACCGCCGATGCCCGGACGGCAAAAGCCCCTCTTCCAGTTGGAGGAGGGGCTTTATCATGGCCTCGCGCCAATCAGCCGCGCGTCGGCGCCTTGGTGGCCTTGTAGATGTCGCTCGGGTCCCAGATGGCGCCATGGCGCCGCCGCGACTTGCCAAGCCCGTCGCCGGACGCCGCCTTGACCTTGCGCACGGACGGCGCGGGCCGAGCCTTCTCCTCGGTCATCGTGGCGGCCATGCCCGCCAGAGCCCCGCCCATGCCGCGCGCTCCGTCCCCACCCGCGGACGAGGCAGCGCCAGCCAGATCCCCGGCCGAGTCACTTCCCAGATCGCCTCCCAGGTCACCGATATGCGGCGACAGGCAGGCCAGCAACGCCAGCATCTCGTCCGCGACCGGGGACGGTGCCGCCCGCCACAGCCGCAGCAGCCGCGCCTCGCGCCGGCTGATCACCCCGTCCGCCGGAATGCTCGAGTCCGCGCCGCGTGCCGGACGGGTCGTGGCGTGGGGGTCGTCGTAACTGTCGAAGAAGAAGCTGACCGGAACGTCAAGAACTTGTCCGAGCCGGAACAAGGTTCCCGCCGATATCCGGTTCGATCCCCGCTCGTACTTCTGCACCTGCTGGAACGTCAGCCCTATGGCGTCCCCCAGCTTTTCCTGGCTCATACCCAGGAGGGTGCGGCGCATGCGAACGCGCTGTCCGACATGGGCGTCGACAGACCAGGACTCCGGCGATCCCCGTCGTCCTCTCCTCTGTGCCGATGGCTCATTCATTGCGTCCACACCTTATGCGTCGGTTAATACGAAGGCCGGGTTTGAAATGCGTTTTCACTTTCTTAATGAAACCTTACATCTTCTCTGGCCCATTGCAAGGAAAATAACATCAAATACTGCCTAACCGTGCAGAGATGGCCGCCTCTGCTCCTTTAGGATGGGCTTTTCCTTAACGATAGGGCAGAATGGCTCCCACATTTGAACTTTCGATACAGCACAATTCGTTTCGGAATGGAAACGATATTTGGTATTTCAGGCGCGTTCCGTTGCGAGAACTTTTCGAGTTCCAGTGGTATCCGGTGTTGGGCATTCATGGTTGCAGCGTGCAGCCCCAGTTTCCGCAATTCCGCTGTTCTCCGCAACCATTCTCAGCATACAAACGCATGACGGCGCCCCCCCCTTGCGCTGTGGGCCGATACAGCGCGTCACGCAACGATCAGGCTGGCTCCTGGCTTGGAAGTGGCGTGCCGACGGACATTAACCTCTTGTTAACCAAGAGAGTCTGCGGCTCTGTTTTCATACCGCCATGCGCCGCGTGACCTTGTGTATCAGGCGGAAGCGATGCGGCGTCAGAGGGCGTCCGGCGCCACGTGCCAGGGTCCACCGGGCTGCGCGAACCCTTCGATCTGGTCGCGCAGGTTCTGCACCTGGGAGGGGGTAAGCGCCACGCCATACTCCTCGTTGAAAGCGGCGGCGATCGCGCCGCGCGTTGGCCGGGTGCCGCCCGCCGCCAACCTGCGGTAGACGGTGAATCCCTCGACGTAGCGGTGTACCAAGTCCGGGCGCCCGCGAAGCTGGACGGTCTGGCGCGTTTCCGTGCCGCGCAGAAACGCCGCCAGGCGCCGGGCCGCCTCGTCCGGGGTGATGGCCGGAAGGCGCACGGCCGGCGCCGGCGGGTTGTTGGCTTGGGCAAGGCCCGCCGCGGCGCGGCGGCGGCGCTGGCGTTGGCGTTCGCCGTCACGCAGATGATCGGCGTAGAGCGGGTCGGCCCGCCGGCGCTCGTTGCGTGCTTGGTTGGCCCGCGCCTGACGCCGGGAGCGCAACTCGGCCGGGTCCGTTTCCGGCCCGCGCAGCAGGAACGCCATTTCCTCGGCCGTCAGGCGGAGCGGCGACTCGCCGGCCGGCGCCTTGTCGCCGTTCCCGTCGCCGCCCCCGTCCGTGTCCTGCTCCTCCGGCGCTTGGCCGTGGTCGCCGCCCTGTGCTCCGTCCCTGATCATGTCCGCCACCGGTGCTGTCCCCACGGGTAACAGCCCGGTCCCGCCGCGGGTTGCCCCATGCCCGAACCGGCACCGACCGGCGATTTCCTTCCCCACCGCCGGCCGCGCCCGTGCTAGACAGGGCGCCGCTCGACGACATCACAGAACACGGAACAGCGCCGCCATGACCCCCAGGCAAGCCCTCCAGCAGCGCCTCGCGGCTCTGGAAGCGCACCTGCGCACCGAGAATCCGAACCTGCTTCCGGTCATACCGACCTTCCGGTCCTTCGACCGGTTGCTGGTCGGCCTCGGCCTCCTGCGAAAGGATGAGTCGCTCGCCACGCGCATTCCCTGGTGGCCGATGGTCGCGGTGCTCGGCACCTTCTCGGCGGGCAAATCGACCTTCATGAACGGGTACCTGGGCGCGCCCCTCCAGCGCACCGGCAACCAGGCGGTCGACGACAAGTTCACCGTGATCTGCCATGGGCCGGAGGCGCGGGCCGAAGCGCTGCCGGGCACCGCGCTGAACGCCGACCCGCGCTTTCCCTTCTACCGGATCGCCGACGAGATCGAGAAGGTCGCGGCCGGCGAAGGCAAGCGGATCGACAACTATCTCCAGCTCAAGACGCTGAACAGCGAACGCACGCGCGGCAAGATCTTCATCGATTCGCCGGGCTTCGACGCGGACGACCAACGCCGCTCGGTGCTGCGGCTGGTCGATCACATCGTCGAGCTGTCGGATCTCGTGCTCGTCTTCTTCGACGCGCGCCATCCCGAGCCGGGCGCGATGCAGGACACGCTCCAGCATCTCGTCGCCAAGACGGTGAACCGGGCCGACGCGCGGAAGGTGCTCTATGTCCTGAACCAGGTGGACACGACGGCCAAGGAGGACAATCTCGAGGCCGTGTTCGGCGCCTGGCAGCGCGCCATCGCCCAGGCCGGGCTGGTCAGCGGCCGCTTCTACGCCATCTACGACCAGGCCTCGGCCCCGGTGATCGAGGACGAGGCCAAGCGCGCCCGCTACGAGGCGCGGCGGGACGCCGACCTGAAGGAAATCCACGGGCGCATCGGCGAGGTTGAGGTGTCCCGCGCCTACCGCATCATCGGGCTGGTCGACAGCATCGTGAAGGAGATCGAGGGCGAGCTGGTCCCGCTGCTGACCGGCGCCCTGCAGCGCTGGCGCCGTCTCGTGCTGATCGGCGACGCCGTCTGGGCGGCACTGCTCCTCGTCCTGTTCGGCACCATCGCCTATCTCGCCGGGGGAGAGGCGCTGTCCAACCTCGCCGGCTGGCTGGGCGCGTTCGGTTCGGATCTGTCCGGCGGCTGGCCGGTCGGGCTGATCCTGGCCCTGGTCCTGCTGGCGGGGCTGTTCGGTGCCGGGCACTTCTGGATCCGGGGGCTGATGGCGCAGCGGGTCGCCCGCACCCTGCCGGAGCGCATGGGCGAGGCGGAGCTGAACATCCGCGCCGCCTTCCTGAAGAACACCCGCTTCTTCCGGTCGGTCTTCGCCAAGGCGCCCACGGGCTGGGGCCGGCGCGCCCGCAAGCGCATCTTCGCCGTCCGCGAGGCGCTGGCCGGCCATGTCCAGCGCATCAACGACATCTACACCGACCCCACGGGCCGGCGGGGCAAGGCCGCGGCGGAGTAGGGAGGGGCGGCCGGGGCGGGGGCCTGGGTCGGGACCCGGGTCTCCACGGCGTGGGAAAGCCTCCCGCGCCGGACCGCCGCGGGCATTGCCTCTGGATGGCGGCATGCTATAAGACGCCCGTCTTGATCTGGAACAAGGGGCGCCACCCGTGGCGAACGATGCGTCGGTTCTGGTCCTGAACGGACCCAACCTGAACATGCTGGGCGTGCGCGAGCCGCACATCTATGGTTCGACGACGCTCGACGACCTGGAATCCGCCTGTCAGGAACGCGCCGAACAGCTTGGGCTGATCGTCGATTTCCGGCAGTCGAACCACGAGGGCGAACTGGTTTCCTGGATCCAGCAGGCGCGCACGGAGCATGACGGCATCGTCATCAACGCGGGCGCCTACAGCCACACCTCCGTCGCCATCATGGACGCCCTGATTCTGTCGGAGCTGCCGATCGTCGAGGTGCACATCTCCAACATCTACAAGCGGGAGCCCATCCGCCACCATTCGCACATTTCGGCGGTGGCGACGGGCGTGATCTGCGGGCTCGGCCCTCACGGCTATCTTCTGGCGCTCGACGCGCTGGCGCAGATCCTCGACCGCGACTAAGGATCCAAGGGAACAACGAACACCATGGCGAGCTTCGACATCGACGGCGATCTGGTGCGCAAACTGGCCGATCTCCTGCGCGAGACCGGCCTCAGTGAGATCGAATTCGCCGAGGGCGAGAAGCGCATCCGCGTCACCCGCCCCACGGCCACCCCGACGTTTGCCGTGCAGGCCCCGGCCGCGGCCCCCGTGCCGACGCCGGCCGCCGCGGCCGGCCCGGCGGCGAAGCCCGCCAACCATCCGGGCGCGGTGACCTCGCCCATGGTCGGCACCGCCTACGTGGCGGCGGATCCCGGCGGCACGCCCTTCGTGCGCCCCGGCGACACGGTGAAGGCCGGCCAGACCGTCCTGATCATCGAGGCCATGAAGGTCATGAACCCGATCAAGGCGCCGCGCGGCGGCACCGTGACCGAGGTGCTGGTGTCGGACTCCCAGCCGGTCGAGTTCGGCGAAGTCCTTATGGTCATCGAGTGAGCGGGGTCCATCCCTTGGCGATGTTCGAGAAGGTCCTGATCGCAAACCGCGGCGAGATCGCGCTTCGCATCCACCGCGCCTGCCGCGAGATGGGCATCAAGACCGTGGCGGTGCATTCCACCGCCGACGCCGACGCCATGCACGTCCGCCTCGCGGACGAGAGCGTGTGCATCGGCCCGGCCTCCGCGCGCGAAAGCTACCTGAACGTTCCGGCCATCCTGTCGGCGGCGACGATCACGGGCGCCGACGCGATTCATCCCGGCATCGGCTTCCTCGCCGAGAACGCCCAGTTCGCGGAGATGGTGGAGGAGCACGGCTTCACCTTCATCGGCCCGACCGCGGAGCACATCCGCGTGATGGGCGACAAGGTCACCGCAAAGCGGACGGTGATGGAACAGGGCCTGCCCGTCGTTCCCGGCTCCGACGGGCCGGTGTCCTCGCTGGAGGAGGCGGAGAAGGTCGGCCGCGAGATCGGCTATCCCGTCCTCATCAAGGCGGCGGCCGGCGGCGGCGGCAAGGGCATGAAGGTGGCGCGTTCCGCCGACCAGATGCGGGAGGCCTACCAGCTCGCCCGCGGCGAGGCGCGCGCGGCCTTCGGCAACGACGAAGTCTACATCGAGAAGTATCTCGGCAAGCCCCGTCACATCGAGATCCAGCTTCTCGCCGACACGCACGGCAACTGCCTGCATTTCGGCGAGCGCGACTGCTCGGTGCAGCGCCGCCACCAGAAGGTCATCGAGGAGGCGCCGAGCCCCGCGCTCAACGCCGAGGAGCGGCAGTTCATCGGCGAACTCGCCGCCCGGACCGCCGCCGCGATCGGCTATCGCGGCGTCGGCACGATGGAGTTCCTCTATGAAGAGGGGAAGTTCTACTTCATCGAGATGAACACCCGCCTGCAGGTCGAGCACACGATCACGGAGATGATCACGGGCATCGATCTGGTGCGCGAGCAGATCCGGGTCGCCACCGGCGCGCCGCTCGGCTACGGGCAGGACAGCATCCGCTTCCAGGGCCACGCCATCGAGTGCCGCGTCAACGCGGAGAACCCGGAGACCTTCGTCCCCTCGCCGGGCAAGATCGACGGCTATCATGCGCCGGGCGGGCTCGGCGTGCGGGTCGACTCGGCGCTCTACGATGGCTACCGCGTGCCGCCGCACTATGACAGCCTGATCGCCAAGCTCGTCGTGCACGGCACCACCCGGAACGAGTGCCTGATGCGCCTGCGCCGGACGATCGAGGAGTATGTGATCGGCGGGATCGACACGACCCTGCCCCTGCACGACCGGATCATCGCCGAGCAGGACTTCATCAACGGGAACTACGACATCCACTGGCTTGAAAAGCTGATGGCGAAGGGCTGAAACCGCTCGTTCCGCTTGCGGAACGGTGTCGGCGACAAGCCCTTCCCGGTCGGTAAGGCCCTTCCCCACGCCGGGGAAGGGCCTTTTGATGTGCGCCCAGCATGGGCGTTCTCTTGTGGGTGCAAGTCCCATCGTAAGCTGATCACGGCGAGCGAAGTGAAGCGCAACTGCG
>NZ_JAFIQV010000028.1 GCF_017356015.1 Azospirillum sp. SYSU D00513
CCGCGGATGCGCTCCAGCGTCAGGACGCGGCGCGCCGTGCGGTCCCAGTCGATGCGCGGCACCCGGAAGGTCTCGTCGCCCCGGAAGTTCGCGGCCAGCTCGGACGCCGCCGCCGCCTCCATGCGCAGCTCCATCTCCATCCGCGAGGTGCGGGCGAAGATCTCCACCACCTCCAGCAGCCGCAGCCGCTTGACCCTGGGCATCAGGATCTGCGCCCATTCGGCGAGCCACTGGAACAGGCCGATGTCGCGCTCGAAGGCGTATTCGATGCCCGGCCGCAGCACCTTGACCGCGACCTCCTCGCCCTCCGCCGTGACGGCGAAATGCACCTGCGCGATGGAGGCGGCGGCGACCGGCTCCTCGTCGAAGGTGAGGAACAGCTCCGTCAGCGGGCGGCCCAGCTCCTCCTCGATGATGGCGCGGGCCTGGGCGCCGGGGAAGGGCGGCAGATGGTCCTGCAGCTCGGCGAGGTCGGTCGCCATCCGCTCGCCCACGAGGTCGGAGCGGGTGGAGAGCAGCTGGCCCAGCTTGATGTAGGTCGGGCCCAGCTCCGTCAGCGCGCGGGCCAGACGCTGGCCGTCGCGCCCCATCACCTTCTTGTTGGCGACCATGCGCCAGAAGGGCGCGAAGCTCGGCGCCACCAGGGACAGCGAATCGGGCAGGGCGTTGTGCCGCGCCAGCGTGCGGCCGATGCCGACGAGGCGGACGAGGTTCCGGATCGTGCGGATCACGGGCGTCAGACCCGCCAGCCGGAATGGATGGCGGCGACCCCGCCCGTCAGGTTGCGCACGCGCACCGCGCCGAAGCCGGCCGCCTCGATCCGCTTGGCGAGCGAGGCCTGGTCGGGGAAGCGGCGGATGCTTTCCGCCAGGTACCGGTAGGAGTCCTCGTCGCCCGCGACCATGCGGCCCATGCGGGGAAGGATCTGGAAGGAATAGAGGTCGTAGACCTCGCGCAGCACCGGCAGGACCACGTGGCTGAACTCCAGGCAGTAGAACTTTCCACCCGGCTTCAACACGCGACGGGCCTCGGAAAGCGCGTCGTCGATGCGCGTGACGTTCCGAAGTCCGAACGCAATGGTATAGGCATCCACCGAACGGGACGCGAGCGGCAGCTTTTCGGCGTCGCCGATGGTCCAGTTCACGCCCGACAGGATGTTGCGGTCGTAGGCGCGGTCGCGCCCGACCCGCACCATCGCCTCCGTGATGTCGCAGACGATGGCCCGCCCGCCGCCCCGCTCCAGGAAGCGGAAGGCGATGTCGCCGGTGCCCCCGGCCACATCCAGCAGCGTCATGTCGGCCTTAGGCGCGACGAGCTGCATCAGCGTGTCCTTCCACAGCCGGTGGATGCCGCCGGACATCAGGTCGTTCATCAGGTCGTAGCGGCCCGCCACGCTGTTGAACACGCCGCGGACCATCCCGGACTTGGCGTCGGGGTCCACGGGACGGAAACCGAACCACTGGCCCTCGAAGCCCGTGGTCTTGTCCTTGTCGGAAGGGGTGCGTTCGCTCATGGCCCGGAAGATAGCGCGCCGCCCAGGCTTCCGCCAGCGGGGGCGGGCACAACGAGGCCGAATTCAGCCACGCTTTTTCGGTCGATGCCGCCGGTTCTTCATGCGAGTGTTTGTATGGAACCAACTGGCGGCGGCGCAATGACCTGGCTCCTGTTCATGGACGAATCGGGCCACGATCACAAGAAAATGCCCGCCGAGGTCCGAGGCGGCGTGGCGATCCATGCCAGCAAGATCTGGCCTTTCATGCAGGCTTGGCACGGGCTGGAGCAGGAAACCTTCGGTGTTCGGCTTGCCGACCATAAGACGGAACTCAAAGGCTACAAGCTGCTGGACAAAGACCGATTCAAGTGGTCCGCCCAGGCGGAAGAGCTGCCCGACGAGGAGCGGCGAAAAGGAGTTCGGCGTTTCTTTGCCTTGTCAGCGGAGAAGAAGTCTCCCGGACGTTCCGATTTCACCGCCTATGGTCAAGCCTGCATCGGCATGGCGGTTCAGATTTTGCTGCTACTGAAGCGCTTCGATGCCGTCGTCTTTGCCTCCATAATTCCCCGGGGGGTGAAGCCTCCCGCAGACTATGCCTATGATCATTTCCTACGCAGGGATCATGTTCTTCTGCTGGAGCGCTTTTTCCATTTCCTGTCGGAGAGACGGGATCATGGGCTTCTTGTCATGGACGAAACAGACAAGGCGCAGGACAGGCGTTTCGTCGATCGCCTGCAAGCCTACTTCACACGAACGCAAACGGGACGTACTCGGACTGAGTGGATCGTTCCCGCACCTTTGTTCGTTTCGTCGGATATGTCAGTCGGCGTTCAAGCGGCCGACATTGTACTTTACTGCATCAATTGGGGATTTCGTGCGCCGACCTGGAATTTCGATGGAAGCACGAGGCCAGAAATAGCAGAAAACTTCAGCGGTATTCTCAACGACTTGCAATTCAAGAGACAGGCAAGCCGGAACGGTGAGCCGGTCCCATCCCACGGCATCTTCTTCCTGCCCGACCCGTTCTACTGATCAGGCACAAAATGAAAAAGGAGGTAAAGCCAATGTCACCTCTTCCTGGCCAAAGCCGGAAAGCCGTGCATGGGCCGAACCTCCAAAAACAAATCTAGCTTCCCATCCGGGCGCATTCAAGGGCTTCCGAGTTCTGCTGCCGAAAGGGGGCGAAGGATCGCCTTTGCCGTTCAGAGCGCTCCTGAGGCTTATAGCTTGGCAGCATGGGCGAATGGGAGCAGATTTCCGGGCACGCCAGCCTCCCGACCGTCCGTTGAGAACCGCCCCATGAAGGTCAGCCCATGACGCTCCAGACCTGGATGATGTTCCTCCCCGCCTGCTTCGCCCTGAACCTCGCCTTCGGGCCGAACAACCTTCTGTCGCTGAACAATGGCGCGCGGGAGGGGATCGGGCGGGCGGTGCTGGCGGCGCAGGGGCGCACGCTCGCCTTCGCGCTGATGATCCTGCTGACCGCGCTCGGGCTGGGCGCGCTGCTCGCGGCGTCGGAACTCGCCTTCACCGTCGTGAAATGGGCCGGCGCCGCCTACCTGATCTGGCTTGGCCTGCGCATCCTGCGGGCCGGCGCGCCGGCTGTGGCGGGGGCCGGGGAACAGCCCCGGCGCAGTCTCCTCGCGCTGGCCCGGCAGGAGTTCCTGGTGGCGTCCGGCAACCCCAAGGCCATCCTGGTCTTCACCGCCTTCTTCCCGCAGTTCCTCGACCAGGAGCGCTACTGGTCCGGCTTCGCGGCGATGGGGGCGAGCTTCCTGCTGCTCGAGACGGTCGCCATCGCGCTCTACGCCGGGCTGGGCGCCAAGCTGGGCGAGCGGCTGCGCGGCGGCGCCATGCTGCGCTGGTTCGACCGGCTGTCCGGCAGCATGATGATCGGCTTCGGCGCGCTGCTCCTGCTGGCGCGCCGGCCGGCGTCCTGACGGGCGGCCAACGCCCGCCGGCTCACGCCACCGGAGGCAGTTCCCGCGCCTCCCGACCGGCGGCGTCGGCGGTGGCCGGCACGGGCGGCTGGGGCACGGTCGGGCGGAAGGTGACGGCGAATTCCGTCTCGCCGTCCGCCGAGGAGGCCTCCAGCCGGCCCTTGAGCTGGGCGACGGTGGAGCGCACCATCCGCATGCCGAAGCCCTTCGTCCCCGCCGGGTCGTAGCCGGCGGGCAGCGTGCCGCGGTTGCGGACCTTCAGCCGGATCTCGTTCCCCTCGCGCCCGTCGGAGCGCCGGGCCAGTTCGACCGTGATGGCGGGGGCGGCACCGCCGTGCTTGACGGCGTTGGTCACCAGCTCGTTCGCCACCAGGGCCAGCGGCATGGCCTGCTCCGGGCTCAGCCGCACGGCGGCGGCCTCCACCCGGATGGGGCTGTCCTCGGGCAGCATGGAGGCGCGCAGATCGGCGCACAGCTCCTGGAGCAGGGTGGTGAAATCGACCACCTCCACCCCGTCCGGCGCGTGGAGCCGCCGGTAGGCGAGCGCCATCGAGTTGATGCGCAGCACCGTCTGCTCGACCTGCCGGCGCCCTTCCGGGTCCCGGATGCCGCGGGCCTGGAGCGCGGAGAGGGAGCCCAGCGTCTGCAGGCTGTTCATCACGCGGTGGCTCACCTCGCGCAGCAGCACGTCCTTGTGGCGCAGCGCCTTTTCCAGGTCCGCCGCCATCCCGTTGAAGGACGCGCCCAGCCGGCCCAGCTCCGAGTCGGGCGCCGTCACGGCGACGCGGGCGGCGAGGTCGCCCCGGCCCAGCCGCTCCGCGGCATCCAGCAGGCCGGACACCGGCTTCAGGATGAAGGCGCGGCCGACGACCTGCACCGCCAGCAGGGCCAGCAGCGCCGTCAGCCCGAGGAGGAGGAGGTTGCGCAGCCGCACCTCCTCCATCCCGGCGAAGACCACTTCCACCGGGATGCCGACCGCGACCACCAGCCCCTGGGGCGGGTCCTTGAGCGAGGTGTAGCCGAGCAGCCGGGCCACCCCGTCGGCGGTGTTCTCCGCCGTGGAGCGCAGGGTGCCGCCGCCCTCCGGCGCGGTGAGGAGCTGCGGGTAGCGGACGAGCTTCGTGCCCTCCCGCTCGCGGTTCGGCAGCCGCACGAGGATGGTGGAACCCTGGTCCACGATCGTGATGGAGCTGCGCGGGGGGAAATGGCCGGTCTTGGCGGCGAGATGCCCGCGCAGCCAGTTCAGCCGCAGGGTGGTGGCGATGACGCCCACCGGCTTGCCGTCGCGCTCGATGCGCAGGGCGAAGGGCAGGACCGGCTCGCCGGAGGTCTTGCCCACCACATACTCGCCGGTCACGAAAGCGCCGGACTCCAGCGCCGCGGCGAAATAGGGGCGGTCGGTGATGTTCACCCGGTCCACGTCGCTGCACCGGCGGTTGCCGTCCAGGTCGTAGACGGAGACGGATGTCGTGGCCGGGTTGCGGTCCTCCAGCCGGTTCAGATACGCGCGGCAGTCCGGGTCGCGGAAATCCTGCACCGCCGGGGTCGCGACCACCGCGTCGAGTTGGGCGCGGATACCCTCGACGATGCGGTCGAGTTCGCCGGAGATCAGATGCGCGTAGCGCAGGGACTCCGTCTCGGCCGCCACCTCCCGCTGCCGGCGGTCGTTCCAGTCGTTGTAGAAGAGCAGCGCGGTTGCCGGCGTGACCGCCAGCAGGACGAGCAGGTAGAGCCGCGCCATCAGGGTCATGGCGACGTCCGGGTCCGGGACACGGGGAAAGCGGTCTGGGCGTGGCGCGGGGGCATGGTCGGTGTCGCGGGAAAGTTGGCCCACCCTATCGGGAAGCCCCTTTCCCTGTCCAGTGAGCGGGTGATGACTGGTCGAAGGCCATACAACCTCCGCGCGCGGATCCAGGGGGAGGGCGGTCCGGGCTCAGCCGATCAGCATCACCAGCTTGTGGCCGCCGGCGGCGGCCGGAGTCAGGGTGACCTGCTCGTACAGGCGGCCGCCCTCCTCCGGGTGGCGGAAGGCGCGCGGCCCGCCCTCCCGTTCCAGCACGCCGTGATCCTCCCAGAAGCGGGCGAAGGCCGGGCTGGCCTCCCGCAGGCCGCGCACCAGCGCGCGGAACTCCGGGGCGGCGGAGCGGCCGGCCGTGTCGGCGCGGAATTCCGCGAGCAGGCGGCGGGCGCGCCCCTCCCAGCCGGGGATGAGGATGCGCGCTCCCGGATCGAGGAAGACGTAGCGCAGCAGGTTCGGCTCCCCGCTCGCCGGCTCGAAGCCCGCCTCCTCCGCGCCCTCCTTTTCCGTGGGGCCGAGCCAGCCGGCGAAGAGCCGCCCGGCCGGCGCGTTCCAGCCGCGCGCGTTCCAGAAACGGTCGAGCAGATAGGCCGGCACCGTCATCGCCCGCAGCGCCGCCAGCAGCACGGGCGGCGGCGGCTCGGCGCCGGGGACCGGGCCGTCCGGATCGCGCCGGCCGGTCAGCTCGAACAGATAGGCGCGCTCCGCCGGCGTCAGGCGCAGCGCGCCGGCCACCCGCGCCAGGGCCTGCGGCGACAGCGATATCCCCCGCCCCTGTTCCAGCCATGTGTACCAGGTCGGGCTCAGGCCGCAGAGCAGGGCCACCTCCTCCCGCCTCAGTCCCGGCGTGCGGCGCCGCGCCGGGCCGCCCGCGATGCCGGCCTCGGCGGGCGTCAGCCGCTCCCGGTGCGAGCGCAGGAAGGCGCCCAGGAGCCGCCGCCCGTCGTCGGGGGCGGTGGTGGAGGAGCCGGGCTTGGGGCGTGGGGGAGCGGGCATGGTGGCAGGCTTTATACCAGGATAAACATCCCTCTTGTACCGGTCTAAGCGGCGAGCGAGGCTGCCCGCTTCCAAGAAGCCTGTCCGAAAGAGGAGACAAGGTCATGACCGGCAGCCATCACGCGGTCGTCGCGGACCAGTACGGCCCCCGCGCCGGCGACTATGTGTCCAGCGCGGTCCACGCCGGGGGCGAGGATCTGGACCGCATCGCGGAGATCCTGCGCGCCCGCGCTCCGGCCCGCCTGCTCGATCTCGGCTGCGGCGGCGGCCATGTCGCCTACCGGGCCGCGCCGCACGCCGGCGAGGTCGTCGCCCTGGACCTGACGGCGGAGATGCTGGAGGCGGTCGCCCGCACGGCCGGGGAACGCGGGCTGCGCAACATCGCCGTGCGGCAGGGGGCGGCGGAGGCTCTTCCCTTCCCCGACGGCGGTTTCGACGCGGTGGTCAGCCGCTTCAGCGTCCATCACTGGCGCGACGCGGAGGCTGGGCTGCGCGAGGCCCGGCGCGTGCTCGCCCCCGGCGGGCTGGCGGTCTTCGCCGACGTGGTGGCCCCGGAAACACCCCTGTTCGACACGCATCTCCAGGCGGTGGAGCTGCTGCGCGACCCCTCCCACGTCCGCGACTATGCCGCGTCCGAATGGATGGGGATGCTCGCCCGCGCGGGCTTCACGGTCACCGGCGCCACGCGCCGCCGGATGCGCATGGAGTTTGCCTCCTGGACCGCCCGCACCCGCACGCCGCCGGACCATGCGCGGGCCATCCGGTCGCTCCAGGCGCTGGCGCCGGCCGAGACCCGCGCCCATTTCGCCATCGAGCCGGACGGCAGCTTCACGATCGACGCCATGACCTTCGAGGCGATCCCCGCGGGGACCGGCGCCGTCTGATCCGGGCCTGGCGGGAGCCCGGCGGGAAAGGTGCTGCGCGGGGGCTTGCGCGGCCCCTGCCCAGCGCGCACCTTCTCGCCATGCCCGAGCTTCCCGAAGTCGAAACCGTCTGCCGCGGCCTCGCCCCGCATCTGGAGGGGCGCACCCTCCGGCGGGTCGAGCAGCGCCGCCCCAACCTGCGCTTCCCCTTTCCCCCGCGCTTTTGCGAGCGGCTGACCGGCCGGCGCGTGGAGGCGGTGCGGCGGCGCGCCAAATACATCCTCATGCACATGGACGACGGCACCGTGCTGATCGCCCATCTCGGCATGTCCGGCCGCATGGTGGTGTCGCCAGGACGGCCGGAGAGCTTCGGCGCCCACGACCATGTGGTTCTGGAGACGGAGGAGGGGACGGTCGTCACCTTCAACGACGCGCGCCGCTTCGGGCTGATGGACCTGACGACGGAGGACGCGCTGGGCGAGCACCCGCTGCTGCGCTCCATCGGGCCGGAGCCGCTGGGCAACGAATTCTCCGGGCCGGTGCTGGCCCAGCGGCTGGCCGGCAAGATGACCAGCATCAAGGCGGCGCTGCTCGACCAGACGGTGGTCGCCGGGCTCGGCAACATCTACGTGTCGGAGGCGCTGTTCCTCAGCCGCCTCAGCCCGACCCGGATCGCCTCCACCGTCAGCGGCGCCAAGGCCGACCGGCTGGCCTCCGCCATCCGCGCGGTGCTGGCCCGCGCCATCGAGGCCGGCGGCTCCACCCTGCGCGACCACCGGCAGGCCTCGGGCGAGCTGGGCTATTTCCAGCACCAGTTCACCGTCTACGACCGCGAGGGGCAGCCCTGTCCCGGCTGCACGTGCGACATGGCGAAGACGGGGGGCATCCGGCGCATCGTGCAGTCCGGCCGTTCGACTTTCTATTGTCCGCAGCGCCAGCGCTGATAGACTTGCCCGCATGACGGAATTTCCAGTCACGTTCAGGGCAGCCAGGCCCGGCCCGGCCGCCCTCCTGCTCGCCGGGCTCGCCCTCGCAGGCGCGGGCGTGCCATGGCCGCCGGGTCCCGCGCTGGCCGCCGGGGCGGCCCCGACGGCCGCCGCCGAGGAGGCCTTCGTCTCCGGGCTGGGCGACGTTCCCGCCATGCCGGGGCTGACCCCGGCCGAATCCGAGCCGCTGGTCTTCGACAAGCCGTCCGGCCGCATCGCCCAGGCCCTGCTCCAGGGGCCGGTGGAGCGCAGGGCGATCCTGACCTTCTACGGCCGCTCCCTGCCGCAGCTCGGCTGGACGCGGCTGGCCGACACCCAGTACGCCCGCGAGGGGGAGGAGCTGCGGCTCGAATTCGTGGAGCCGCGCGGCGCGCCGGTGAGACCGGCGCGCACGTTCGTGCGTTTCACCCTCAGCCCGCGCTGAACCCTCAACCAACGACCAGAACGCGGCACGGCCGTCCCGCAGGGACGCGCCGTCCGTCCGGGAGCGAGACCGAACCATGCGTTACGACACGATCCAAGTCGAAACCCGCGGGCCCGTCGGCCTGATCACGCTCGACCGCCCGAAGGCGCTGAACGCTCTCTCGGACCGGCTCGTGACCGAGCTGGGTCAGGCGCTCGACGCGCTGGAGGCCGACGAGGCCGTCGGCTGCATCGTCGTGACCGGGTCGGAAAAGGCCTTCGCGGCCGGCGCCGACATCAAGGAGATGGCGGGCTTCGGCTACATGGACGTCTACAGCCAGGACTTCATCACCGCGAAGTGGGAGCGTCTGGCCAAGTGCCGCAAGCCGACCATCGCGGCGGTGGCGGGCTACGCCCTGGGCGGCGGCTGCGAGCTGGCGATGATGGCCGACTTCATCCTCGCCGCCGACACCGCGAAGTTCGGCCAGCCGGAGATCACCATCGGCACCATCCCCGGCGCCGGCGGCACCCAGCGGCTGACCCGCTTCGTCGGCAAGTCCAAGGCCATGGAGATGTGTCTCACCGGCCGTCTGATGGACGCGGCCGAGGCCGAGCGCTCGGGCCTGGTGAGCCGCGTCGTCCCCGCCGCCGACCTCGTGGAGGAGGCGGTGAAGGTCGCGGAGAAGATCGCCAAGCTGTCGCGCCCGGCCGTGATGATGGCGAAGGAGGCCGTCAACGCCGCCTACGAGACGACGATGGCCCAGGGCATCCATTTCGAGCGGCGCCTCTTCCATTCCACCTTCGCCACCGAGGACCAGAAGGAGGGAATGTCCGCCTTCGCCGAGAAGCGCCAGCCCGACTGGAAGAACCGCTGAGCGGCGGCTGAGGCGGCGGGCGTGGCTGGAGAGCGGGCGCGACTGGACAGCGGCCGGGCGGGGCGGCTATAGCTGCGGCCCGATCCGCCCCGGCCCGTCCGGGTCCGCTGCCCTGGAGGCCGGCATGGCTCCCGTGAAGACGTCGGTCATCGTTTCCACCTACAACTGGCCGGCGGCGCTCCGGGTCTCGCTCACGTCGCTGCTGGCCCAGGACCGGCCCGGCTTCGAGGTCATCGTCGCCGACGACGGCTCGGCCGGCGAGACGCGCGACCTCGTCCAGGCGATGGGGCGGGGCGCTCCGGTGCCGGTCCGGCATGTCTGGCACCCCGACGAGGGCTTCCGCCTCGCCGCCATCCGCAACCGGGCGATCGCCGCGGCCGAAGGCGACTATCTCATCCTCATCGATGGCGACTGCTTCGTCCTGCCGGACTTCGTGCGGACCCACCGCGCGCTGGCGGAGGAGGGGTGCTTCGTCTCCGGCAAGCGCTCCTACCTGCGGGCGCCGATGACCCGCGACTTCCTGGAAGGGCGGCGCGACGCCGGGCAGGGGCGGGCGGCCTGGATGCTGCATGGTCTGGCCGGGCGCTGCACGCGCCCCCTGCGCTTCCTGAAGCTGCCGCTCGGCCCGCTGCGCCACCGCCGCCCGGACGACTGGCGCCGGGTGCAGACCTGCAACATGGGCGTCTGGCGCCGCGACGCCGTCGCGGTGAACGGGTTCGACGGGCGCTACCAGGGCTGGGGGCAGGAGGACTCGGACTTCGTGGTCCGGCTGCTGCGCCACGGGCTGCGGCGCAAGCTGGGCGACTTCGCCAACGTGGTGATGCATCTCGACCACCCCACCCGCGGCGGCGGGCCGGCCAACGAAGCGCTGCTCCGCTCGGTCATCGAGGGGACCGGCTGCCGCGCGGTCCAGGGGCTGGAGGAGACGGTCGAGGAAGGGGAGGCCGCGAGTCTAAGGAGCGCCTTGACCGATCCGGACCCGGTCCAGGCAAAGTAATTCCGGGTGCCTTGACTCTCATTTCCTCCGGGCGTATAAGGCGCCCTCGCATTGGGACAGGCGTGTCGTCCGGAGTAGGGTTTTCATGGCCAATCATAAGTCTGCTGAAAAGCGCATCCGTCAAACCGAGCGTCGTACGGAAGTCAACCGTAACCGCATCAGCCGCATCCGCACCTTCGTGAAGAAGGTGGAGAACGCCCTCGTGACCGGCGACAAGTCCGCCGCCGCCGAGGCCTTCAAGCTGGCGCAGCCGGAACTGATGCGCGGCGTTACCAAGGGCGTGCTGCACCGGAACACGGTGTCGCGCAAGCTGTCGCGCCTTTCGGCCCGCATCAAGGCTCTCTAAGCCTTCATCGGTGTCAAAAAAAGCCGCGCCCAATATTGGTGCGCGGCTTTTTGCGTTGCGGGAAATCGTTTCCAAGATTTGAACGGCAGGGCCCTGGGCTTCTTCTGCTCCGTTCGAATCCCCGGCGAATCCTGGGGTGTTTCGGCAACACTGTGTAGTTTTTCGCTGTTCGCCTTCTGTCCCATTGCCTTGGGACAGGCTCGCAACTAGACTTTCGATCCGTGTCTGGAGGGTGTTGGTCGTCCTGGCCGAAAAGGGCCGAGGGACGGGCCGGCGCCCGCCGGTGCGGGACGGAAGACGTTCGGGCCGCGGCCATGCGCGACGCGCGTGGCGACCGCCGGCCAGGGGATTGCCCCAACCTTAAAACCTGCGGCGTTGCGATGGTGGAATCCCGGATTCCCCCAACGGGGTAGCGCTGTCATGGCGGTGGGGCATTCGCCTATCGAGTCTTTCGGGGGGAACACTTGCCGGGGACTCTTCCCAGGTAAGGAGATGCCGGGCGTGCGCCCCGCGCGGATAGGGCGCGGGACCATTCCGGGAAGCGTCTTCTCGAACGGTTGCGACCCCTCGCGGTGAGCCCTTCGGCGCTCTTCCGCGGCGGCAGCCGGACGGGAAGGCCGAGCGGGGGAGTTGGGGAAGCATGTCGGTCGGCGTGTCGTCGTTGGATCAGCAATGGGTCCGCATCCGCGGGCGCCTCAAGGACGAAATCGGCGAGACGGCCTACCGCAGCTGGCTGCAGCCCCTGTCGGTGGGCGGCCTGCGCGGCGGGGAGCTGCGCATTCTCGTGCCGACCCGCTTCATGCGCGACTGGGTGATGACCCATTACGCCGACCGCATCCGCGCGCTCTGGTCCATGGAGAATCCCGAGGTCCAGTCCATCGACATCGTCGTCGCCGCGGCCGCCCCGCCCCCCGCCGCCCCCGCGGCGAACGGCGCCGGCAATGGCGGCTCCGCCGCCCAGGCCCTGCCCGGCGATGACCAGGACGGGGAGGAGGAACCCGCCCCGGAGCGCTTCGCCCGCCCGCCGGCCCGCCCCGCCCCCCCGGAGGACGCCTCCGCCACCGCCTACACCGGCTCCGGCTACACGGACGAGACCATCGGCGCGTCGGACGAGTCGCCCTCGGCCATCGGCTCGATGCTGGACGGGCGCGACGCCATCACGGCGGCGCTCGACCCGCGCTTCACCTTCGACAACTTCGTCGTCGGCAAGCCGAACGAGCTGGCCCACGCCGCGGCCAAGCGCGTGGCGGAGGCCAGCGCCGTCACCTTCAACCCGCTCTTCCTCTATGGCGGCGTCGGGCTGGGCAAGACCCACCTGATGCACGCCATCGCCTGGGCCATCCGCAAGAAGGACCCCTCGCGCAAGGTGCTGTACCTCTCGGCCGAGAAGTTCATGTACCAGTTCATCCGCGCGTTGCGCTTCAAGGACACCATGGCCTTCAAGCAGCAGTTCCGCTCGGTGGACGTGCTGATGATCGACGACGTGCAGTTCATCAGCGGCAAGGACTCCACCCAGGAGGAGTTCTTCCACACCTTCAACGCGCTGGTGGACCAGAACCGCCAAGTCATCATCTCCGCCGACAAGAGCCCGTCGGACCTCGAGGGGATGGAGGAGAGGCTGCGCTCGCGGCTCGGCTGGGGCCTCGTGGCGGACATCCACCCGACCACCTACGAGCTGCGGCTGGGCATCCTCCAGCAGAAGGCCGACAGCCTGCGCGCCGAGATCCCGATCAAGGTGCTGGAGTTCCTGGCGCACAAGATCACCTCCAACGTGCGCGAGCTGGAAGGGGCGCTGAACCGCATCGTCGCCCATTCCGACCTGGTCGGCCGCTCCATCTCGCTGGAGACGACGCAGGAGGTGCTGCACGACCTGCTGCGCGCCAACGACCGGCGCGTCACCATCGACGAGATCCAGAAGCGCGTGGCGGAGCATTACAACATCCGCGTCGCCGACATGCATTCGGCCCGCCGCGCCCGCGCGGTGGCGCGCCCGCGCCAGGTCGCCATGTATCTCGCCAAGCAGCTCACCGCCCGCTCCCTGCCGGAGATCGGCCGCAAGTTCGGCGGGCGCGACCACACCACCGTCATGCACGCGGTGAAGAAGGTGGACGAGCTGCGCGCCACCGACCCGGCCTTCGCCGAGGACGTCGAGCTGCTGCGCCGCATGCTGGAGAGCTGAGGCGCGGCGGTCGGACGCCGAGTCGAAGGCCGAAACGCCGACTACCCATTTCGTTACAGTCCGGTGAAGATTTGCACGGTTCCGTCTTGGGAAATGGACGGGATCCGCTACACTCGGGCAAATTCGCCGCGACGGCGGGGGACGCGAACGGCGCCTCCCCGGCGAAACGAACAGGGGAAACAAGCGCCATGGCTGACAGCAAGAAGACGCCCGACCAGATCTCCAGCGCCGCCACCCAGCGCGCGGCCAAGAGCTTCACCCGCCGCACCTTGCTGCGCAGCGCCGCCGCTGCCGGCGCCGTCGCCTCGGTCGGCCCCTGGATCCTCCGCGAGGGTCACGCCGCGTCGGGCAGCGTGAAGGTCTTCTCCTGGGCCGGCTACATCACCAAGGACATGCTGGCCGACTTCGAGTCGAAGACCGGCATCAAGGCGACCCTGACCGAATACGGCACCAACGACGAGCTGCTGAACCAGCTCAAGGCCACGGGCGGAGCCGGCTTCGACATCATCCATCCGACGGTGGACCGCGTCCCCAACTACGTCGAGGCCGAGCTGGTCCGCCCGCTCGACGAGTCGAAGGTGAAGTGGGACGGCTGCCTGAAGTCGGCGGTCGAAGGGTCCGCCGGCATGGGCGGGGTGGTCGGCGGCAAGCGCTACTTCGCCCCGGCCGACTGGGGCACCGAGGCCATCGCCTACGACATGAAGCAGTCGCCGCTGACCTACGGCAAGGCCGGCTACGGCGACATCTGGGCGCCGGAGAACGCCGGCAAGGCCACCGTGCGCGGCCACTCCTCGCTGATCGGCATCGCGCTGTGGCTGGAAGGGCAGGGCAAGCTGCCGCACCCCCTGCGCGACCAGTTCAAGGACGAGGCCAAGGCCCGCGCCAACTTCGACGCCATCCTGAAGGTGGCGACCGAGCACAAGAAGGCCGTCGGCCAGTTCTGGTCCAACGAGAACGAGGCCCAGGGCGCCTTCCGCACCAACGGCTGCACCATCGGCCAGACCTGGGACTCGACCGCCGTGGCGCTCCGCAAGGAAGGGCTGCCGGTCCGCTTCGTCGCGCCGAAGGAGGGAGCACTCGCCTGGATGGAAGGCTTCGCCATCCCCGCCAAGGCCGAGAACCTCGAGCAGGCCTACGCCTGGATCAACTGGTTCTACACGCCGCAGGCCGGCGCCCTCTACACCAACGCGTCCGGCATCTCCAGCACCTCGGTCGGCGCCGAGGCGCATCTCAGCGACCTGAACAAGCAGTTCTTCGCCGACGCCTATCCGGGCGACGCGCTGAACAAGCTGTGGTGGTGGCCGATCCAGGACGCCTGGTACGTCTCCATCCGCAACGAGTACCAGGACCGCTTCCTGGCGGCGTAAGGCGCGTCCGCGCGCATGCCCCATCCGGCCGGCCGCGACGGCGCGGGGCGGGTGGGGCAGCGTGGCGCCAAGCCCATCGCCGTCACCTCCGTCAGCCCTCATCCCCGCGGAAGCGGGGATCCAGGACTCCCCCATGGGACCAGCCGTGGGAAAGGCCCGGGTCCCCGCTTGCGTCGGGATGAGGGTTGCGTGTTGAAACGGGACCGCGCCCATGCGGCAAGGTCCCGCCCTCCCCACCCGCCAGCCCCGGATGAAGCATGAGCCAAGCTGTCGAACTCGACTCCGTCACGATGCGGTTCGGGCCGGTCACGGCGGTCCGCGACGTCAGCCTGACCATCGGCGCCGGCGAGTTCTTCAGCTTCCTCGGGCCGTCCGGCTGCGGGAAGACGACCATCCTGCGCATGGTCTCGGGCTTCATGGAGCCGACCTCGGGCGCCGTGCGGATCGGCGGCCGGGACATGCGCGGCATCGGGCCGAACAAGCGGCCCACCGCGCTGATTTTCCAGAACCTGGCGCTCTTCCCGCTGATGACGGTGGCCGACAACATCGCCTTCGGGCTTGAGGTGCGCGGCGTGCCCGCCGCCGACCGCCGCCGCCGGGTCGAACAGCTCCTGGAACTGGTCGCCCTGCCGGACGCCGGGCCGAAGAAGGTAACGGAGCTGTCCGGCGGCCAGCGCCAGCGCATCGCCATCGCCCGCGCGCTGGCGGTCGAGCCCGCCGTCCTGCTGCTGGACGAACCCTTGTCGGCGCTGGACCTCAAGCTGCGCCAGCACATGCGGGCGGAGCTGCGCGAGCTTCAGAAGCGCACCGGCGTCACCTTCATCTACATCACCCACGACCAGGGCGAGGCCCTGACCATGTCCGACCGGATCGGCGTGATGTCCAAGGGCGTGCTGGAACAGGTCGGCGACGCGCAGGCCATCTACGACCGGCCGGAAACCAGCTTCGTCGCCTCCTTCGTGGGGGAGACCAACCGCTTCGCCGGCACCGTGGCGCTGGCCGACTCCGGCACCGCCGCCATCGACACGCCGCTCGGCCGCCTGACGGGCCGCAACCCGCGCGCCCTCAAGCCCGGCGATCCGGCCACCCTCTTCATCCGGCCCGAGCGGCTGAGCCTCGGGGGCGCCGGCGACAACATGGTGGAGGCGCGCGTCACCCACCGCGACTTCGAGGGCGCCTTCATCAACGCCTTCCTCGAAGCCCCGGCGCTCGGCCCCGCCGCCCGCCCCATCATCGTCCAGACCCCCCACCTGGGCCAGGAACCCGCCTTCACCCCCGGCGCCCCGGCCCGCGTCGCCTTCCGCGCCGAGGACGCGGTGGTGCTGCCGGCGCAAGCGTGAGGGGCGCATCTCGGCGAGCCCCCGGACCCCATCACTCCGCGCGCAGCACGAAGGCCGTTTCCGGCTCCCGTTCGATGGTCAGGCTGGCCCCGATCTGGCCGGCGAGGGCGGTGACCAGCCGCATGCCGAGGGAGCGGGGTGCCGCGCTGTCGAAATCCTCCGGCAGGCCGGCGCCATCGTCGCAGACGCGCAGTTCCCAGCCGGCGCCCGGTCCGGCTGTCTCCGTTCCGTCCCCGGCCGGGCCGAAGCGGACCTGGATCCGCCCCGCGCGGCCCTGCGGGAAGGCGTGCTTGATGGCGTTGGTGACCAGTTCGTTGGTCAGCAGCGCCAGGGGAAGCGCGCGGTCGGCCGGCAGGACCATGGGGACGGCCTCGACCGCCAGCGCGACGCGTTCGGCGGCCGGGCTCGTGCCGTGGATGTCGGCGCAGACCTCGCGCAGCACGCTGGCGAACTCCACCGTCTCCGCATCCTCGATGCCGTGCAGCCGCTCGTGCAGCCGGGCCGCGATGGCGATGCGGCTGCAGGCCTCGTCGAAATGCTGCCGGACGGTTTCGTCCGGCACCTGATGAGCCTGAAGCCGCAGAAGGTTCAGCACCATCATCAGCGAGTTCTTGACCCGGTGATGCGCCTCCTGGATCAGCGCCTGCTTGGCGGCCAGGGCCTCGGCCAGCTGCTCCTGGATGCGCTTGCGCTCGGTGATGTCCACGGCGATGAGCACGGCGCCGATCATCTCCCCGTCGCGCAGGACCGGCGCGTTGGAGCAGGCGACGTGGATGGGCATGCCGTCGCGGTGGAAGAACAGGTCCTCGTGCTTTTCCAGCCGGTGGCGCGAGGTGAAGACATGCCCCAGCGGGCATTCCGACATCGGGAAGTGGCGTCCGTCGGAGTGCTTGTAATGGACCATGTCGTGCAGGGACCGCCCCCGCAGCTCGTCCTGGGCCCAGCCGAAGGTGCGTTCGGCGGCGGCGTTGGCGAAGAGGGTGCGCCCCTCCGTGTCCATGACGAAGATGGAGTCGCCGGCATTCTCGACGATCAGATTGGCAAGGTCGCCGGGAAGGTGGGATGGCCCGCCGGTTTCCGATAACAGGTCAACCGGCATCGTTCCTCCCACGCAAGGCGCATCTCTCAAGCATGGGCCATCCTACGCCGTCCCGGCCGGAAAGGCGACAGGCCGCCGGTGCCCTGCCCGCGGCTTTCCTGAATGCGGGGCTAGAACTCGTCCACCGCCACGCCGGCCATGATGAAGGCCAGCCGCAGGGCCGCGGCCATGCGCAGGTCGGCGGATTGCTGCTGGTCCTCGTAGGCGGCGATGGTCGCCGCGTCGACCAGGGAGCGGCGCGACAGCTCGTCCCGCGACCATCCCAGACGTTCCCGCGTGTTTCGGCATTTGGCGGGCGTCATGGCTTTCCTCCCTCAGAGCGCCAGCACATCCACCCCGGCCTCCGCGAAGGCCCGCTCCGCCCGGCCGCCCGTGATCCCGCCCGGCACGGGCGCCGACACCGCTCGCTGCACTATGACAGAGCGGGGGAGGGAGTCACCCGGAGATTCAGCGTCCATTCCAGTGTTCGCAGGCGACGCCGTCCTCGTCGCGGTCCAGATGGGACCAGTAGCCCGGCTCTCCGTCGCGGACGGGGGCAAGCTCCAGCAAGCGGGCGGTGCCGCAGCCGCCGGCGGCCGCCAGATGCTTGAGGGTCAGCAGGGCCGGCCATGGATATGACCACACCACCCCGGTGCACAGGACGGCGAGGCCGATCCCGGCCAGAAGCGCGGCACCGGCACGGCGCTGGAAGCGGCCATGCCTCGCCCTGCGATCCTGGTTCCGCGTGACCCTGCGGAAACGGGCATGCAGGTTCTGAAGCCTTTCTTCCGCCTCATCGCCATGCCTGGGGCGCCAAGCCATGAATTCCCCCTGGTTGCAGGAAGGACAGAGTAACCGTGCCGGGGAATGATGTCTCGTGCGGGATCATGGCGCCGTTCACGACCCCGACCGGTCAGGCCGCTCTCGGCCCGGCGCTTGAAAATGAAAGATACAGCTGTTGCGTATCGTGAATACTGCATGATACAGCCTCATTCCATGAGCGATGAGCGCCCAACCTCCGACTTCCGGCAGAGCTGGCTTCTGCTGTCCCACCAGCTTCCGCCGAAGCCGGCCTACTTCCGCGTGAAGATCTGGCGGCGGCTCCAGGATCTCGGCTCGGTGGCGATCAAGGCGTCGCTCTATGCCCTGCCGTCGCGCGCGGACACGCGGGAGGACTTCCAGTGGCTGCTGCGCGAAATCCGGCAGGGCGGGGGCGACGCGACCATCTTCGAGGCGCGGCTGGTCGACGGGTTGACCGACGGGGAGATCCGGTCGCTGTTCGACGCCGCCCGCGACGCGGAATACGGCAAGCTCGCCGAGGAAGCCCGCGCTCTCGCCGAGACCTTGACCGAAGCGCCGGAACCCGCCGGCGGGCGCGCCGCCGTTCCGGAGCAGCGATCCCAGCTCGCGCGGTTGCGGCGGCGCCTCGCCGAGATCGCGGATATCGACTTCTTCGGGGCCAACGGGCGCGACGCGGTGGAGGGGCTGCTCTCGGGAATCGAGCGCCGCCTCGACGAGGCCGCGCGGGATGAGAGCGGGGAAGGAGACGGGATCGCTGCGCGGGCGCGGCCGACCGGCCGTACCTGGGTCACCCGCCGGGGCGTCCATGCCGACAGGATCGCGTCGGCCTGGCTGATCCGCCGCTTCATCGATCCGCAAGCCAGTTTCAAATTCGTGCCGGACAAGGGTTATGTCCCGGAGCCGGGGGAACTTCGCTTCGACATGTTCGAGGCGGAGCACACGCACGAGGGCGACCGCTGCACCTTCGAGGTCCTGCTGGCGCGCTTCTGCGATCCGGACCCGGCCCTGTCCGCCATCGCCGAGATCATCCACGACATCGACCTGAAGGACGGCAAGTTCGGACGCGAGGAGGCGGCCGGCATCCGCACCCTGGTCGCGGGCATCGCCGCGGCGACCGACGACGACAGGCGGCGGCTGGAACGCGGGGCCGCCGCCCTCGACGACCTTCATCATTATTTCCGCAGGAAACGGGACTGAGGGGAGCCCCATGAGCCAAACCAATTCCGGCGCCGGCAGCCGCGCCGACACGGCCGCATCCGGTGCCGATCCGGGCGGCCGGTCCGGCGGCCATGGCGTGAGCCTCGGCGAGGCGCTGCGCGTCTGGGCGCGGATCGCGGCGCTCAGCTTCGGCGGGCCGGCCGGGCAGATCGCCGTCATGCACCGCATCCTGGTGGAGGAGAAGCGCTGGATCGGGGAGAACCGGTTCCTGCACGCGCTGAACTACTGCATGCTCCTGCCGGGGCCGGAGGCGCAGCAGCTCGCCGTCTACATCGGCTGGCTGATGCACCGCACCGTCGGCGGGCTGATCGCGGGCGTGCTCTTCGTGCTGCCGGGCGTCATCAGCATCATGGTGCTCAGCTGGATCTACGCCGGACTCGGCAATGTCGGGATCGTGCAGGGGCTGTTCTTCGGGCTGAAGGCCGCCGTGCTCGCCGTCGTGCTGGAGGCGGTGGTGCGCATCGGCCGGCGCGCGCTGAAGAACCGGGTCATGCTGGGCATCGCCGCGGCCGCCTTCCTGGCGATCTTCGCCTTCGACGTGCCCTTCCCGGTCATCGTGCTGACGGCGGGACTGGTGGGGTGGTTCGGCGGGCGTTCGGGCCATCCCGCCTTCAAGCCCGGCGGCGGCCACGGCGCGTCCGGGGGCAAGACGCTGGCCGACGCCGACAGCCTGCTGGGGGAGGAGATCCCGGCCCACGCCCGCCCGACGCTCGGCTGGTCGCTGAAGGTGAGCGCCATCTGCCTCGCCCTCTGGCTCGGCCCGGTGGCGGCGCTGCTGGCCCTGTTCGGGACCGGCGACGTGTTCAGCGAGATCGCCGTGTTCTTCTCGAAGATGGCGGTGGTGACCTTCGGCGGTGCTTACGCCGTGCTGGCCTATGTGGCGCAGCAGGCGGTGGAGACCTACGGCTGGCTGCGGCCGGGGGAGATGCTGGACGGGCTCGGCATGGCGGAGACGACGCCCGGTCCGCTGATCATGGTGGTGCAGTTCGTGGGCTTCCTCGGCGCCTTCCGCGAGCCCGGCGCCCTGCCCCCGATGCTGGCGGCGACGCTGGGCGGGCTGCTGGCGACCTGGGTCACCTTCGTGCCCTGCTTTTTGTGGATCTTCCTGGGCGCCCCCTTCGTCGAGGCCCTGCGCGGCAACCGGGCGCTGGGCGGTGCCTTGTCGGCGATCACCGCCGCCGTGGTCGGCGTGATCCTGAACCTCGCCATCTGGTTCGCGCTGCATGTTCTCTTCCGCGAGGTGGCGGAGACCCGTGTCGCCGGCATGACGCTGGACGTGCCGGTCCTTCGTTCCATCGACCCGGCGTCGCTGCTCCTGGCCGTGGCGGCGCTGCTGGCGGTGTTCCGCTTCAAGATCGGCATGATCCCCGTGCTCGCGGCCTGCTCGGTTGTAGGGATGCTGCTTCACCCCCTCATCCGCTGACGGCGGTCTCCGCACCAGTGGCCGGCATGCCATGGGCCGGCATGCGGAAGGTGAAGCGCGTCTCCTCCCGCGCGGAGGTCGCCTCCAGCCGGCCGCCATGGGCGCGGGCGATCTCCGAGGCGATGTAGAGCCCGAGCCCGAGCCCCTGCCGGCCGGGCTTGGCCGAGGCGCGGGCGAAGGGCTGGAAGAGGCGGGCGAGGATCTCCGGCGGAATCGGCTCGCACAGGTTCGACACGGACAGCTCGAACCCGTCCTCGCCGCAGCGCCCGCGGACCCGGACCGGGCCGGCGGGATCGCCGTGGGTCAGCGCGTTGGCCAGCAGGTTGGAGAGGAGCTGCGCCACGCGCGCCCCGTCGCAATGGACCGGCCGGCCGAGCGCCAGGTCGCACTGGATGATCCGGTCCGGCCAGGCGGAGCGCAGCTCGGCGACGACCTGGTCCAGCAGGGCGTCCAGCCCGGGCTCGGCCCGGCGGGCGCAGGGCAGGCCGCCGCCCAGACGGCCGCGCGCGAAGTCGAGCACGTCGTCGATCAGCCCGGCCATGCGCGCGGTGCTCTTCTGCACATGGGCAACGACCTCGGCGGCCGGCGCGCTCAGCGGCGTCTTACGCAGGAGCCTCATGCCGGCGTCGATGGAGGCCAGCGGGTTGCGCAGGTCGTGCCCCAGCACGGCGATGAACTGGTCGCGCAGCTCCCCGGTCCGGCGCTCGTCCAGCAGGGCCGCCTCGCCGGACTCCATGCGGTCCATGGCGTCGAGATGGAAGCCGATGAGGTCGGCGAACAGCTTGAACATGCCGATGGTCTCCGGCTTGTCCAGCCGGGCGGGGCGCGGGTCGATGGCGCAGAGCGTGCCGAAGAACTCCCCGTTGCGCCGGAAGACCGGCATGGAGAGATAGCTCTGGAATCCGTAGATCTTCGGCGTGCGGTGGTCGCAGAAGATCCCGTCCTCCGCCACATGGTCGATCACCACGTAACGGCCGCTGCCGCGGATCTCGTCGCAGATGGTCGTCTCCACCGGCAGCTCTCCGCCGGGCTGCAGCCCGAAGGCGATCTCGTCGCGCACCGCGCAGGCGATCCAGCGCTCCTCCGTCACCCGCGCGACCGCGGCGAAGCCCATGCCGGTCGTGCGGCAGACCACCTCCAGCATGGTCGGAATGGCATCGATCCGCGCGATGGCGGCCAGATCCCGTGAGAAACGATCCCCGCCTGCGTCGTCATCGGCAAGAGCACCGTCAGCAACGGCATTCGGCATGACGGCTCCTTGCCGGATTGGTTCGCAATGGCAGCCAGCTTAAACCGGCGGCGTCACTTTGTCACCCGCCGCTGCCGTGATCAGCAGGACTTGCGTGGCATCATGGATTTACCACCGGATACTTGAGGAAGCGTGTCGAAACGACTCCAAAACGTCATAATTCCCGCCGGTTGCAGCGCGCGGCCAAGCTTGCGCCCGATCCGCGTGCATGCTAGGCTTGCAGTCCTAAGCCCCCGCGCCACGACCTTCCTTCGACAGACTCCCGAGGTGACGCCGTGAAACACGACCGCGTTCCATGTTTCACGCTGTTCCATCCCGTTCCCGCGAGGGCGGCATGAGCGAGGTGCTGCGCCGCTACGGGCCGGTCCTGACGGGGATCATCCTGCTCGCCGTGGCGGTCTGGATGCTGCTGCTGGTGATCCTGCCGCAGCTTCTGATGATCGACTTCTCCTTCCGGCCGTCGTTGCCGCCGTCGAAGGCCGGCGGGCCGGAGGACGTCTACACGGTGCGCAATTACGCGACGCTCTGGACCAACCAGATCCACCTGACGATCTTCCTGAAGACGATCTGGGCCAGCGCGCTGGTGACCTTGACGACGCTGGTGGTCTGCTACCCCGTCGCCTATTACCTGGCGCAGGTGGCGCCCCGGCACCGGCTGCCCGTGCTGATGCTGATGCTGGTGATCCCCTTCTGGATCAACGAGCTGCTGCGCACCTTCGCCTGGTACATCATCCTCGCCTACAACGGCGTGCTGAACACGGTGCTGGTCGGGCTCGGGCTGATCGACGCGCCGCAGCGGCTGCTGGGTGGGGACGGCGGCGTGATCGTCGGCATGGTCTATGTCTACATCCTCTTCATGGTCTTCCCGATCTACAACGCCATGGAGTCGCTCGACCGCAACCAGATCGAGGCGGCGCGCGACCTCGGCGCCGGCACGCTGCGCATCCACCGCCGCGTGGTGGCGCCGCACGCCAAGCCGGGCATCGCGGTCGGCTGCATCATGACCTTCATGCTGGCGGCCGGAAGCTACGCCGTGCCCTCGCTGCTCGGCGGGCCGCAGAGCCGCTGGTTCACCGAGGTCATCTACAACTGGTTCTTCGAGGGCGGGAACTGGAACCAGGGTGCGGCCTATGCCTTCATCCTGCTGGTCCTGTGCATCGGCTTCATCCTGCTGATGATGCGGCTGTTCCGCGTCGGCTTGGCCGACATCGCCAAGTGATTTGGGCCAAGTGACCGGGTGAAGTGAGGAAGCCGACATGACCGCCGACCGTTTCCGCCGCATCCTGACCACCGCCTATCTGGTGCTGTTCTTCGGCTACCTGTTCCTGCCGCTCGGCATCATGGCGGCGGCGACCTTCAACGACAGCCGCTTCCCGACCGTGACGCCCTGGCGGGGCTTCACGCTGGGCTGGTTCGAAGCGCTCTTCGCGGACGAGCGGATGTGGACCTCGCTCGGCACCAGCCTCGTCGTCGCGGCGGGCGTGATCCTGGTGGCGGTGCCGCTGGGGCTGGCGGCGGCGCTGCTGCTGGACCGGCTGCACAGCCGGGCGCGCAGCTTCCTCTACGCGGTGATGGTGTCGCCGCTGCTGACACCGGGGGTGATCGTCGGCATCTCGACGCTGGTCTTCTGGCGGGAATGGTTCGGGGTGACGGGGGGCATCTTCCTCACCGTCGTGGCGCAGTCCAGCTTCGTCACGGCCTACGCCATGCTGCTGTTCCTGGCCCGGCTCCAGCGATTCGACGCGACGCTGGAGGAGGCGGCGCTCGATCTCGGTGCCAGCCACGGCCAGGTGTTCCGGCGCATCACGCTGCCCTACCTGACCCCGGCGATCCTGTCGGCGGCCTTCCTGGCCTTCCTGCAGAGCTTCGAGAATTACAACACGACGCTGTTCGTGCGCGGGCTCGACACCACGCTGACCGTCTACATCGCGTCCAAGGTCCGCACCGGCCTGACGCCGGCGGTCAACGCGCTCTCGCTGATCCTGATCGTCCTGACCATCGTGGGCGCGGTCGTCTATGAAATCCTGCGCCGGCGGGAGGCGCGCCGGCTGGCCGCCGTGTCTCCCGCCGCCTAGGGGAAATCCTCCCCTTACTCTTCCTCGTCGGCGTCCGCCTCGATCTGGGCGGCGAGGTCGCGGAGCATGTCGATCACATCCTCGTGGCTGGTCTCGTCGACCGCCGTGTTCACGGCCGCCTCGATCATGGCAACGGCGACATAGGGGCCGAGCGGGCCGCCTTCCTTCACCGCCTGCTCCAGGTGCTTCTCGGCGATGGACAGGGCTTTCTCGAAGATGGCTTCGGCGGTCTGATTGGTGTCGTTGCTCATGATTGCGGTCCGTTTTCTGGTATGGACGTGAACCTATAACATCCCGCAGCGCGAGTTGGCGCGGGAATTCGGCTCTATGCCTCGCAGGGTGGCCATCGCGGCGCGCATCGGGGTCTTGCCCCGGAGCGGCGGGCCAGCCACATTCGCGCCATGACCGACACGACCGACCGCAAGACCCCCGACGGGGCGGGACCCGACCTGACCGACCCCGAGGGCTATCGGTTCTGGGTGGACGAGCATGTGCGCTTCGCTGACCTCGACCCGCTGGGCCACGTCAACAACAACGCCATCGGCGTCTATTTCGAGCAGGCCCGCGTCGTCCTGCTGACCGCCGGGCTGGGCTTGCGCCGCGAGAGCCCCTGGACCGTGGTGATCGCCCGCAGCCTGATCGAATACAAGGCCGAGCTGCATTATCCCGCCGAGGTCCGCATCGGCGCGCGGGTGCTGCGGGCCGGCAACAGCTCGCTGACGCTGGGTTCGGCCATCTTCCAGGGTGACCGCTGCATCGCCACGCAGGAGGCCGTCCTCGTCATCGTGGACAAGGCCGCCCACCGCCCGACCCCCATCCCGGACGCGGTCCGCCCGGTTCTCGACCGGTACAGCTGATGCAGACCCATTCCCGGCGCCGACCCGCATCCCGGTCCTCCGCCCCGAAATCCGCTTCCAAACCCGCCGCCACGCTGACCGCCGACCTCACCATCGCGGAGGTCGGGGCGCGCGGCGACGGCGTCGCCCTGCATGGTGGCACCAAGGTCTTCGTGCCCCTGACCGTTCCCGGCGACCGGGTGCGCGTCCGGCTGGGCGACCCGAGCAACGCCCGGGGCGACGGCGTGCGCGGCGAGCTTCTGGAGCTGCTGGAGCCCGGCCCGACGCGGGGCGCCACGGCGGCCTGCGGCCATTTCGGCGCCTGCGGCGGCTGCACGCTCCAGCACATGACGGACGAGTCCTACGCCGCCTGGAAGGTTGGGCTGGTGCGCGCGGCGCTGGCCCGCGTCGGGCTCGGCGAGGTGTCGATGGAGCCGCTCTCCCGCACGCCCGAGGCGGCGCGGCGGCGCGCCCGGCTGGCGGCGATGCGGCGCGGCCGGCGCCTGCTGCTCGGCTTCAACGAGCGGCAGAGCCACCGGCTGGTCGATGTCGAGGCCTGCCCCGTGCTGGTCCCGGCGCTGGCCGCTCTGGTCGCCCCCTTGCGCGCGCTGCTGGCGGAGGTCCTGCCGGACGGCGAGGGCTGCGATGTGGTGCTGGCGGATCTGGAGGGCGGAATCGACCTGCTGCTGGTCGGGCCGCGCCGGCTCGACCGCGCGGCGCGCGACTGGCTGACCGGCTTCGCCGAAGTGGAGGTCGCCCGCATCTCCTGGCAGGCGGACGACCGCGGCAGCCCGGAGCCGATCGTCCACCGCCGCCCGGTCGCGGCGCGCTTCGCCGGGGTGCCGGTCACGCCGGCCCCCGGCGCCTTCCTCCAGGCCAGCGCGCAAGGGGAGGCCGCGCTGGTCGCCGCCGTCCTCAAGGAGATCGAACCGGTCGTCGCGGCGAAGGGTGCCAAGGCCCGCGTCGCCGACCTCTTCGCCGGGCTCGGCACCTTCTCCCTGCCGCTCGCCACGCTGTGCGCCGTCCACGCGGTGGAGGGCGACGCCCCGGCCATGGCCTCCCTCGCCAAGGCGGCGTCCGGGCTGCGGCTGGTGACCGAAACCCGCGACCTGTTCGAGAACCCGCTGACCGCGAAGGAGCTGGCGCGCTTCGACGCGGTGGTCTTCGACCCGCCGCGCGCCGGGGCGGCGGCCCAGGCCGAGGCGCTGGCGGCGTCCAAGGTCCCGCTGGTCGTCGCCGTCTCCTGCAACCCCGCCACCTTCGCCCGCGACGCGCGCGCGCTGGCCGATGGCGGCTACCGGCTGGAGCGGGTCTACCCGGTGGACCAGTTCCTCTGGTCCGCGCATGTCGAGCTGGTCGGCCTGTTCCGCCGCTAGCGCTCGCGCGGGTCGAGCCAGTCGCGCAGCCCGTCTCCGAGCAGGTTCAGCCCCAGCACGGTCAGCGCGATGGCCGCACCGGGAAACACGGCCTGCAAGGGGGCGGTGAAGAGGAAGGTCTGGGCGTCGCCCAGCATCCGTCCCCAGGAGGGGGAGGGCGGCTGGATGCCCAGGCCGAGGTAGCTCAGCGCCGCCTCGTTCAGGATGGCGACGGCGAAGAGGATCGTCGCCTGCACGATGACGGTCCCGGCGATGTTGGGCAGCACATGCGCCAGCGTCGCCGAGAGCGGGCCGCGCCCCAGCGCCAGCGCCGCCCGCACGAACTCCCGCCGCCAGGCCTGCTGGGCGGCACCCCGCGTCACGCGGGCCAGCACGGCGGCGTTGAAGACGGCCAGCGCCAGCACGGCGTTGGTGCCGCCCGGCCCCAGCACCGCCGTCAGAAGCATCGCGGTCAGCACCGCCGGAAAGGCGAAGAGCAGGTCGCCCAGCCGCGCCACCAGCTCGTCCCCCCAGCGCCCCCAGGCCGCCGCCGCGAGACCGAGCGGCACGCCGGCGGCCGCACCCAGCAGCACGGCCGAGGCGGCGACGGCGAGCGAGTTGCGGGCGCCGACCAGGATCATCGACAGGGTGTCGCGCCCGAAATGGTCCGTTCCCAGCCAGTGCTGGGGGCCCGGCGGGCGCAGCCGGGCGATGATGCGCACCTGCTCCGCCGGGTAGGGCGTCCAGGCCCAGGACAGCAGCGCCGCCGCGACCACCGCCAGGGTGATGGCCGCCCCGACCAGCAGGCTCTTAGGCATCCGCCGCCGCATCACGCCACCTTCGGGCGCGGGTCGAGGGCGGCGTAGGCGATGTCCACCGCCGCGTTCGCCAGCACGACCAGGATCACCAGGATCACGACGATGCCCTGCACCACGATCAGGTCGCGCTGGCCGACCGCCTGGTAGAGCAGGCGGCCGAGGCCGGGCAGGGTGAAGACATTCTCCACCACAACGGCCCCGCCGACCAGGAAGGCCGCCTGCAGGCCGAGCACGGTGACCACTGGCGCCAGCGCGTTGGGCAGGACATGGCGCAGCAGCACGGCCGCGCCGGACAGCCCCTTGGCCCGCGCCGTGCGCGCGTAATCCTCGCGCAAGGCATCGAGCAGGGCGGAGCGGGTGACGCGGGCGAGGATCGCCGCCTCCGGGATCGCCAGCGCCGCCGCCGGCAGCAGCAGCGCCATCAGGGCCGGGCCGGCGCCCGCCCCCCAGCCGGGAAAGCCGCCCGCCCGGAACCAGCCGAGCTTCACCGAGAAGAGCAGGATCAGGAGGATGCCGACCCAGAAGCTCGGCACCGAGATGCCGAGCCGGCCGAAGCCCGCCACCGCCCAGTCGCCCGCCCGCCGGTGCCGCGCCGCCGCCAGCAGCCCGAGCGGGACGGCGAGGGCGGTGGACAGCAGCAGCGCCAATGCTGCCAGCGGCAGGGTGACGGCCATCCGTTCCGCCACCAGCCCCGCGACGGGCCGCGCGTAGGTCACGCTGGTGCCGAGATCGCCCCGCAGAAGCCCGCCGAGCCAGCCGAGATACCGCAGGGGCAGGGGCTCATCCAGCCCCATCTGGGCGCGCAGGGCCGCCAGCGTGTCGGGCCGCGCCGCCGTGCCGAGCATCAGCAGGGCGGGGTCGCCCGGAACGAGCTGGAGCAGGGCGAAGATCAGCAGCGTGGCGAGCCAGGCGGTCAGCGCCAGCGTCAGCAGCCGCCGTGCCAGGAAGGCGAGCACGCCGGACCGTCCCTTGCCCTATGGTTTCCAGCGCACGGCGGTGGCGTCGTTGGCCTGGACCGGGCGGTTGACCCACATGCCCTCGACCCCGGCCTTCTGCACCGTGGTGACCGGCAGCATGAAGAGGAAGCCGTTCACCGCGTCTTCCGCCAGGAGCTTCTGCTGTTCGCCGTAGAGGGATTTGCGCCTGGCGGCGTCCTGGGTGCGGTTCAGCTCCTCCTCCAGGGCGAGGAAGCGTTCGCTGCGGTAGTTGAAGTAGTAGTCGGGGCGGGCGTAGATGTCGATGTCCAGCGGCTCGGTGTGGGCGATGACGGTCAGGTCGTAATCCTTGCCGCGGAAGACCTTTTCCAGCCAGGCCGCCCATTCCATCGGCTCGATCGACGCGCGGACGCCGACCTCCGCCAGCATGGCCGCGATCAGCTCGCCGGAGCGGCGGGCGTAGACCGGGGGCGGCAGCTTCAGCACTGTCTCGAACCCGTCCGGGTAGCCGGCCTCGGCCAGCAGCGTCTTGGCCTTCTCGACGTCGTAGGGATAGCGCTCCGTCAGGTCCAGATAGCCGTCCCGGTGGGGCGGGAAATGGCTGCCGATGGCGACACCGTTGCCGAACAGCACCCCGTCGATCAGCATCTTGGGGTCGATGGCGTGGGCCAGCGCCCGGCGCACCCGGACGTCGTCGAAGGGCTTGCGGCCGTTGTTGGTGGCGAGGATGGTCTCGCCCTCGGACGTGCCGACGGTCACCGTGAAGCGCGGGTCGTCCTTGAACTGCGGCAGCGCCTCGTAGGTGTCGAACTGCGGGAACGTGTCCACGTCGCCGGCCTGGAGGCTCGCCACCTGGGCGGCCGGGTCGGCGATGAAGCGGAAGGTCACGCGCTCCAGCGCCGGCTTCGGCCCGTCATAGTCGGGGTTGCGCACCAGCACCACCCGGTCGCCGGCGGTCCAGCCCTCGAAGCGGAAGGGGCCGGTGCCCACGGGGGTCTGCTTGTTGGCCGCCGCCGTCTCCGGCGCGACGATGGCCGCGTCGCCGGTTCCCATGTGGAAGAGGAACAGCCCGTCGGGCCGCGACAGCTTCACCACCACCGTGCGCGGGTCGGGCGTTTCCACGGAGTCGATGGCCGCGAAATAGGCCTTCTGCGCGTTCACCGAATCGGCGGCGCGGGCGCGGTCGAGAGAGAACTTCACGTCCGCCGAATCGGCGGCGGTGCCGTCGTGGAAGCGCGCGCCTTCGCGCAGGGTGAAGCGGTAGGTCAGCCCGTCCCCCGACACGGTCCAGCGCTCCGCCAGGCCGGGCACGACCTTGCCGTCCGCGTCGATGCGGGTCAGCGCCTCGAACAGGTTGGCGTAGGTCACCTCGTCGATGGCCGCGGCGGCCCCCGCCGTCGGGTCGAGGTGCGGCGGCTCCAGCCGCATGCCGAGCACGAGGTCGGTGCGCGCCTGCTGGCTCCGGGGCTGCTCCTGCGCCGGTGCGGGCACCGCCATCATCGCCGGCAGAAGGGCGGCGAGCGCGAGGCGCGGAAAGCGGATCGGCATGATGACGTGTCTCCCCCGGTCGAATGCGGCGGGATGATGCTGCGCACAATCCCCGAGCGCAAGGCCGCTTCGCCGGCTTTCCCGGAACTTCCCCGCCCCAACCCCGATTGCATGGCCGGCGGAAGCCGTTAGGATGCGCGCCGAAGACCGAGGGGCACCATGACCGAATCGACCAGGACCGAAGCGAACAAGACCGTGAAATACCCGTCCATCCACCTCCAGGCCGGCCGCCAGAAGCGCGTCGTGAACGGCCATCCCTGGGTCTATTCGAACGAGGTCCAGATGGACGCCGCCGCCAAGGCGCTGCCCGCCGGCAGCCCGGTGCGGCTGCTGGAGCCGAGCGGCAAGCCGGTGGGCATCTTCACCTTCAACCCGCACACGCTGGTCGCGGCCCGGCTGCTGTCCACCGACCCGGCGGCGGTGATCGACGGCGCCTTCCTGGAACGCCGCCTGCGCGCCGCCACGGAGCTGCGCGACCGGCTGTTCGGCCGTCCCTTCTACCGGCTGGTCCATGCGGAGGCCGACGGGCTGCCCGGCCTGATCCTGGACCGCTTCGGCGATGTCGTCACGGTGCAGGCGAACTCCGCCTTCATCGACCAGCGCATGGATCTGCTGCTGGAGGCGCTGGACCGGGTGCTGGCCCCGCGCGCGGTCATCCTGCGCAACGACAGCAACCAGCGCGGGCTGGAGGGGCTGGCGGAGGAGAACCGCCTCGCCAAGGGCGAACTCGACGGGCCGATCCGGCTGGAGGAGAACGGGTCGGTCTTCTTCGCCGATCCCTTGGGCGGGCAGAAGACCGGCTGGTTCTACGACCAGCGCGACAACCGGGCCTTCATCGCCGGGCTGGCGAAGGGGGCGCGGGTCATCGATTTCTACAGCTACAACGGAGGCTTCGCCGTGCAGTGCGCGTTGGCCGGTGCTGAATCCGTGGTGGCGGTGGACCGCTCCCAGGCGGCGCTCGACAACGCGGCCCGCGCCGCCGAGGCCAACGGGGTGGCCGCCCGCTTCGAGGCGCGCCGCGCCGACGCCTTCGAGGAGATGGAGCGGCTGGGTGCGGCGGAGGAGCGGTTCGGCGTGGTCATCGCCGACCCGCCGGCCTTCGTGAAGTCCAAGAAGGACCTCGCCGCCGGCAGCCGCGCCTACCGCAAGATGACGCGTCTGGCCGCACGGATCACCGCACCCGGCGGCTATCTGCTCTGCGCCTCCTGCAGCCACAACGTGGACCCGCCGGCCTTCGCCGAGCAGGTGGCGCGCGGCCTGACCGACGCGGGCCGGACCGGCCGCATCCTGCGCTCCGCCGGGGCGGCGCCGGACCATCCGGTCCACCCGCACCTGCCGGAATCGGCCTACCTGAAGGCCATCGTCATGCAGCTCGACTGACAGGCGCCCTCACGGAGCGCTTCCTAGCGGCCGATCGTGTTCTGCTCGTGCTGCCGCAGCAGCAGGTCGCGCTGGCCGACGGGGTCGAGCTGGTTGAAGCGGTCGGCCTCGCGCAGCCGGTCGAGCTGGGGCTGCATCAGGTCGCGCTTGGCGTCGTTCACCGCATCCCTGTTGGACGGCGGCGGCGGCAGGCCCGGCGTGGTGATGAAGGGAACCGCCTGCTCCGGCGCCGGGGAGGAGCTGCCGACCCGCCGCCGGGGCGCCTGCCGGTCCGGTTCCCGGTTCGGGTTCTGACCGTTCTGGGCCTGCTGCCGGGCGGGCTCCGCCTCCGCCCGCGACGGGGCGGGCGCGGCGCCGATGCCCGGCGTGTAGGACTGGGTGCGGATGGCGGGGGCCGGCGTCCGGGCCTGGCCGGGCGTCTCGTCCCGGACCTCCGTCGCGCAGGCGGCGAGAAGCAGCGCCAGGGCGACGGTCAGCGGTGTGTGTCTCATGGAACAAGGATGTCGGTGGCGCCCGCCCGGCGGCAAGGCGGGATTCCGGCTTACCGCCCGCCCCGCGGTCCGCCACGTCGCCCGAGTCCGCCGCCGGTCACGGCGGCTCAGGCCGCCGTCTTGAAGAGCTGGAGCGCCGGGGGCACGTCGGTGGGGCGCAGGCCGGATTGCAGCTCCTCGGCGGTGGTCACGGCGCCGGTCAGCGCCTCCGGTCGGAAGGGCTTGCGCAGGCAGCCGAGCGCCACGTCGCGGGCCTCGTCGCCCCGGTGCTCGTAGCCCGTGACCATCAGGGAGGGAATGCCGTGCTGCTCCTTGAGCGTGCGGGCGAGGCTCGCTCCGTTCTCGCCCCCCGCCAGATTGTAGTCGATCAGCGCCAGGTCCGGACGTTCGCGTCCGGCGAGCCGGACGGCCTTGGCGGCGTTCTTCAGCGGTCCGATCACCTCATGGCCTGCGTTCTGCAATACGGCTTTCATGGCCGGCCCGATCAACGGGTCGTCCTCCACGATGAGAAGCCTCACGGTCTTTACCCCGGTTATACTTATCGTTCGGTCGTTCCGGTCCTTCTCGCGAAGGACATCCTCGCAAAGAACAACGGGTCCGGTCCCAAGTGGTGTCCCGGTCGGGGCAATCAAGCCGAACCGGTCGGCATATCCCCATCGGCTGTAGGGTTGTTCGGACCCAGCAGCCCGGCGCGCGCGGCGAGCATCGTCACCTGGGTGCGGTTGCGGGCGTTGAGCTGCTGCATGATGGCGCGGACATGCACCTTCACCGTGCCTTCCAGCACGCCGAGGCTGCGGGCGATCTCCTTGTTCGAGGCGCCGGCGATCAGCAGATGCAGGACCTCCCGCTGCCGTTCGGTCAGGCCGCCGAGCATGGGATGGCCGCCGGGGGCGGCGGCCGGCGCCGGCCACGGAGGCGGGGGCTGCACCCGACGGGGCTCGCTGAGAGCGCCGGCGCGCGGCGCGTAGGTGCCGCCGCTCAGCACCAGCGGCAGCACATGCTCCAGCACCTCCGCCTTGCACCATTTCGGCAGGAAGCCGCTGGCGCCCGCGCGGATGCATTCGGCGGCGATGTCCGGGGCGGGCGAGGCGGAAATGACGACCACCGGCACCGGCCCCACGCGGTCCAGCAGATGGCGCAGGCCCGGGATGCCGTCGGCGTCGGTCAGGCCCAGGTCGTAGACGACCGCCGCCAGCCCTTCCATCCCCCGCGCCTTCTCCAGCGCCTCGCCCAGGCTGCCGGCCTCGGTCACAACGGCGCCGGGAAGGCGCGTCGCGATGGTCATCGCCAGCCCGCGCCGCATCAGGGCATGGTCGTCCACGAGCAGGATCGGCAGTTCCGGCGGGCCGTCCGCGTCCGCGCGGCGGGACTCCGGGACCCGGTCGCGCTGGACCGCGAAACGTGTGTCGTGTTGTACCGTCATTGCCTCGCCGTTCGTTGTTGTTGCTTGAGGACGGTGTCGTTTTTCCTGCTCCACGAAGACAGTAACAGCCGAAGGCGAGGGATGTTCGTTCTCGGACGGGGTGCTCCGAATGGAAGGGCGGCGCCCATGCAGAAAAGACGGACGCGCCTTCGCGCGTCCGCCAGGTCGGGTCACAACCGAAGGAACCCCTTTCGTGAAAAGGCGGGCGGCCCGGTGGGCGGTCCGGTCCCGGCCACATTCCCCACGACCGGCTCGGACCAGCGGGTCGGAGCCGGGGGCGACCGGCGCGGCGGAGCCACCACCAGGAGGCACACCGGGAGAGAGCACACCATCTCCGCCCCGCCGGTCATGGGGAAAACAGGTTCTCGGGGCGGACCGGCCCCCTTTCCGGCCGCCTTATACCGGCCGAGGAGCCCCGCCGCCTCCCCGGCCGGCGGTGGTATGCACGATGGCAGGCCGATGGCCGGACCTGCTGCACCGCCGCGATAGCCTGTCCGCACCAGGGCGCCGGAGAGCGGCGGGCGCTGTTCTGATGACCGGTCCCATCGCATGGGGCTGCTTCATGTTTCCCCTGAACGCTCCACCTTCCCTGCCGGCCGCCTCGCCCTCACGGGCGAGCGGCCGGTCTTTTTTCGCCCCCGCTCCCGCCCCCCGGCAGGCCGCCGGAAAAGCGCGGGCTTGGACTTGGCGGCAAGGACGATCCTGTCCGCGGCCTGTTGATGCCGCATGGAACTCGGCTCAATCGTCGTGATCGGCGCCTCGGCGGGCGGTGTGGAAGCGATCCTGGAACTGGTGGCCGGCCTGCCGCGCGACCTGCCGGCGGCGGTCTGCATCGCCCTGCACATCGGCGCGCGGCCGAGCACCGCGCCCGAGCTGTTCGGCCGGGCCGGGCGGCTGCCCGCCGTCTTCGCCACGGACGGCGCTCCCCTGGTGCCCGGCCGCATCCACGTCGCGCCGCCGGACCACCATCTTCTGGTCGCGCCCGGCCGGCTGCATCTGTCGCGCGGCCCGCAGGAGAACCGCACCCGTCCCGCGGTCGATCCCCTGTTCCGCACCGCGGCCGAAGCCTATGGGCCGGCCGCCATCGGCGTGATCCTGTCCGGCCTGCTCAGCGACGGGACCGCCGGCCTCAGCGCGATCAAGGGCCGGGGCGGTACCACCGTGGTGCAGGACCCGCGGGACGCGCTCTATCCGGGCATGCCGAACAGCGCGCTGGCCCATGTCGCCGTGGATCATTGCCTTCCGGTTTCCGGGATGGCCGGGCTTCTGGTCCGGTTGACGAAAGGGCAGGAGGTCGGACCACCGCCCTCCGCTGTCACGTCGGCACGTGCGAAAGGAACGGTCCCGCCGACCGCGACCGCCAGGGAGACGATCAGGATGGACGGCGAATACGAACTGAATCAGCCTGTGGCGCTCTGCTGCCCCATCTGCGGCGGGGCCATGAAGGAAAGCTCGGTGGACTCCCTGCCCTATTACAGCTGCCACATCGGGCACCGCTTCGCCGCCGAGAACATGGACGCCGCCCAGTTCGACATGCTGGAGCAGGCGATGAGCGTGGCGTTGCGCACCCTGAACGAACGCACGGCCCTGTGCGAGCGCATGGCCACGGCCGCCGAAGCTAAGCACCAGACCCTTACCGCCCGGCGCTGGCGCGACGCGGCCCGCGAAGCCGGAGAGCGCGCCGAAACGCTCCGCCGCTTCCTGGAGCAGGACTGGATCCGGCCCGCCTCCAACGCCGAGGACAGGAACGAGACCGGAGAGGGATGAGGCCGGCCACGGCACGGCCCCGTTGTGCGGCGTTGTGCAGTTTGTGCTGAAAGCATCTTTTGCACAACGCCCCGTTCGGGGCGGTTTTCAGCGCAGTTTCAAGGGTTTGGCACTGTCCGCCGGACTGGCGCGTTGTGCAGCCGCTGCACAACGAAGGAGTGCCGTCCGGACGCAATCCGCCCCTTGATGGCGAGGATGTTAGGGCGGACTTCGCACCGGGGCAATGTTTCCGGACGCATCCCGCGACGCGGTGTTCACGCGGACAAGTAAGGCGCAACCGTCAGCCCCGCTTTCGAGCATGGGCGCTGACTAATTCCCTCTCCCCTTGGGGAGAGGGCCTCTCGCGCAAACGCAGTTTGCGCTGTCGGCGGCAGGCGAATGCCCTTGGCATTCGCTGGAAGCCGGGGTGAGGGGGGCAGGGGGGACATTTGCGTTCGGCAATCGCGGCCCCCTCACCCTCCCAGCCCTTGCGGGCTGGGCCCCGCCCTCTCCCCGGCGGGGAGAGGGAGAAGGCGGCGGCCCGCTCCCGCGAGTGTTAAGGTCAAGGCGAGCCATGCGGTGCCGCTGGTCCTCAGCTCGCGATCAGCTCGTCCAGGGTCCGGGCGAGGTCGTTCGCCTCCACCGGCTTGTGCAGCAGGCGGCAGTCGAGTGCGGCGGCCTCGCGCAGGCGGTCGGGGCCGGTGTCGCCGGTCATGATGATGGCCGGCAGGTCCCAGCGCGCGCGCACCATCTCCACCACGGCGCGGCCGGTGTGGCCGCCCGGCAGGCGGTAGTCGGAGATCAGCGCGCTCGGCCGCTCCTCGATGTGGTCCAGCAGCTCCGCCATCTCGTCGCGGCTGGAGGAGGAGACGACGTTCATCCCCCACAATTCCAGCAGCATGACGACGCCCTTGCGGACGGACAGGTCGTCCTCCACCACCAGCACGGTGCGCCCGCGCAGGCGCGCGAGGTCGGCGGTGGGAGCGGGACCAGCGCGCAATTCCATGGCCGCGGCCTCCGCCGGGGTGGCGAGCGGGACGCGGACCCAGAAGACCGAGCCGCGCCCGACGACGGAGCGAAGGCCCAGCTCCAGCCCGAGCAGGCGGGCCAGCCGGTGGACGATGGCGAGCCCCAGCCCGAACCCGCGCGCGGCGTTCCGCTCCGGGTTGTGGAGCTGGTGAAACTCCTCGAAGATGGCCTTCCGGTGTTCCTCGGAGATGCCCGGGCCGGTGTCCCAAACCTGGAATTCCGCATGGCCGCCGCGCCGGCGGCAAGCGAACAGCACGCGTCCCTCCTCCGTGTGGGTCACGGCATTCGCCATGAGGTTGCGCAGGATGCGCTCCAGCAGATGGGCGTCGCTGCGCACGGCCAGTCCGCAGGTGCGCACGCGCAGTTCGATCCCCTCATGCTCGGCCTGGGCCTGGAATTCCGACGCCAGCCGGATCATCAGGTCGTCCGGGTTGAAGGCGGCGATCTTCGGCTCGATCACGCCAGCCTCCAGCCGCGACAGGTCGAGCAGCCCGTCGAGCATGGAATGCAGCCCGTCGATGGAGGCCTGCAGCAGGCCCAGAAGCTCGCGGGTCGCCTCGTCCTTGGCCTGATAGCCGATCAGCCCGGTGTAGAGCGAGGCCGCCTGGATCGGCTGGCGCAGGTCGTGGCTGGCCGCCGCGATGAAGCGCGTCTTCGCCTGGTTGGCGCGTTCCGCCATGATGACCGCCTCGCGCAGGGCGTGCTCCATCTCCTTCTGGCGGGTGATGTCGATCGACAGGCCGGTCACGCGTGTGGCGCGCCCGTCCCGGCCGCGGGAGACGCGCCCGCGTCCCATGATCCAGCGCTGGCCCCGGACGGGGTGGAGGATGCGGAACTCCGCCAGGAAATCCTCCTGGCCGGGGGTGCTGACCGCGCTTTCCAGCGCCTGCCTCGCCCGGTCCCGGTCCCCGGGATGGATGGACCGGATCCAGGCGTCGGGCGAGGGCGTCCAGGCCGCGGGATCGAGCCCGAACAGGTCGTAATATTCGGGCGAGCAGGTCGCGGTGCCGGTCTCGACCTCCCAGTCCCAGGTGCCGGCCGCGGCGCTGCGCTGGGCGAGGCGCAGCAGCTCCTGGCTGCGCGCGAGGGCCTCGTTCGCCTCGGTCAGGGAGGCGGTGCGTTCCGCCACCCGCTGTTCCAGCAGCTCCTTCTGCCGCTGGAGCTGTTCGTTCGCGACCTCCAGCTCCTCGGCGGTGACCTGAAGCTCCTCGATGGTCGTCTGAAGCTCCTCGGCCAGGACGCTGTAATCGACATCGGCCGGCGGCCTGCGCCCGGTGCTGGCGGAGCCGTGCCGCATGGCGGCGATCCGGGCTTCCAGCATCGCCGCGTGCGCCTGGGCACGGGCCAGCTCCACCGCCTGGCTCTGCCTTTGCGCCAGGAGCCGGTTCCGTTCCTCGGCGAGCCGCTGCATCTCCTCGCGAAGGGTCTCGTCGTTGATCAGGGCCTGTTCGCGCTCGTCTTCAAGCCAGGCAAGGCGTCGCCGCAGGGATTCCAAATCCTCACCCATATGTCCCGATCACCCCGCAGAAGGCACAGCTTGAAAGCTTCACCCACCGACAACAGCGGGAACAAGTTCTTTCATGCGTGGTTCCCCAAAGTGGGGGGACACAAGGCCGGGCTGGAGAGTGACCTGGATAAACGAGATATCTTCGTCATAGGCTCTTCGGCCGGGGGTGTCTCGGCGATGCAGAGGCTGTGCGCAGTCCTTCCCGCCTCCTTCCCGGGCGCGCTCTTCCTCGCCCAGCACGTCAGCGCCGAGGCGCGCAGCGTGCTGCCGGAACTGCTGTCCCGCGCCGGCGCGCTGCCCGCCTTCCACCCCCGCGACGGCGATCCGATCCGGCCCGGACACATCCATGTCGCCCCCCCGGACCGCCACATGCTGCTGCGCGGCGGGCAGGTGCTGATCCGCCGCGGCCCGCAGGAGAACCGCTGCCGTCCGGCCATCGACCCCCTGTTCCGCTCGGCCGCCGTTTCCCATGGCGCCCGCGTCGTGGGGGTGGTGCTGACCGGAACGCTCGGCGACGGGACGGCCGGGCTGCGCGCCGTGAAGGCCTGCGGCGGCACCGCCGTGGTGCAGGACCCCGCCGACGCGGAATGGCCGGACATGCCGCGCAACGCGCTGGCCAAGGCCGAAGTGGACCATTGCCTGTCGCTTCCGGCCCTCGCGGACCTTCTCGTCCGCCTCGCCGGGGAGCCGGCCGGACCCTCGCCGGCCGTTCCGGAGAGCCTTAGGGTGGAAGCGCGGATATCGGAGATGGAGCCGGACACCATGAATGGGCCGATGCCGACGGTTGGCCGGGATTCCGGCATGAGCTGTCCCGAATGCGGCGGCGGGCTGATGGAGATCCAGGACGGGCCATTGCTGCGCTTCCGCTGCCACACCGGCCACGCCTACAGCAGCCACGCCCTGTCGGAGGAGCAGATCAGCGGGCTGGAGCGCGCCATCTACGTCGCGTTGCGCACGCAGAACGAACGCTTCCTGCTGTTCGAGAAGCTGGCCGACAACGCCCGTACAAACGGCCAGACCCGCACCGCCGCCAAATGGGATGCCGCCGCCCAGGAGGCCAGCGAGCATGTGGAGGTCCTGCGCGGCGCCCTGTCCATCCGCCGGCTTCTGGAAACGGAAGCGGACGAGGAGGGGCAGCCGGAGCACGGGGTGGAGTAGGGATAAGGCAAGCGCGTGAGGCCAGGCTCCTTCCGCCCTCCGGGAGGAAGGAGCCTGGCGCGAGCGGTGCCGGGGGTAAGCGGGAGCGCTCGCGTGATGGCCCGCCGGACTGCCCTGTCAGGCGTGGGCGTAATCCGAGAACACCATCCCCACGAAAGGCGGCAGGGTGGAGCCTGTCCCGCCGACCACACGGTCGAGGGCGTCGTCGTTCAATTCTCCGGCCCCCGCCGTGGCCGGCTGAAGCTCATCGGCCGACAGGTCATAGCCCCGCGCCTTCAACGTTTCAGAGGCGGCCACCGCGTCCTCCGCCAGGGAGAGTTCCCGGGCGATTTCGGCCTTCAGCGAGGGGTCGGCTTCGGCGTCCTTCCGTAGGCGTTGCAGTTCCTGAGCGCTCACCATGGCCTCCTGTCGGAAACGATCGGGTTGAGAATGTTGCTTTTGCGCGCGGCGCGGCGGGTGGGTGGGTTCGCCCGGAACCAGCCGGCCCGTGATCGTCATGACCGCGGGCAATGCCCGGGGAGCACGATATCGAAGCTCTTTTGAAAGATCATCAACAGCTTACCGGTCAGGAGGCGGGGGCGGGAAAAATGGACATGGAGGCAAATCGCCCCCCTTCCTCCCCCCTCGAGGGCGGGCTTTTCCATGCGCGCTATCACCATTCTCCGTATGTGTAACCGGCTGTATCGGGCGCACACTGACCCCGCCCCCGTGAAGAGTTCGGGGGTGTGACAGCAAACTGGCCCGCTTCCGCCCATCCCGGAGGCGGGCTTTCTTGTGCCCGATCACGGCGACCATGGCATCCGGAACTGGTGGCCGATCCGCGAGATCACGGAGCAGGCGGGCTGCCGCGGCGGACCGGCCAGACCATCGCCGCGCAGGCGATCGCGGCGAACGACGACAGGGAAGCGGCAGCGCCCACCCCGTCCAGCAGGGCGCCGAAGAGCGGTGCGCCGACCATCTGGCCTGTGGCGATCGCCAGGAAGGAGATGCCGAGCCCCAGGTCGGGGCGGTCCGGGAGGATTGCCGTTCCCCGGATCAGCAGGACGCCGCTGGAGACGATGTAGGCGGCGCCGAACAGCGCCATCGCCGCGAAGGCGAACAGGGGGGCTGCCGTCGCGGCCGCGAGCGTTGCGTGGCAGAGGGCGATGGCGAGAAGGGCCGCGCGGTGAACCGTGCCGGTCCCGAAGCGGGCCACGAGGAGGCCCGTGGCCGAGCCGGCGAGCCCGCCGAGGCCGAGCGCGATCCAGGCGAGCGCGATGCGCTCTTCCGGAAAGCCGAACCCGCCGCGCAGCAGGTCGGCGCCGAAGGTCCAGACCGCCGTGCTGGCCGCACCCATCAGGAAGGCCGCGGCGCACAGGCCGGCGAGGCCGGGCCTCGCCAGCCGCCGCGGCGGAACGCCGCCGGTCCCGCGCCCGGCAGCGTGTCCGGCAGCGTGTCCGATTGCGCCTGGGGGCATCGCGAACCACAGCCAGACCGTGACCGCCGCGCCGATCAGGGCGAAGAGCGCGTAGAGGCCGCGCCAGGGCAGCGCGAAGCCCATGACCGCGACACCGGAAAACACGATCCCCGCCGCCGTGCCGGCGTTGATCATGCCGTTGGCCTTCGGACGTGCGCCCTCGTCGAACCCGCGCGCGACGGCCGACGCGAGCGGCGGGGAGGCGATGCCGGTGCCGAGCCCGCCGAGGGCCATGGCGATGCCGAACAGCGGCATGGTCGGGGCAAGCGCCGCAAGTCCCAGGCCAGCCGTCGCGGCGAGCCCGGCGAACACCGCCAGGGTCCGCTCCCCGCATCTCGCGCCCGCCAGCAGGGCGAGGGCGACGCCGACGCAATAGGCCGCGAAGGCGCCGCCGCCGATCCAGCCGGCGGCGACCGCGCCGAGCGACAGATCCTCCCGGAGCCGCGGCAGCAGCAGGCCGTAGGCGAAGCGGGCCAGCCCATAGCAGAGGGCCGTCAGCGCGAAGGCGGCGGCGACGAGGTTGCCGCCGCCCTTCACCGTGCGTTCTTCCGCGCCTCATCGACCAGCGAGACGGCGGCATCCCTCGCTTCGTCGATGACGGACAGATCGGCGACGCTGGCCGCCGCCGTTGCGCCCTCGAACAGAAGCCAGATCCGGGTCGCCAGCCGTCCGTCCGCCCGTCCGAGCGCCGCCTCCGTTCGGGCCTCGATCATGCGGCGGAACTCGCTTTTTTGGCAGCGGACGAGCCCGACGATCTCCTCGTTCGCCCCCGCATATTCGGCCCGCGCCCGCAAGAGCATGCAGCCCCGCGCGCCATGCTCCTCCAGCCATTCCTTGAGCGTGTCGAACAGGGCGGCGACCGGATCGGCGCCCGCTGCGGCGGCATCGAGACGCTCCGCGAAGCCGCGGTGCCGCTCCTCCAGGACGGCGAGAATCAGGCCGTCCTTGGAGCCGAAATGCTTGTAGAGGGTGCGGGTGGAAGCACCCGACGGCGCCAGCACCCTGTCGATGCCGACGCCCCGAAACCCCTCGGCTTCGAAAGCGCCGGCGGCACCCGCGATGATGTCCGTCCGCTTGTCCATGGGCGGATGGTAAAACTATCGTTTTACGATGTAAAGGGATCGTTTTACCGGCGTCATGCCCGCGCGAATGGCCCAGCCCGCCGCGCCTTTTTCGCCCTCTCCCCGCTGGGGCTACGGCTTGCACAGATTTTGCGTTGCGGTAAGTATCTGGAAGAAAAAGAACTTTTCCGTCATCCCCGCGTCCGCGCATAGGCGCTAACTTTGAGAATCGACCGACGAAACCGAGCATCCGAGCGCCTTTCCACCGTCATCCCCGCGGACGCGGGGATCCAGATTTTCCGATAGGTTCGCTGCGGGAAGGGACTGGATTCCCGCTCTCAAGCAAACTTCGTTTGCTCTGACGCGGCAGGCGAATGCCAGAAGCATTCGCCAAGAGCGTTTCGCGGGAATGACGAGGAGGGATGGCACGGGCTTCGGTCGAACGGACGAACATGCAAAAGTTAGCGCCCATGCGCTTTCGCGGAAATGACGGGGAGGGAGGTCGCAGACCTCGGCAAATCGGGCCGATGTGCAGAAGCCAGCGCCTATGCGCGAAGGCGGAGCTTGGCGTGCCGCAATGCAGGATGTGCGCGGCCACAGCCCGAAGGGGAGAGGGATCAAAGGGCCGTTTCCGGAAACGGGGCGGCCCTTGCCGCCCGTCGGCAAGGCCGGTCGAACTTGGCGAGCTAGACCCGGTCCGCGCCGACCAACCGCTCGACATCGCGCTGGACGATGCCGTAGCACTCACAAGAGGAACCTTCCAGGCCCTCGCGGTCGAGCACGGTCATCTGGCCGTGGGCGTAGCTGATCAGGCCCGCCTGCTTCAGGGCGCCCGCGGTGATGGTCACGCCGGCGCGGCGCACCCCCAGCATCATGGCCATGAACTCCTGCGTCATCGGGAAGGCGTCGCCGCCGGCACGGTCATGCGCCATGAGCAGCCAGCGGGCGAGACGCTCCTCGAGAACATGATGGACGTTGCAGACCGCGGTTTGCGCGACCTGGGCATGGAGCGACAGCATGTAGCGCGACAGCCGGTTCCGGATCGCCTCGCTCTCGCGGAACGCCTGTCTCAGGGACGCGGGGTCGATGCGCCAGGCCGTCCCCTGCATCTGGACCATGGCCCCGTGGGCGGCAACCTCAGCCCCGAACACGACGGGCAATCCGATCACGCCTTCCGAGCCGATGAGGCCGATCTCCTGCATCTCCCCACCCGCCAGGTAGCCCACATAGGAAGTCATGCCGGTTTCGATGAAATAGGCGGCCGGAATGGGCTCATCGGCTTCCATCAGGGCCTGCTTGAGAGGCAGATCAACAGCCGTGAGGGACCCGGCCAGGAGCCCGAAGTCGGCTGGCGGCAGGGCGGAAAGAAGCCGATTGCGAACGGCGGACTGGTCGATCCGGGACATGTGCCCCTCCCAAGTTCAGCGGGAGCACAAGAATCTCTCAGTCGCCCACAGCCAGGATCGTGGTGGGCAATGAAGGCTAGTTGGGAACTCCGCGCACGGCCTGCAAGCTGTAATCCCCTAATCCTCCGCGAGAAGGGAAGAGGTGGGTTGTTCGGTCCCTTGCGTTGCCCTGTCCTCAAGAACGGCCTGAAGAGTCTTGACTAGGTTGTCGAACGGGAACGGCTTTTGAATGATCACCAACCGCTTCGCATCTTCGGGCTGAATGGCGTCGGCGTTGGCCGTCATCACCACGACGGGAAGAGCGGGGCGGCTTTGCCGGATCCTTCGAACCAATTCGGTTCCGTCCATGACCGGCATCCTCAGGTCGGTGACCAGGATGTCGGCCGGGTCGTTCGCGTCGGCCTCCAACGCTTTCTTGCCATTGGATGCCGTCGTAACCCGGAATCCTCTCCCTTCCAGGGAGGCGGACAGAGCTTGCGCGATGAGGAATTCATCCTCGGCGATGAGGATGTGCGGAGGGACGACGGACATGAGCGCGCTCTTCTGGATCAGGAAGAGCGCACGTATCTCTCAACCACCCGCGCCTGAAGGGACCGAGCAAGTGACGGTGCTGTTGTACGCTTCCGCACGCTTCACCACCATCGGAATCATCCTGTCCTGACGGGGGAGGCTCCGCCCGGCAGGACGTTCCCCACACCAGACCCCTTCGGAGAGCCGAGGTCTGGACCCTCGTGCCTCGGACCGGATCCTTCATGGTCCGTCACCAAGGTCGGCACACCCCCGTCCTCGAAGCACGGCAGCAATCAGGAGACGGTTTCTTCCTGCCCGCCTGCGGGCTTTGCCCCGACGTCCCGGGTTCCTTCCGGGACCCGCCGTTCCGCTTCGACCTGATCGCGGCTTGCAGACGGCGGCCCGAGGCTTTAAGTCATCCTCATTGCCCACCACGATCCTGGCCGTGGGCAACCGAGAGATGCGTGTGCTCCCGCTGAAAAGAGGGGGGCGCACATGGCCAAGATCGAGCAATCCGCCGTCCGCAACCGGCTTCTCGCCGCCTTGCCGCCAGCCGACTTCGGGCTCCTGGCCGGGTCCCTCACGGCTGTGGATCTGCCTTTGAAGCTGCCGCTGCTCGAGGCGGATGAACCCATTCCGGCCGCCCATTTCATCGAAACCGGCATGGCCTCTTACATCTGCTACCTGGCGAATGGAGGGATGCAGGAGGTGGGGCTCGTCGGCTCGGAGGGCATGGTCGGGTTGCCGATCGTTGTCGGCGTCGAGCGTGCCGCGCACGGAGCCATCGTCCAGATGCAGGGCACGGCCTGGCGCATCGACGCAGCCGCCTTGAGGCAGGCGTTCCGCGAGAGCGATCCGCTGCGCACCCTCCTGTTCCGCTACGCGCTCGCGCTTCACGGCCAGACCGTACAGAGCGCAGCCTGCAATGCTCATCATGTCCTTGAGGAGCGCCTCGCCCGCTGGCTGCTCATGGCGCATGACCGTGCCGGGGGCGACCGGTTCCCGATGACGCACGAGTTCATGGCCATGATGCTGGGGGTGCGCCGCGCCGGCGTGACCATCACCGCGGGCGCCCTGAGGCAAGCGGGCCTGATCAGCTACGCGCAGGGCCAGATGACCGTGCTCGACCGGGCCGCCCTGGAGGAAGCCTCCTGTGAGTGTTACGGCATCGTCCGTGGGCAGTTCGAGGAACTCCTCGGCTCGAAGCGCGGGTGATGGCGGCAGCGTGCCGAAGGTCCCGACCGGCGGATTTTCCGTGCCGCCTCACGCAAGGTTTCAGAGCCGGGCGGGACGGTTTGCGATGAAGAGGAGGGCTGCCGGTGGTATGAGCCCTGTCCAGCGGAGCTGGAGACCGACGGCCATGGACAAGCAGGACGGCGCGCCCGATCCGGATGCGGCGATGTTGGCGGAAGAGCTGCGGCGCGCCATCGGCACCTTCGTGCGGACGGTCCGCGACGACGCCGACGGGCCGAAAACGGCGCAGTCCGAAACGCTCGGGCTTCTGGAGCGTTGCGGCGCCATGAACATCGCCAGGACGCCCGGCAGCGTGTTGATCCCCCAATGCTCCGCGCAGTGGCCGCCGGCGCCCCGGACGATGCCGATGACGTCGATCCGGACGGGCCGCCCGGTCGCGTCGATTCCCATGACGGGGCCGGCGGTGTCCGGCGAATGCGCAAAGGAGTAGGGCGCGAGTCTCTCGGGGGGAGATGTCCGCTACCGGACAGCCCTGTCCCCCTTGACGCCTCATGCTTCCGGAAACGCCGATGGGAGCAGACCATGCCGAGCCTTAGCGACACTGCGTTTCCAGCCTCGACCGCCTGCCCGCCCGACATGCTGAACGTTGGGGTGCTGGCCGTCTTCATGGACGATGATCCGGCCCAGCGCATGGCCCTCGCCATGCTGGCGGAGGTGTGGGGGTACCGGGCCCTTGCCGGGGCCGCGCCGAAGGATGTCCTTCCGGACGTTCAGGCGGCGTCCTGCACTCCCGGCATCATCATCGTGGATTTCCGCCTCAGCCAGGATCTGACGGCCTATGATGCCGTCGCGGAGTGCAACGCGGCGCTGAACTGCGCTCCTCCCGTCATCGTGGTGACGGGCGACACGTCCCAGGAGTTGCGCGAGAACGTGCAGCGCTGCGGCTGGCGCATCCTTCACAAGCCCTTCCCACCCCACGCTCTTCAGGCACTCATGGCGGAAATGGTTCTGGAACGGCACGGAGCGCGGGCGTAAGGGCGGTCTGCCCTCCTCGTTGTCGTAAAGCAGCCGCGACAGGGTGACGCGGCATGTGGTGCTCCGGCCGCGCCGGTCGAGCCCACCGTCTCCCGTTCGACTGCGTTTTATGAGATCCTTCCCAGGCGTAGCGGGACACCGGACGCATCCGGTGCCCCACAGGTTATCAGCGGATCGGCACCGCCTTCTCGACGGCGTCGGTCTTCTCGAGCGAGTTCTTCACGAGTGGCTCGGGACGCGGGGTTTTGGCCGTGCTGACCGGCAGCATCGGCATCTCGACCCGCGGCTGTTCGCCGGTGAGGGTGTTGAGGAAAGCCGTGATGGCGTCGACTTCAGTTTTCGAGAGTTCCTTGCCCAGCTGGCTGGTGCCCATGATGGCAACCGCCTGTCCCAGATCCCAGACCTTGCCGGTGTGGAAGTAGGGCGCGGTCAGGGCGACGTTGCGCAAGGGGACGGCGCGGAAGACGTACTCGTCCGAGGCCGTCTTGGTCACGGCGAAGCGGCCCTTGTCGTTCTCCGGCAGGATGTCGCTGCCCGGACGCTCGACCACGCCGAACGGGAAGTAATCCTGCCCGCCGAGGTTCACCCCGTTGTGGCAGCTGGAACAGCCCGTGTCCATGAACAGGCGCAACCCCTCCTTTTCCTGGGCGCTCAGCGCGTTGGCGTTGCCCTCGAGATATTGGTCGAAGCGGGAGGCCGGGGTGATGAGCGTCGCCTCGAAGGCCTCGATGGCTTTGGCGACGTTGTCGAAGGTGACGGCGTCGGACTCGCCGGGGAAGGCCGTTTTGAAGCGCTGCTCGTATTCCGGCATGCTCTTCAGGACCGCAAGGACCATCTCGGGTGTGGCCGCCATCTCGACGCCTGCCTGGATCGGTCCCTTGGCCTGCGTGCGCAGATCCTCGGCGCGGCCGTCCCAGAACTGGGCGGCGTTGAACACCGAGTTCAGAACCGTCGGGGAGTTGCGGGGTCCTTTCTGCCAGCCATGGCCGATCGAGGTTTCCAGGTTGTCATCGCCGCCCATGGCCAGGTTGTGGCAGGAGTTGCAGCTGAGGATGCCACTTGCCGACAGGCGCGGGTCGAACCACAGCATGCGTCCGAGTTCGGTCTTCTCGCGCGTGACCGGGTTGCCCTGCACCGCCGGGACCATGGAGGGAATGACCTTGAAGGCCTCGTTCGCGCTCTTCAGCAGGTCGTCCTCAGCGGCTATTGCCGGGCTGGACAGCAGCGCCAAGGCGGCGATGGAAAGAAGTGCTTGTTTCATCAGGCTGCTCCAGATTTCACGCTTGGTTAACAGGCCATCTTTCCCTTGGCTCAGGGCATTCACCTTGATGTGGATCAAGGCTCCGCATCCTTTGCCCGAAGAGAGTCGCGCATGATCCCCGCCGCCTGACCAACACTGCCGCCAAACGAGTCATGCGCGGCATTGCCCTGACCCGGTAATCCTGGCTGTTCGTCGGTTCTGATCGCGGCAGCCAGCAAACCACCTTCGTGAACTGCCTGATCGAGGCACGACACGGTTCGATGAAGCGTTTGCGTCCGAAGCTGTTCGAGACGGACAAGGAACGGGGACCTGAGCTCAAGGGGGCGCCCGCGCCCGCGCCCGTCACGCTGGCTCCCGTTCTCCAGGTCCTGCCGGGGGCCTGGCACAGCGCACACGTCGGCTTTGAAGGGGTGGCCGTCGGGAAAGCCGTCGTCCAGAAATGCCGACAGCTCCATGAGCTGGTCCGGAAACTCCTCCGCGCCGATCCGACCCCGCCGCAGGGCGGCGGCCGTGTTCAGGTCCGTGCCGGGCGCGCGGCCGATGCCCAGATCGATGCGCCCCGGCGCCATCGACGCCAGCAATCTTTCGACCGTTCAGCCGCAGGGGTTGTGCAAACCCACGCCAAACCCCGCCCATTGGGCAAGCCTGGCAACTGTCGCAGGCCTGCCAAGCCTTCCGCAGGCTGAACATCCTTTGCCGGCTGCGGCAAAGTCGGGAATGAACAAGGACTGGCGCGAGCGGAACACCGCTGCGCCAGCCGGTGGATCATCAGCGGGAGAGGAACTCGTTCGTTCCGATCACCTTGCCATAGGCAAAAGCCAGCGCCGCCATGTTTGCGGAATGGACTTGGGAAGCCGGAACCGTGGTGCCGTCGAACTCGACGTCTCGGGTGGCGCAGGCATCATGGACGACAACGGTGTCGTAGCCGAAGTCCGCGGCAGCCCGAGCCGTCGCGGCGATGCACATGTGGCTCATCGCCCCGACGACGACGACCTCCTCCACGGCCTGCTCGTCGAGCATCTGCTTCAGCCCGGTTTCGCGGAACGAGTTCGGATGGTTCTTCAGAATGACGGTTTCGGTCCCGGCCGGCTGGACGAGGGGGTTGATCCGCGCGCCCTCGGTGCCGGGGACGAAGAAGGGCGCATCGGGGGTCGTGAACTCGTGACGGACATGGATGAGGATGTCACCCTCGTCCCGAGCCTTCCCGATCACCTTGGCCGCATTGGCGGCTGCCTCTTCGATGCCCTTCAAGGGCCACTTTCCAGAGGGCCAGTAGTCGTTCTGGAGGTCGACGACGACGATCGCACGCTTTTTCATGATGCTTTCCTGTCTGTTCAAAGGATTACTGTTTCGATGGAGATGACGGTTGGCGCTGAAATTCTTCAAGCCAGCCGGCGCTGTCTGCCCGCATCTTCCTGGGAGGACGAAACGCCCACCCCGATCGGGCGGGCGTCATGGATCAGAACTTCAGGGTTTCGCCATCGGCCGGGATCAGCACGCGATCCTCGATGCCATTCTGCTGGACATACTCCTGCAGATCCTTGCGGCTCAGGTCCATGTGGTTGATCGCATCCAGATGGACCGCGACGATGGTCGCGTCCGGCGCGGCGCGGGTTGCGCGGAGCACGTCGTCCTTGCTCATGATGATGGCTCCGGCGTAGCCGACCAGACGAGCTTCGCCGGCGTTCAGGATGACCACATCGGGCTTGAACCTGGCCAGGTTCTGCTCCACCTCGCCGCGCCACACGGTATCGCCGACGAGGTAGACGGTCGGCGAGCCCTGTGCCTGAAAGACGACACCCATGGCTTGGCCCAGGAACCCCGCCAGCCGGCTGTCGGCGTACATCTCGTCGGTGCCGTGCTGCCCGCCTGTCCTGGTCAGGCGCACGCCTTCGAAAAGGGTGCTCTCACCGATCACGCGCACGTCGGTGAAGCCCTGTGCGCGAATGATCTTGGCGTCGGACTCGTTCTGCACGATCAGAGGCATGCCTTTGGGAAGCAGCCGATGCTCGCCACCGTCCCAGTGGTCGAGGTGGGTATGGGTCACGATGATCGCATCCACGCCCTTCAGGACGTCTTCGACCGGCATCGGAAGCTCGACCAGCGGGTTGCGCAGATTGCTGCGGAACGTCCCTTCAAACCCGGGATAGGCCCCCTTCTTCGCAAGCATGGGATCGACAAGGAAGGTCTTGCCCGCGTAGCTGATTTTCGTCGTGGCGTTGCGGATGTGCTGCATCCGCACTGCCGACGTGGGGGACGTCGAGTTGGCCTCGGCGGCGGCTTGTGCCGATACGCTTGCTGCACCCATGGCCACGGAAAGCGCGATGGCACGGACGACGGTCATTGGCTGCATGTTGCCGCTCCAAAAGACGACGTGGATCATGGACGGCATTGTGTGCAAGCCAGCCCTGCCGTAAAAGTGACCCGGGAGCCAATCATCGAAACTATCGGGCCACCGCCCCGGGGATCACCGCCCAATGCCAATGCCCGTTCCCACCGTTGCGCTGATCGTGCCTCCCCAAGTCAGCCCATTCCATTTTTCGGTGCCGTACATGGTGTTCAACACGGAACTGCCGGAAGGGCGCCTGTTCGAACTGAAGATCGTGGTGCCGGGCGGCCAGCCGCTGGCGGCCGATCGCGCACTGACGGTGTTTCCGGACGGGGGGCTGGAACTGACGGACACGGCGGACATTCTGGTCGTGCCCGGATGGCAGGATCTGAGCACTCCGCCTCATCCCGAACTGGTCGAGGCTCTGAAGCGCGCTCACGCGCGCGGGGCTCGTGTCGTGGGGCTGTGTTATGGAGCGTATGCGCTCGCTTATGCGGGGTTGCTCGATGGCAAGCGAGCCTCCACTCACTGGCTGGGCGAACAGGATTTCGGCAAGCGCTTTCCGCGCGTCAAGCTGGACTTGAACGCTCTTTATGTTGAAGAGGACAGGCTGATCACGTCAGCAGGCACCGGCGCGGGACTGGACTGTTGCCTGTATATCGTGCGCGAATATCATGGTCCAAAAATAGCGAACAAGATCGCGCGCTACTTGGTCATACCGCCCCATCGAGAAGGTGGGCAGGCGCAGTTCATCGAGCAGCCGATGGCGGTGTCAACACAGGACGCACAGGTCAACCGGCTTCTCGATCATCTGCGCGAGAACCTCGCCCATCAGCACACCCTTGACGAACTGGCGGCGCGAACGGCGATGAGCCGAAGGACCTTCACGCGCCATTTCAGCAAGGCAACCGGCATGACGCTCGTCGAATGGCTTGTGAATGAACGGTTGCAGAGAGCCCGCGAACTGCTTGAAACCACATCGCTGCCGGTGGAGAGGATTTCTGATCTGGTGGGGTTCCAAACGCCCGTGTCACTCCGGCAGCATTTCAGGAAGCGCTTTCAAATCAGCCCGAGAGACTGGCGCCAGACATTCGGCGAAAGGGGAGTGAACCGCACCGGCTTTCCCGAAGTCTGTTTGGGTTGAGGCACGCCGCCATCGCGGCGTCCTCGGCTCGAGCCTGGCAGCGCGCTCGGGCGCGCCGCCTGGAACCGTCAGGGCGCTTCCGCCCCCGTCAGGCCCAGGCGCTGGCGTTCGCGGGTGGTGTGGAGGAGGGCGAGCAGGATGGGGGGCTGTTCGCGGCCGAAATACTGGAGGCAGGCCTCCACCGGATGGCGGGTGCCGTCGCGGCTTTCCATCTCGGTCTCGAAGACGATCTCCTCGCGGTCGCCGGACAGCAGCGGGGCGATCAGCGCGCGGAACTGCGGTTCCGACACGCTGGGCATCAGGTCGTGGATGGCGATCCGGCGGAGCTGGTCGAGCTTGTAGCCGAGCTTCGCCTCGGCACCCGCGTTGACGAGGTGGAAGCGCAGCGTGTGCGGGTCGAGGAAATAGACCTCGTTCAGCGACTGGCCCAGGATGCGGCCGAGATAGCCGGCGAAGGCCTCGTTGCGGACGCGTTCGGTCACGTCCTCTATGATGACGACGGCACCGCGCATCTCGTCGCCGTCATAGATCAGCGGCGACAAGGTGACCCGGCACACCATGCCGCGCCCGCGCCGGTCGAGCGCGTCCGTCTCCATTTGGACCTGGTCCGTCTCGCGGCCGAGCAGCCGCTGCAGGTCGGCGCGCAGCTTGTGGACCGGAAAACCGATGTCGAGGTCGAGAAAGGCCCCGCCGGTCACCTCCTCGCCGCGCAGGCCCCAGAGGTTCTCGTTCCAGCGGTTCCAGGAGCGGATGCGCATCTCGCCGTCCAGCACGGCGATGCCGACATCCATGCTGCGCAGCAGCGATTCCGCGTAGCGGCGGTATTCCGCCGTCTCGTCGCCGTAGCGGCGCAGCTCCTCGTTGGCGACCTCCAGCTCCTCGTTCGTGGAGCGGAGTTCCTCGTTCATGGTCTCCAGCTCCTCGTTCGTGGACTGAAGCTCCTCGTTGGTCGTCTCCAGCTCCTCGTTCGTGGATTGAAGCTCCTCGTTCGTGGTTTCCAGCTCCTCGTTCGTGGACTGGAGTTCCTCGACCGTCGTCTCCAGGCTTTCCTGCGCGGCTTCCAGCTCCTGCTGGAGGTGATGGGTGCGGGTGGTGTCGGTGAAGGTCAGCAGCGTGGCGAAGACCTTGCCGTCGCGCCCGGCGAGCGGCGCCACCTCCGCGCTCAGCCGCATCGGATCGCCCGGCGGGCGGTGGTAGTCCAGCTGTTCGATGCGGACGGGCCGCCCGCCCTGCAGCACCTCCTCGATCCGGCTGCGCATCTCCACCGGCCGGTAGGAGATGGAGAGATCATGGAAGGGCCGCCCGATGTCGTTTTCCGTCACGTCGAACAGGCGGCGGGCGTGGGCGTTGGCGAAGACCAGCAGCCCGTCGGTGCCGACCGCCAGACAGGCGGCCTGGCTGTGGTCGACGATGGCCTCCAGCATGCGGGAATGGAGATTGTTGCGGCTGGTCTGGGCGTCGGGCGCCACCGTCAGGCTGCCGCCCAGGCTGCGGCGCCATTCCTGCGGGACCTTGCGGAAGATGCGGCTCTTCAGGTCCACCGGTTCGAACATCTTGGAACGGGCGAGCTGGGTCTCCGCCTTGCCCAGGAACAGGTGCCCGTCGTTGACCAGCGCGTAGTGCAGGCGCGGCAGCACCACCTTCTGCGTCTCGGATTCCAGATAGATCAGCAGGTTGCGGCAGACCAGCAGGTCGATGCGGGAGATCGGCGCGTCGGACACGATGTTGTGGCGGCCGAAGATCACGCATTTGCGCAGCTCGCGCTGGAAGACGAAGCGGTCGCCGCTGCGGTGGAAGTATCTTTCCAGCAGGTCCGGCGGCACGTTTTCCACGTCGCGGGAGGTGTAGGCGGCGTGGCGGGCGGCGTTCAGCGCCCCTTCGTCCAGGTCCGTGGCGTAGATCTTCACCCGGCGGCAGAACGCCTCCGGACCCAGCAGCTCGGCGAAGAGGATGGACAGCGAATAGGGCTCCTCGCCCGAGGCGCAGCCGGCGCTCCAGACGCGGATCGGGTCGCGGTCGCCCTTGCGGGCCAGGATCCTCGGCAGGACCTCCGTCTTCAGCACCGCCCAGGGTTCGGCGTCCCGGAAGAAGGAGGTCACGTTGATCAGCACCGTGTTCAGCAGGTCGTTGAATTCCTGCGGGTGCGCCTCCAGGAAGGCATGGTAGGCCGGATAGTCCTCCATCCCGACCTCCTCCATCCGGCGCCGGATGCGGCGCTGGAGGCTCGTGCGCTTGTAGCCGCGAAAGTCGAGGGCCCGGTTTTCTTGGATGTAGAGGATCAGCGATTCGAATTCGGGATCGGTCGACGTGTCCTGGACGGCCATATGCGGTGCCAATGCTTTCGGTGACGGCGCCTCCCGGCGCGTTCCGCATGATAGACGCCATGGCGTGTTTCACAAGCATGGCGGCCGGTCCGGCCCCGTCCGCCGCGGGCAATTCCTCGCTGCGTTCGATCCTGTACAGACGGCCCGTCCGCTTCGCTTCACCTTGGCCGATCAGGGGAGCGGCTGACGGCAGGGTGCGTGTGGTGGTGGACGAGGCGGATGAGGTGGAGGATGTCCGGGAGGTCCGGTTGCAGGATCTGATCGAGCGCGCCCGCGAGAATGTCCAGCGCGCCCGCCGCGCGGTGGAGCGGTCGCGGGCGCTCCGGGAGGTTTCCGGAAAGCAGCGGCGCGCGCGGGCGGCACGGCGCCCGGATGACGGCCCGGAAGGGCCGGGTGCCCCGGATGCCCCGGACGAATAGGATGGCGCGGGGCGGGGCGGCGAACAGAGGTTGGGCGGCTCCGGCGCTCATGCGCCCGTGTCGCCGGCCCGGTTGCCGCTTCCCGGAACGCCGTCCGGGTATTTTGCCCCGTCCGGCAGCAGGCGCCGGAACTCCTCGCGGATGATGCGGTAACAGTCGCAGGAGGCGTCCTCCAGCCCGGCCGGGTCGACGATCGTGAAATGGCCGCGCCGGTGGCGGATCAGCCCGGCGTTCTGGAACAGGTTGGCGGTGATGGTCACGCCGGCCCGCCGCACGCCGAGCATGATGGCGAGATATTCGTGGGTCAGCGGGAAGTCGTCCCCGACCCGGTCCCGCGTCATCAGCAGCCAGCGGGCGCAGCGCTCCTCGATGCTGTGCAGGCGGTTGCAGGCCGCCGTCTGGGCGACCTGGTTGAAGTGCCCCTGGGCGAAGCGCAGCAGCTTGATGCGCAGCCCCTCGTTCCGGCGCATGGCGGCGGTCAGCGCCGAAGCCGGCATCCGCCAGCCGTCGCCGGGGACTTCCATGTCGCACTGGCAGGGCATCCGGTCGCATTCCAGCAGGACCGGCGTGCCGACGATCCCCTCCCGCCCGATGGTCCCGACCTCCACCGCGTCGCCGTCCGGCAGGACGTTGATGAGGGAGGCGCAGCCGCGCTCGACGAACCAGACATGGCCGATCGGCTCGTCCGGATGGAAGAAGGTCATCTTGTGCCGCATCTCCACCGGTTCGAGATGGGGGCGGACGAGCGCCTCCTCCTCGGGCGTGAGGCTGGCCAGGATGAAGTTGCGGCTTTCCATGGGCACGGCTTTCCGATGGCTGGGCCTTTGGCGGCCTTCCTGGGGTTTGGCTGCACGGTCCAACAGATGAAAAAGCCCTATGGCACCGCTGATGGGTACGGAAACGGACGAACCGGGCGCGCGGATTGCCTTAAGAAGAGGCGGAGTCGCGTCCGAGGCGGACCGGCCCGCAGCCGAACAGGAGCCGCATGGAAGCGCAGAACAACGCCGCCCCGGTCGTCGCCCTCCTGGAGGATGACGACCAGGTGCGGTTCGCCGTGACGGCCCTGCTGGGATCGAAGGGGATCGAGACCGTCGCGGCGGCGGTGGGGGCGGAGCTTGCCGGGATGATCATCGCGCGCGGCGTCCGGCCGGCGCTGCTGATCGCCGATTACCGGCTGGGCTCCGCGACCGCGCTGGAGGAGGTGCCGGCGGTCCTGCCCGCCCTGGCCCCGGATGCCCGCGTGATCGCCACCACCGGCGACACCTCGCCCGCGACGCGGGACCTCATCGAGGGGAACGGCTGGGGCCTGCTCATCAAGCCCTACAAGCCGCAGGAATTGCTGGCACTGGTCGCGGAGTCCCGCGCGGCGACCGAAGGGGCGGTCGGCCCGGCCTGACGGCCGGGAGGGGAACGGCGGGCGGCGCCCGCCGGAATTGGCGCTGGAACGCGGCGGGGGATCAGCCCTCCGCCTCGCCGCCGCCCTCGCGCGGGGAGAAGGCGAAGAAGGCGCGGATGCTGTTCCGGTCCCGCTGGATGTTCAGGAACAGGTTGTCCCGGTCGGCGATCGCCTCGGCCGCGATGCGCGCCGTCTGGAATTCCTCCTCGCTGCCGAAATTCAGCAGCGTCGCGGCCTTCATCCTCGCCGCGTTCTCGAGCGCCTCGATGTGCATCCTGGGTTCCGATCCTGAACTGTCCCGAAAGCCGACAGCCCAACATCTTTCGCCCCGGACTTCAACCCCACGGGCGCGCCATCCCACGATGCGGGAAGGGAGGGGGGTGTTTGGAGGGGGGCGGGGCGGCGGTTGCTGGAGGTGAGGCGGTTTTCTGGTTTCCACCGTGGTTCCGCAGGGTAAGGGATCGCTGAACAAAGCCCGGATTCATCAACAGGCAACCACACCACCGTCATCCCCGCGGACGCGGGGATCCAGGGTTTCCAACGGTTTCGCTTTGGGAAGGACTGGATTCCCGCTCTCAAGCAAACTTCGTTTGCTCTGACGCGGCAGGCGAATGCCAGAAGCATTCGCCAAGAGCGTTTCGCGGGAATGACGAAGAGGGAGGTTGCAGTCTTCGGCAAGACGGGCCGATGTGCAAAAGTTAACGACTATGCGGGAAAGCGGGGATCCAGAAGTCCGCAGAACGAATGCCGTGGAAGAGTCCTGGACCCCCGCTTTCGCGGGGGTAACGGGTAAGTTGTTGTTTTTCTTTACATTTCAACTCTGGAAGATATGTACGCTCCATAGTGTTTCACGGGGGTGACGGCTACATGGTTGCGTGTTCCTATAGGCATATCAGGCCGTACTCTCTGGATCGTGACATGCCCGAATACGTAGCCCTGCTCCACAAATCCCCGGGTTCCTGTCACGGCGTCATGTTCCCCGACTTTCCCGGCTGCGTGAGCGCGGGCGAGACTGTGGAGGACGCGTTGCGCATGGGGGCCGAGGCGCTGGCGCTGCACATGGAGGGCATGCGCCGGGATGGCGAGGCCGTTCCCGAGCCGCGGACGCTGGAGGAGATCCGGGCGGCCGGCGAGGCTTGGGTCATCTGGGAGGGGGCCATCGCCGTGCTGGTGGAGCCGAAGGACGGTCGCGCCCCGGAACCCCTGCCGCCCCGGCCTATTCGCATTAGGCCCTCGAACCGAAGGCCCTGAACGTCCGGCCTATGCCTTTCCAACCGTATACAAACACCCCGCCGTCCGTACTATGGGCCGAGATGAAAGATGCTTATGGCCCCAGGGTTATTTTTGACCGATCCATCCCCCAGCACTGACCGGCCCGGCAGCCGGGAGGACGAACTCGCGGCCCGCGTGGCGGAGCTGGAGGAGGCCGTGCGGGCGCGGGACGATTTCCTCGCGATCGCCGCGCATGAGCTGCGCAACCCCATGCACGCGCTGAGCCTTCACCTGGGGCTGGCCCAGGCGCGGGCGGCCAGGCTCGCGGACGCGGAGCTGATCGGGACGCTGGACGGGGCCGGCCGGTCGCTCGAGCGCTACATCGAGCGGGCGACGGTCCTGCTCGACGTGTCGCGCGTCAACGCCGGGCAGCGGGCGCTGCACCTCCAGGATCTCGATCTCGCCGCCCTGGTCCGGCAGGTTGCCGGCGGCCATGCGGCGGAGGCCGCCTACACCGGCGCCGCCTTGCTGCTGGACCTGCCGGACAGCCTGTACGGCCGCTGGGACGGGATGGCGGTGGAGCAGATCCTCGGCAACCTGCTGTCCAACGCCATCAAGTACGGCGCCGGCGGGCCGGTGGAGGTAACGCTGGCCCGCCGGGAGGCCGAGGCGCTGCTGACGGTGCGCGACCATGGCCCCGGCATCGCGGCGGAGGACCTGGAGCGCATCTTCGGGCGGTTCGAGCAGGTGGTCTCCCGCGCGCCGCGGGCGGGATTCGGGATCGGGCTCTGGCTTGTCCGCTCGCTTCTGGAGGCGCAGGGCGGTAGCATCGCCGTGCAGAGCCGGCCGGGCGAGGGCGCCGCCTTCACGGTGCGGCTGCCGCTTGACGCAACACCCTTCGGACATCAGCGCCCATGACCAACGCGCCGGCCACGGCCCCCGAGCATCCGCCCGCCCTCGACCGCGTGCCGAGCGGCATCCACGGGCTGGACCTCATCCTGCGCGGCGGCTTCCTGAGGGGCGGCGTCTACATCATCCAGGGGGTGCCGGGTGCCGGCAAGACCATCCTGGCGAACCAGATGTGCTTCACCCATGTCGCGTCGGGCGGGCGGGCGGCCTATGTCACGCTGCTGGCGGAGTCGCACACGCGCATGCTCCAGCACCTGCGCCCGATGTCCTTATTCGACGAATCCGCGATTCCCGAGCGGCTCTATTACGTCAGCGGCTTCAAGACGCTGGAGGATGAGGGGCTGAAGGGGCTGGTGGACCTGCTGCGCCGCGAGATCCGCGGCCAGAAGGCGAGCCTGATGGTGCTGGACGGTCTGGTCGCGGCGGAGGAGACGGCGGGCTCCGACCGCGAGTTCAAGAAGTTCGTCCACGAGGTGCAGACCCACGCGGCGATGCACGACTGCACCGTGCTGCTGCTGACCAGCGGCAAGCCGGGGCCGGTGCGGGCCGAGCACACCATGGTGGACGGGCTGATCGATCTGGACGACCAGGTGTTCGAGGTGCGCACCGAGCGCGCGCTCCAGGTCCGCAAGTTCCGGGGCAGCGGGTCGCTGCGCGGCCGCCACCCGTTCCGCATCACCACGGACGGGCTGGTGGTCTATCCGCGCATCGAGGCCGTCTTCGGCACGCCGTCGGCCCAGGACCGGCCGACGCACGACCGGATGGCCTCGGGCATCGACGGGCTGGACGGGCTGATCGGCGGCGGGATCGTCCGGGCCAGCACCATGGCCCTGCTGGGCTCCACCGGCATCGGCAAGACCACCTTCGGCCTGCATTTCCTGGCGCGGTCGAGCGAGGCGGAGCCCGGCCTGATGTTCGGCTTCTACGAGACGCCGGAGCGCCTCCGGCTGAAGGCCGCAGCGCTGGGTCTGGATTTCGAGGGGCTGGAGAGGAGCGGCGCCCTGGAGATCGTCTGGCAGGCGCAGGGCGAGAACGTGCTGGACGAGCTGGCGCACCGGCTGCGCGACGCGGTGCGCCGGCGCGGCGTGCGGCGGCTGTTCGTGGACGGGCTGGGCGGCTTCGTCGAATCGGCCGTCCATCCGGAGCGGATGAGCCGCTTCTTCTCGGTCCTGTCGAACGAGCTGCGGGCGCTGGACGTCACCGCGATCTACACGATGGAAACGCGCGAGATCATCGCGCCGACGCTGCAGGTTCCGATCAACGGCATCTCCTCGCTGGTCGAGAACATGGCCGTGCTGCGCTTCGTGGAGGCGCGGGCGCGGACCCGGCGCCTCTTATCCATCATCAAGACGCGCGACAGCGATTTCGACCCGGCGCTCCAGGAGTTCGAGATCACCGGGCGGGGCCTGCGCATCGTCGGGCCCTTCGCGCGGTACGAGAACCTCCTGTCCGGCCAGGCGCACGCGCCGGACGCGCCTTCGCCGGATGCCTCCGCGCCGGGTGCCGGCCCTTCCGAACCGCCGCCCGGCCGGGGTGACGCGTGAAGACGATCCTCCTGGTCGAAGACGAGTTCGGCATCGCGACCGCCTTGACGCTGATCCTGGAGGATGAGGGATACCGCGTCTTCTCCGCCGCCAACGGGCGCAAGGCGCTGGACCGCATGGGGGAGATCGCGCCGGACCTCGTGGTCACGGACTTCATGATGCCGGTGCTGGACGGGGCGGCGCTGGGCCAGGCGCTGCGCGCCGACCCGGCCTGGAAGGACATCCCCATCGTGATGATGAGCGCCGTGCCGGAGGAGTCCGTCGCCAAGCGCTTCGACGGCTACACCGCCTTCCTGCGCAAACCCTTCACCCTGCCGGGCTTCCTCGGTCTCGTGACCCGGATCCTGGGGGACTGAGGCGGAAGGGCATCAAAATCAAAAGCCTGGGAGATGGTGCGGGCGGCGGGGTTCGAACCCGCATGCCATGGACGAAGGATTTCAAGCCCTTTTCAGATCGCTGCGGCCGGGGAGTTCCAAGGTGCGGCGGCGGACAGGCGGAAGCTTGATGCCGGACAGGGAAAGGGCTGCTCCGTCACGTGGCCTTGGAGGCCGGGAACGCATTCAGCGCGGCCTTCGCGCGATCGGCGAACTGATCGACGCGGGCGGCCAGGGAGACCGGATCACCGAGTTCGGCGAGGTCGATCCACTCGCCATAGACGCACACGCCAGTGGCTTCATCGAATAGGGCTTCCCGGTCGTCGGGCCAGTGGTTGACCTCCACCACGACGTTTGAATGCCATGAGGGCGAATCTTCACGCTTGCGCCGGTACTCCAGCAGGTAGAGACGCAACTCGCTGCGGCAGTCCTCGGGCGGCAGGAAGCGCGACGGGTCCGGCTCAAAATTTCCGTTCCGGTCCTTTTCGGCCTTCAATCCGGTATCCGACACGATGTCAATGTACAGGAATTGGTCGCCGATCTCCGCAGGTTCCGTCCCCCGATAACCTTCGAAGCCGATCAGGCTGAACGGCAGCGCATCCCACATCCATTTGGATTCGATGCCCTGGTCCGGCCGGTCGAACTGGTATTCGATGCGGTAGGGAGCGAAGCCCAGCCGCTCGCGGATCATGGCTGCGATGTGCACCACGCGCTTCTGATAGCCCCACAGAAGGCGGTAGGCGCGGCGCACGTCGAGCAACGCGCCGGAGAGGTCCTGGCTCATGATCGACCCTCACGATGGAAGACGGACGGGGCGGTGGTGATTCCGCCGTGGGTGTCAAGAACGGGGAATGGGCGGGGCCACCGGGGAAAAGCCATCTCCGCCCCAGCGCCCAGGCGCAGACCGGCCCATGACCCGGCCAGCATGTCGATCAGCCAGACCGGCCGCGTCACGCGGACGCCATGCATCGCCAGCCCCTCGCGCAGGTCGCGGAGAAGGCGGCGGTGCTCCGGCTGGTCGGGAAGCGCGCGGTCCACGAGTCCGAACAGGTCCAGCCACGACGCGTAGCCGAGGCGGAAATCCTCTTCGTGATCCTGCCCGGTGGTCTCGCGGATGAACGCCAGCGCTCCTCGGCGGAGATCATCGACCGTTTCCGCGCGGCCGTCTCGCAGGCCTGACACGGCCAGCATCCACACGGGCTTTCCCGGATAGCGCCGCCGCGTGGCCAGCCATTCCCGTCCGATTTGATCGGCCTTCTGGCCGGTGCCACGGTCGAAGCGCTTGGCCTCGATCACCAGGACGCCAGTGTCGAACTCGATGGCGACGTCGGGCTCCACCGTCTTGCGCGGGTCTTCCGCTTGCGGCAAGGGCCAACAGGGCCAGAAGATCACCTCCTGAACCACGCGCGGCGTCGGCGGCATGCCCGCCCCGCTCCACAGCGCCGGATCGAACAGGACGCGGATCAGCGTGGCATCGGGCAGGTATGCCAACCGTTCGAACACGGTCGCGGTCGTGGTGTCCTCCAGCAGGCGGACATCGTCGCCCTCGTTCCCGGAGCGCCGCAGCTTGCCGCGCAGGCAAGCGTTCAGCATGGCGCGTCCCCAGCCCGCCGCCGCCCCCGCCGAGGCTTATCCGCCCCAGCCGCCGCCCGCTCGGCGCGGATGCGCTCCAGCAGGACGGAGGCTGGCTCGTCCTTCGGGTCATGCCGGACCAGTTCGCCCCGGAAGGCCTTGGCGAGGATGGATTGGTTGAGGTTGGGGAGGCGGGCGCGAATCTGCCCAACCGTTTGATCTGTCCTTTCAAGCGATGCCAATGCACGGCCGCATCGCTGAACAATTACCGCCTGCGTCGCGTACACGCTGGTTCCTTAGTATGCCTCTATGGCGAATCACCATAAGGTTTACCGCTTTACGACCTGCGCGTGAAGGGTAGGGGATGCGCGTTCGCGTACCCTATGGAAAGCCGCGCCAACATGCGCGCTAGACCTGAAGAGGATGCAAATTTGTCGTCGGGGCCATATAGATCTAAAGGTGATGCGCATCGCGTAGCCGTTTCCCTAAATGGAAAAAGGCAACCTTAAGCTAATGGTCTTCCGGGAGAATGGTGCGGGCGGCGGGGTTCGAACCCGCATGCCATGGGCGAGGGATTTTAAGTCCCTTGCGTCTGCCAATTCCGCCACGCCCGCACTGTGCCAACCGGCCGTTCCAGCAGAGGGATACCGCCCGGTTTGGTTGAACGCATTGATCTGTATCACACCAGACCTACCCGAATGACTTAGACCGTTCGTGCTGGTCCGGTCAAGGGGGTCAAAAGTCGGATTCCGCGACCCGATATGTTGGGCGGAAATCCCCTTCCTCCTAACGTTTCTGCCAATTCCGAAGGACAATACGATGGGAAGCGTCGATTGGATCAGTGTCATCGCGCTGGCGATGGTGGCCGTCCTGGTCGTGCCCGGCGCGCTGGCGCGCAACCGGGGCACCTGGCTGCCCTACGCCGCGGTCTGGCTGGGGGTGATCGTGGCGCTCGTCTGGGGCTACGACCGGTTCGGGCCGTTCTGATCCAGTCTCCTCTCCGCCGCTCTCAACCCTTCGTGCCGTGGGTGACGTTCGGCGTGCCGCCGAGGTCGCGGACCAGCCCGGCCAGCTCCTCCGTCGCGGCGTCCAGCCGGGCCTCGTCGGTGCCGCGCAGGACGAGGCTGACGCCGAAAAAGCCGTTCCGGAAATAGGGGTAGCTGCCGATCTCCAGCTCCGGGTAGCGGTCCTGGAGGGCGCCCAGCCCGGCGGCGATGTTGCCCTCCGCCAGCTCGCAGGCCACCGTGCGGGCGTGCTGCGCCGGGCCGCCCTGCAGCTTCGGCAGCAGCCCGTCCAGCATCGCGCGCATGATCTGCGGCACGCCGGCCATCACGAAGACGTTGCCGATCCGGAAGCCCGGCGCCTGGCTGATGGGGTTGTCGATGAGGGTGGCGCCCGCCGGCACATGGGCCATGCGCAGCCGCGCCTCGTTGAGCTGGCCGGGGGCGTAGTGCCGCTCCAGCCGGGCGACCGCCTCGGCGTTCAGCTCCAGCGCGACGCCGAAGGCCTTGGCGACGCAGGCCGAGGTGATGTCGTCGTGGGTCGGCCCGATGCCGCCGGTGGTGAAGACGTAATCGTAGCGGGCGCGCAGGGCGTTCACCGCCGCGACGATCTCCTCCTCCAGGTCCGGGACGACGCGCGCCTCGCGCACCAGCACCCCGATCCCCATCAGCGTTTCCGCGATGTGCGCCAGGTTCACGTCCTTGGTGCGGCCGGACAGGATCTCGTTGCCGACGATCAGGACGGCGGCGGTCGGGTTGGCGGCGGCGGGGGCGGCGGTCATGCGGGCTTGATCCCTTGTCGTGGTTGGCCGGGGGACGGCGGGACGGGCGGCAGCATAGATGAGCGCGCATCCCCTGTCGCTTCAAGGGCCAGCCTTCAGGGCCGGCCTTCACCGGGCGCTCCCGCGGGCATGCTTTGCCTTGTGCGGCAGCCGTTTTGCGCCTATGTGCTGGCACGCACCGCGCGACGGCATCACACGACGACACCACAGGACGACAGGGCTGACTTTCGTGGACAACGACGACCTCGATTCCCACCGCATCCGGCTGTATGGGCCGGACGACTTCGAGGGCATGCGCCGGGCCGGGCGGCTGGCCGCCGCGACGCTCGATTTCATCGCCCCCTACGTCCAGCCCGGCATCACCACCGGCGAGCTGGACCGGCTGTGCGAGCAGTTCATGCGCGACCACCGGGGCATTCCGGCGTCGCTCGGCTACCGCGGCTACCCGAAGGCGAGCTGCATCTCGGTCAACCATGTGGTCTGCCACGGCATCCCGGGCGAAAAGCGCCTGATGAACGGCGACATTCTGAACATCGACGTCACTCCGATCCTTGACGGCTATTACGGCGACGCCAGCCGCATGTATCTGGCCGGTGACGTCGGCGTGAAGGCGCGCAAGCTCGTCGAGGTGACCTACGAGGCGCTGATGGTGGGCGTCAACATGGTCAAGCCGGGCGTCACCTTGGGCGACATCGGCCATGCCATCCAGACCTACGCCGAGTCGCACCGCTTCTCGGTGGTGCGCGACTTCTGCGGGCACGGGGTCGGGCGCGCCTTCCACGAGCCGCCGTCCGTCCTGCATTTCGGCGTGCCGGGCACGGGTGCCGTGCTGAAGGAGGGCATGATCTTCACCATCGAGCCGATGATCAACACCGGCCGCTACGACGTGAAGATCCTCAGCGACGGCTGGACCGCCGTGACCAAGGACAAGTCGCTGTCCGCCCAGTTCGAGCATTCGGTCGGCGTGACCAAGGACGGGGTGGAGATCTTCACCCTCTCCCCCGCCGGCCACACCGTGCCGCCTTACCCCGCCGAGGCCGCCTCGGCCTGACCGCCTGACGCCATCCGCATGCATTTGCGTGCGGACATGCGCGCGGAAGAGGTATAGTCCTGCGCACACGAACGCAGGACCAGAGCGCATGGCAGGACGCGGCCGCAGCACCGGGGACGGGACGGCGACGGAGGAGGGGGCGGACTCCCCGGTGGAACCGTCCGCCCAGCCCGCCCCCCATCATGCCAACCACCGCGCCCGGCTGCGCCGCCGTTTCCTGGAGGCCGGCCCGGACTCGCTTCAGGATTACGAGCTGCTGGAGATGCTGCTGTTCCAGGCGAGCCCGCGCCGGGACGTGAAGCCGCTCGCCAAGGCGCTGCTCGCCGCCTTCGGCGACCTGTGGGAGGTGATCAACGCGCCGCCGGAGCGGCTGCGCGGCTTCAAGGTGGACGGGGTGTCGCTCGCCAGCGACGCCGCCGTCGCCTCTTTGCGGGTCGTCGGGGCGGCGGCCATCCGCGCCACCCGCCGCCGGGTGATCGACCGGCCGGTGCTGGGCTCCTGGCAGGCGCTGATCGACTATTGCTCGGCCGCCATGGCGCACGAGCCGGTCGAGCAGTTCCGGCTGCTGTTCCTCGACCGCCGCAATAGGCTGATCGCCGACGAGGTGCAGCAGCGCGGCACCGTGGACCACACCCCCGTCTACCCGCGCGAGGTGGTCAAGCGCGCCCTGGACCTGTCGGCCACCGCCCTGATCCTGGTCCACAATCACCCCTCCGGCGACCCCAGCCCGAGCCGCGCCGACATCGAGATGACCAAGGCGGTCGTCCGCGCCGCCGAGGCCATGGGCATCGCCGTCCACGACCACCTGATCATCGGCCGCGGCGCGCACCGCAGCTTCAAGGAGATGGGGCTGTTGTAGCGCACGCTCCGAGCGCGCCGTCTCCGCCAGCCTCTTTCTTCATCGACCGTGTCTCGCCCGCCGGCCTATCCCGGCGGGAGCTATCCTGCTGCCCGGCCATGATGCTTGCATCATGAAAGTCTCTCTGCTAGAGACGCTTTCATGATGATAGTGACGGTGTGGGGCCGGAGGTGTGCGGCCCGCCCGGTCCATCCATTCAGCGGGTGCGCCGCATGCAGCGAAAGAGTTTCGACGGGATGGCCTGCCCGGTCGCCCGCAGCCTGGAGCGGGTCGGGGAGTGGTGGAGCATCCTGATCCTGCGGGACGCCCTCCAGGGGCTGACGCGGTTTGACGAGTTCGAGAAGAGCCTGGGAATCGCGCCGAACATGCTGAGCCGCCGGCTGTCGGCCCTGGTGGAGAACGGGCTGCTGGAGCGCCGGCAGTACAGCGCGAAGCCGCCGCGCTTCGAGTATGTGCCGAGCGCCGCCGGGCGGGACTTCCTGCCGGTCGTGGCGGCGCTGCTCGCCTGGGGCAACCGGCATTGCGCGCCGGAGGGGGCGTCGATCCTGCTGCTCGACGCGGAGACCGGGCGGCCGCTCGATCCGGTCGTGGTGGACCGCCACAGCCTGAAGCCGGTGGAGGCCGGCACCGTGCGGCTCGGCACCGGCCCGGCGGCGACACCGGCCCTGCGGGACGGCATCGCCCGCCGGCCCATGGCCCGCCCCCGCGCGGCGGGGGATGATTTCAAGGATTCAACCGAAACAACGGACCAAGGCCCGGCGGACCGGGCGGGGAGCGGACGGGATGAGTGACGCGCGCAACGGGGTGACGGGCTTGCGCCGGGTGGTGGTGACCGGCCTGGGGTTGGTCAGCCCGCTGGGGCTCGGGGTGGAGCGGTCCTGGAGCCGCCTTGTCGCCGGCGAGTCGGGCATCCGCCGCATCGAGGGCATGGAGACCGGGGACCTGCCCTGCCGGGTCGCGGCACAGGTGCCCGACGGGCCGGCGGCCGACGGCGGCTTCGACGCCGGGGACTGGGTGCCGGCCAAGGAGCGCAAGAAGATGGGCCGCTTCATCGCGCTGGCGATGGCGGCGGCCCATGAGGCCCTGGACGACGCCGGCTGGCATCCGGAGTCGGAGAAGGACCAGACCCGCACCGGCGTGATGATCGGCTCGGGCATCGGCGGGCTGGCGGAGATCGCCGAGGGGGCGGTGGAACTGCACGAGCGCGGACCGCGCCGCATCTCCCCCTTCTTCATCCCGGCGAACCTGATCAACCTGGCCTCCGGCCACGTGTCGATCCGCCACGGGCTGAAGGGCCCGAACCACGGCATCGTCACCGCCTGTTCGACGGGCGCGCACGCCATCGGCGAGGCCGCGCGCAGCATCGCCCTGGGCGACGCCGAGGTCATGGTGGCCGGCGGCACGGAGGCGGCGATCTGCCGGCTGAGCCTCGCCGGCTTCGCGGCGAGCCGCGCGCTCTCCACCGGCTTCAACGAGGATCCGGCCGGCGCGTCGCGCCCCTGGGACCGGCGGCGCGACGGCTTCGTCATGGGCGAGGGGGCCGGCATCCTCGTTCTGGAGGAGCGGGAACACGCCCTGCGGCGCGGTGCGCGCATCCATGCGGAGCTGCTGGGCTACGGCGCCTCGGGCGACGCCTACCACATCACGGCCCCGACCGAGGACGGGGAGGGGGCCTTCCGGGCGATGCGCGCTGCGCTGGACAAGGCCGGGCTGGAACCGGACGCGCTGGACTATGTGAACGCCCACGCCACCTCGACCCCGGCCGGCGACCCGGTGGAGATCGCGGCGGTGCGCCGGCTGTTCGGCGGGCGGAACCCGACGGATCTTTCCATGTCCTCGACCAAGTCGGCGGTCGGGCATCTGCTGGGTGCCGCGGGAAGCGCCGAGGCGATCTTCTCGATCCTGGCGCTCCGCGACCAGCTGGCGCCGCCGACCCTGAACCTGGAGGAGCCGTCCGAGGATTGCGCCGGCATCGACCTCGTCCCCTTGCTGGCGAGGCCGCGCCGGATCCGCAACGTGCTGTCCAATTCCTTCGGCTTCGGCGGGACCAACGCCGCGCTGGTCTTCGGCCCGGCCTGACGGGGCCGCTTTACGCCGCTCCGCTCATGCCACGGAGGCGGCGGGTTCCAGTTCCGGTTCCGGGAGGGGCGGGTTGCAGGCGGAGAGGAAGGCCCGGAAGTCCTCCAGCGGCATCGGGCGGCCCAGCAGATAGCCCTGGATCTGCTCGCAGCCGAGCCCGGCCAAGCGCTCGAACTGCTCCTCCGTCTCCACCCCCTCGGCGAGCGTGCGCATGCGCAGCGAACGGGCCATGCTGATGATCGCCTCGGGGATGGCGTCGCCGTCCTCCTCGCCGCTGGACAGGCCCTGCACGAAGGAGCGGTCGATCTTCAGCTTGTCCACGCGGAAGCGCTTCAGGTAGCTGAGGCTGGAATAGCCCGTGCCGAAATCGTCGATGGCGAGCATCACCCCCATCTCGCGCAGCCGGGCGAGGGTGCGGGCGACGAGTTCGGAATCGTCCATCAGGACGCTTTCCGTCACCTCCAGCTCCAGGCAGCCCGCCGGCAGGTCGTAGGCGGTCAGCCAGGAGGCGACCCGCTCGGCCAGCCCCTCGCGGCGCAGCTGCACCGAGGAGAGGTTGACCGCCATCACCAGCGGGCCGTGCTTGCGGAACTCCGCCATGCGGCGGCAGGCCTCTCCCAGCACCCAGTCGCCGAGCGGAATGATCAGGCCGGTGTCCTCGGCCACGGGGATGAACTGGCCCGGCGGGATCAGCCGCCCGTCCGGCTGGCGCCAGCGGACCAGCGCCTCCACCCCGACGAGCTGCCGGCCGTCGGTCGAGAATTGCGGCTGGTAGTGAAGCTCCATCTCGCGGTTGGCGATGGCGCGGCGCAGGTTGCTCTCCACCCACATCCGGTCCGAGGCGCGCCGGTTCATCTCGGGCGTGAAGAACTGGTAATTGGCGCGGCCCGCCTCCTTGGCCGCGTACATCGCGATGTCCGCGTTCTTCAGCAGCGTGTCGATGGCGGTCCCGTCCTCGGGGTAGACCGCGATGCCGATGGAGGGCGAGATCTGCAGGTCGTGCCCGGCGATGGCGAAGGGGTGGGCCAGCGCCCGCAGGATCTTGCGCGCCACCGTTCCCGCGGCTTCCGCCGTGGCGACGTCGTTGATGAGGATGACGAACTCGTCCCCGCCCTGGCGGCTGACCGTGTCGCTCGACCGCACCGTCTCCAGCAGCCGCTCGCCCACCTCGCACAGCAGCCGGTCGCCGATCGCGTGGCCGAGGCTGTCGTTGATGGTCTTGAAGCGGTCCAGGTCGACGAACAGCAGCGCCACCCGCGTGCCGTGCCGCTCGGCGATGGCGAGCGCGCGCTCCAGCCGGTCGCGCAGCAGGAAGCGGTTGGGCAGGTTCGTCAGGAAGTCGTACTGGGCGAGATGGCGGATGCGCTCCTCCTGGGCGCGCGACTCCGTGATGTCGGAGAAGACCGCGATGAAGTTGACCACCTCGCCCGCCTCGTTGCGGACGGCCTGGATGCTGAGCCATTCCAGGTAGGTCTCGCCGCTCTTGCGGCGGTTCCAGATCTCGCCCTCCCACTGGCCGCCGCCGTCGAGCTGGGCCCACATCTCGGCGAAGAAGCCCGCCTCCTCCCGCCCGGAGCCGAGGATGCCCGGATCCTCGCCGATCACCTCCTCGCGGGAATAGCCGGTGATGCGGCAGAAGGCGTCGTTCACGGCGACGATGCGGTTGCGCTCGTTGGTGACGATGATGCCCTCGGCGGCGTTGTCGAACACCTTCGCCGACAGCCGCAGCTCCCACTCCGCGCGCTTGCGGGCGGAAATGTCGCGCGCGATGGCGCAGCAATAGACGTCGCCCTCGTAGGCGATGCGGCTCGCCGTCACCTCCAGCTCCAGCAGACGACCGTCCCTGGTGCGGTAGACCGTCTCGTACTGCTCCCGCGCGGCGTCGCCCTGCGCCGCGAAGTCGGCCAGCAGGTCGGCCTCGCGGCCGATCAGCTCCTCGGCCGGGGCGCCCAGCGCCTGGGCGCCGAACGTGTTGACGTAGGCGATTCGGAGATCCGCGTCGGCGAGGACGACGATCTCCGACACATGGTCCACGAAGAAGTTCGCGAGGTAGAGCTGGCGCGCCCGCTCGCGCAGCATGCGGTCGCTCACCCGCGCGCTGGTCTGGTAGCGCGTCACGATGCGCCGGATCAGCCGCGTCAGGAACCAGGACAGCGCCACCGACGCGGCGAGCGCCAGCGCCAGGATCGAGCCGGTGGTGACCAGGCGCCCCTGCAGGGCGCGGCCGGTCTCGGCGCGCCGTATCTGCATGATGCGGTCACGGTCCTCCAGATGGGTGCTGGCGATCAGGATCCAGCCCCAGGCGGCCGGCACGGAGACCTGCGACATGCGCCAGATCCTGGCGCGGGTCTGCGGATGCTCCCACTCGTAGCGCATCATGCCGCCGCCGCGCAGGCTGCGGTCCTGGAACTGGAAGATCAGGTCGCGGTCCCGCTTCCAGGGCAGCTCGTAGCTGCGCAGCCCCACCGTGTTCTCCGCGGTCGGGGCGACCAGGATCAGCCCGTCGGTGTTCACCACGCCCATGGAGCCGCCGTTGCCGAAGCGCAGCACCTGGAGGCGGGCCAGCGCCTCCTGCTGGAGCCGGCGCTCGGTCACCACGAGCTGGTCCTCGGCGCCGATGATCCAGCCGAGCGGCTCGAACAGGCGGCCATAGGCCAGCTTCTCCGAACGGCCGCCGGCCATCAGGTCGCCGCCGCCGCCGGTCATGCTGTAGCCGGCGCCGGTGGCGGCGTGCACGCTCTGGCGGACGAAGGCGCTGCGGTCGGGGTTGCTCATCCCCTCGATCATGCGGCGCACGACGTAGGTGCCCTCCGCGTCCCGCTCGTCCAGGCGGGACTTGCCCTCCACGTCGCGGCGCACCGGGAACAGGACGTTGCGCCCCTCCAGATCGTCGATGACGTAGTAGCCGCGCCCTTCGAAGAAGCGCAGCGGCCGCAGCGTCGCCTTGATGGCCTCCTTCAGCTCGTCGGGCGACAGACGGCCCTTCTCGCGGTCGTAGATGGAGCGTGCGATGGTGTGCGCCTCGTCCACCTTGAGGCGGAGCTGCTCCTTCAGCAGCGGCTCCGTCCGGGAGCGCATGAAGGCGAGGTAGGAGCGCGCGTTCTCCACTTCCTGCTGGAGGGTCTGATCCTGTTCGTCGAGGTAGGTCTGCTCGGAGCGCTGGACGTCGGCTTCGAAATCCTGCCAGTCCTGCCACATGAAATAGGCGCCGAGCCCAAGCACCAGCGCCGCCACCAGAGAGAGCGACGCGAGGAACTGCAGCCTGTACAGGCGCGCCTCGTCCGACGAGCGGGACGGTTCACGCAGGGCTTCGACAACCGGATCGGACAAAAGGCGCTCCCGGCAGGCGGACAAAGGCGTCCGTCACTCGGCATAGGTGATAGATCATTGCTCAGCGCGCGTTATAAGGCAACTCTCGCGGAGAGACATCAGCCGGGGTTGGGCGTCTTCATGGCGGGCTGCCCCGCTGTTGCGGCGCCATTCGCCGGTCCGTCCGCTTTCCCCATGCACCGGAACCGGCCCTTCGCGCCGCGCCGGAGCGGTCCCTTGCCGGGCGGATCCGCGCGGGTTCCGGTGAGGAGGGAGCGTCGGGCACAAGGGGCTTTGCAGGCCGGTTCGCCGCGTTTATGGTCCGCCGCGCGCGCGTGATGCCCCGCCGGACGAGCCCGGCGAACCGTTCCAGCCCGGAGAGAGAACCATGATCCCCCGCTACACCCGCCCCGAAATGGCCCGCATCTGGGAGCCGGAGAACAGGTTCCGCATCTGGTTCGAGATCGAGGCCCACGCCTGCGACGCGCAGGCGCAGCTCGGCGTCATCCCGAAGGAGGCGGCCGAGGCCGTGTGGGCGCGCGGCAAGTGGGAGATCGACCGAATCGACGAGATCGAGCGCGAGACCCGCCACGACGTCATCGCCTTCCTGACCAACCTCGCCGAGCATGTCGGGCCGGAGGCGCGCTTCGTCCACCAGGGCATGACCTCGAGCGACGTGCTGGACACCTGCCTCGCCGTGCAGATGACCCAGGCCGCCGACCTGCTGCTGGCCGACCTGGACGGGCTGCTGGCCGCCATCAAGCGCCGCGCCGTCGAGCACAAGAACACGGTCACCATCGGCCGCAGCCACGGCATCCACGCCGAGCCGACCACCTTCGGGCTGAAGCTCGCTGGCCACCACGCCGCCTTCCAGCGCGCCCGCGAGCGTCTGGTCGCCGCGCGCAAGGACATCGCCACCTGCGCCATCTCCGGCGCGGTCGGCACCTACGCCAACATCGACCCGCGCGTGGAGGAGTATGTCGCCGAGAAGCTCGGCCTGGTGCCGGAGCCCGTCTCCACCCAGGTCATCCCGCGCGACCGCCACGCCTTCTACTTCTCCGTGCTGGGCGTGATCGCGTCGAGCATCGAGAACCTGGCGACGGAGATCCGCCACCTCCAGCGCACCGAAGTGCGCGAGGCGGAGGAGTATTTCCATCCCGGCCAGAAGGGCAGCTCGGCCATGCCCCACAAGCGCAACCCGGTGCTGACCGAGAACCTGACTGGCCTCGCCCGCATCGTGCGCGCCGCCGTCGTCCCGGCGCTGGAGAACGTCGCCCTCTGGCACGAGCGCGACATCTCCCACAGCTCGGTCGAGCGCATGTTCGGCCCCGACGCCACCGTCACGCTCGACTTCGCCCTGGCGCGCCTGACCAGCGTGGTCGAGAAGCTGGTCGTCTATCCGGAGCGCATGCAGAAGAACCTGGACGACCTCGGCGGGCTGGTCTTCTCCCAGCGCGTCCTGCTCGCCCTGACCCAGGCCGGCATGAGCCGCGAGGACGCCTACAAGGCGGTCCAGCGCAACGCCATGGACGTCTGGCTGAACGGCGGCAGCTTCCTCGACAACCTGTCCAACGACGCCGACGTCGCCCGGCACATCTCCCGCGACCGGCTGGAGCCCATGTTCGACATGAGCTACCACACCAAGCACGTCGACACGGTGTTCAAGCGCGTCTTCGGCGAGTGAGGTCGGCGGCGCGCGGGTGATTGGGAAAGCGGGGGAAGTCCTTGGAAAAAGGCTTCCCCTGTATTACCCGCTGCCGTTCATGAGCTTTCCGGCCTGGGGTAAGTGGTTTTCCTTCCGACGCTTGTCTGAGGGAAGAACCATCTCCGTCATCCCCGCAGACGCGCATTGGCGCTAACTTTGACGGCTGAGTGACTGAAGCAAGCCTCCGACCGCCCTTCCACCGTCATCCCCGCGGACGCGGGGATCCAGTGTTTCCAAAGGGTCCGCTATGGGAAGTACTGGATTCCCGCTTTCGCGGGAATGACGCAGAGGGAAGGTGCGGGCTTCGGAAAGACGGACCAATGTGCAAAAGTTAGCGCCTTTGCGCGAAAGCGGGGCTCCGGAGGAGAGGTGCATCATGACGGCAAGGGGCGCTGGCTGATCTGCGCGACGAACTGCGGTCCGTTGCTCGCGGGGACGTTCCGTCGCCGGACTGGCTGAGGGCGGAGCGGCAGCCGCTGCCCGGCGCCGGGAGCGTCATGACGCCGGAAAACCGGGAACTGATGCGGCTGATCGATGAGCGGCGTCCGGCAACATTGCCCGAACTCGCCGCGATGGCTGGCCGGGACATGCCGGACCTGTCGCGGTCACTCCAGGATTTGGCGCGTGCCGGACTGGTCTGCCTGGTCCGCGACGGCAGGACGGTCCGCCCCGTGCCGGGCGACAGAACCTGATAGCCGCAAGCCCCCCTACATCGCCCCCGCCAGCGGCAGGTTGACCAGCAGGTTCTGCGGCTTCAGCCGCAGCCGGCGGTCGGGCGTCATGGCCATGCCGAGATAGACGGGGCGGCCGGCGATGTCGGCGCGCATGGCGGCGGGATCGTCGAAGTCCAGGCGGAACAGGGCGAGGATTCGGGCCAGCCGCTCCTCGCCGACCTCCTCGCCGTTGTAGAGGCCGTTCATGATCGCGGTCGCCTCGGCGTCGAGCCCGACGTGCCAGATCCAGCGCTCGTCGCGGATCTGCTGCACCGGCTGGATGCGCACCCGCGTTTGCAGGAAATGGGCGACCCACAGCTCCAGCACCCGGCACAGCGCGTCGAGCCCCGCCGAGGCGAAGGTGACGTCCAGCACTGTGTCGTGCCGTTCGTCGCGGTCCCAGTAGACGGCGTGGCTGGTCTCGTCGAGGATGTCCAGATCGACGCCGCGCGGCTGGGTTCCCGCCTCCACCACCAGCCGGCCGAGGTTGCCGAAGCCGCCGCTGGCGGCCAGCATCTCCACCGTCTCCCAGTCGGCGGCGCGGACCCGCCCGCCGTCCACGGACACCGCCTGCTGGCGGAACAGCATCTCGCCCGCCCGCGCCCTCAGGCCGGACGGCGTGCCGTCCAGGATGCCGCGCAGGATCGCGTGGACGAGCTGGTCGAGGAACAGCGCCGGCACGCCCCGCGCGCCCTCCCGGAAGATCCGCAGGTAGCAGCCCTCCAGCGTTCCCGCCGCCAGCAGCCGGTCGCGGAAGTCCAGCCAGACGGCCCAGTTCTCCCGCGCGTCCGCGTCGCGCAGGGCGTCGAGCCGCGCTCCCGTCACCGGACGCGCGGGGTCTTCCATCAGGGCGGCGTGGAGGGCCATTTCCTCGCGGCAGGCGTCCTCCGGCGGGCGCATCTCCGGCCGCAGCAGGTAGGCGCGCAGGAAGTCCGGCGTGACCGCCAGCCGGCCGTCCGCGCCGCGCGCCAGCAGTTGGTAACCGGAGGCTTTCCAGAAATCGGTCATGCGCGCGCAACCTTGGAGGGGGAGGGTGCCGGGGCTTCCACGCGGCTGGCCGCTTGGATCGGCCACTTGGATCGGCCGCTTGGATCGGGCCCTGGGGATCGGCCCTAAAGATCGGCCTTCCGGCGCCTCCTGCCAACCGCCCCGAATGGGCGGGTTATGCCGCATCGGGAAGGGAATGGCGTGGCACCCCCAAGGCAGGGATTGCCCGCCGTGGGGGAACGCGAGCCCTCCGGCCGGCGTTTCCCTGAACCAACGAGCGAGGATGGAGAGCATGTTGCCAACGCATATTTCCCCGGGCGGGATCCTGCCGAAGGCCATTGGTCTCGCGCTCTGCGCGGCCGCACTCGCGCTGCCGGCCGCCGCCCACGAGAGCAAGAAGGTGGAGGCGCCGCCCCTCCAGGTCGAGCAGACCGAGGACGGCGAGCCCGCCCTGGTCCATGAGGGCGAGGCCTCCTTCTATGGCAAGGGCTTCCACGGCAAGAAGACCGCGACCGGCGAGCGCTTCGACCAGAACAAGGCGACCGCCGCCTCGCGCGAGCTGCCGCTCGGAACCAAGGCCACCGTGACCAACCAGGAGAACGGCAAGAGCATCGACGTCATGATCAACGACCGCGGTCCCTATGTGGACGGGCGCGTCATCGACCTGTCGCAGGGGGCGGCCAAGAAGCTGGACATGATTGAGGACGGCGTCGCCCCGGTGCGGGTCGAGGCCGTTCCCTCCGAACAGCCGACCGAGAAGGCGAAGGAGAAGATCGAGAGCAAGGCCGAGGAGACGGCGGCCGAGAACCAGACTGCCGAGAACCCCCAGCCCGGCACCCGGCAGTAGCCGGAGTGCCAGCCGGGTTGGTTGGCAGAGTTCAGGGCCGGGGCGGCGTGCGGCTGAAGCGGTTGCCCCGGTCCAGAACGCCCAGCAGGACGCCGAGGCCCCCGGTGGCCGCGTGGCGGGACCACAGGAAGGGGCGCAGCGCCTGCCGCGTCCCGAAGCCGCAGACATGCACGCCGCGCCGGCCCAGCGCCTGAAGCCCCTCGCGGGCGACCTTCATCGGGTCGTCCGCGCCGGGGATCGATTCCAGGGCGAAGCCCGCACGCTTGCCGAAGTTGGTGCGGGTGGCGCCGGGGCACAGCACCAGCACGTCCACCGGCTTGCGCGCCAGCTCCGTCATCAGCGCCTCGCCGTAGGCCAGCACGAAGCTCTTGCTGGCGCTGTAGGTGCCGAGGAAGGGCACGGGCTGGAAGGCCGTGGTGCTCGACACCAGCAGCAGCCCGGCCCGCCGGCCGGCGACCGCCGCGCGCTCGATCATGCCGGGCAGCAGCGCGCGGGTCAGCACCGTGACCGCCACCACGTTCAGCTCCACCGTCGCGCGCTCGAATTCCGGCGTGTTCTCCAGCACGGTGCCGAAGGAACCGACGCCCGCGTTGTTGATCAGCAGGTCGATCCCAAGCTCCTCGGCCCGGCCGATCACGGCCTTGCGGCCATCGTCGGTGGTGAGGTCGGCGGCCACCGTCTCCACCCGCCGCCCGGGGCGCTCAAGCTCCTGCCGCGCGGCGTCCAGGTCCTCGGCGTGGCGGGCGACCAGAAGCAGGTCCGTCTCGTCCGGCAGCGACCGGGCGAAGGCGGCCCCGATGCCCGAGGTGGCGCCGGTGATCAGCGCGAAGCGGTAGGGCCTGGCGGTGAAGGGGGCTGCACCCCCGGAGGCGCTGCTGCTGGAGGTGTGGCTCATGGGCATGGCGGCGGTCTTCCGTTGCGCGGTTCTCGTTCCCTGTGACGGTCGGTCGATCCGCCGGGAAGTCAAGACCGGCCGGACGTCAGACCCGGTCGCGGCCGGGCGTCCAGGGGAACATTTACCGGGCGGCTCCGTCGTCCTATATAGTCGCCACCCGGCCGGGAGCCGGCCGTCATGGGGGCCTGCCCCCGAAGGCTATTGGGGCACGGCCCCGGACATGGTTCATCGGGGCACCGCCCCGACCCCAAGGGGGCGCACCGCCCCGAAAGGCAGCAAGGCGCGCGCATGCGAGTGTTCCGACACACGAACGACCTTCCGGCGGAGGTCCGCGGCGCCGTGGTGGCGCTCGGCAATTTCGACGGCGTGCATCTCGGCCACCGGCATGTCATCGCCACGGCCCAGGGCATCGCGCGGGACCTCGGCGCGCCGGCCGGCGCCCTGACCTTCGAGCCGCACCCCCGCAGCGTCTTCCGCCCGGCCGACGCACCCTTCCGCCTGACCCCCTTCCGCATCAAGACCCGCCAGTTCGAGGCGCTGGGCCTCGACCTCGCCGTCGTGCTGCATTTCGACGAGAGCTTCCTGCAGCGCTCCGCCGAATCCTTCGTGGAGGAGGATCTGGTGCGCGGGCTCGGCGTGCGGCACGTCGTCTGCGGCTACGATTTCCTCTTCGGCCATGGGCGCAGGGGCAACGCGGAGCTGCTGAAGGCGCTCGGCGCGCGCCACGGCTTCGGCGTGACCGAGGTCGGGCCGGCGAGGGACGAGGCGGGCGGCGTCTATTCCTCCACCCGCGTGCGCGAGGCGCTCATCGCCGGCGACCCGCGCGAGGCGAGGCGGCTGCTCGGCCGCCCTTGGGAGATCGAGAGCCGCGTCGAGCACGGCGACAAGCGCGGCCGCACCATCGGCTTCCCCACCGCCAACCTGGAACTGCACGACTATCTCCGCCCGGCCTTCGGCGTCTACGCGGTCCGCGCCGGGCTCGACCAGGGGACCGGCACCGTCTGGCACGGCGGTGTCGCCAACATCGGCAACCGCCCGACCGTCGGCGGCACGGTGGCGCGGCTGGAGGCCCACCTGTTCGACTTCGACGGCGACCTCTACCACCAGCACCTGCGCGTCCAGCTCCTCGACTTCATCCGGCCCGAGCGCAAGTTCGCGAGCTTCGACGAGCTGAAGGAGCAGATCGCCCGGGACGCCGGGGCGGCGCGCGCGGCGCTGGCGGGGTAGGAGAGCGGCTGAGCCGCCACGAAGAATCCCCCTTGGCAGGTCGCGCGGGGCTGCGCTATGGTCCTCTCCATGCTGCGCGACCGCTCCATCACGGGCACGCCCCGATATTTTAGCCGCTGGTTTTTCCCGGTGGCCTAGGATCGCGCACATGTGTTGCTGATACCAAAGCCGCCCGGACCCGAGGCGGCTTTCGCGTTTCCGGCATCTGTCTTTCCGACGCAATCGACGAACTCGGTCCTCCGGACGGCCTTCCAACCGAAGGAGTTCGTCATGTTCGATTTCGACGTCGTCACCGGTCCCGTCCCCGCTCCGCGCAACGACAAGCCGGAGCAGGAAACGCCCATGGAGGGAAAGGCCGCGGAGTGATCGCGGCTCGGGCGCTCCCCCTTTCCGCCCGCTGCGGGCAGGGGGGAGCGTCCACCGGCACTACGATGCAGTCCGATACAGTTCAGCCCGCTCCGGTTCAGCCCGCTCCGGTTCAGCCGGACTGCGTTTCCGCTTCCGCTTCCGCGCGCTTGCGGTCGGACAGCTCGATCAGGTCCATCAGCTCGCTGCTCTTCCAGTAGCGCGACTTGCCGACCTCGCTGCGGACGGCGGCGAGCAGGCTGCCGACGAGTTCCGTCTCCTCCGGTGAGGACGGCCCGCCCCCGTTGAGCCGGTGGGTGAGCAGCCGCGTCATGCTGTGGCTGGTCGGCGAGATCCAGCCGCTGACCCTTTGGCCGAAGACGCCGCAGAGCGCGTCGATGCGCAGGAGATGGTCCATGCGGTCGTCCAACGGTTCGGCATCGTCGAACTTCATGGCCCGTTCGACGTTGGCGCGCATCTCCTCCAGCAGCGTGTCGCGCCACTTCACGAGTTCGTAGGTCTCGTAGCCCATGTCGCCGGTCATCCCCTGCCAGCGCCACAGGAAGCGGTTCAGCCACACCACGTCCTCATGGTCCGACACCGGCTGGCGCCGCGCCGCCGCCGCCTGGGCGGAACGCTCCAGGGCGATGCCGGCCACCCGCGACACCACGATCCTGGCGGCCATGCCCCAGCCGTTGCGGAAGGCCGGCTCGCTGCGGCGGTCCTCCATCAGGCCCGCGACGGTCACCGCCTCGATCAGCTCGTCCAACCGGTCCATCAGCGCCTCGATCCGGCCGCGCTCCTTGGCGCTGGGGCGGATGGCGGAGCCGGGGACACGCTCGTTCAGGCGCAGCACGGCGGTGAGCGCCGCCGACAGAGCGCGCAGCGTGCCGAGGAAATGGGCCGTCAGCCCGGCGGTGACGGCGTCGCCCTTCCCGGGATCGACGCCGCTCTGCCGGATGTAGAGCGCCACCACGGCGTAGTTGCGCTTCACGTTCAGCACCGAGAGCGGCAGCAGCAGCGCCGCCGCCTCGGAATCCGGGCCGCGCTCGCGCAGTTCCGCCGTCAGGTCGAGCAGGCGGTCGGCGTGACGGTCAGCCTCCTGCCGGGCACCCTCCTGCCGGGCACCCTCCTGCCGGGCACCCTCCTGTTTGGCACCGCCGCCGGCGGGTGCCGGGAAGCGCGCCAGCGCCTCCGCCGTCCGCCGGATCGGCCCGTCGGCGTGGGCGAGGATGTCGCGCATGGTCTGGACCGTCCCCGCCTCGACCGGGGGCGCCTTCTCGAAAAAGGCCGCGAGCAGGCGGGTGCGGCGGGGCCGGTTGCGCGCCATGGCGGCCAGCAGCTCCTCCATCGCCTTGCGGTTGCCGGTGATGCCGTCCAGATGCTTCACCGCCCCGGCGCGCATGCGCTCCTTCAGGGCCACGGCCACCGGGTCGCGCATGGCGCGGTCGATGATCTCCCGCTGGGCCAGCACGTCCAGCTTCTCCTGCGCCTCGACGGCCAGCAGGGGGAAGACGTCCCGGCTCAGCACCTCCCACAGGGCGCCGACGTCGAGCCGCTGGATCATCCCCGGCACGGAGGTGCCCGCGTGGTAGAGCGCCTCGTCGTCGATCAGGAAGGCTTCGAACAGGGTGGTGAAGAGGCGCCGGGCGCGGTTGGTGCGCTGGCGGTTCAGATGCTCGATGACATACTGGCGGACGAGCTGGACGCGGCCCGCCGGCTCCCCGTCCATGCCCTCGATCTCGCTCAGCAGGTTGTAGACGAGACTCGCGGGCAGGCGCTCGACCAACTCGTTGATCTTGAAGCGGAGTTCGTTGTCGGACTCGTCGTTCATCGCTGGGCGGCCGCCGGAGTGGAGAGGGCTCGTGCTGCTGGTCTTACGAATTAAAGATTAATTTTGGCGTAACGGAACGCGAAGGGCGCCCCTTGCCGCAGCGGGAGACGCCCTTCGGAAGGCGGAACGGCTCCGCGGACGGGGTATCAGGCGCCGCGGTGCTTCTTGGCGATGGGCTGCGAGAATTGCAGCTCGATGTCCCAGGGGAAATGGATCCAGGTGTCCTGGCTGACCTCGGTGATGAAGCTGTCGACCAGGGGCCGTCCGGCGGGCTTGGCGTAGATGGTGGCGAAATGCGCCTTGGGCAGCATCTTGCGCACGATGATCGCCGTCTTGCCGGTGTCCACGAGGTCGTCGATGATCAGCCAGCCGGCGCCTTCGTCGGCCGCGGCCGCCTCGGTGCCCTTCAGCACCATCGCCTCGCGCTGCTGCTGGTGGTCGTAGCTCGACACGCAGACCGTGTCGATCAGGCGGAGTTCCAGCTCGCGCGCGATGATCGCCGCCGGCACCAGCCCGCCGCGGGTGACCGCGACGATGCCCTTCCAGGGTTCCTTGTCGATGAGGCGCCAGGCCAGCGCCTTGGCGTTGCGGTGCAGTTCTTCCCAGGAAACCGGGAAATGCTTGTTGGAAGAGGATTCGGACACGTCGTGGCACTCCGCATGAGCGTTTCGCCGCTTATAGCCCAAGCGCGGAGCCCCCGGCAATCCACAGGGCATGGATGCGGCGGGCGGGCTTTGTCCGCAAGGGATGAAAAAAGCGCTTGCGCGGGGCGGCGGCTTGCGACTAATTTGCGGCACCTTGCTGGACGGCACCGCCGCCCGGCAAGAGCAAGGCCGAAGGCCGGATGCACCCGTAGCTCAACTGGATAGAGCACTGGACTACGAATCCAGCGGTTAGGAGTTCGAATCTCTTCGGGTGCGCCACTCCTGCTTTCAGACGACAAAAGCCGCCACGAGGCGGCTTTTTTGTTGCCCGGATTTCCGTGAGGGCCGGTCTTTCCTCCGGCCCCTCCTTTACTTGGCGAAACGGTCCTAGGCGTCGGCGGTGCGCTCCACCGGGTCCTTGGCGGCCTCGATCTTCGCGGCCTCCAGGGCGGCGGCGCGGGCGGCGCTCCCCGATGTCCAGAGTTCCTCGGGCGGTCCCTTCCTGATCTTCAGAAGCACCGCCGTGCTGGTGCGGTGGTTCGCCGTCTCGGCGGCGGCGTCGATGGCGTCGGCGACGGCGTCGCGTTCGCTGAGATAGGGGCCGTGGGTCTCGTTGCCGACATCCACGAACCACTTGTCCACCCGCTTGGTGACGAAGAAATCGACTCGGGCCATGTTGCCCTCCTCACGCTGCTCGGTCTGTCTTGCGGTCCGGACAGCCTAGAGCAGCCATCCCCCACAGTGGCCCGCGCGGAGTGGGTAAGGGCTGGTGCGGAAGAGTCCGCCATCCCCGCCCCCCATGCCGAAACGCTTATCCTTTCGGTTCCGAAACCGTCCGCATGCGCTGCCGGACGAGCATCCAGGACAGGGACAGCCCCGCCCTTTCCGCGCAGCTGAAATGCCACGGGCGCTCGCGCGCGTCCCCGCTCCAGCGCGGTTCGCCCGCCCGCAGCAGCCGGCCACAATGGCAGCAGACCGTCCGCACCACCCTCGCCGCAGCCTCGTTCCCCTGCTGTCCGACTGCATCCATCGTCCGGCTCCCCTGTCTTTCCGTTTCTTCCCGCCCCCGCGATGCAGTATGGAATCGCGGCATCCTCCGGTGAAATCCGCGAAGGGGCAGGGAAGGGGTGGTTCCGCCCCGCGGGGCTATACCCGAGGGCATAAAGGGTGCCCCGCCGGCTGGCCGGAGCCCCGGAAAATGGCGGAATCCCTAAGCTTCCGCCGCAGTGCCGGACCCGGCGGCGATGCCGGGCCGGAGGCACTCGCCGTTGCCCTCTGTTGCGCGGCGGCGACACTTCCAAGGCTGGGAAAGCCCCCGCCGGAGGCTTGCGGCGGGGGAGCCGCGCGGAGCCGGAACCCGCGCCCCACAAGCGGTCTTGTCCGCGTCGCGGCATGGTGCCGGTGGGGCGTGCCGTGGTCGTCCGGCCACGCCGGAGTCCGTGCGGCAACGCTCCGCATTGCGGGTGTAACGCATTGTTTTGATTGGGATTGTGGTGGCTCTCCGGTCTCAATCTGACCACAGCCTTTTTCATATCTGGTTAACCATCCGGGCCTAGGTTCCGCCGCCGTCGCTGCACCGCCGCACGCATCCGGAATTCTAGGCCTTCCACCATGATCTTCCTTCTCGACCACCTCCCGTCCTTCTCGCTGATCACGCTCACCGGCCTCGCCGGCCTGTCGCTCTCGACCGTGAGCACGCTGCTGGGCAACCGCCGCGCCATCCTGCTGGCGCAGGCCCTGGCCGGTTCCGCCTTCATGGTCCATTACATGCTGCTGGGCGCCACCACGGGCATGCTGATGGCGGTTCTCGGCTTCGTGCAGCTCGCCGTCGCCTGCCAGGACCGGCGCCCGCGCTGGATGTCCGTGCTGTTCGGCGCCACCGTCCCGGCGGCCCTGCTGGTCGCCGCCGCCACTTGGCAGGGACCGATGTCCGCCCTTTCGGCCACCGGCTTCGTGCTCCAGACCGTCGGGCGCTGGCAGCCGTCGGTGACCGCGATGCGCCTGTTCTTCCTGGCGGCCACGGTCATGGGCGCCGGCCACAACATCCTGGCCGGCTCGGCCTTCGGGCTGTGCTCCGACACGCTGGCCATTTCCGGCTACCTGCTGAGCCTGTGGCGCGGGCAGGCCGCCCGTGGCGGCGTGCGCGGCACCGTCGCGGCGGCCTGAGATACCGTGATACAAGGCCCGCTTCCTTTCCGGACCCAAGGCGGCCCGGCGATGCGTCCGGTGGCGGCATGAAAAAAGGGAGGCTTCCCCAGGGGGAAGCCTCCCTTTCCTTTTCCGCCGGCCCCGGAGCGGGGCAGGCCGGCCCGGCGTCAGCGCTTGGCCTCGGCGGCCGACGTCTCTTCCTTGCGCTCCAGGTAGGTCTTGGTGAGCTGCGGCAGGCGCTGCTCCAGCCAGCTCGCCATCTCCAGCTCCTCGTCCAGGTTCTGCTGGACCAGGCGCGCGATCTCGGTCTCGCCGGCGGACTCCGCGGCGGCGATCAGGGCGCGGTAGTTGGCGATCTCGAAATGCTCGAAGGCGTAGTTGAAGATGCCCGCTTTCACGATCTCGTCGCCGACGACGATGCCGGACAGCGACTGGGCGTTGCCGAGCAGCATGGCGACGCCGGTCTTGATCGCCGAGGGGTCGGCGCCGAGCTTCTGCAGGCACTGCTTCAGCCGGTCGGCCTGGCGGTTCGAGACCTCGACATGCTCCTGCACCTTGGCGAGCACCTCGGGGTAGCTCTTGATGCGCTCGGACTGGCGCTCCAGCATCTCCACGGCTTGGTTTTCCATGGCGTAGGCGTCGCGCAGCCAGTCGGTCAACGTGTCCTTCTTGTCACCCATCTTGTCCTCCAGCGCCTCGCGCTCGTCAGGTTGTCTGGTCGGGGATGGCCCCGGATCATCAAGCTTAACAGTGGGCGGAGGATTCTGTTTCCACCGCCCTTCCCGAGAGGCGCCGGGGCCGGCCCTCCCGCCGGCGGAACCTTTGGCGTGGCCGGTGGGTTCTCCGGTCAGGCGGGCATCATGTCACCGGAGGACGGCCATGACGGAGAAGGACAGGATCGTCGACACGCTCAACGATCTCATTCACATCGTGGAGGACAGCCACGAGGGGTACCGGCAGGCCGCCGAAGGCAGCGGCAACGACGACCTGAAGGCGCTGTTCAACGACCTGGGCGCCCAGCGCGGCGCCATCGTCCGCGAGCTTCAGCGCCTCGTGGCCGAGCAGGGCGGGGCGGCCGACATCGGCGGCACCGTGATGGGCGGTGCCCACCGCTTCTTCATGGAGCTGAAATCCACGGTGCTGGGCCAGGACCGCGCGGCCATTCTCGCCGAGGTGCAGCGCGGCGAGGCGGAATGCGTCCGCCGCTACGAGGAGGCGCTGAAGGCCGGCCTGCCGCTTCCCGTCAACGCCGTCATCGCCCAGCATCTCGACCGCATCCGCGCCGACTGCGACCGTATGGGCAGCCTGCGCGGCGTGGTGGCCTGAGGGATTCGGCTCAAGGAATTGCGGCACGCTTTCCGCACGGTTGCCGCGCGCCATCAGCCGGCGCTGGGGTAATCCACGTAACCCTCGGGCCTCTGGGTGAACCAGGTCGCCGTGTCGTCCTTGGCGAGCGGGATGCCCTGGGCGAGGCGGCGCGGCAGGTCCGGGTTGGCGATGTAGGCCCGGCCGAAGGTGACGGCGTCGCCGGTGCCCGCGTCCAGGTCGGCCTGCGCCCGCGCGGCGTCGAAGTCGGAGTTCAGGATCAGCACGCCCTTGAAGGCGGGGCGGATCACCGGCGCCAGCGGCGGCAGGTAGCCCACCCCGAAGCTGCCGTCGAGCGGCGGCTCGCGCAGCTCCAGATGGGCGATGCCGATGGCGGACAGGGCTTGTGCGGCGGCGATGAAGAGGGGCTCGGGATCGCTGTCCCGGATGCCCTGCGTCTCCCCGTTCGGCGACAGGCGGACGCCCGTGCGGTCGGCGCCCACCGTGTCGGCGACTCCCTGCGTCACCTCGCGCAGCAGGCGGATGCGGTTCTCGATGGAACCGCCGTAGGCGTCGTCGCGGTGGTTGTCGCTGTCGCGCAGGAACTGGTCGATGAGGTAGCCGTTCGAGGCGTGGATCTGCACCCCGTCGAAGCCCGCTTCCATCGCGTTGCGGGCGCCGGTCCGGAAATCCCCGATCACGCCGGGGATCTCGTCCAGCCGCAGGGCCCGCGCCGGCTGATAAGGCCGATGGCCGTCGTAGGTGTGGGCGTGGCGGGGGGCCGTGGTGGCGGAGGAGGAGACCGGCTGCGCGCCGCCGAGGAAGCTCGGATGGACGGTGCGGCCCATGTGCCAGAGCTGCGCCAGGATGCGCCCCCCGGCGGCGTGGACCGCGTCGGTGACGCGGCGCCAGCCCGCGATCTGCTCGGGTGACCAGAGGCCGGTGGCGAAGGGCCAGCCGAGCCCCTGCCGGGTGATCCCGATCGCTTCGCTGATGATGAGGCCGGCGCCGGCGCGCTGGGCGTAATAGTCGGCCATCATGGGCGTCGGTACATGGCCGCGCGTGCCACGGGCGCGGGTCATCGGGGCCATCAGGATGCGGTTGGGCGCCTCGATGGCGCCGATCCGGATCGGATCGAAGAGGGTGGGCATGGGGTGGTCCCTTTCTGGGAGGTGATTGACCGGGTCAGATGAGGCGGGCGCCGCCGTCGACGTTCAGCGTCGCGCCGTTCATCCAGCCGTTGGTCATCAGGAAGACCGCCGCGGCGCCGGCCTCCTCCGCCGTGCCCAGCCGGTGCAGGGGCAGGGCCTGCTTCATCGCCGTCACGGCGGCGTCCCGTCCCTCGCCCAGCGCCTTGGACAGGAGCGGCGTCTCGATCGGGCCGGGGGAGAGCGTGTTCACGCGGCGCGGGGCGAGTTCCAGCGCCAGCCCGCGGGCGAGCGCCTCCATGGCCGCCGACGCGGCGGCGAGGACGGCGGTGCCATGGGCGTTGGGCCGGTCGGCGAGCGAGCCGGAGATGAAGGTGACGGACCCGTCCGGGGCGAGCCGGTCGCCGAGCGCGCGGATGGCGTGGACCGACGCCCAGATCCGCTCGTCGAAGGCCCGCCGCAGATGGCCGAGCTCGGCCTCCATCACCTTGCCCACCACGAAGCTGCCGGCGAGCAGCACGAGGTGATCGACATGGGGGATGTTGGCGAGCGCTTCGTGGATGGTGTCGCTGCGCGTGACGTCGGCGGCGCGCCAGCCGTCCAGCCCGTTCTCCGCCGCCGCGCGCTGGGCGCGGGCGCGGTCGGAGCCGATGACGATCACCTCGGCGCCGGCGGCCTTGGCCTGCACGGCGGCCGACAGGCCGATGCCCGAGGTGCCGCCGAAGATGACGACGGTCCGGCCCTGGAGCTGCCCGGCCGGCAGGAGGGACGTCTGGGTGGTCGCGGAGGTGCTGGAAGCGGTGATGGTCATGATCGTCTCCTTGCTGGGCGCCGGGGTTTGGTGCTGGTGTTTGGCGCCGGTGAAGGGGAGATTAGATCCGGGCGGCTTCCTTGATAATCGGGCCCGGTTTCGCTTTACTCATGCCATGACGGCACAAATCGGACTGGACCGGCTCACCGGCCTCATCGCCTTCGCCCGCGCGGCCTCGCTCGGCAGCTACACGGCCGCGGCGCGGTCCCTGGGCGTGTCGCCCTCGGCCGTCAGCAAGAGCGTGCAGCGGCTGGAGCAGCATCTCGGTCTGCGGCTCTTCAGCCGCACGACGCGGTCGCTGACGCTGACGCCGGAGGGGCGCGACCTGCATGAGCGGGCCTTGCGGCTGCTGCGCGAGGCCGAGGAGATCGAGCAGGCTGCCTTCGCGGCGCGGGCCGAACCCGCCGGCACGCTGAAGGTGACCGCACCCCTGCCCATCGGCGTGCATCTGCTGGCGCCGATGCTGCCGCGCTTCCGCGAGCGTTATCCGAAGCTGGCGGTGGATCTGCGGCTGAGCGACCGGTTCGTCGATCTGATCGAGGAGGGGGTGGACGTGGCGATCCGCGTCGGGGACCTGGCGGACTCGCGCCTCATCTCGCGGCAGCTGGCGCCCCAACGTCTCTGCGCCTTCGCCTCACCCGCCTATCTGGCGCGGCGCGGCACGCCCCGCCACCCGGAGGATCTCGTGGGGCACGACTGCGTGAATTTCCGCTACCAGAGTTCTGGACAGAGCTTGCGCTGGCCCTTCCGGGTCGGGGAGCGCGTGCTGGAGATCGTGCCCGACGCAGGCATCGTGCTGGACGTGAGCGACGCGGTGGCGGTGGTTCTCGCCGCCGGGGGCGGCATCGGCATTTCGGCCAGCTACATCGCCGCACCCTACGTCCAGCGGGGCGAGTTGGTTCCGGTCCTGGCGGAGTTCGCGCTGGACCGCGCGCCCATCACCGCGCTGTGGCCCGAAAGCCGGCGCGGCAACCCGAACGTGAAGGCCTTCCTGGCCTTCCTGGGCGAGATCTTTCCCTCGCCCGCACCCTGGGACCTGCTGATCGCGCGGGCCGCCGGGCTGGAGAGGATGGGCGGCCCCGTTTAGCGGATCTTTCTTAGCCGGCTGCCGCCGTGCGAGGGGCGGACAGGCGCCGCGCGTCGGCGCGGTCGCGGGTCGCGCGCCGTTCGTCGGCGTTCATGGTCTTCCAGAACTTGATCTCCTCGCGCGTGCGGAAGCAGCCCAGGCAGGTGCCGGCCTCGCGGTCGAGCTTGCACAGGTTGACGCAGGGCGAGGGGACCTCGTCTTCGATCATCGTCATGGGAACCGGGAAACCACGGGAAGGGGATGCGGAACGCGATGGACGCCCCATCTAGCATCCCCGGCCCTCAATCGGAATAGCGCTCTTCCTTCCAGGGGTCGGCCTCGTTGTGGTAGCCGCGCACCTCCCAGTAGCCGGGATGGTCGTCGGCGGTCAGCTCCAGCCGGGTGATCCACTTGGCGCTCTTCCAGAAATAGAGCTTCGGCACGATGACGCGGACCGGCCCGCCATGGTCGAGGCTGATCGGCTCGCCCTCCCATGTGGTGGCGAGCAGCACGTCCTCGTCCGCGAAGGCGTCGAGCGGCAGGTTGGTCGTGTAGCCGTCGGCGGAGTGGCAGACCACGAAGCGCGCCTCCGGCCGGGGCCGCACGACCGACAGCAGGTGGCGGGCGCTCACCCCTTCCCAGTGGTTGTCGTAGCGCGACCAGGTGGTGACGCAATGGATGTCGGACAGGAAGCGTTCCTGCGGCTGCGCCTGGAAGTCGGCCCAGCGCCAGCCGACGGGGTTCTCCACCAGCCCGTCCACGGTCAGGCGCCAGTTGCCGGTGTCGAGGCGCGGCGTGATGCCGAGGTCGAGCACCGGCCAGTCATCCACCCGGCGCTGGCCCGGCGGCAGCCGCTCGCGGGACGGGTCGGCCTGTTCCCCGGTCAGGGCGCGTCCTTCCCGGGCCCATTTCTCCTTGGTGGCGACGAGCTTGTCGCGGATCTTGCCGTCCTTCTCGAAACCGCTTTCCTCGATGCCGTCGGTCATGCGCCGCTCCCGCCTTCCGTACCATACCGTACATGATGTTCCCTGGGCCTGAAGCTAGGACGAAACTCTGCGTTCGGCCAGCCCCTATGCCCGGCCCCGCTGCCCCGAAAGCGCCGGACCCATCGGGTTGGCAAGGCGGGGCGCGCGGGATACCCTCCCTTCCGGTTTTTCCAGGCAACGGCGAACGGATCTTTCACGGATGCTTTTTGCACGCAGCCGGCGGGGCGGCGGATTGGCCGCCGTCCTGCTGTTCCTCGCGACGCTCGTCACCTTTCCCGTCCTGGCCGCCGAGGGGGCGGCCCCGGCCCAGACCCAGGCAACGTCCTCGGCGGCGGCCGCTCCCGCCGCTCCGGCGGCGCCAAGCGCCGTCCCGTCGGCGGAGCAGATCCAGGCGCTGGTCGCCACGCTGGAGGACCCGGCCACCCGCGCCAAGCTGGTCGAGCAGCTCCGCGCGCTGATGGCGGCGCAGCAGAACCTTCCCGCCACGAGCGGCGCCGCGGCGTCCGCCACGCCGTCCGGCACCGCCGCTCCCTCCACCCCTCAGCCCGCCGCCCAGCCCGCCGGCGCCGCCCCGGCGCCCGCGCAGGCGGAGCCGGCGGACGGGGAGACGCTCGGATCGCGCGCCCTGTCCTTCCTGGCGCAGCAGCTCGACGCCGTGGGGGAGCAGATCATCCAGGTGGTGAATGTCTTCGGCGACGTGCCGGGCATCCTCGACTGGCTCCAGCGGCAGGTGGAGGACCCGTCGGCGCGCGAGCGCTGGGTGGAGCTGTCCCTGCAGTTCGCCCTGATCATCCTCGCCGGCGTGGTGATCGAACGCTTCACCAACTGGCTGCTGAACCCGGCCCGCGCCGCGCTGGCCGCGCGGGCGCCGCGCTCGGCGGTGGGGCGGGTGCCGCTGCTGATGGCCCAGGGCATCCTGGACCTGCTGCCGATCGTCGCCTTCGTCGTGGTCGCCTACGGCATCCTGTCCGCCAGCAGCCCGGCGCCGCGCGTGCGCATGGTGGCGCTGGCCATCATCAACGCCACCGTGATGGTGCAGGCGGTGCTGCTGGCCGCACGGCTGGTGCTGACGCCGGTGACACCGCGGCTGCGGCTGATCCCCATGGGGGACGAGACGGCGGCCTATCTCTATGTCTGGATCCGGCGGCTGTCGGCGACGGCCGTCTACGGCTATTTCATCGCCGAGGGCGCCTATGTGCTGGGGCTGCCGCTCGGCGGCTATGGGGCCGTGCTGAAGCTGCTCGGCCTGCTGATCGCGACGATGCTGATCGTGCTGATCCTGCAGAACCGCGTCTCCGTCGCCGAGTGGCTGCGCGGCACGCCGCTGTCGGGCGATCCGGCGAACGGCGAGCCGGGCGGGAGCGGCGCCGTGCTGCGCACCGCGCGCCGCCGCTTCGCCGACGTCTGGCACGTGCTGGCCATCGCCTACGTGGCGGTCAGCTTCGGCATCTGGATCCTGAACGTCTATGGCGGGTTCGAGTATCTGGTGCGCGCCACCCTGACGACGATCGCCGTCGTGGCGCTGGCGCGGCTGGCGGTGAACGCGACCAACCGGGTGCTGCGGCGCGGCTTCCGCGTCCTGCCGGAGCTGAGCGAACTGTTTCCCCATCTGGAGCAGCGCGCCAACCGGTACCTGCCGATCCTGCACCGCATGGTGAAGGTGGTCATCTGGTTCGCCGCCGCCACGGCGGTGCTGAACGCCTGGGGCGTGGATTCGGTCGGCTATCTGGAGTCGCCGCTCGGCCGCCGCATCCTGGGCAGCGTCATCAGCATCACGCTGATCCTGATCATCTCCGTCATCGCCTGGGAGCTGGTCAGCGGCCTGATCGAGCGGGCGCTCGCCGCCACCGACCACAATGGCCGCGTCATCGAGCGCAGCGCCCGCACGCGCACGCTGCTGCCGCTGCTGCGCAACGCCTTCCTGGTGCTGCTGGTGACGATGGTGGTGCTGATCACCCTGTCGGAGCTGGGCGTCAACATCGCGCCGCTGCTGGCCGGCGCCGGCGTCATCGGCCTCGCCATCGGCTTCGGCTCCCAGACGCTGGTGAAGGACATCATCACCGGCCTGTTCATCCTGTTCGAGGACGCGATCTCCGTCGGCGACGTGGTCAGCGTCGGCGGCCATTCCGGCGTGGTGGAGAGCCTGTCGATCCGCACCATCCGCCTGCGCGACACGACCGGGGCGGTGCATTCCGTGCCCTTCAGCTCCGTCACCACCGTGACGAACATGACGAAGGACTTCTCCTTCGCGGTCTTCCCGATCCGCGTCGCCTACAGCGAGAACACGGACCGGGTGGTCGCGGTGCTGACGCAGCTCGGCGCCGAGCTTCAGGCCGACCCGCTCTTCGCGCCGGACATACTGGCGCCGCTGGAGATCATGGGGGTGGACCAGCTGGCGGAGTCGGGGATCGTCATCATGGCACGCTTCAAGACCCGCCCGATCAAGCAGTGGGGCGTCCAGCGCGAGTTCAACCGCCGCATGAAGCAGCGCTTCGAGGAGCTGGGGATCGAGATCCCCCTGCCGCACATGCAGGTGGTGATGAGCCCCGCCAGCCGCCAGGCGCTGGCCCAGCCGGCGGAAACCCCGGCCATCCCGCCGGGGGCCGCGGGGCAGGGGGCCTGACCGGCCGGCGCCCCTCGGGGGTGACCATCCCCTTCGTCATCCCCGCGAAAGCGGGGATCCAGGGCCATTCAGGGGCGTGGTCGAGTTGCCCTGGATTCCCGCTTTCGCGGGAATGACGGCGGAAAAACAGGCTTCTTTCCAAGCAGGGCGGTGCGTCACGCAGCCCGGCGGAACCACTCGCCGGTGCGCTCGCGGTTGTCGCGGCGGGCGGCGAGAAGGGCGGCGGCGAAGGGAACGGCCAGCAGGAGCTGGAGCAGCGCCCAGCCCAGCGCCTCCCAGTTCGGCTGGGTCCAGTCCACCTCGTGCAGCGACTCCATGATCGGGAGCTGGCCGTAGAGGATCGACTCCATCGGCACGAAGCCCTCGGCCAGCACCGTCAGCAGGGCCGACAGCAGCAGGCCGATAGCGAGCGCGCCCTCCACCGGCATGGCCGCCACGGCCGTGCGCAAGGAGACGCCCGGCCCGTTCGGCACGGCGACGGCCTGCCGGAAGAGCGAGCCCACGGCGAAGGCGCCGAGGCGTCCCGTCCCCTCCGGCCGGCGCAGTGCGCGCAGCGCGCCCAGCCCCACCAGCCCGGCGGCCCCGGCCAGCATGTAGGCGTTGGGGAAGTCGCGGTAGCGGCCGTCCCACACGATCAGCAGACCCCAGACCAGCGCCATCGCGCCGAGCGCCACGGCGGCGAGGCGGCCGACCGTCTCCGTGCGCGACAAGGCCGGGTGACCCCGCAGCCCCGCCAGCGGCTCCAGCGGCAGGGCGCCTGTGGCGAGCGCGCGGCGGGCGGCGAGCAGGGTCGTCACCGACAGCACGGCGATCAGCGCCAGCATGACGGCGGCGAGCAACATGTCGTCCCAGTAATGCTTGCCGTGGATCACGCCGTGGACGGCCTGGGCGAAGAGGGAGGACTGGGCGGTGGCGAGGAGTGCCAGGGCGCCGGCCCCGCCGGCGGTCAGACGGCCGCCCTGCGTCATGACCCAGACCCACAGGGCCAGGGCCAGCGCACTCGACGCGATGAAGTAGGTCATCCAGCGCTGGTTCTCGACCACCGGGCCGGCGAGCGAGAACTTGGCGTTGCGGTCGCTGTCGTAGAGGCCCCAGTGGCCGCCGACGGTCCCCTCGAGCTTCGCCTTCCAGCCCTGGTCGAAGGCCTCGATGATGTTGTAGTCGAAGCCTTCCTGCTCGGCGAGGCGGATGAAGCTGTTGACGAAGCGCGCCTTCTCGACGAGGCCGGTCTCCGCGGCGCCGCGCGAGCGCCCTGCGGTCGGCCAGCCCGTCTCGCCGACCAGGATCGGCTTGCCCGGGAAGCGCTCGGCGATGATGCGGTAGCTTTTGCGGATGCGCTCGGTGGAATCCTCGACGCTGGCCGGCACGTCCTCCCAGTAGGGCAGCAGGTGGATGGTCAGCAGGTCGACATGGTCGGCGACCTGCGGGTACTTGATCCACCATTCCCACACGTCGGCGTAGGAGACCGGCTGCTTCACCGCGGCCTTCACCCGGTCGATGTAGCCGATGAGCTGGTCGACGTTCAGGTCGCGGCGCAGCAGCACCTCGTTGCCGACGATCACGCGGGTGATGACGTCGGGGTAGCGGTTGGCGAGGTCGATGAGGGCGGCGATCTCGCGCTCGTTCTGGGCGGGGGTCGGCGACAGCCAGGCGCCCATGGTCACCTGCATGCCGTGCTTGCGCGCCAGTTCCGGCGCCACGTCGAGCCCGTCCACCGAGCTGTAGGTGCGGATGCCCGCGACCTGCGGGGCGATGGCGACGATGTCCTCCTCGACCTGCTGGGGTGTGGGGATGTCGTAGGTCAGCGGGCTCTGCCCGTCGCGGAAGGGGGCGAAGGAGACGCTCTTCAGCTTGCCGCCGGGCGGCGCCTCAAGGGGCACCGGCTGGTTCGGCAGCGCCCAATAGGCGAAGTTGGCGAGGCCGGCCACGACGAGCACGGCGAGGATCTTCACGAGTCGCATGATGGATTGTCTGTCCGAAGCCTGACCGGGAGGGGAGGGCGGGTTTGTTCGAATGGCGTTTTGCCACAGGCTCGCCACCGCGTCGCGGCGAAAAGGAAAAGGGCGCGCCTCTCTTGCGAAAGGCGCGCCCGTCGAGTTTTCAAGGACAAAGGTGACGTGCCAACGTCACAGGGATCAACGCACCCCGTCCCTGTTTATTCCGGTGTCTGTTCCGGACCCATGCCGATTCCGGGGCCTCAGCGCTCGGCGAAGGCCTTTTCGATGACATAGTGGCCGGGCTCGGCGTTGGTGCCCTGCTGGAAGCCGCGCTCGTCCATGATGGCGCTGGTCTCTTCCAGCATCGCCGGGCTGCCGCAGATCATGATGCGGTCGGCCTCGCGGTCGAAGGGCGTCAGGCCGATGTCGCTGAACAGCTTGCCGTTGCGGATCAGGTCGGTCAGCCGGCCGGTGTTGCGGAACTCCTCGCGCGTCACCGTCGGGTAGTAGATCAGCTTCTCGCGCACCTCGTCGCCGAAGAACTCGTTCTCCGGCAGGACCTTGGTGAACAGCTCCTGGTAGGCCAGCTCGCCGACCGTGCGGGTGCCGTGCGTCAGCACGACGCGGTCGAACTTCTCGTAGACCGTCGGGTCCTTGACGATGCTGAGGAAGGGGGCGAGGCCCGTGCCGGTGCTGAGCAGGTAGAGGTTGCGGCCCGGCAGCAGGTTGTCGACGATCAGCGTGCCGGTCGGCTTGCGGTTGACCAGCAGCGTGTCGCCTTCCTTCAGGTGCTGGAGGTGCGAGGTCAGCGGCCCGTCCGGCACCTTGATGCTGAAGAATTCCAGGTTTTCCTCGTAGTTCGCGCTCGCCATGCTGTAGGCGCGCAGCAGAGGCCGGCCGTTGATCTCCAGACCGATCATCGCGAACTGCCCGTTCTCGAAACGGAAGGACGGGTCGCGCGTGGTGGTGAAGGAGAACAGCGTGTCCGTCCAGTGATGCACGGTGAGGACGCGTTCGTGAATGAGGTTGCTCATGGAATTACCAGGTCCGTGTCGGCGCCGGGGCGCATTGCGGTGCAGCGCGGATCCTTAACAACAGCGCGCCGAAAAAGCCACGAAATAATGCTCACAAAAATGTTGTGGTCTTGCAGGTACCACAAGATGGGCTTGGGAAATCCGTACCCAAGCCCGGTCAGGAGGGGCAAGGCCAAGCGTCATTCACCCTATCGCCGTCATCCCCGCGGACGCGGGGATCCAGGGTTTCCAACGGTTTCGCTATGGAAACGGCTGGATCCCCGCTTTCGCGGGGATGACGAGGGGAAAAGCTGCAGGCTTTGACGAAACGGATCGACGTGCAATCCCTCACCCGCCGTTCGGCGGGGCGAAAAGGTAGGGGGAGAGGCCGCGCAGGTTCTCGTCCACGATCAGCCGGTGGTTCAGCGGGGGGAAGGCGCGCTGCGAGCAGTCCAACCGGGGGCAGAGGCGGCAGTTCACGCCGATGGGGGTGGCGGCACCCGTGTTCTCCAGGTCGAAGCCGTCGGCGTAGACGATCTGGGCGGCGTGCTGCACGTCGCAGCCGAGCCCGATGGCGAAGAGCTGGGGCGGGCTGCGGTGGCCGCCGCCGGCCTTGGCCACCGTGCGGGCGATGGAGATGTAGGCGGTGCCGTCCGGCATCTGCGCCACCTGGCCGTGGATCTTGCCGGGGGTGCGGAAGGCCTCGTAGACGACCCAGCGCGGACAGCCGCCGCCGAAACGGGCGAAATGGAAGCCGGCGCCGGAGAAGCGCTTGGACACGTTGCCGGCGCTGTCCACCCGCAGCAGGAAGAAGGGCACGCCCTTGGCGCCTGGCCGCTGGAGCGTGGTCAGCCGCTGGCAGACCTGCTCGAAGGAGGCGTCGAAGCGGCGGCGCAGGATCTCGATGTCGTAGCGGACCTGGCGCGCGGCTTCCAGGAAAAGCCCGTAGGGCATCAGCACGGCCGCTGCGAAATAGTTGGCGAGCCCGATGCGCGCCAGCCGCCGCGCCTCGTCGCCCTGCATGCCGGCGGCGTCGAGGATGCCGTTCAGCAGGTCGCGGTGGCGGATCAGCGCGATCTGGCAGGCGATCTGGAAGTTGCGGCCGGACGGCGCCAGCATCTCCGACAGCAGGATGCGGCGGGTGTGGCGGTCGAAGCGGCGCACCGCGTAGCCCATCACATCCGACGGCAGCAGCCGCACCCGCACGTTGATGTGGTGGCGCAGCCAGTCGGTCAGGCCGCGGTACAGGTCGCCGCGCTCCAGCTGCGCTTCCTCCCACAGGGCCTCGGCCGCCGCCTCCAGCTCGGGGAAATGGTTGGAATGGGCCTGGAACAGGTCGCGCACCTCCTCCTGCGGGAAGCTCGCGTTCTGCATCAGGTTCAGCTTGTCGCGGTCGGCCATGCGCTCGGCCAGCACCTGGAGGTCGTCGCGCGCGCCACGGAAGCCACGGTAGAGCGCCACCACCGCCTGCCCCAGCGTCGGGGCGACGGCGGCCAGCTCGCGGAAGTCCTGGTTCTTGATGTCCGACCCGTCGAAGAGCGGGTCGGCGAAGACCTCGCGCAGCCCCGCCACCAGCCGGCTCTCCTCGTCCTCCGCGAAGGTCTGGAGGTCGATGCCGAAATGCTGGCCGAGCTTGAGGAGCAGCGGCACCGTGACCGGGCGCTGGTTGTGTTCGATCAGGTTGAGGTAGCTGGGCGAGATGCCGATCTGCTCGGCCATCTGGGCCTGGGTCAGCCCGCGGTCCCGGCGCAGGCGGCGGACCTTCGGCCCGAGCATCGCCTTCTTTTCCATGCTGCAACGCTCCCCCAAGCCGGGCGCCTCCGCGCGGGCGTCCCCTTATTGATGGGGAGTTTACAAACTTTACCGATTTACAGCAAGCCGTGACGGGTCGATGACCGCAAGACACTTTTCCGATCAACGGGTTATTGCAGCTGCGAGTGTCCGATGTAACATCTGGATCAGCTTCCGCGCGGTCGTCCGGTTCCTGGCCGGGCACCGCCGGTAGGCCCCGCGATACGGCTTCGACGGGTATTCACGGTAAGGGCTTTCGACCTGACTTGGCGGCCGGGATTTCCCGGCCGCTTCTCTTTCCAGGCCGCTTCCTTCAGGCCCGGCCCGTCGCCGACCGTCCGTCCGCTTCTCCCGCTTTCCGCTTGCAAGACGGTGGGAAGCCCTCATACTTCCCGGCAGAGTGTTGCGGGGGCTTGAGCCAAGCCGCTGCGTCATGGCTGGGCTGCACCGTCCGCCGGGCGGAGCGCGCGGCGGAAGCCGCAAAGGGCATCCGCCCCTTGTGGTAAGCCGTTCGTGCCGAATCGGCACCTTGGTGTGAGGGCGCGCGGCGGCATCGGCGGCGTGCAAACAGCCATTGACTTGCGGGCTCATCCAGCCCACTTCTGTCCCATGCTCATCATTACCCGATCGGGGCGCGTCCGCCCCGGCGCCGGCGTCTCCTAGACCAGGATCGGTGGCGGACCACGTCGCTGCGCATACCCCCATCCCTGGGGATGTCTTGCGCGGCGCGATGCCGTTTCTCCATGGCACCGCCCCCGTCCGCACTTCCGGCGCGCATGTTCGGGTTGAACAACGAAAGGATAGGACAAGCATGGATCAGTCCCTCGCAGGAAAGACCATCGCCATTCTCGTTGCCAACGGCTTCGAGGAACTCGAAATGACCGAGCCGCAGCGCGCTCTCCTCAAGACCGGCGCCACGCTGCGCACCATCTCCCCCGAGCAGGGCCTCGTGAACGGCTGGCACGGCAAGGCCTGGGGCCATTACTTCCCGGTGGACAAGCAGGTCGGTGAGGTGCTGGGCGCCGATTTCGACATGCTGATCCTGCCGGGCGGCGAGCGCAGCGTCGCCAAGCTGCAGCAGAACGCCCACACCCGCCGCATCGTCGGCCACTTCCTGGACGCCGGCAAGCCGGTGGCCGCCATCGGTCAGGGCATCCAGCTGCTCGCCATCCCGGGCAAGCTGAAGGGCCGCACCCTGACCGCGCCGGAAGCCTTCCGCGCCGAGCTGGAGGCCGCCGGCGCCAAGCTCAGCGAGGAGACGCTGGTCGTCGACAACGTGACGGTCACGGCGCTCGGCCAGGACGAGCTGCCGGCCTTCGTCGAGCAGACGATCAAGGTCTTCGCCGAGGCCGCCGCCGTCCGCAAGGCGGCCTGAGGCGAGCCTTCCGGCCGGGCGTCCGAACTGGCGCCCGGCCAATGAGGTGACTGGTCTTTCCTGCGAAGGGCGGCCGCGCGCATGGCGTGCGGCCGCCTTTTTCGTGTTTTGGCCGCCTTTTTGGCCGCTGATTGTTCAGATTTGGCCAGGTTCCGGGCCGTGGCAGGCCACCCAATGGCCGGGGGCGACCTCCTCCAGCGGCGGCATCGCCTCCGCGCAGGCACCCCGCGCGGACGGGCAGCGCGCCCGCACCGGGCAGCCGGCCTCCTGCCGTCCCTGCGCTTCGCCCGGCAGCAGGCCGGGGCGCTCTCCGCGCGCGGCGGCGACCAGCGCGCGGCTGTAGGGGTGGCGCGCGCCGTCCGCCAGCACCGCCGCGTCCGCCGCCTCGACGACGCGACCGCCCGCCAGCACCAGAGCCCGGTGGGCGACGCGCAGGCCAGTCCCGGCGTCCTGGGTGGCGAGGACCAGCGACACTCCCTCCTCCTCCTGGAGCCGGAGCAGCCGGGCGAGGAACGCCTCGCGTGCCGCGCCGCTCAGCGTGCCGGCGGGCTCGTCCCCGATCAGCAGGCGCGGCTCCGTCACCAGCGCGCGGGCCAGCCCGGCGCGCGCGGCCTCCTCCGGGGTCAGGGCGCCGGGATAACGGCCTCCGGTGGCGGCGGGAAGGCCGGCGCGCTCCAGCGCCCGCCCGATCTGCGCCGGCCGGCGGCCCGCGGGGATGTCCGGACGCAGGCGCTTGAGCAGTTGCGTCAACTGGGCGCCGACGGTCATCAGCGGATCCAGCGCCGCCGCCGGATGCGGGAAGAGGAGCTGGATGTCGCGCCGCATCTCGTCCCCGGCGCGGGCGAGATCCTGCGCCATCCAGGTGACGCGCCCGCCGCTCACCGGCGCCAGCCGCGCCAGCGCGCGGGCCAGCACCGCCTTGCCGCTGCCGGTCTCGCCCAGCAGGGCCAGCGTCTCGCCCCGCGCTACCCCGAAGCTCACCCCCTCCACGGCGGTCAGCACCCGTCCGTCCCCCAGCGGGAAGGCCACGCTCAGGTCGCGCGCCGACAGGACCGGCGGGCCGGACGGGTGCTGCGCCGCGTGCGCAACGGCGGGCGCCGGCGCCGGCGGGCCGAGCCGCCCGCGCTCCAGCGCCAGGACCCGGTCGGCCGGCCCGTCTACCCCATCCTCCGGTCGGCCGGCGAGCAGCAGCGCCACCCCCGCTTCCCGCGCCCAGCCGGCGAGCCGCGCCAGCAGCTCCGCGCGCACGGTCGGGTCGAGCGCCGCCCCCGGGGCATCGGCGAGCAGCAGCGCCGGCCCGCCGGCCATGGCGAGCGCCAGGGCGGCGCGCCAGCGCAGGGCGTCGGTCAGGGCGCGCGGCGGCAGATCCAGAAGCTTCGCCGGCGAGGGCGCGCCCATGCGGTCCAGCGCGGCGGCTGCCCGGACGCGCGCCGCCTCCGGGTCCAGCCCGGCGGTGGCGGACAGAAGCTCGGCGAACTGATGTTCGAGCGGAAGCTCCGGCGCCAGGGCCGGGTTCGCCACGGCCAGCGCGGCCCGGCCGGACACGCGCGCATGGCCCTCCCGCCGCAGCCCGGCCGGCGTCAGACCGGCGAGCGCCCGCAGCAGCAGGCTCTTGCCCGCGCCGGGATCGCCGGTCACCGCCAACACCTCGCCCGCCTCGAGGCGGAGGGATGCCTTCTCGACGTAGAAGCGCTCGCCGTCGTGCAGGGACAGGCCGCGCAGCTCCAGCACCGCTCCGGCACGGGCGGCATCGCCCGGAAGCCCGCCTCCGCTCACCGGTCCGCCTCCGCGCGCAGCCCATCCCCGACGGCGCCCAGCGCCCAGAGGGTCAGGCCCAGCAGCAGCGCCGGGGCCAGCAGGCCCGCCGCGTCGCCGCGCGCCACCGCGGCGCCGATGGCCGTGCCCAACCCCGCCCGCCCGCCCGGCAGCCCGAGCCCGAGCGCGCCGGAGAACCCCTCCGCCGCCAGCGCGCGGGGCAGGGCGGACCAGCCGGCGGCGAGCAGCGGAAGCGCCGCGTTGGGCAGCAGATGGTGCAGCAGCACCTCCCGCCCGGTCGCGCCCGAGGCCCTGGCCGCCGTCAGGAACTCCGCGCGCATCAGCCCGCGCAGGGCGGCCTGCGTTGCCAGCGCCACAGCCGGGGCCGCGGCCAGCGCGGCGGCGGGGAGGAGCATGGCCTTGTCATGGCCGGACAGCCCGCCCGCCAGCGGGACGGCCAGAACCAGCGGCAGCGCGGCGAGCCCGCGCGCGGTCTCCACCAGGCGCCGGCCGGCCGTCCCGCCGAGCGCCGCCGCCAGCAGGCCCCAGGCCAGGCCGATCCCGGCCCCGAGCAGCCCGGCGAGAAAAGCGAAGGACAGGCTGATCCGCGCCGCGTCCAAGGCGCGAGGCAGCGGGTCGCGGGTCGCATCGCCGAGCAGGGCCGCCGCCAGCACGAGTGCCCCCAGCAATGCCGCCAGCAGAGCCAGCCCGGCCGCAGCGGGCGTCCGTGCCGTCAGCCGGCGCCACGCGGCCGGCCAGGGGTGGGTGTCGGGTGGGAGGTTCATCGTCGGGCGCCGTCCGGCCGCGCGAGACCCGCGGCGGCGGCATCGATCAGCAGCGCGAGCCCGGCCAGCCCGGCGAGCGCCGTGAGGGCCAGCCCCGCCTCGCCCGCCCGCGCGGCCTCGACGAACAGGCCTCCGGCGCCCGGCAGGCCGAACAGCCCTTCCGCCGCCGCCGTGCCGGCGGCCATCGCCGCCCCGGCCGAGCCGAGCGCGCGGGCCACCGCGCCCACGGCCGCCGGCCGCGTCCGGCCGCTCAGCACTGCTTCCGCCGGCAGGCCGCGCGCCATGGCGCCGAAGGATTCCGGTGCATCGAGCCGTTCCGTCAGGGCCTCGCGGGCGATGCGCGTGGCTTGCGCCGCCGCCGGCAGGGCGAGCGACGCCCAGGCCGCCAGCCAGGCGGTCCAGCCGGCCGTGGCGCCGGTCAGGGCCGCGAGCACCGCCGCCACGAGGAAGGCGGGCAGCGCCGGCCCGGCTCCCGCCAGCAGCCCGGCCGCCGCCGAAAGCGGGGACGTCCCCACGGGACGCGCGCCCAGCCGCGCGCCGGTCCAGGCCCCTGCGGCCAGCGCCGCCGTGGCGAGGGCGGCCGACGCGGGGAGCTGTGCGGCAACGCGCAGGGCCGGCGCCCAGGGGTCGCCCTCCGCCAGGGCGGCTCCGGCCGTGGCGAGCAGGACGAACAGGAAGAGGGCGGGAATGGGCAAGGTCGGCTGGGCTGCGTTGCGGAAGGCCGGAGGAAGGGGCGGCGGTCCGGCGGCTGGGGTGGCCCGTGCCGCCGTGGGGAGCGTTCCGACCGAAAGGGTAGGGAGAACGGTAAGCGCGATGGGGCCGGGCGGGCAACGGAATTTCTCCGTTCGGCTGAATGGCGCAACGCGCCTCGCGTGCCGACAATTGGGGCTGGCCTTTATTCCCGGCCTTTATTCCCCAGGGCGGCGTGGGCCATCGGCCCCGCCCGCCTGTTTCCGTTCCGGTGCCGCTCCGGCAGTGCCGTCACCAAGGCTTTCAGGTCCGCCCGCCGCATGTCCTTCTCGCCCTACAGTCCGCTCCCCAACACCGGCCCGGCGCGTTCCGGCTTCGCCGGGGCGCCACCCGCGCCGGGTTCCTATGCGCCGGCTGGCCTTGAACCCATCGGTCATGAGGGAGTTCTGGCGCCGGGCCACAATGTCTGGCGGGTGGAGACGGCGCACCGGCTCGGCGTGGTGATCGACGCGGAGGAGTATTTCATCCACGCCAAGGCGGCGATGCGGCGCGCGCGGCGCAGCATCTACCTGACCGCCTGGGACCTCGACACCCGCATCCGGCTGATGCCGCAGACGCGCCGTCCGCGCCGCCCGGACCGGCTGGGCACCCTGCTGAACTGGCTCGCCACGACGCGGCCGGACCTGACCATCCATGTGCTGAAATGGGACTTCGCGGAGCTGTTCGACCTGGCGCGCTGGTCCAAGCCCTTCCTGCTGCGCAACTGGCTGAGCCACCGGCGTCTCCAGTACCGGCTGGACGGCGACCACCCGACCGGCGCCTGCCATCACCAGAAGATGCTGATTGTCGATGACGAGCTGGCCTTCTGCGGCGGGCTCGACATCACGGCCAACCGCTGGGACACGCGCGCCCACCGGGCCGAGGAGCCCCTGCGCCGCCAGCCCGACGGCACCCCTTACGAGCCCTTCCACGATCTGATGATGGCGGTGGACGGGGACGCCGCCCGCGCGCTGGGCGAGCTTTTCCGCGAGCGCTGGTGGCGCGCCACGGGCGTCGCCCTGACGCCGCCCGGCCTGAAGAGCCTGCGGACGCGGCCCCGGCACGGCCCCCGCGCGAAGCTGCGCGCCAGCGTGCCGAGCGATCCCTGGCCGCCGAATCTCGCCCCGCTGCTGCGCGACGTGCCGGTGGGGATCGCCCGCACCGAGCCGGCCGGGAACGGCCGCGCCGAGGTGCGCGAGGTCGAGGCGCTGTACCGGGACGCCATCGCCTCGGCCCGCCGCTTCATCTATCTGGAAAGCCAGTATTTCGCCTCCACCGCCGTGGCCGACGCGCTGAAGGCGCGGCTCGCCGAGCCGGACGGGCCGGAGGTGGTGGTGGTCAACCCGCTCCGCACGACGAGTTGGCTGGAGAACGCGGTGATGCTCGGCGCCCGCGCCCGGCTGACGCGGGAGCTGCGCGAGGCCGACCGCCACGGCCGTTTCCGGCTCTACGCGGCGATGACCGACGGCGGCACGGCCATCACCGTCCACGCCAAGGTCATGGTGGTGGACGACCGCATCCTGCGCATCGGCTCGGCCAACCTGAACAACCGCTCCATGGGGCTGGACACCGAATGCGACCTGGCACTGGAGGCGCCGCCGGACACGGCCCCGGACGGGCCGGGCATGGCGGCCGGCGGCAAGGGGGCCGGCGGCAAGGGGGAGGAGGTGCGCCGCGCCATCGCCGCCGTGCGCGACGACCTGCTGGCCGAGCATCTCGGCACCACGCCCGAGCGCTTCGCCGCCGAACTGGAGCGCCGGGATTCGCTGATCGGCGCGGTGGAAGCCCTGCGCCGGCCCGAGGGGCGGACCCTGGAGCCGCTCGACCGCCAGGAACCCGGCGCCTTCGCCGAGGCGGTGGCCGAGGCGCGCGTCTTCGACCCGGAACGGCCGGTGGGTGCCGTGGAGATCGTGCGCCGCATCCTGCCCTCCAGCATCCCGCGCCGCCATCCCTGGGTGGCGCTGCTCCTGCTGCTGGCCGCCGCCGTCGGGCTGTCGGCGATGTGGCGCTACACCGAGATGCGGGAATGGGCGACGCTGGGTTCGGTGCTGGAGCTGTTCGCGCAGCTGCGCGCCATGCCGCTGGGGCCGCTTCTGCTGGTCCTGCTCTACGTCGCGGGCGGGCTGGTCATGTTCCCGGTGATGCTGCTGGTGGCGGCGACCGCCATCGCCTTCGGTCCGGCGCTGGGCTTCGCGACCGCCATGTGCGGGGTCCTGGCCTCGGCCACCGTCCTGTTCTGGGTCGGGCGCCGGCTGGGGCAGGGGCTGATCGAGCGCTGGGGGGGCCGGTCGGTGAAGCGGATCAGCGCCCGGCTGGCGCGCAGCGGGGTGGTGGCGGTGGCCGGCGTCCGCGCGGTTCCGCTGGCGCCCTTCACCGTGGTGAACCTCGTCTGCGGGGCCTCGCGCATCCGCTTCACCGACTACATCGTGGGAACGGCCGCCGGCATGGCGCCGGGAACCCTTGCCTTCAGCGTGCTGGGGCATCAGCTTGAGCGCACGCTGTCCGCCCCCACGCTGGAGGACATGGCGCTGCTCGCCGGCCTTGCCGCGGCGGCCATGAGCCTGGGCTGGGCGGCCGGCTGGCTCGTGGGCAAGGCAAGGAGGCAGGAGAGGCCGTGATTCGATTCAGTCGTGAGCGCGTGGAGCGATTGGCTGCGGCCTTGCGCGCCCGCCGTCGGAAACTCCGCCTGGACGGGCGGGATGGAACGGTGCCGCCGGGCATGGCCAGCTTGCGCATCGCCACCTGGAACATCCACAGCTGCGTCGGGCTGGACGCCCGCTTCGCTCCGGACCGGATCGCCGAGGTCATCAAGGATCTGGACATCGACCTGATCGGCCTCCAGGAGGTCGGCTGGCACCACCGCGGCGAGACCGGGCTCGACCAGTTCGCCTTCCTGGAGCGGGCAACGGGGCTGAAGGCGCACGCCGGCCCGACCAAGCACAGCGAGCGCGCCCATTACGGCAACGCCATCCTGACCCGTCTGCCCGTGCGCTCCTGCGACACCTTCGACCTCAGCGTCGGCCGGCGCGAGCCGCGCGGCGCCATCGAGGCTGTGGTGGAGGTGGAGGGGCGCGCGGTGCGCGTCATCGTCGCCCATTTCGGGCTGGACCAGTGGGAGCGCGCCGAGCAGGTCGCCCGCATCATGACCCGGGTGGAGGCGCAGCCAGGCCTGCCGACCCTGTTCATGGGCGACCTCAACGAATGGGCGCCGAACTCCGCCCGGCTGCGGCGGCTCGCCCAGGGCTTCGAGGACTGCGCCAATCCCCGCAGCTTCCACGCCCGCATGCCGACCCTGCGGCTCGACCGCATCTACGCCACCGGCGGCCTGACCATCCCCGCCTATCAGGTGGTGCGCAACGTGCTGACCCGCCGCGCCTCGGATCATCTTCCGGTCCGCGCGGTCGTCGCCGTTCCGTAACATTCCGTTCATCCAATTGTTCTAGGAGAAGGAGGTGCTGCTTACGGCGAGGCGGCACCCCTTTGGACGGGACGGCCCGGCCCTCCGGGGAAGGCCCGGCGCACAGGTGCCTTGCGTGAACCCTTTGGACGGTCTGGCTTGTTTCTTCTGTAACAACGCCCAGATGTAAAATATCAGGCCTTGACCTACGCCGATGGGCCTGTCCAAAATGCTTATTGGTACTACCAACGTTCGTATGCCACGTCCCCGGCCGGGTGAGGGATAACCGCTCAAGCGAGGAACTGTGCTCTACCATCTCTACGATATGCAGCACGCAGCCTTGCAGCCCATGCGCATGATGGCGGAAGCCGCCCAGTTCACCTTCCAGAACCCGTTCAGCCCCGTGTCCTACACGAACATGGGGCGCGTGGTCGCCGCCGGGGCGGAGCTGCTGGAGCGCACGACGCGGCGCTTCCCCAAGCCGGCCTTCGGTCTGGACAGCGCCACCGTGAACGGCGAGGCGGTGGCGGTCACCGAACGGATCGTGCTCGGCCTGCCCTTCTGCAACCTGCTGCACTTCGCGAAGCCCGAGGGCACGCCGCGACAGCCGCGCGTGCTGCTGGTCGCCCCGATGTCGGGCCACCACGCGACCCTGCTGCGCGGCACGGTGCAGGCGCTGCTCCAGGACCACGACGTCTTCATCACCGACTGGATCGACGCCCGGCTGGTGCCGCTGTCGAAGGGGGCCTTCGGCCTCGACGACTACATCGACTCCGTGAAGGAGATGATCCGCTTCCTGGGCGACCAGACCCACGTCATCGCGGTCTGCCAGCCGGCGGTCCCGGTGCTGGCCGCCGTGTCGCTGATGGCGGCCGACGGCGAAGCCGTGCAGCCGCGCAGCATGACGCTGATGGGCGGCCCGATCGACCCGATGGCCAACCCGACGGTGCCGGTCAACCTCGCCATGTCGCGCCCGCTCTCCTGGTTCGAGCACAGCGTGATCACCAGCGTGCCCTTCTACTATCCGGGCGCGATGCGGCGGGTCTATCCGGGTTTCATCCAGCTCTCCGGCTTCATGTCGATGAACCTCGACCGCCATGTCGGCGAGCATCTGGGGCTGTTCCGCCACCTCGTGCGCGGCGACGGCGAATCGGCCGAGCAGCACCGCCGCTTCTACGACGAGTATCTGTCCGTCATGGACATGTCGGCGGAGTTCTACCTGGAGACCATCGAGACGGTCTTCCAGAAGCACGCGCTGGCCAACGGCACCATGGTGTCGCGCGGCCAGAAGGTCGAGCCCTCGGCCATCCGCCGCACGGCGCTGATGACCGTGGAAGGCGAGCTGGACGACATCTCCGCCCCCGGCCAGACCGTGGCGGCGCACCGGCTCTGCTCCTCGCTGCCGGAAGCGATGCAGGTCCGCCACTTCCAGGAAGGCGTCGGCCATTACGGCATCTTCAACGGCCGCCGCTGGCGCGAGCTGGTCATGCCGCGCATCCGCGACTTCATCCGCTCCCACGACGCGTGAGGGGCGGCTGAGGAGGCTTGGACCGGGAGCCATCCATGTGCATGATTTGTTGAGATCATGCACATGGGGCCGACTTCAAGGAGAGCCGCCTTGCCACGGAATGATGTCGCGGAAGTCCTTGGCGCCGCCGCCGCTCTGCTTGGCGGCGACGCGGCCAGGGCGGCTCACTGGTTTCGGCAACAGCCGCTGTCCGGGTTCGACGGCAGAACGGCCGAGGAACTGGTCGCCTGTGGGCATACCGATGCCGTGCTGGCCCACCTTGAAACGCTGGGTGACGGCGGATACGCCTGAAAGCTGGGCCTGTTTGCTCCAGTCATGGCGGAAAACAAGCGCGCCATCATCTCGCCATATCCACCGCGGCGCGTTACATTGAAATGAGACCGTGCCGCCCCGGGGGATGCATGAAACAGGACATCTCATTTCGGTTGGACGAAGAGATACTGGAAGCCGCCAGGGCCAAGGCGGAACGTGAGAACCGCACCCTGACGAACTACGTCGAAGCCCTCGTCCGCCGTGATCTCGGTTTGCCTCAGGATGAGGAGGCCAATGACGGCTTCGTGCTTTGGGCGCCCGACGACGTGCGTGACTACACGCTGGTCCGTGATGAGGACGAAACCGACGAGTCCTATCAGGAGCGCAAGGGCCTGATCGAGGCCATTCTCGCCAGCGGCGGGCGCTGATGGCCGTCCCCTTCAAGGAGGGGCATTTCATCCGCTGCCTTTTTCCCTTCACGAGCCATCCCGACGATCCGGCACCGGTCGAGCACATCGGCTATTGCCTGGGCGTCGTCGAGCGCAAGCCGGATGGTCTGGTGGTCGCGGTTTACACGACCACGACGCAACGGCTCGCGAACCAGCCGAAAGCGAAGGGTGTCGCGGAATTCAGCGCCGAGCAGTCTCTCGCCCTGGGACAACGAAAGCCGTTCTCGCTCGACCTGCGCAAGGTGGCGTTCCTGCCATGCACCCCGGAGTTCTTCCCGGCCCTCGGTGACCCCGGATGCGGCATCGTTGGTCACCGTGCGCCGGAACGGCTTCGTGAGGTGATCCGCCGCCTCGCCAAGGAGGCACACGAGGGCAAATTGGTCCGGACGGTCGGGCCGTTGCGGCCACGGTCCTGACGGGCCGCCGCGCCCTGCGCAGGACGCGGCGCTGTCATTGTTCCGTTACCCCCGCGCCCGCAGCTCGTGCAGCAGCCAGACGAGGCCGGTGACGACCAGCAGGGCGCCGGCCTGGTGGGCGGCGGCGATGGGGATCCAGACGACGGTCAGCAGGGTGGCGACGCCCAGCGCCACCTGGACCAGCACCATGGCGGCGGTGTGGCTCGCCAGGACGTGGGCCTTGCGGGGCAGGCCGGCGGCGCGGGCGCGGACCCAGAGGGCGAGCACGGCCAGGGCGGTGACGATGGCCAGCGCGCGGTGGGTGAACTGGATGCCGGCGATGTTCTCCAGCGGGTTCATCCACCAGGGCGACAGGCTGGCGGCCTCCGGCGGGAAGAGGTGGCCGTCCATCAGCGGGAAGCTGTTGAAGGCGAAGCCCGCGTCGGTGCCGGCGACGAAGGCGCCCCAGACGATGGTGAGCGCCACCAGCAGCAGGGCGATCCGCGCGTGAAGCCGCAGGCCGGGTGCCGCCGGGTGGGCGCCGGCGGGCGTCTCCGGCCGCAGCAGGCCGAGCGCCGTGCGCAGCAGCAGCCCGTAGATCAGGATCGCCACGCCCAGATGCAGCGCCAGCCGGTAATGGCTGACGTCGGGCCGGTCCACCAGGCCGCTGATGACCATGTACCAGCCGATCACCCCCTGCAGGCCGCCCAGCAGGAACAGCCCGATCAGCGTCGGCCACAGCTCCTTCGTGACGCGGCCCCTGGCCCAGAAGAACAGGAAGGGGATCAGGAAGGCGAAGCCGATCATCTGCCCCCAGAAGCGGTGGAACCACTCCCAGAAGAAGATCTGCTTGAAGTCTTCCAGCCCCATCCAGCTGTTGTGAGCGCGGAATTCGGGGGTCACCTTGTAGAGGTCGAAGACCCGGTTCCATTCGGTTTCCGACAGGGGCGGCAGGATGCCGATCAATGGCTTCCATTCCACCATCGACAGGCCGGATTCGGTCAGCCGGGTGATGGCGCCGATCACGGCCATGGCGAAGACCATGCCGGCGCAGAACAGCAGCCAATAGGCGACGGGGCGGGTGGAGGGGGCGGCGCGGTCGCCGGCCGTGGCGGTCAGGGTGGTCAAGGCGCAGGTTCCGATGAAACGGGATACGGTAAACGAAACGGAAACTCGCGCCGGAATGTGGGCGCAAAGCCGCGCCGCGTCAAATGAACTGGCCGGGAGCGGGTGCGGCATGAGGGCGCGCCCGCTCTCCCGGCCCTGGTGAAGGGGTAGTCCGGCCTTGCGCCGGGCCGGCCCTACTGCAGCCGGAACTCCGCCGTGTGGCGCCAGACGCCGGGGGTGATCAGCGTCTGGGACGCCAGCGTCACGGAATGCAGCTTGCCGTCCAGGTTCGCCTGCCAGAAATCCAGGAAGCGCCGCAGCACCGGATAATCGGGGGCGATGTCCATGTCCTGCCACAGGTAGCTCTGCAGGAGCTTGGGGTGGTCGGGCATGTGGTAGAGGATCTCCGCCGTGGTCAGGCGGTAGTTGCGAAGCTGAAGGCCGATGTTCGCCATGAGCTGTCTCCATCGCCGTGGAAGCAGGTGGGCACGGGGGGGTGCCAAGGCCGTCCGGGCGGCGCGTCCGATCGGGAACGCGTTACCCTTCCGTGAAAGCTTGCACCCCATCCCATCAACAGGGAAAGAGGTTTTCTGTTTCATATCAATGGATTAGCAGCATGAGGGCGGGAGTGCTGCCAGCATTTCGCACAAAACCCGCTGAAGACCCTCTTGCAACGGCGAAGGGCTTCGACTAGCTCTCTGGCACTCACCGGGGGCGAGTGCTAACAGACCCACCGGGCTGCAATTCCAAAACCAAGCCTTTTTGAGGAGGCCTCCCCATGAAGTTCCGTCCGCTGCACGACCGCGTCGTCGTCAAGCGCCTGGAGTCCGACACCAAGACCAAGGGCGGGATCATCATCCCCGACACCGCCAAGGAAAAGCCCCAGGAGGGCGAGGTGATCGCGGTCGGTGCCGGCGCGCGTGACGAGAGCGGCAAGATCGTCGCGCTGGACGTGAAGGCGGGCGACCGCGTTCTGTTCGGCAAGTGGTCGGGCACCGAGGTGAAGATCGAGGGCCAGGATTTCCTGATCATGAAGGAATCCGACATCATGGGCATCGTCGAGGCCTGAGGCTTCCGTCCCATCCGATCTGAATATCCGAAGTCAAAGGAATCGAGACATGGCTGCCAAGGACGTTAAGTTTTCCGCCAGCGCCCGCGAGAAGATGCTGCGCGGCGTGGACATCCTCGCCGACGCGGTGAAGGTCACGCTGGGTCCGAAGGGCCGCAACGTCGTGATCGAGAAGTCGTTCGGCGCCCCGCGCATCACCAAGGACGGCGTCACCGTCGCCAAGGAGATCGAGCTCTCGGACAAGTTCGAGAACATGGGCGCCCAGATGGTCCGTGAGGTCGCCTCCAAGACCAACGACCTCGCTGGCGACGGCACCACCACCGCGACCGTGCTGACCCAGGCGATCGTCCGCGAGGGCGTCAAGTCGGTGGCCGCCGGCCTGAACCCGATGGACCTGAAGCGCGGCATCGACATGGCTGTCGAGGCCATCGTCGCCGACATCAAGTCGCGCGCCAAGAAGGTCACGACCAACGCCGAAGTGGCCCAGGTCGGCACCATCTCCGCCAACGGCGAGGTCGAGATCGGCCAGAAGATCGCCGAGGCGATGGAGAAGGTCGGCAACGAGGGCGTCATCACGGTCGAGGAGTCCAAGAGCCTCGAGACCGAGCTGGACGTCGTCGAGGGCATGCAGTTCGACCGCGGCTACCTGTCGCCCTACTTCGTGACCAACGCCGAGAAGATGGTCGCGGAGCTGGAGAGCCCCTACATCCTCCTGCACGAGAAGAAGCTGTCCGGCCTGCAGGCCCTGCTGCCGGTCCTCGAGGCCGTCGTGCAGTCCTCGCGCCCGCTGCTGATCATCGCCGAGGACGTCGAGGGCGAGGCGCTTGCCACCCTGGTCGTCAACAAGCTGCGTGGCGGCCTGAAGATCGCCGCGGTGAAGGCGCCGGGCTTCGGTGACCGCCGCAAGGCCATGCTGGAGGACATCGCGATCCTCACCGGCGGCCAGGTGATCTCGGAAGACCTGGGCATCAAGCTCGAGAACGTCACCATCGACATGCTCGGCACGGCCAAGAAGGTCCAGATCACCAAGGAGAACACCACCATCGTCGATGGTGCCGGCTCCAAGGACGACATCGCGGCCCGCACCAGCCAGATCCGCGCGCAGATCGAGGAGACCACCTCGGACTACGACCGCGAGAAGCTGCAGGAGCGTCTGGCCAAGCTGGCCGGCGGCGTCGCGGTGATCCGCGTCGGCGGCGCCACCGAGGTCGAGGTGAAGGAGCGCAAGGACCGCGTTGACGACGCCATGCACGCGACCCGCGCGGCCGTCGAGGAAGGCATCGTCGCCGGCGGCGGCACCGCCCTTCTGTACGCCACCCGCGCGCTGGACGGCATCAAGCCGGGCAACGACGAGCAGCGCGTCGGCATCGACATCATCCGCCGCGCCCTGCAGGCTCCGGTCCGCCAGATCGCCTACAACGCGGGCACGGACGGCTCGATCGTCGTCGGCAAGCTGCTGGACCAGAACGACACCAACTACGGCTACGACGCCGCCAAGGGCGAGTTCACCGACCTGGTGAAGGCCGGCATCATCGACCCGGTGAAGGTCGTCCGCACGGCCCTGCAGGACGCCGCTTCGGTCGCCTCGCTGCTCATCACCACCGAGGCGATGATCGCCGAGAAGCCGGAGAAGAACCCGGCCCCGGCCATGCCGGCCGGCGGCATGGGCGGCATGGGCGACATGGGCTTCTGATCGAAGCCCGTTCGCACACACCGAACGACGGAAGGGCGGCCCCTCGGGGCCGCCCTTTTGTTTGGTGCGCCCAGCATGGGCGTTCTCTTGTGGGTGGAAGTCCCATCGTAAGCTGATCACGGCGAGCGAAGTGAAGCGCAACTGCGGAAGGGCGACCGACCGTGGGGAGGAAGCGTGGATCGAAGCCGCGGGCCGATGAACAAGAACCGGATATGAGGCGCTGCCGACCAGGGCGAGCGGGCCAATGACCGCGAAGCTCTCGTGATCAAGGGGAAGCGGCGTAGATCCGGCGGTCGTGCGGTGACGGAGAGCGTTCTTACCTGGGGAGATCCCGCCTTGCGCCTGAAAGGGCGACGGCGTCGAGCCGGAGCGGGAAGTCAGCAGAGGCCATAGTAGGGAGCGGCGTGGCCGCGACCGAAGGGCCGAACGAGGGAGAGTGGAGTTCGCCCGACGATGTGGAAGGCCAGGCGTCAGATGCCGGAGCAATCCGGGAGGGGGGAAAGGAGGGCGGGTGAAGCCCGTCCGGAGGCCCGCCTTGACGAAGCCGACCACCCGCGCCGGGGCACGGACGCCATGGGGCCGGGGCTGCTCGACGCGGCCCTGGCGCGAGAGAACCTCTTGCGGGCATTGAAGAAGGTGCGGGCCAACGGGGGAGCCGCCGGGGTGGACGGGCTGGACATCGACCAGACCGCCGAACGGCTGAAAACCCACTGGCCGGCCATCCGCGACCGCCTGCGGGAGGGGACGTACCGGCCACAGCCGGTGCGTCGCGTGATGATCCCCAAGCCGGGGGGCGGCGAGCGCGAGCTTGGCATCCCCACGGTGACGGACCGCCTGATCCAACAGGCGGTGCTGCAAGTTCTCCAGCCGATCCTCGATCCCGGCTTCAGCGATCACAGCTATGGCTTCCGGCCTGGTCGGAGCGCGCACGATGCCGTCCTTGCGGCGCAAGGCTTCGTGCAGTCCGGCCGCCGGATCGTCGTGGATGTGGACCTGGAGAAGTTCTTCGACCGGGTGGACCACGACATCCTGATCGACCGCCTGTCCAGGAAGGTCCC
>NZ_JAFIQV010000029.1 GCF_017356015.1 Azospirillum sp. SYSU D00513
GTTCTGATCAAACGCCGTCTTGGCGTCCGCCCCGGCCAGCAGCTGGTCGAGGATCGCATCGGGGATGATCGGTTCTTTGCGTCGTGCCAAAGGGGGCTCCTTCCGTTCTCAGCATACCCCTGCCGAGCACGAAATTCCGGATAGTCCCAGGGCGCTTGATACGGAACAGCCTGCCTGGCCGGCGAGCCAGGCAGGCTGTTCCTCACGCTTTCATTGACGCCCATATAGAACAGGTGGTTGCCAACCTCGCCGGGGCTGACTTTCGTGGCAGAGCGAAGCTTTGCAACAGAACCCCTTGATGCTTCAAACCGGCCTCTGCCCAACAACCCGGCCCGGCCATGGTTCGACCACACGGTTCTTGCGCCCCCGATCAGGCCAGGAAAGCGCTCCAGCCGCCAGAAGAACCAACCCTTCTCGCCAAGCTGTCTCCGGAAACGCCATCCAGCGTGAGGATCAGGGAATCGGACCACGGATCGCCGTTCGCATAGAAATGGATTTCCGTTTCAGCTCCGCCCGGACTGTAATCGCTCGCCACCTGCCGGTACTGGTAATACACCCAATCTCCGCCAATTTTCAAATCGTCGCCAAATTGGAAGTCGGTGATCGTATCGCGGTATATCTCGGTCGTGCTGTTCGTTTGGCGTCCATTGATGAGGAAGACGTCCTGCCCATCGCCGCCGGTCAGCGTGTCGCCGTGATCCGGACCCGCAATCAGGCTGTCGTTGCCCATGCCTCCACTCAGGAAGTCCGCATTTTCTCCGCCGGACAGCGTGTCGTTGCCCGCATTCCCTTGGATCTGGTTGTTGCCGGAGTTCCCGATAAGCCGTTCATCCCAAGAAGCGCCTTGGATCGAGCCGTTGTGGAACTGGCCCCGTTCATCGAGATAGACGACCTCTACATTTTCGGATTGGGTGTTGTCCCAAGACAGGTTGGAGACGACTGTATCGATTCCGCCAGTGGCCTCCTCGATTACCCTGTCCTCATTTCCATTCACGAAGTAAACATCATCGCCATTCCCGCCATAAAGATAATCGGCGTGGATATCATAACCCACTGCCCCGGGCGGGTTTATGTAAAAGCCATTGTACCCGGAATAGATCACATCATTTCCGGCGCCGCCGAACACGGTGTCCTGCCCGTCTCCTCCGTCAATGTGATCAAGATTGCCGCTGCCCTGGATGACGTCGCTGGCGAATGTGCCGTTCATCCGCCCACGCGAACTCGACGTGTCGGCCACGACGTCGAGGTTTCGCCCGCTGAACAGCTCCGCATAGCGTTCCACCGCTTCGAAATAATAGGGAAGGACGACTTCCGTGTTGTCGGACATGATGGTGCCGGTTGTGGTGTGTTCATCACGAGTGCCGCCGCCAGGGTACTCGTCGAAGGCTCCAATCATGTGCCCATATTCATGAGCGGCGATCTCATCCAGGTAGTTCGATCCCCACCCGCCATAATCCCTGGTGTACCAGTTGTGGACATTTGTCCTCCCATTGCTGTTGTGCACGGCGACGTTATAGTCCGCGGCCGAAGCTTCCCCGACACCCACGAACATGACGTCAACCTTGATGTCGTAGGCGTTCGTTCCATCGGACAGGCTGTACTTGTCATTCCAGACACGTTCAATGCCATGCTCCCAAGTCAGCAGATTGCTGGCGGGTTCATTGCCGGTGAAATGTATGCGTGACTGAACAGTGAACTCCGTGCCGTCGAAATCCAGGTCGAAACTCACGATCATGCCGTAACCATGGTCGGCGTTCATGACATATTCGACATGCCTGTTTCCGAAGGCAGGAAGCCCACTGGCCTGTTGAACGGTGACGCCACCCTGGAGATTCAGTTGATTTGGGTCATAGTCCCCGACGATCCGGAGAAGATCGCCGGCTTTCCCCGAAATCGCTGAGAAGGATGCCGCTTGCTCGGCGGTCAGGGTGACGGTGTGCGGCTGCGCGCCGGTGAGGCGCAATTCCTCGACTCCGGTCAGCGTCATCGCGCTGATGTCGATGCTCCCCTCCGCGGCCACCGAACCACCGCCCGGGAGCGAAATGGCGTCCGACGACAGTTCGAGCGCGTCCAGGCCGGCCCCACCGTCGAAGACGACAGCGGATGCGCTCCGCTGCGTGGCGATGAGGTAACGGTCGTTCCCGTCGCCGCCTCTCAGGACGTCGCTTTGGGCCTCCGCGGTTTCACCGGAGCCAATGGCTCCCGCCAACATCAGGTCGTTTCCGAATCCGCCGGCCAGCGTGTCGGCGCCGGTCCCGCCGATCAGCGTGTCGTCGCCGGCCAAGCCGTCGATGATGTCGGCGCCGCCCTGGCCCTCGATCCGGTCGTTGCCGGCCGTGCCGGTCAGGCGGTCGCTGCCCTCGGTGCCGGTGATCGGCTGGTCGACGGCCGCGGTGGCCCCGGTGAAGGCGGCCCAGCCCCCGCCGCTCTGCGCCACCCAGGCCGTCACGGCCGCGGCCGACAGTCCGGTCAGGGTGATCTGGCCGGTGTCGCTGACCGGGGCTCCAGGCGAGGACGCGAAGCTCAGCACGGCGCTCCCGTCCTCGTCCCGGATGCCGGTGAAGGTCCATTGCGCGTCGAGCCGGTCGGTGCCCAGTTGAAAATCATTGATGACGGAGCGGTAGGAGGCACCGAAATGCATGCCGCTCCAGAGCGTGCGGAAGACGTCCGCTCCGGTCCCCCCGTAAGCCACCCCGACACCGTCGCTGGAGAGCGTCAGGTCATCGTTGCCCGCGTCGCCGTACAGCGTGTCCGTTCCCCGGCCACCGGTCAGCGTGTCGTCGCCGGAACCGCCGCGGAGCGCGTCGTTGCCGAAGTTGCCGTCGATGAGGTTGTCGCCCCCATTGCCGACCAGCTCCTCGTCGGAATAGTTGCCCGTGAGGGAGCCGTTGTTCAGGGAAGAAACAGTGTCGGTGAGGATCACGCGTTCGACGCCGTAGGCGGCGGCGTTGTCCCAGGGCCCGGATACATAGGCCGTGTCGGTGCCCTCGCCGGCGTTCTCGATGATGCTGTCGCCGGACGTGACGTAGTAGGTGTCGTTGCCGGTTCCCCCGATGAGGGTGTCCGCCGCGCTGTCGGTTCCCGCGCGCAACGTGTCGTCGCCGGCCATCCCGTTGAGGGCGTCGGCTCCGCCCCGGCCGTCGAGGACGTCGTTGCCGGTGCCTCCGGTGAGCGTATCGCCGGCGTCCGTGCCGTGGATCACGCGGCCACCGGACGCGTCGCCGGTAAAGGCGGCCCAGTCATTGCCGTTCTGGCGAACCCACGCCGTCACGGCCTCGGCCGTCAGGCCGGTCAGCGTCAGCCGCCCGACACCCGTCATCGGGGCGCCCGGGGTCTCCACGAAACTCAGGACCGCGTTGCCGTTGACGTCTTCGATGCCCGTGAAGCTCCAGGGAATGGAAAGCCTGTCCTGCCCGAGGACGAAGTCGCCGACCGTCGCGCTGAACGAACCGCCGAGGTGATTGCCGCTCCAGGCCGCGCGGAACAGATCGTTTCCGGTGCCGCCGTAGGCAAAGGAGGCACCGTCGTTCGAAAAGGTGATCTGGTCGTCACCGGCGTCGCCATAGATCGTGTCGGCCCCTCGGCCGCCGCTGAGCGTGTCGTCGCCACCGCCTCCACGGATGGTTTCGTTGCCCAGGCCTCCACCGATGACGTTGTTGCCTGAGTTGCCGACCAGCTCCATGGAAACCATGCCGCCGGTCAGCGAGCCGTTCCGTGCCGCAGCGGCCTCATCCAGGACGATCCGCTCGATGTTCGTGGCCATGCCGGCGTCCCACGAACCGGAAACGATGACGGTGTCCACGCCCTCGTTGGCGTTCTCCACAACGGTGTCGTCCGGACTGTTCACGTAATAGGTGTCGTTCCCCGTTCCACCATGAAGGCTGTCGGCAAGGGTGTCGGCGCCGGCGACGAGCGTGTCGTCCCCAGCCTCGCCATGGATTTGGTCGGCGCCGGCCCGGCCGTCGAGCAGGTCGTTTCCGCCGCCGCCGCGGATCTCATTGCCGCCGGAATTTCCTTCGATGATGTTCGCCAGCCCGTTGCCGGTCGCGAAGCCGTTCGAGGCGGCCCCGACCTCCTGCAAGGTGAGGTTCTCCAGGTTCGCCCCGAGCGTCCAGGACGTCCTGGCGATCACCAGGTCCACGCCCTCGCCGGCGGCTTCGGTGATGACGTCCTCGGGGCCGTTCACCCAGTAGACGTCGTTGCCGATGCCGCCGGACAGCGTGTCCGGTGCCGTGTCGTCGCCGGCGTAAAGCGTGTCGTTGCCGGCCCCGCCGGAGATCGTGTCCGACGCGGTGTTGCCGCCGAGGATGTCGTTGCCGCCAAGACCGGAAATGACGTTGCCGCCGGACGCGGCCCAAATCGTGTCGTCACCGGGCGTTCCAGTGTAGGTCCGGGGGGTGGAGCCACCGGCGCCGCCGTCCGTTCCACCGCCGGTGCCAGCGCCCGTGCCGGAACCGGGGAGGAGGACGTTGGCCTCGGTCAGGGCGGTGCGCTGCACGCCTGCGAGTTTCACCGCACTCGTCGGGCCGAAGGTGACGACCGCGTCGGCGCCCTCCTGCGTGGTGGCCGCCAGGAAAGCCTGGAAGCTGGTGAAGGCGATGACCGCCCGCAGGTCCAGCACGTCGCCACCGGAACCGGCGGTGAAGCCGTCGATGTAGTCCCAGCCTTCGTTCGCCCGGAACACGAAGGTGTCGGAACCGGCGCCGACGAGGTAATCGTCGCCGCCGCGCGCGTCGATGGTGTCGTTGTTGGCGGTTCCAAAGATCGCGTCGCGCGCGCTGGTCCCGGTGAACAACTGCCCCGGCGTGCCCCCGGTGCCGCCGCCGGTCCCGCCCCCGGTCCCGCCGCTGACAGTGTCGTCGTTGGCGATCGTGCCGGCCGCAGCGGCGGTGGCGATGGTCCAGCCAGCGCTCGGGTTCGTCAGCGTCACCGAGAAGCCCTCGTCCGTCTCCTGGACCGTGTCGGCCAGAATGGGGACGGAGATCGTCGCGGTGGCCTGCCCGGCGGCAAAGGTCAGCGTGCTCTGTGGCAGCGTGTTGCCGGTGAAGTCGGCGCCGGTCGCGGCCGCAGCGCCGCTGCCCGCCACCGTCCAGGTGACCGAGGAGGCGGCCGAGAGGTCGCCGGTGCGCGTGACCGTGAACTGGTAGAGGGTGCCACCGCCACCGTTGCCCTCGGCGAGGCTCACCGTGGCCGGGCCGATACTCAGCGTGCCGCCCGTCCCGCCCGTCCCGCCGGTGCCGCCACCCGTGCCGGTGCTGGAGAGGAGAACGTTGGCTTCGGTCAGGGCGGTGCGCTGCACGCCTGCGAGTTTCACCGCACTCGTCGGGCTGAAGGTGACGACCGCGTCGGCGCCCTCCTGGGTGGTGGCCGCCAGGAAGGCCTGGAAGCTGGTGAAGGCGGTGATCGCCCGCAGATCCAGCACGTCGCCACCGGAACCGGCGGTGAAGCCGTCGATGTAGTCCCAGCCTTCGTTCGCCCGGAACACGAAGGTGTCGGAACCGGCACCGCCGACGAGGTAATCGTCGCCGCCGCGCGCGTCGATGGTGTCGTTGTTGGCGGTGCCGTAGATCGCGTCGCGCGCGCTGGTCCCGGTGAAGAGCTGCCCCGGCGTTCCACCGGTACCGTCACCGCCGGTCCCGCCACTGACGGTGTCGTCGTTGGCGATCGTGCCGGCCGCAGCGGCGGTGGCGATCGTCCAGCCGGCGCTCGGGTTCGCCAGCGTCACCGAGAAGCCCTCGTCCGTCTCCTGAACCGTGTCGGCGAGAACGGGGACGGAGATCGTCGCGGTGGCCTGGCCGGCGGCAAAGGTCAGCGTACCCTGCGGCAGCGTGTTGCCGGTGAAGTCCGCCGCGGTCGCGGCGGCACCACCACTGCCGGCCACCGTCCAGGCGACCGAGGAGGTGGCCGAGAGGTCGCCGGTGCGCGTCACCGTGAACTGGTAGAGGGTGCCGCCACCGCCGTTGCCCTCGGCAAGGCTCGCCGCGGCCGCGCTGATGCTCAGCGTCCCGCCCGTGCTGCCCCCCGTATCGCCGCCGGTACCGCCATCCGTGCCCGAACCAGAACCGGAAAGGAGGACGTTGGCCTCGGTCAGCGCGGTGCGCTGCACGCCTGCGAGCTTCACCGAACCGGTCGGACCGAAGGTGACGACGGTGTCGGCGCCCTCCTGTGTGGTCGCCGCCAGGAAGGCCTGGAAGCTGGTGAAGGCGGTGATTGCCCGCAAGTCCAGCACGTCGCCACCGGAACCGGCGGTGAAGCCGTCGATGTAGTCCCAACCCTCGTTGGCCCGGAACACGAAGGTGTCGGAACCGGCGCCGCCGACGAGGTAATCGTCGCCGCCGCGCGCGTCGATGGTGTCGTTTCCACCCTCACCGGCAATGTAATCCCGATCCGCTGTGCCCGTTAACGTATCGGCTCCGCTGCTCCCGACAAAATTCGCCATTTCCGCCCCATTCCCCGGTTTGATCTTAAAGCCCGGAGAAGTTGCATTAAATGCGTGACATCGGCCAAAGCCCCCTCGGGGGTATCGCTGATTGTGCGAGCCTGGAGCCAATGGCTCGAAAGAGGCGCGCATGGGTTACCGGAAATTGCAACGCCCGGTGAGAGGGGAAGTGACCCCGGACCGCGTCGGCGTGTGGTTCTCGGGAGGGCTGGCGCAACCGGCTGCGCGTCATGCCGGATGCGGCTGCAACATCTGGTCTCACGAGCGCTGAATGCCGCCCCTGCCCAAAGGCCTATTGCGGGGCAGGCCTGCCTGCTCCATGTTGTGAGTGAATACTCACTTACGTCTGGTGCGCAATGTCGACGGATGTTTTTCACAGGGTGCGGGACGCAGCGCTCGCCCTGTTCGCCCAGAAGGGCGTGCGGGCCACGACGATCAAGGACATCGCCCGGACCGCCGGCGTGTCGGAGGGAGCCCTCTACCGGCACTGGCCCGGCAAGGAGGATCTCGCAGCACACCTCTTCGCCCGCGAATACACCGCCCTGTCGGAGGCCCTGCGGGAGGCGGCCGGCAATGGGCCAGCGCCGGACCGGCTGCGGCGGATCGTCGAGGAGTCCTTCCGCATGGTCGAGGCCGCACCCGACCGCGCGCGCTTCCTTCTCCTGGTCCAACACGACGCGCTGCCGCTCGTTCCCGAGGGACAGGAGACACCGGTGGACGTGATCTGCGCCATCGCCGCCGAGGGCATCCGGGAGGGAAGCATCGTCGGCGCCGACGCGACGGCGCTCGCCCATGTGGTGATCGGCGCCATCGTGATGACGGTGCAGTCGCACGTCTACGGGCGCCAGACCATCCCGCTCGCCGAGCTGGCGGGCACCGTCGCCGACGCGGTCCTCGGCGGCATCGCCAGAAAGGGAGCCTGATCCGATGAGCCAGCTGGCCCTTCTCGCCTCGCGGCGTTTCCTGCCGCTGTTCCTGACCCAGTTCCTCGGCGCCTTCGGCGACAACGTGCTGCGCGGCGCCATCGCGGTGCTGGCGGTCTATGGCGTTTCCGGTGGCGGCCTGTCCGAGGGCGACGGCTCGGATGGAGCGCTGATCTCCACCCTGGCGGCGGGCGCCTTCACGCTCCCCTTCCTGATCCTCTCGGCCACGGCCGGGCAGATGGCCGACCGTTTCGACCGCACGCTGGTGGCCCGCGCCGTGAAGGTGGCGGAGATCGGGCTGATGGCCGTGGCTTCCTACGCCATCCTCGGCGCCAACCTGACCCTGCTGATCGCCGTGCTCGTCGGCATGGGCGCCCATTCGACGGTGTTCGGGCCGGTCAAGTACGGGCTGCTGCCCGACCTGCTGGCGGCGGACCGGCTTCCCGCCGCTAACGGGCTGGTGGAGGCCGGCACCTTCGTCGCCATCCTGCTGGGCACCATCGCTGGCGGGTCGCTGGCGCTGGCCGATCCTTGGGCGGTGCCGGCCCTGCTCGGCGCCTCGGCGGTGTTCGGGCTGCTCGCCTCGCTGCTGATTCCGCGCGCGGGCAACGCCGACCCGTCCGTCCGGGTCGGGCTCAACCCGGTGTCGGCGACCTTGAGGGTGCTGCGCTCGGTCGCCCATGACCGCGCCTCGATGCGGGCGATATACGGCATCTCCGTCTTCTGGGGCGTCGGCGCGGTGGTGATGGCGCAGTTCCCGGCCATCGCGCGGGGCAGCCTGGGCACGGACAGCAACGGCGCCACGATGCTGCTCGCGGTCTTCGCGGTCGGCGTGGCCGTCGGCTCCATCGCCGCCGGCATGGGGCACCGCACGCCGTCGGTCGCCGACGCGCGCCGGGCGGCGGTCGCCGGGCTGGTCGCCGCGCTCGCGGGTGCCGCCCTGCCGTTCCTGACGCCCTCGTCCCCCAGCCTCGAACCCCTGTCGCCCATGATGCTGCTGGCCGAGCCCTGGGCGCTGCCGCTGCTGCTCGATTTGTTCGTGATCGCCGCGGCGGGCGGCGCCTTCGCGGTCCCGCTCTACGCCCTCATCCAGCACCGGGCGGAGGTCTCGGCGCGCGCCCGCGTCATCGCGGCGGCGAACATGATCAACGCGCTCTTCATGGTGGTGGGTTCGGCGCTCGCGACCCTGATGCTGATGCTCGGCCTGTCGCCGCTTGCCGTCGCCGCCTGGGGTGGTGCCAGCATGCTGGTCGCCGTGCTCCTTGCGCTGTCGATCGAGGCCAAGGCGATGGGGCAGGCGCTGTTCCGCGGCGTCTTCCGGCTCGCCTTCCGGGTCGAGCTGCGCGGAGCCGAGCATCTGCAAGGGCTGGAGGGGGCGGCCGTCGTCACGCCGAACCACCAGTCCTTCCTGGACGGCGCGCTGCTCGCCGCCTTCCTACCGGGGATGCGTTTCGCGGTGGACAGCTTCATCGCCCGCAACCCATTGGTAAAGCCCTTCCTGGCGCTGGCCGACCATGTGACCATCGACCCGACCAACCCGCTGGGCACCCGCGTCCTGGCCCGCACGCTGGCCGAGGGCGAGAAGATCTGCATCTTCCCCGAGGGGCGGATCACGGTCACCGGCTCCCTCATGAAGATCAACGGCGGCCCCGGCATGCTGGCCGACAAGGCGCGCTGCCCGGTGGTGCCCGTCTGCATCGAGGGGGCGCAGCGCTCGCTGCTGTCGCGCATGCACGGCCGGCTGCGGCTCGGCCTGTTCCCGCGCATCGTCATCACCGTCATGCCTCCGGTCGCCACACCCGAACTGGGCGGGCTGATCGGCAAGAAGCGGCGCGCCGCGCTGAAGAGCTGGCTGTCGCGCGTCATGACGGAGACGGTCTTCGCCGCCCGGCAGCGGCCGGAAACCCTGGCGCTCGCCCTGCTGGAAGCCGGGCGCAGCACGGGCAAGGGTGCCGCCGCGGTGCAGGACGGCGACTTCACGACGCTGTCCTACCGGGCGCTGACCGCGCGGTCGCTCGTGCTCGGCCGCATCCTGACGCAGGGCACGGCCCCAGGCGAGGCGGTGGGCGTGCTGCTGCCGACAGCGTCGCCGACGGCGGCCGTCTTCTTCGGGCTTGCCGCGCACGGCCGGCCGGCGGCCATGCTGAACTTCACCGCCGGGCCGGACTCCCTCATGGCGGCCTGCCGCGCGGCGGGCGTGCGCAGGATCGTCACCTCCGCCCAGTTCGTGGAGAAGGGCCGGCTCGGCCCGCTGGTCGACACCCTGTCCGCCGACCACTCCATCGTCTATCTGGAGGATGTCCGGCAAGGGCTCGGCCTCTCCGACAAGCTGCGCGGCCTCGCCGCGATGCTGTCGCCGGAGTGGTTCCTGCCGCCGCAGGGAAAGCGCGAGGACGTGGCGGCCATCCTCTTCACCTCCGGCTCGGAGGGGCCGCCCAAGGGTGTGGCGCTGACCCACGACAACCTGCTCGCCAACATGGCGCAGATCGCGTCCGTCGTGGATTTCACCCGGCAGGACACGGTGTTCAACTGCCTGCCGGTCTTCCATTCCTTCGGGCTGACCGGCGGGCTGCTGCTTCCGGTGCTGAACGGGGTGAAGACGGTGCTCTACCCGAACCCGCGCCATGTCCGGCTGATCCCTGAGCTGATCTACCAGACCAACGCGACGATCCTGTTCGGCACGGACTTCTTCCTGAACGCCTGGGCACGCTCGGCGGACCCCTATGATTTCCGCTCCGTGCGCATGGCCTTCGCCGGGGCCGAGCGGCTCCAGGAGGAGACGCGCCGCCTCTACGCCGACCGGCTGCGCGTGCATGTGCTGGAGGGCTACGGCACGACCGAGACCTCGCCCGTCATCGCCGTGAACACGCCGGCCCGCTTCCGGCCGGGCAGCGTCGGCCAGCTCCTGCCGGGGATGGAAGCGGAGCTGACGCCGGTGCCGGGCGTGCCGGTGGGCGGGCGGCTGCGGGTGCGCGGGCCCAACGTCATGAAGGGCTACCTGCACGCCGACCGGCCGGGCGAGATCCACCCGCCCGACGGCGGCTGGCACGACACCGGCGACATCGTGGACATCGACGCCGACGGCTTCCTGCGCATCGTCGGCCGGGTCAAGCGCTTCGCCAAGGTGGCGGGGGAAATGATCCCGCTGGGTCTCGTGGAGGAGATGGCGGTCCTCGCCGACCCGGATGCCCCGCACGCGGCGGTGGCGCTGCCCGACCCCAGGCGCGGCGAGCGCATCGTCCTGGTCACCACCGGCGCGGCACTGACGCGCGACGCGCTGGTGGCCGCCGCCCGCGCCAAGGGTGCCCCGGAGATCGCCATCCCCCGCGATATCCTGCGCGTTCCCGCCATTCCGCTGCTTGGGACGGGCAAGACCGACTATCCGGCGGTGGCGCGCCTCGCCGCCGAGGCGCTGGCCGGGCAGGAGGCGTGACGGCAAAGGAGAAGGGGCGGAATCTCCTCCGCCCCTTCGGCCACGGTGTCGAGGAATCCCTCAGCCGTGATCGCGCAGGTAGCCCGACCGCCGGGGGTCCGGCATGCGGATCGACACCAGCAGGCTGATGGCGGCCAGCACCGTGACGTACCAGAAGAAGCTCTCCTCCAGGCCGACCGACTTCAGCCAGAGCGCCACATATTCGGCGGTGCCGCCGAACAGGGCGTTCGCCACGGCGTAGGACAGGCCGACGCCCAGCGCGCGCACCTCCGGCGGGAACATCTCGGCTTTGATGAGGCCGCTGATGGAGGTGTAGAAGCTGACGATGGCGAGCGCCAGGATGATCAGCCCGAAGGCCGCGTAGGGGCTCGTCACGTCGCGCAGCCCGTGCAGGATCGGCACCGTGCAGAGCGTGGCGAGCGCGCCGAACAGGATCATCGAGGTGCGCCGCCCGATCCGGTCCGACAGGGCGCCGAACAGCGGCTGCAGCACCATGTAGACGAACAGCGCCCCTGTCATCACCGAACTGGCCGTCCTGGCGTCCATGCCCGCGCTGTTGACCAGGTATTTCTGCATGTAGGTGGTGAAGGTGTAGAAGGTCAGCGAGCCGCCCGCCGTGAAGCCGACCACGGTCAGGAAGGCCCATTTGTGCTTCAGCAGGCCGCTCAGCGTGCCGGCGTCCTTGCTCTTGCGGGTCTCGGCGGTCGAGGTCTCCTCCAGCGAGCTGCGCAGGAACAGCGCGATCACCGCCGCCAGCGCGCCGATGAAGAAGGGAACGCGCCAGCCCCAGTCGTGCAGCTGTTCGTTCGACAAGGTCTGCTGGAGGATCACCAGTACGAACAGCGCCACGAGCTGCCCGCCGATCAGCGTGACGTACTGGAAGGAGGCGAAGAAGCCGCGCCGGCCGCGCAGGGCCACCTCGCTCATGTAGGTGGCGCTGGTGCCGTACTCGCCGCCGACCGACAGGCCCTGGGCGAGCCGGGCGAGCAGAAGCAGAAGCGGGGCCAGCGCTCCGATGCTCTCGTAGGTCGGCAGGCAGGCGATCACCAGCGACCCGCCGCACATCATCAAAACGGAGATCATCATGGAGGCGCGGCGGCCGTACTTGTCGGCGATGCGGCCGAACAGCCAGCCGCCGATCGGGCGCATCAGGAAGCCCGCCGCGAAGACGCCCGCCGTGTTCAGCAGCTGGGTCGTCGGATCGCCGGAGGGGAAGAAGGACGGCGCGAAGTAGATCGCGCAAAACGAGTAGACATAGAAGTCATACCACTCCACCAGGTTGCCGGACGAGGCACCGACGATGGCGAGAATGCTGCGGCGGACCTCCGCCGCAGTGTGTTCAGGCTGAACGGTCAAGTTGGTCCTAGCTCCTGTCAGCCCCGCCGGCCGGGATCGCCGCCGGCATCCTGGTCGGACGGGGCAGGGCTCCGGGCCGGGGGAAGCAGAACGATACGGAAGAGAAGATCAGTTCCACTGATCATTCCGGGCGCAGCGCGAAAACTGCATAGTTGGCTATCGTAACGCTTTGCTGGACATGATCAAACAATTCCGTGACTCGAAAATATCACGCGGCCATTCGGATTGTTTCTTGGAAGAGCGGTTTAGGGGCTGGCTTGTTGCGAGGCGGGACTGTTCCGATGCCTCCGTGCCAATGTGCCAGGGCAGGGAATGCATTGTTCGCCGCCTGACCGCCCTTTGTTTCACCCACCTCCATAGGGACCCCTCCAACGGCGATGTTAATTGCAATACATTCCAAGTTAAGTGCATTTCCGGTGGGTAATTCGGAACATGTTGCAATTTGGCCTGATGGCTCCCGGTGATATCGCCCATGGCGTGGCCGAACGCGCGCGCAGCAGGAGGTTGGGCTTAGGCCTGACCCAAGCGGAGCTTTCGGAACGGGCAAGCGTCAACATCTGGTCGTTGAGGCGTTTCGAGGCGACCGGCAAGATTGCCTTCGACGCCCTCATCCGGATCGCCTTCGTACTCGACGCCGTCGAAGAGTTCGGCGGTCTATTTCCCGAACCCGAATTCCGCAGCCCCGACGAGCTGATCTCCCGGCCCAAACGGCAACGCGGCAGGCGGAAGGGGAGGGCGGCCGATTGAAGCGTATCAATCTCCTCCAGGTGTCTCTCCGCCCGTTGACCAAACACGGCTCCGACCCCCTTGCCCGACCCCCGCCGGAGACAAGTTGGGGCCGCGCATCTTTGTCCGTTGTGGCGGCGGGAAGGGGGGCGGAAAAGGGAGGCGGGCCGGTTGGGGCCGTCAATGGATGGGGACTCTACGATGCGTGCGAGCGTTGCGGGTGTGTGTGCGTTTGTGGTGATGGCCGGTGCGGCGCTGGCGGTGTCGCCCGCCCAGGCGAAGGAGCCGGCGGCCTGTCAGGCGATTTCCTTCCGTCCGCTTCTGCCGGGCGCGCCCGACGGCGTGCAGGATGCCGGGCTGAAGCCGACCAAGTCCGGCCGGGTCGAGATCAAGGCCGACGTGCAGGGCGGCAACGCGACGAACTACTTCATGACGCTGAAGGGCAACAAGGTCGAGGCCGGCACCGGCGGCCCGAAGGTGTCCGACGGCTGCCTGAAGGCCAAGAACGTGGCGCTGCCTTACAAGACGCAGACCGCCGGCGCCTGCACGGGCGAGCGCTTCCGCGTGGTGATCGAGCGGCAGGGCGAGAAGCGCGTCGCGCAGTTCTTCGGCCTGCACGGCGAGGCCTGGGAACACTGCTCCAGCGCGGTCATGTGAGCTGGCGGCGTGATCGGGGCGGCGGCGGCCGCTCCGCCGCGCGTGGCAGGAAAGGCGGCCGGGGGAAGCTCCCGGCCGCCTTTTTTCGTCAGCCCTTCTTCATCAGCGGGCAATCGGATTCCGACAGCGGCCGGTAGGCCTGCTCCGCCGGGATCACCGCCTTGATGGTGTAGTAGTCCCAGGGGCCCTTGCTCTCCGCCGGGGTCTTCACCTGGACCAGATACATGTCGTGGACCATGCGGCCGTCCTCGCGCAGCCGGCCGTTGCGGGCGAAGAAGTCCTTGATCGGCAGCTCGCGCATCTTGGCGACCACGGCCTTGCCGTTGTCGGTCCCGGCGGCCTCGACCGCGCGCAGGTAATGCAGCACGCCCGAATAGTCGCCGGCCTGCGTCATGGTCGGCATCGCGCCGTTCATGCGCTGGGCGTAGCGCTTGGCGAAGGCGCGGGTCTGCTCGTCCATGTCCCAGTAATAGCCGGTCGTCAGGATCAGCCCCTGCGCCGTCTCCAGCCCGAGCGCGTGGATGTCGGAGATGAAGGCCAGCAGCGCCGCCATGGACTGGCCGCCGCGGGTGATGCCGAACTCGGCCGCCTGCTTGATGGCGTTGGTGGTGTCGTTGCCGGCGTTGGCGAGCGCGATCACCTTGGCGCCGGACGCCTGCGCCTGCAGCAGGAAGGAGGAGAAGTCGCTGTTCGGGAAGGGGTGGCGGGCCGACCCGACCACCTGGCCGCCGCCGGCCTTCACGAATTGCGAGGTGGTCGCCTCCAGGTCGCGGCCGAAGGCGTAGTCGGCCGACAGGAAGTACCAAGTGTTGCCGCCGGCCTTCACCGCCTCGGTCCCGGTGCCCCGCGCCATGGCGTAATTGTCGTAGGCCCAGTGGATGCCGGTGGGGGTGCAGTTCGGCCCGGTCAGCGCGGTGGTGCCGGAGCCGTTGTTGATGGTGACGACACCGCGTTCGCCGGCGAGTTGCTGGACGGCGAGTCCGACCGAGGAGGTGACCATGTCGATGATGACGTCCACCCCCTCGTTGTCGATCCAGCGGCGGGCGACGGCCGAGCCGATGTCCGGCTTGTTCTGGTGGTCGGCGAAGACCAGCTCGATGGGCTTGCCATTGACCTTGCCGCCGAAATCCTCGATCGCCAGCCGCGCCGCCTCGATGGCGCCCTGGCCGCCGATGGCGGAATAGGTGCCGGACATGTCGGTCAGCACGCCGATCTTCACGCTGTCGTTGCTGAGCTGCGCCTGCGCGGTGCCGGTCGCGGCGGCGAGCGAGAGTCCGGCCAGCAGGCCGGCGGCAAGGGCCGGCCGTTTGATGGGCCGTTTCAGGGGCCGCTTCATGGGCGGCTTGCGCGTCGTGGTCGTCTGCTTCATGCGTTTCATCCCTGTTCTTTATGGTTCGGCGTTCGGGTGCGGACGTTTCCTTGAGGCCTGGATGGGGACGGTTCCGGTTTCCTCCTGCTGTGGGTCCCTGTTTGCCGCGGGCCGTTCCCCTACCTGATGGCAGGAGGGAAAAGCCGCTCAGCCGCGCGGCGGCACGGAATTCAGATGCTTGGGGTTGGAGACGGCGAGCCGCGCCCACGTCAGCGCCCACAGGGTGTCGCGCAGCTCGTCGGCGCTCCCCAGCCGGCCGTCGAAGGCGCCCTCCGTGATGGCGGTGCAGAGCCGGCGCGACAGGTTCGGCACGTCGCCCTCCGCGCCGGTGAGGCGGCGGAGCGCGTCCGCGAGCGCCGGATCCTCCCGGACGGTCAGTTCCCGCTCCGCGATGGACAGCGCGTTGGCGATCATCAGCGCGGCGAAGCGCTGTTCGGCCGGAACGGCGGGCAGCACCGTTTCCCGGAAGGTCTTCAGCGCGATGGCGATCAGCCCGGCGGCGTCCGGGGTATCGAGCGGCGTTGCTAAGTCCTCGCCCGTCATGCGGCTCCCCCGTCGATCGCGTCCAGATGCAGAAGCAGGTCGTGTTCGATCTCTGGCAGCATCCGGCCGGTCAGGGCCAGCTCCAGCGACGGCTCGCGGCCCGACGTGTGGCGGCGCCCCTGCTGGATGGCGATGGTCGCCCAGCGCAGATAGGCCGAGGCCTCCCAATAGGCGACCCGAGGTTCGTCCACCCGGCGGCCGGAGGTCTCCTCATAGCCGGCGTAAAAGTCGGCGCGGCCGGCGATGCCGCCGGCCTCACGCTCGAACCGGCCGAAGCGCCAGGAGCGCGCGCAGAACCAGCCGAGATCCTCCATCGGGTCGGACCAGCCCGCGAATTCCCAGTCGAGGATGGCGGTGAGCCGGCCGTCCCGGACCATGTAGTTGCCGGTGCGGTAGTCGCGGTGGCACAGCACGGTCTCGCCCGGCGGCGGCGCCTTCACCTCCAGCCAGCGCAGGCCATAGGCCAGCACGGGATCCTCGTCGGCCAGCGCGCCCGCCCAGTCCCGGTACTGGCGGGCGGCGTCCAGCGCCGGGCCGTTGCGGGGCAGGGGCAGGAAGTCCAGACCTTCCGCGCCCGGTCCTCCGGGCCGGACGGTGTGCAGCCGCCCGAGCTGCCGGCCCAGCTCGCGGGCCAGCTCCGGCTGGGGCGCGTCGCTCTTCACCACGCGGAAGCCGGCGGCCACCCCCTCGGCCCGGCGCATGAGGTAGAAGGGCCGGCCGAGCAGCCCCGCATCCGCGCAGGCGGCCAGCGGTTCCGGCGCCGCCACCCCCGCCGCGAAGGCGGCGCGCAGCACCGCGAACTCCTGCGGCTTGCCGAGGCTCGCCGACACCTCCATCGGCGGGGCGGCGCGCAGCACGACCGCGTGCCGGCCGTCGAGCGGCCCGCCCTCCACCGCCAGCGTCAGGGCCAGGTTCTCCGAGATGGCCCCGCCGCCGAGGCGGCTGACCTCAGACACCGCGGCGCGGATTGCCCCCAGCCGGTCCGCCAGCCAGGATTCCAGGCGCGGGCGCGTGTCTTCATTGATCAGCCCGCCATCACTCGGTGTGCCATTGATTGGTCCGCCGGCGCTCATGGCCAGCCCCAGAAGCCGTCGCCTTCCTTCAGGTAAATGCCGCTCAGCACCATCTTGTGGACCTCCGACGCGCCGTCCACCAGCTTGGCCTGGCGGGCGTAGCGGTAGATCCATTCCAGCACCGTGTCCTTGGAGTAGCCGCGTGCGCCGCAGAGCTGGATGGCGGTGTCCACCGCCTTGTGGAGCGTGTCGGCGACATGGACCTTCGCCATCGACACCTCCTTGCGGGCGAAGTCGCCCGTGTTGAGCTTCCAGGCGGCCTTCATGACCAGCAGCCGCGCGATCTCGATCTGCATGGCGATGTCGCCGAGCATCCACTGGACGCTCTCCCGGTCGGCCAGCCGGATGCCGAAGCCCTCGCGCTCCCGCACATAGTCGGCGGCGATCTCCATGGAACGCTTGGCGAGGCCGGTCCAGCGCATGCAGTGCGTCAGCCGCGCCGGCCCCAGCCGGATCTGCGTCAGCTTCAGCCCGTCCCCGACGTTCATCAGCACGTTCTCGTCGGGCACCTCCAGCTCGTGGAACAGCAGCTCGCAATGGCCGCCATGCTCCTCCGGCCCCATGATCGGGATGCGGCGCACGATCTCCCATCCCGGCTGGTCCCGGTCGAAGAGGAAGGCGGTCAGCCCCTTGCGCTTGTCGTCGGAGGTGCGGGCCATCAGGATGAAGTGCTGCGCCTCGCCCGCCCCGGTGATGAACCATTTACGGCCCGAAATGACCCAGCGGTCGCCACGCCTCTCCGCCTTGGTGGCGATCATCGAGGGGTCGGAGCCGCCGCCTGGGCTCGGCTCGGTCATTGCGAAGGCGGAACGGACCTTGCCGTCGATGATCGGCTGGAGCCAGCGTTCCTTCTGCGCCTCGGTCCCGACCTTGTTCAGCACCATCATGTTGCCGTCGTCGGGAGCGGCCGAATTGAAGACGACCGGGCCGAAGATGGAGCGGTTCATCTCCTCGTAGCAGGGGGCCATGCCGGCGATGCCCAGCCCCTGCCCGCCGCGCTCCTTGGGCATCTGGAGCGACCACAGCCCGGCGGACTTCGCCTCGGCCCGCAGGCGCCGCAGCGGCTCCTGGGCGATGTTCTCATGCTCGTCCCAGTTCGCGCGGTCGGCCTCGACGGGCAGGATGCGCTCCTCGACGAAGGCGCGCACGCGGCGCCGGTAATCCTCGATCTCGGGCGGCAGGGTGAAATCCATGATGGTCCTTGTCCTCTCTATCCGGGCCTTCAGAGCGAACTGACGAGATGCCCGCCGTCCACGGCAAGCACCGATCCGGTCATGTAGGCCGACGCGTCGGAGCAGAGCAGCAGCAGCGGCCCGTCCAGATCCTGCAACTGGCCCAGCCGGCGCTGCGGGATGCGCTTGATCAGCGCCTGTCCGGCGTCGCTGCCCCAGAAGTCGCGGTTGAGGTCGGTCTCGATGTAGCCGGGGCACAGCGCGTTGACGCGGATGCGGTGGCGGGCCAACTCCAGCCCCATCGCCTGGGTGAGCTGCACCAGCCCGGCCTTCGCCGCGGCGTAGGCGGCGACTTGCCCCGCGACGCGCAGCCCCAGGATGGAGGCGACGTTGACGACGGCGCCCCCCTTGCCGCCGTCCCGCATCGCGCGCGCCGCCGTCTGGGCGACCAGGAAGGCGCCCTTCAGGTTCGTGTCCAGCACGTGGTTCCACTCCTGCTCGCTGGTGTCGAGGCAGGGCTTCGTGACCGTCACGCCCGCGTTGTTGACGAGGATGTCCAGCCCGCCCAGCCGTTCCACCGTCAGGGCGACCGCCGCCGTGACGGACGCGGCGTCGGTGACGTCCAGCGGCACGGCGATGGCCTCGCCGCCGGCCTCCGCGATCTCCCCGCGCAGGGCTTCCAGGCTGTCGAGGCGGCGCGCGGCGAGCGCCACCCGCGCCCCGGAACGCGCCAGCAGGCCCGCGAAATGCCGTCCCAGCCCGCTCGACGCGCCGGTCACCAGCACCGACCGGCCGGCGATCCCGCCGAACGCCTGCGGAGCAATCCCTGACTCCATGCGTGTCTCCTCCCTGGCTGCCGCTCTTTCCGGGCTTTGCTGGCCGCCGCAGTCCGCCGGCCGCGTTTCGGCTGTGGATTTTCGAGCGAGCGCTCGATATATTGTTCGGCAAGCAAACAGTGCGCAAGAGAAATCATGGGTGATCTGGCGGAGTTTCAGCGGCGGCACGACTTTTCGATGGAGACGCTCTGCGCCCGCATCCTCGACCGCCACGCCGGCACGGTGCGGATCAAGAAGCCGCAGGTCGCCGTGCCCAACCTCGTGCGCATCGTGGAGGCCACGCTGGCGATCTCCAACCGCAAGGGCTTCCATTCCATGAGCCTGCGCGACCTGGCCGAAGGGTCGGGCCTCAGCATGGGCGCGCTCTACGCCTATTTCGACGGCAAGGAGACCCTGCTGATGATGGTGCTGGGCCAGGTCGCCGACGCGGTGGAGAAGGCCCTGCGCACGCCGCCGCCCGACGTCGCCGCCGACCCGTGCCTGCGCCTGCGCTGGCTTCTGGAGACGCACGTCTATCTCAGCGAGACGATGCACCCCTGGTTCGTCTTCGCCTACATGGAGGCCAAGGCCTTTCCGAAGGAGGGGCGCGACCTTGCGCTGCGCAGTGAACTCGCGACCGAGGCGCTGATCGCCGACGCGCTGGCCGAGGGCGTGGCACGCGGGCGCTTCACCATCCCCGACCTGTCCATGACGGCGGCGCTGATCAAGCCGCTGTTGCAGGACTGGTACGTCAAGCGCGGCAAGTACCGCCGCCGCGAGGTCGGGCCGGAGGATTACGCGCGCCACGTCGTCGCCTTTGTGGAAACCGCCATCGGCGCCCGCCGCGCCGACGCGGCGGCGGCCTGACGACCAGATCACCCCAGGAACGGACCGGAGCGGAGCCCCACCATGGACGACCTGCCGAAACGGACAGCCAACCACGTTCCCCTGACGCCGCTCGACTTCCTGCGGCGGTCCGCCCTGGTCTACCCCACCAAGACGGCGGTGGTGTACGGGCAGTTACGCCGGAGCTACGCCGAGCTGTACGCGCGTGCCCGGGCACTCGCCTCGGCGCTGGAGCGGGCGGGCGTACGGCGGGGCGACCGCGTGTCGGCGATGCTCGCCAACACGCCGGCCATGCTGGAGGCGCATTTCGGCGTGCCGGGCAGCGGCGCCGTGCTGAACAGCATCAACACGCGCCTCGACCCGGCCTCGGTCGCCTACATCCTGGAGCATGCGGAAAGCCGCGTGCTGCTGCTCGACCGCGGCTTCGCCGAGGTGGCGCGCGCCGCGCTCGGCCTGACCGGGGCGCGGCCGCGCATCGTCTGGGTGGACGATCCCGCCGCGCAAGGCTCCGAACCTTTGGGCAATCTGGAGTATGAGGCCTTCCTGGCGACGGGCGACGCCGACCGGCCCTTCACCATGCCGGAGGACGAATGGGACTCCATCGCCCTCAATTACACATCCGGAACGACCGGCAGGCCGAAGGGCGTCGTCTATCACCACCGCGGCGCCCACCTGAACGCGCTCGGCAACGCGCTGACTTTTGGCGTCGGCCCGCGCAGCGTCTATCTCTGGACGCTGCCGATGTTCCACTGCAACGGCTGGAGCTACCCCTGGGCGGTGACCGCGGTGGGCGGCACCCATGTCTGCCTGCGGCAGGTCGATCCGGCGGAGATCTTCCGCCTGATCGGGGAGGAGAGGGTGACGCACCTCTGCGCCGCGCCTGTCGTGCTCACCATGCTGATCCACGCGCCCGAGGAGGCGAAGCGCTCCTTCGCGCACGGTCCCGTCTCGGTCGCGACCGGCGGGGCGGCCCCGCCCAGCGCGGTGATCGACCGGATGGAGCGCATGGGCTTCGCCGTCACCCACCTCTACGGCATGACCGAATGCTATGGACCCTCCACCGCCTGCGCCTGGCAAGAGGAATGGGCCGGGCTGCCGCTGTCCGACCGCGCCACCCTGATGGCGCGCCAGGGCGTCAACCTCGTTACGCTGTCGGAACAGACGGTGCTCGACCTCGAGACCGGCGCGCCGGTGCCGGCCGACGGCCGGACGCTGGGGGAGCTGGCGCTGCGCGGCAACACGGTGATGAAGGGCTATCTCGGCAACCCGGAGGCGACGGAGGAGGCCATGCGCGGCGGCTGGCTGCACACCGGCGACCTCGCCGTCATGCACCCCGACGGCTATGTGGAGATCAAGGACCGGGCCAAGGACATCATCATCTCCGGCGGCGAGAACATCGCCAGCCTGGAGGTGGAGGACGTGCTGTACCGCCACCCCCAGGTGATGGAGGCCGCCGTCGTCGCCCGCCCCGACGGAAAGTGGGGGGAGACGCCCTGCGCCTTCGTGACGCTGAAGCCGGGCAGCGAGGGGACGGTGACGGAGGAGGACATCGTCGCCTTCTGCCGCGAGCACATGGCCCGCTACAAGGTCCCGCGCACGGTGGTGTTCGGCCCCCTGCCCAAGACTTCCACCGGCAAGATCCAGAAATTCGTCCTGCGCGCCCAGGCCAAGGATCTCTGACCGCGAAGCGGCCCCACCTTGGCGGTGCTGGAATGGCTGCTTCCCTGGCCGTCTCCCTTGATCGGCGGCCCTCGCGCGCAAATTCCTGTCCGGCGGGAATAATCCGCCGCGGGTGGCGTCCATGGGGCATCGACGGGGCCTCCCATGGATCCGGCGGGCGGCGCGGACGGCCTCACGGGGCCTTGATTCGCGCGGGTTCCGTTTCGGGATTAGGCTGGCCGCCAACAGGAGCGTGGAGGTTTTTGAAGATGCTGTTCCGATTCAAGGTGCCGTCGCAGGCCCGCGAGGACGAGGTCACGCCCCGCGAACTCTTCCTCACCCGGCGCTCGGCCATCGCCGGCGGAGCGGCGCTGATGGCGGCCGGCGGCCTCCCGGCCTTCCCCGGCCTGGCGAAGGCCGCGACCTTTCAGGTCCCGACCACCGTCAGCCCCCAGGACCCGAAGCTGGACGCGCCGACCCCGAAGGAGTCCGCGACGACCTACAACAATTTCTACGAGTTCGGCACCGGCAAGACCGACCCGTCCGAACGGGCGGGCAGCCTGCGCACGAGCCCCTGGCAGGTCGTGGTGGACGGCGAGGTCGCCAAGCCCATGACCTTCGGCATCGAGGACCTTCTGAAGTTCCCGCTGGAGGAGCGCGTCTACCGGCTGCGCTGCGTGGAGGCCTGGTCCATGGTGATCCCCTGGATCGGCTTCCCGCTGGCCGAGCTGCTGAAGCGCGTGGAGCCGAGCTGGACCGCCCGCTACGTCGCGTTCCAGACCTTGGCCGACCCGGCGCAGATGCCGGGGCTGCGCTCGCCCGTGCTGAAATGGCCCTACACGGAGGGGCTGCGGCTGGACGAGGCGATGCACCCGCTGGCCATCCTGTCCGTCGGCATGTACGGGGAGGTGCTGCCCAACCAGAACGGCGCGCCGGTCCGGCTCGTCGTGCCCTGGAAATACGGCTACAAGTCGATCAAGTCGGTGGTCCGCATCACCCTGACGCGGGAGCAGCCGCCGACCGCCTGGAACCTCTCGCAGCCCAGCGAGTACGGCTTCTATTCGAACGTCAATCCGGACGTGGACCACCCGCGCTGGAGCCAGGCCAACGAGCGCCGCGTCGGCGAGTTCTTCCGCCGCAAGACGCTGCCCTTCAACGGCTACGCCGAGGAGGTCGCCGGGCTCTACAAGGGCATGGACCTCCAGAAGTTCCACTGACCACGGCGGAGCCCCGATCATGCCATCCCCCTCCCGGCCCGTCACGGTCAAGGCCTTCGTCTCGCAGCGGCTGTCCTCGCGCTGGACCAAGCCGCTGGTCTTCGCCGCGGCGCTGGCGCCGATGGCCTGGACCGTCTGGCTGGCGCTCACCGGCGGGCTGGGCGCCGAGCCGGTCGCCGAGGGCGTCCGGCAGAGCGGCATCTGGGCCTTGCGCTTCCTGCTGCTGGCGCTGGCGATCACGCCCCTGCGCCTGCTGTCGGGGCTGTCGGGGCTGGCGCGCTTCCGGCGGATGATCGGGCTCTTCGCCTTCTTCTACGCCCTGCTGCATGTGCTGGCCTATGTCGGGATCGACCAGTTCTTCGACTGGCAGGCGGTATGGCGGGACATCGTCAAGCGCCCCTACATCACCGTCGGCATGGGCGCCTTCCTGATCCTGACCGCGTTGGCGGCGACCTCGCCGAAGTCGATGGTCCGCCGGATGGGCGGGCGGGCCTGGCGGGGGCTGCACAAGGGGGTCTTCCTCGCCGGGGCGGGGGCCTGCCTGCATTACGTCATGCTGGTGAAGGGGTGGCAGCCGACTCCCTTCGTCTATGCGGCCATCCTCCTCGCCCTGCTCGGCGCCCGGCTGCTGAACCGCGCCCAGCGCCCGGCCTGAGGGGGCCGCCGGGCGCGTTCCGAATGGCAGAAAAGCCCGGATTCGGGCTGGACGGCGCGGTTCTCCCGTGATTCAAGACGCGGTCCATCGAAGCCATGCGGACGCGCCCGTCCGGACTTGCAGGGAGTCGTTCATGTCAGCCGCCACCACCGTCGTCTTCGTCCACGGCGCCTTCGCCGACGGTTCGGCCTGGGACGGGGTGATCGCCGCGCTCCAGGCCCGGGGGATCAACTCGATCTCGGTCCAGAACCCGCTGACCTCGCTGGCGGACGACGCGGCCCACGCGCGGCGCGCCATCGCGCGGGCCAAGGGGCCGGTGGTGCTGGTCGGCCATTCGTGGGGCGGCGCCGTCATCACGGAGATCGGCCACCAGGAGAATGTGAAGGCGCTGGTCTATGTGGCGGCTTTCGCGCCCGCCGTGGGGCAATCGCCGAACGACACGCTGAAGCCCTATCCGGCCTCGCCCGGCCTGTCGCACGTGGCCGTGGACGGGGAGGGATTCATCACCCTGCCGCCCGACGGCATGGCGAAGAACTTCGCCCAGGACCTGCCCGCCGCGCGCACGGACGTCATGGCGGCGACGCAAGGGCCGGTCCATGTCGGCTGCTTCCGCACGAAGGTCACCGCCGCCGCCTGGGAGCACAAGCCCTCCTGGTACGTCGTCGCCGGGCAGGACCGCATGCTCCCGCCCGCCTTCCTGCGCGCCACGGCCGAACGCATCGGCGCCCGCACGGTGGAGATCGAGGCGAGCCACGTGCCGCACCTGTCGCACCCCGAAACGGTCGCCGCCGTGATCGCGGAGGCCGTGGCGGCCTGACGGCCGCATGTGTTTCCTGCCTGTCTTCCTTGCGCGCTTGGCCGTTCGGCCGGTTGACGAAGCGGCCGCGCCGTCTGTTGGATGCGCGACTCCGTCACGAAAAATGGAAGACAGGCATGACCTCCGACAGTTCCCCCGTCTGGTTCATCACCGGCTGCTCCACCGGCTTCGGCCGGGAACTCGCCCGGCTCGTGCTCGACCGCGGCTGGCGCGCGGTGGTGACGGCGCGCGACGCGGCGCGCGTGCGCGACCTCGCCGATGGGCACGAGGACCGCGTCCTGGCGCTGGCGCTCGACGTCACCGATGCGGCGCAGGTGACGGCCTCGGTGAAGGCCGCCGAGGAGCGTTTCGGCGCCATCGACGTGCTGGTGAACAACGCCGGCTACGGCTACCAGGCGCCGGTGGAGGAGGGCGACGACGCGGAGATCCGCGCCATGTTCGAGGCCAACGTCTTCGGGCTGGCCGCCATGACGCGCGCCGTGCTGCCGGGCATGCGCGCGCGCCGGCGCGGCCACATCGTCAACATCTCCTCGGTCGCCGGCTTCGTCGGCTTCCCCGGTTCCGGCTATTACGCGGCGACCAAGCATGCGGTGGAGGGGCTGTCGGACTCGCTGGGACGGGAGGTCGAGCCGCTCGGCATCCGGGTGCTCTGCGTGGAGCCCGGCCCCTTCCGCACGGACTGGGCCGGCCGCTCCCTGAAGCAGACGCCGAGCCGGATCGCCGATTATGCGGAGACCGCCGCCGCCCGCATGCAGGCGACCTCCGGCATCAGCGGCAAGCAGCCCGGCGACCCGGTGCGTGCCTGCGCCGCCATCATAAAGGCCGTAGAGTCGCCGAACCCGCCGCGCCACCTCGTGCTGGGCGCCTTCGGGGTGGAGGCCGTGCGCGGCAAGCTCATGAGCGTGGTCGAGGAGATCGACGCCTGGAAGGAGACCAGCCTCGGCGCCGACTTCCCCGAGAACGAGCGCTGACCGAAAAGGAGCGCTGACGGGCGCCGCTTACTCCGGCCGTGCGGCCACGCCCTCGGGCCTGGCCGTCACGCGCCAGATGCGGTTGCCGACGTCATCGGCGACCAGCAGTGCGCCCCGGCGGTCGAATTCCACCCCGACCGGACGGCCGAGCGCGTTGCCCTCCCCGTCGAGGAAGCCGGTCAGCACGTCAACCATGGGGCCGGTCGGGCGCCCCTCGGCGAAGGGCACGAAAACGACCTTGTAGCCGCTCGGCGGGTTGCGGTTCCAGGAACCGTGCTGGCCGATGAAGGCGCCGTTGGCGAAGGCGCCCGGCAGCTTGCCGTCCTTGGTGAAGGCGAGGCCGAGCGAGGCGGTGTGCGGCCCCAGCGCGTAGTCCGGCACGATGGCCTTGGCGACGAGGTCGGGGCGCTGCGGCTCAACCCGCTCGTCCACATGCTGGCCGTAATAGCTGTAGGGCCAGCCGTAGAAGCCCCCGTCCTTGACCGAGGTCATGTAGTCGGGGACGAGGTCGCTGCCGATTTCGTCGCGCTCGTTGACGGTGGTCCACAGCGCTCCGCTGACCGGCTCCCAGGCCAGCCCGTTCGGGTTGCGCAGGCCCGTGGCGAAGAGGCGCTTGTTCCCGCTGGCGAGGTCGATCTCCCAGATGGCGGCGCGGCCCTCTTCCATCTCCATCCCATTCTCGCCCACGTTGCTGTTGGAGCCGACGGTGGCGTAGAGCTTCTTGCCGTCCGGGCTGGCGATGATGTTCTTGGTCCAATGGTGGTTCAGCGGCCCGCCGGGCAGGTCGGTCACCTTGACGCCGGGCTCGGCGATCTTCGTCACACCCGGCTGGTAGGGGAAGCGCATCACCGCGTCGGCGTTGGCGACATAGAGGTCGTTGCCGACCAGCGCCATGCCGAAGGGGGAGAAAAGCCCCTCCAGGAAGGGCGAACGCGTCTCCGCCACCCCGTCGCCGTCGGAATCGCGCAGCAGGGTGATGCGGTTGGCGCTCGGCACGCCGGCCCCGGCCTGGCCCATCACGATCTTCATGACCCAGGCCCGGATGCCCTGCTTTTCCTCCTTGGGCGGGGCGTTGCTTTCGGCCACCAGCACGTCGCCGTTGGGCAGCACGTGCAGCCAGCGCGGATGGTCCAACCCTTCGGCGAAGGCCGCCACGGCCAGGCCGGGTGCGGCCTCCGGTCCGGCGCCGGCCGGCCAGCCCTTGGCGGGGGCGATGTTGACCGTGGGAATGAGTGACGCGTTGGGCGGCGGCAGCTTGGGGTTCGGCCCCGTCCCCTCGGCGACGGGGAGCGTGGCCTCCTCCCCGCAGCCGGACAGGAGGGCTGCCGTGGCGGCGAGGAGGAGGGCGGCGGGAAGCGTGCGCATGGGGCGGCCTTTCCGGTGGGGCTCGGTGTGCCAACCGGAAACGGGCGGGCGGCGCCCACGGTTCCGGCCCGCCGCCTTCGTCATACCGGCTCCGCAACGACCGGCCCCGGGATGGTTCAGCGCGGCCCCTCGCCGGAGGTCTGTTCGTGGATCACCTCGGCCACCGTCAGCAGCGACTGCCGGTCGGCCTGGGCGAAGACCGCGTAGCCGAAGTCGCCGCCGCGCCAGTAGAAGCCGCCGACCTCGCCCTCCTGGACGTAGCGGAAGGAGGTCTCGTCCCCCTCCATCACCGTGAGGTAGACGGTGAGCCGCCGGCCCGTTTCGTCGCTGTACATCAGCAGCGCCGCCGCCCCCTGCGACGCCGGCAGCAGCCGCCCGCCCATCAGCCGGTAGCCCTCCCGCGACAGGTTCGGCACTTGCAGCGGGCGGCCCAGCCGCTTGGACAGCCACTGCACCAGATGCGCCTCCTGGCTGCCGTCCACCTCGACCGGGTGGCGCATCTCGGCGACGAAGACGCGGTGCGCGCTCATCGCCGGGCCGGCCAGCCGGTCGGCCATGGTCCCGGCCGGAGCCTGGGGCGCCGGCTCCGACAGGCGTTCGTTCGCCATCCAGCCCCCCGCCGCCCCGACGAACAGCCACAGCCCCACCGCGGCGACGCGGCCGAGCGCGCCGGTCCAGCGCCGCCGCCGGCGCGCCTCCAGGCCGGCCTCGATGTTGGCGACGCGCAGCCGGGCCGGGATCGGTTCGTCGTGCCGGGCCCGGAGCCGCGCGCGCAGCCCGTCGCGCTGGGCGGCGTGATCGCGGACCCGGCCGGCCTCCTCCGGGTGCGCCTCCAGATAGGCCTCGACGGCGGCCTCGCGCTCCGGCGTCAGGCGGCCGTCCACGTAGCCCTGCAGATCATCCTCGCCGATGGGCGCCTGTCCGTTCACTTGACCCTCCTCAGCAGAGCGGGGCGCTCTCCGTTCATCAGCCGGCGCAGCCGGTCGCGGGCGCGGCTCAGCCGCGACATGACCGTGCCGACCGGCACGCCGATGGCTTTGGCCGCCTCCGCGTAGGACAGGTCCTCGACCCCGACCAGCAGAAGCACGGCCTGCTGCTCCTCCGGCAGGGCGGCCATGGCGCGCAGCAGGTCGCGGTGGACCATCGCCGGCTCCTGCGCGCCCGGAACGCCGGCCGTCTCCTCCGCCTCCTCCAGCGGGCCATGCCGGCCGCGGCGGAGCGTCTCGCGGCGCTGGCTGACGAAGCGGTTGTGCAGGATCGAGAACAGCCAGGCGCGCACGTCGCCGTCGCCGCGGCGCAGGTGCCAGCGCGCGACCGCCCGCTCCAGGCAGTCCTGCACGAGGTCGTCCGCCGCCGAATCCTCGCGGATCAGGGCGAAGGCGTAGCGCCTCAGCGCCGGTATGTGCGGCTCGATCAGCGCGGCCTTCTCGCTCATCGCCCCCTCTCCACCATGATGACCGTACAGTAGCGGGCTTGCCCGGCCGGGGCGACCGCGAAGGGCCGCCCCGGCGATACGGGGCTCAGCCCGGCAGGTTCGGATCGACCTGCCAGATCTCGCCCGTCAGCTTGCCCTCGCGGTAGAGCTGGATGTAGCGGACCTTGATCTGGCTCTTGCCCGTGAAGACCACGTCGGAGCTGACCGTGGCCCCCTTCGGGTTGGCGCTCTCCGCCACGCTGGTCACGGCGGCCTTCAGGGGGCCTTGCGCCTTGGCGAACTTGCCCCAGACCTCCGCCAGGGCGGGGCCGCTGTAGGCACCGTCAAGCGGCCCGCCGACCCATTGCAGGGTGGCGCCCTCGGCGTAGGCTCCGGTGATGGCCGCGACGTCGCCCCTGGCGATGGCCTCGATGCGCCGGGCGGCGAGGTCGGCCGCCGGTCCGGCGAGGGCGGGGCCGGCCAGGGCGCCGAGCAGCAGGGCGGGCAGGGCGGTCTTCAAAAGGGTCTTCATGCTATGATCTTTCCTATGCGCGGGTGTCGTGTGCGGGTGCAATGCCCGATGGACGCCGTGGAGGCCGGATCATTCCCCGGCCTTTTTCTTTTTCTGGCGCAGCTTTCCCGGCTCAGCGCGACGCCAGGACCGGGGTGCCGTCGGATGGTGCTGTTTCGCCTTCCAGGACGACGACCTGCGACGGGGCGGGCTCCGCGTTGCCGCCCGACGCGGCGCGGACCGGGCCGATGGCGGTGGCCGACGCCATGCCCTTGTCGTTCGTCCGCAGCGCCAGAAGCGGCGCGCCCTGGCCTTCCAGATAGACGCGGTAGACGGTCTCGGGCTTCAGCCGGAACAGGTTGACCTCCACCGCGTCCACCAGCCCCAGCCCGCGCGAGACGAGGAAGCCGGCCGCGTTCCCGTCCGGCGGGGCCAGGGCGAGGGTGAGGTTGGGAGCACCCTCCGGGCGCGGGGCCAGGTTGGCCCGGTCGTCGCCCTCCGGGACCGCGCCGGACAGGTAGACCAGCGCCTGCGGCGCCTGCCCCACGGGAATCCGTCCGGTGGCCGCGTTCCGTTCGGCGTCGATCACCTCCACCGCATCGCCGTTCTCCAGCCCGACATAGAGCCGGCTGCGGTCGTCCGAGGCCCAGACGCCGTGCGGCAGCGCGCCGACGGGAATGGAGGCCACCAGCTTGGGCTGGTCCTCCATGGTGAAGACCTTGACGAGGTTCTCGCCGCCGACCGTGACGTAGGCCAGCGTCCGCCCGCCGCTCCGCCCGAAGGCGAGGTGGTTGGTGATGAAGCCCGTGTCGAAGACGCCGCTGACCTCCAGCGTCGCCGTGTCGATGCGGGTGACCTTGCCGACATCCTTGTGGGTCAGCCAGACCTCCCGCCCGTCCGGCGTCAGCTGGATGAAGGGCGAGAAGGGGGAGACGACGGGGATGCGTTTGACGACGCGGTGCGTCGCGACCTCCACCACCTCGACCACGGGGTTGAAGCTGTTGGCGACGAAGGCGTGCCGGCCGTCCCGGCCGAAGATCACCATGCCTGGGCCGCTGGTGGTCGGGATGCGGCGGATCTCCTTGAAGGTCACCGGATTGATGACGGACAGGTAGTCCTCGCCGCGCACGGTGACCCAGACCTCCCTGCCATCCGGCGTGAAGAAGCCCTCATGGGGCGAGCGGCCGATGTAGGCCACGCCCTTGACCCGGTTGGTGGCGGTGTCGATGAAGGTCGCGGAGTTGGAGCCGGTGGAGACCGCCACGAGCGTGCGGTGGTCCGGCGAGAAGCCGAGCCCGTGCACGTTGATCTCCCCCTTGTAGAGGGGGCTCAGCACATCGGGGCGCGGGTTGCCGAGGCGGATCTGCCCGAGCAGGCCGCCTCCGGCGGGATCGATCACGGAGACGGTGTTGCTGTTCTGGTCGGCCGTGTAGACGCGGTCGCCGGTGGCGGGCGCGGCCTGGGCCGCCGTGGCGGCGCCGAGGCCGAGCGCCGCGAGCAGGAGCAGGGAGCGTTTCATGGGGCGGCTTCTTCAGGATTTCGGGTGGCGGTGGGACTGTTCGGACGGCATCGCGGCTGCCGGCGCGGGCGGCGGGGGCTGATCCAGCCAGGCGCGCATCAGTTCGATTTCGTTCTGCTGTTCGGCGATGATCGACAGGGCGAGGTTGCGGATTCGCGGGTCCCGCGTGTCCAGCAGCATGACGCGCGCCATGTCCACGGCGGCCCGGTGGTGCGGGATCATCATGCGCAGGAAGTCGCGGTCGGCGTCGCCCGTGGCGGGCAGGGCGTCCATCTCCGCGTGCATGCGGTCCATGATGCCGGCCATCTGCTCCTGGAAGGAGCGCGTGCTGCTCACCACCGCCGGCGCGCCCTGCGCCGCAGCGGTGGAATGATCATGGGCGAAGGCCGGAAGCGGCCCGGCGGCGGCCAGCAGAAGAAAGGCGGTCAGCGGGCCGGCGGACGGGAAGGGCGGACGGGGCCGGCGCGGGTCCGGCGTGGGCGTGTGATTCAAGGGACGGTCTCCTCGGCGTTCCATGCCCCATGGACGCCGGGACGGCCCCGTCATTCCCTTCGGCCCGCTCTTGTCCGGCCCCTTTCGGATCACAAGAGCGTGAAGGGCGCCGCCCTCACGCCGACAGCCGCGCCCGTGTCCCTTGGGCCGCCGCGTGCCGCGCCGTCAGTTCCTCGATGCGCGCCTTGAGCCGGTCCGTGGTGCGGTCGGACAGGCAGCTTTCCGCGAAGGCGCGCAGCGCCTCCGGCCGGAAGGCCGCGCGCTCCGCCGCGAAACGCCGCAATCCCGCAGCGACGGCCTCCGGCGTGTGGTCGGGCAGCAGGATGCCCGTCTCGCCGTCCCGCACCGCCTCCGGGATGCCGCCGCTGGCAGTGGCGATGCTGGGAAGGCCGGCGGCGGCGGCCTCGATGTAGACCATGCCGAACCCCTCGACGTCTGTGTCGCTGGGCCGCACCGGCAGGACGAAGACATCGGCCTCGCCGTACAGGTCCCGCAGCCGGTCCGCGTCCACCCGACCGGCGAAGCGGACCCGCCCGCCGAGGCCGAGGTCCGCCGCCAGCGCCTCCAGCCGCTCCCGGTCGTCGCCGCTTCCCACGATGGTGGCGTCGACCGGCAGGCCGTCCTTCAGGAGCGCCACAGCACGGATCACCCCTTCCACGTTCTTGCGGCTGTTGCTCCGCGCCAGGCGGGCCACCGTCAGGACACGTAGCCGGTTGCTCTCCCGCCGTTCCATCCGGCGCAGGTGGCGGGCATCAATGCCCGGCGGCACCACCTCCACCGAGGTCTCGGGCAGGCCGAAGCTGGCGATGCAGCGCCGGCGGGTGTAGCCGCTGTTGGCGAAGACGTGCAGGGCGGCGCGCAGGCCCTGCCCAATCAGCCTCTGCCGCCAGCGCGTTCCCAACGAGGTGACGAAGGGCCGCGCCGCCGGCAGGCGCGACAGGCCGTTGCGCGCCCGCCCCACCAGGTGCGGCGGCTTCGGAAGCCAGGGGCTGAGGAAGTCGTTGCCGTGCACATAAGCGAAGAGCGGCGCGTGGAGGGAGCCGGCGTAGACCGCGAGGCCCGCGTTCAGCGCGAGCCACGCGTCCACGGGCAGGGATCTCAGGAGCCGCCGGTTCGGCTCCATCTGGCTGGCGAGGCGATCCACCACCGCGACCCCGGCCAGATCGATGCCTCCGCCGGGCGGCACGACGGCGGTCACCCGGTGCGACCGCGCCAGGTTGGCGACAACGCCGGCCGCATGTTCCTGCATGCCGCCGAAGTCCGGGGGAAACTCGTTCGCGATGATGCCGATGTGCATGATTGTCTCCCGAGTTCGCCGTTTGTCGTTCGCCTGGGGACCGGCCCGGCTCAACTCTTGCGCCGGTGCCGAAATGGCGGGCCGCGCCGGGCCGTCATGAACATGTCCGTGAATTCACATTCTTTTCGCTTCCGCGAGAGGGAGCGCGCGCGATTTCAGGATCTCCAGCCCATCGCGGACCACATGGCGGCTAGAAGGGAAGATGAGGGCGATGGCCAGGGTGATGACGTAGGACAGCACCAGGGCCGACGCGTAGCCGAGCAAGCCGGCCTCCGCGGTCAAGGGTCTGCAAAGCCACAGGGCGGCAAGGGCGAGATGCGCGCCGAGAACGAAAGGCGCCAGGGAACCGAGCACGTCGCCCGTCCGCAAGGGACCCTTCCGGCCGACATACAGCCACAGGAAGGGCGTTCTCAGATACTCGCTGGCGGCGTAGCAGACCGCCACGCCGAGCGCGCCATAAGGCAGGCCGATGAGGAACGCCAGCACGGAGGTCACCGCGGTCAGGATGCCCCAGCGCATGTAATCCCCGGTCCGGCCCTGGCTGATGAACAGCCAGCCCGACGGGTTGTTCAAGGGCTGCACCAGCGCGGCGAAGCCGAGGGCCTGGAAGATGACTGAGCTTTGGCGCCATTTCTCGCCCATGAGGACGGGGATGAGCGTATCGGCCGAGGCGACGGCGAAGGCGACGCCCGGAAGAGTGGCGAGCAGCACCCACCGCATGACGCGCAGGAACGCGTGGCGGTAGCGGCCCGGCTCGTCCTGCATGCGGGAAAGGGTCGGGATCATCACCTTCGCCAGGGGGTTGGTGATCTGGCTGAGGGGAAACAGCAGCAGCTTGTAGGCGCGGTCGTAGAGCCCGAGTTCCCCGCCGCCCCAGTATTTGCCGATCAGCACGTTGTCCGCGTTGCGGGCAAAGAAGTTCGCAAGATTGAAGCCCGTGATGCCCGCGCCGAACCGCAACAGCCCGTGCGCGCCCGCGGCATTGGCCCAGAAACCGGGACGCCATCCGGAGAAGGTCCAGAGCAGCGTCGTGGAGACCAGCGCGCCCGTCAGGGCACCGGCATAAAGCGCCCAGAAGGAACTGTCCACGAGCGCCCAGGCGATGCAGGCGCCAAGGCTCGCGACGGCGTAGGCGATGTCCACCACGGCCAGGCGGCCGAACTCCATCCGGCGGTTCAGTAGGGCGGAATGCTGAACCCCGAGCGAGGAAACCACGATCTGCAGGCTGGAGGCCGCGACGAGGGAACCCACGCGGCCGTCGTCATAGAAAGCCGCGACGAGCGGCGCGACCGCGTACAGGAAACAGGCCAATGCCGCGCCACAGGCGACATTGATCCAGAACAGATAATTGACCTCCTCGTGCGTTATGGAACGCCTCTGGATCGTCGCCTGGGACAGGCCCAGATCCTGGAACATCGACAGGAAGGCCAGCACGGGCGCACACATGGCCGCCACACCGAAATCCTCAGGCGACAGCAGGCGGCTCAGCACGATGACGGACAGGATCTGCGTCCCCATCCTGACGCCCTGCGCCAAGCCGGTCACCGCCGCGCCGCGGCCGACCCTCGTGCGGAGAGCGCCGTCCGGCGCGTCGAAGAGATTGGAGGTCATGGATGATGCGGCCTTCCTCCTGAACAGCGCGCCACGCCGCCCTTGTGCGGGTTGTGCGGACCCAGCCGGCCGGACCGGGAAAGCCGGCGCCTGCCGGCGGCGGCCGGAAGGCTGTCCGTCCAGGACGGCCTGGTGCTCGAACGGGCATCACTCATGCGATCGACGGCGCTCCGGTTGGGCGTCCCGGCCGGGACATGACTCCGCGGGCCGGGGTAAGCCGGTTCACGCGCCCTAGAAAGGTGAAGAGGGCTGACATGTTCCCGGCCCTGTACCCTTGCCGAGCGGACCTACCCGGAAGCGCCCGGCCTCCCCGAGCGGACTGTCAAGCTGGCGTGAGCGTTAACCGGGTTGGCAGTGGAATGGCGAAGCATGTGTTGTGGTGTGCGCCCTCTTGCGACTGTTGATCCAACCATCACGGGGAGCGCTGCCGGCTGCGGAGTGCCTATTCCGTGCATGCCTTTAAGGCTCGTCTTGCCGCTTTGCTGATCCTGTCGGCAGGGTACAGGGTGCTGTTTCGCTGTTCCTTTGTTATCTGATCTTTGAAATCTTGTAATATGGTAAAAGCTCGCCGAGTGTACGGGTGTATGAAATAGAGAAGAATGTTTTTAAGTATTTGATGAGCTGCGCGATTTGTCTTAGCGTTTTTTATTGGGATACAGGGGAGGGTAAGCCAATGAGCAATACGAAAAACAACGCGCGCCGTCATGATGGTGCGAAGCCCGCCTATATCGGACCCCATAGGCGGCGCAAGGGGCTGACGGCCTGGGCCGCACTTGGTGTCGGCGCCGCGTTCCTGGGGGGATGTTCGCAGGATCTGATCCTGTCGGAACGCCTGGGCGGCAGGACCGGTGAGGTGGCTGGACTGGTTTACGCTCTTCCCAAAGGACAGGTCCAGCTTTCCGCCCAGCGGAAGATGGTGACAAAAGATGATGTTGCTAAGGCGCAATTGGCAGCAACAATGGCAGCGGGTGCAGCAAAGACTGCAGAGGAACGGCATAAAGCCGCAGAGAAAGATCCAAACTTCTCCCGGGAGGAAATAGATAACTTAAAGTTTATTTTCGGAAATCTTAGAGCGTCGGCTGGCGCTGCGGCTAATCGGGCGGCCTTTCTCGCTACTGTGGTTGACAAATTCGAGGAAAGCATAACGGTCACGGCGCTCCCGGTCATTCCGGACCCGGAACATCGCTTCACCGCCAATTTCAGCCATTCCATTGCACGCAGCGACGATTTCAAGCTGACCGTGTCGAATGGTCTTCTCACGACGACGTCCGTGACGTCCGCTGATGAAACAAAGGCCATCCTGACAAGTTTAGCCGGCCTTGTCGGGGCTTTCGTGGGAGCACCAATACCGTCCCCTCGTGCGTTCGAATTCGACGCAACCAAGGATAGTGATCAAGGAATCAATCCACAACAATGTAAAGAATTCAGCTATTCCCGTTCCTTTGACCCAACGGACCGAAGAGAACTAAGCGCCGTTCTAAAAGGCCTAAGTGAAAACGATAGCTCATTCGAAGTCGAAATTGATGGGGTTCGCTGTTCGGCAAATGGGGGCACTGATGCATCGGTGTGCGGACCGACCGGGGCGGTCGAGAATAATGTGAGTGCCGACGCGAAAGCCAAGGGGTTGTTCTACAGGGCGCCCCGAAGCGTCAGGATTTCCATCGCACCATCAAGCGACGGAAACCCGCAATGCCCGCTTACGGGGCTGCCGACCGCGCAATCGGTTACCGTCGTCGTGCCGGACTCGACGAGCGCGTTCGTGCTGCCGGCGGAAGGGGGCGGGTTCACCACGGCGACGATCGGCCATTCCTTCAAGGATGGCATGCCGACCACCTACGCCGTGACCCAGCCCAGCGAACTGCTCGGTGTGGCGAGCATTCCCGTCGATATCCTGAAGGCGCTGGTGTCCGTTCCCACGGAACTGGTCCGGCTCCGCGTGAACTACGACTCCGAAGCCAATGCCATCATCGAACAGCGGATCAAGGAGCAGGAGCAATCCCTGACGCTCTTGAAGGCACAACGTGATCTTGAGGCCGCAAGGGCGGCTTCGGCGCCTCCGGCATCGCCTTAACGGTCGTTCGTCGCGCTCTCCGGCTGTATCCGCGTTGGCGCCGGAGAGTGCCTATCCAGCAAGGCGAGTCCCCAGCCCTCGCCCCACGACCCGGCGGCGGCTCCCACCGCCGCCGGTCTTCATGGAAGCCCGCCCGCTCAGGCCGCGCGGATGCCGTTGAGGAAGGTCTCGACCTCGCGGCGCAGCGCATCGGCCTGGCGGGAGAGGGCGGCGGTGGCGTTCAGCACCTGCGTGGCCGCCGTTCCGGTCTGCTCGGCGGCATCGTTGACCTGGCCGATGGTGCCGCTCACCTCGGCGGTGCCCTGGGCGGCCTGCTGGACGTTGCGGGCGATCTCGCCGGTTGTCGCGGTCTGCTGTTCGATGGCCGCGGCGATGGCGGACGCGATCTCGTTCATGGTCGTGATGGTGCCGCCGATGCCCTCGATGGCCGACACGGTGCCGCGGGTGGCGGCCTGCACGTTGGCGATCTGGGCGGTGATCTCCTCGGTCGCCTTGGCCGTCTGGTTGGCGAGCTGCTTCACCTCGCTGGCCACCACGGCGAAGCCCTTGCCGGCCTCGCCGGCGCGTGCCGCCTCGATGGTGGCGTTCAGCGCCAGAAGGTTGGTCTGGCTGGCGATGTCCTGGATCAGCTTCACCACCTCGCCGATGCGGCCCGTCTCCTCGGCGAGGTTGCGGACCGAGCCGGTGGTGTCCTGGGCCTCGGCCGCGGCCCGTGTCGCGATCTCGCTGGAGCGGCGCACCTGGCGGCCGATCTCCTCGATCGAGGCGCTCATCTCCTCCGTGGCCGAGGCGACGGTCTGCACGTTCGCGGAGGTCTGGTCCGCCGCCACGGCCGACGCGGTGACCTGCCGGGTGGTCTGGTCGGCCAGCGCCGCCATCCGCTCGGCGGTCCCGCCCAACTCGGCCGAGGCCGAGGCCACGCCGCCGAGCACGCCGCCCACGGCATGGTCGAAGGTGCGGATCAGCTCTTCCAGCGTCGCCGTGTGGCGCTCCTTGGCCGCGCGCTCGGCCTCCTGCTCGGCGGCGAGGCGGTCGGCGGCGATCATGCTGTCCTTGAAGACCTGGACGGCCTCGGCCATCTGCCCGATCTCGTCCCGGCGGCCGAGCCCGACGATGGGGGCGCCCATGTCCCGCGCGGCCAGGCGCCGCATCGCGGCCGTCATGGCGGCGATCGGGCGCGACACGCCGAACAGGATCAGCACGCACATGGCCGAGGCGCTCAGCGTGGCGAAGACGACCGCCCCGAGAATCCAGAGGCGCGTTTCCTCGTGGATGCTCTCGCCCCGGTCCGCCAGGGTCCGGCCCTCGCGGGTGCTCAGCGCGATCCCCTGCTCCAGCAGGCCGCGGGCGCGCAGGAAGATCTCCTGCATCTCGGTCATGAAGAACTGCGACGCGTCGGCCCGCTTGCCCACCATGGACAGGGTGCGCATCTTCTGCCCGGCCTCCTGGTACTGCTTCCATTCCCCGAGGAAGCGGTCGGCGATGTCCCGCTCCTCGCCGGACGAGATCAGCGGCTCATAGGCCTGCCACGCCTCGTCACGGGCCTTCGCCGTGCCGTTGACGACCTCCATCGCGGCACCTTGTGCCGCGGCCGTCGCCGACAGCAGCGTGTGCGCCTCCGCGATCCGGTAGCGCTCCGTCAGCGCGGCCAGCCGGCCGAGATGGGCCGTGGCCGGCAGCGACTCGTCGCGGATCATGGCCGCGGCGCCGTTCACCTCCGACAGGCGCTGCATGGCGAACAGCCCGAGCGCCGCCACGAGAAGCACGGCGGAGCTGAAGGCGAAGATGATCTTGATCCGGATCGACACGTTGTTGAGCAGCGTCAGCACGGCACTATCCTCTGATTGTCGAGAGCGCTCCCTTGGATTTTATTAAAACGCCTTTAATCTTTTCCGGGAGCTTATCGGGACAGATTATTCCGCGAGTCTTTACGCTTCGTTACAAATTTCAGCGAAGCCATGATGCCAGCGTTAAGATGATAATCCTTGAGCGTAGGATTTTCGGCACGATGCCGCACGATGGACTGCGCCCGCCACGCCGCCGCGTATTGCGCCGGGCGCGCGGAGGTCCAAAATGCAAGGCCAGCGACCCCGCAGTCACAAACCATCAGGTTCCCCGGCATGAGCGACAATCCCTTCTTCGAGAGCTGGACCACCCCCTTCGGCATCCCGCCCTTCGACCGCATCCGGCCGGAGCATTTCCCGCCGGCCTTCGACCGAGGCATGGCGGAGCAGATCGCGGAGATCGAAGGCATCACCGGCAACCCGGAGGCGCCGGGCTTCGCCAACACGATCGAGGCGATGGAACGCGGGGGCAAGCTGCTGGGGCAGGTCTGCCGTGTGTTCTTCAACCTGAACTCCAGCCACACCAGCGACGCCATCCAGGCCATAGCACTGGACTATTCGCCGAAGCTGGCCCAGCACAACATGCGCGTCTCGCTCGACCCGGCGCTCTTCGCGCGGGTGTCGGAGCTGTACGAGCGCCGCGCGTCGCTGGGGCTGGCGCCCGACCAGATGCGTCTGCTGGAACGCTACCGGCTCGGCTTCGTGCGCAGCGGCGCCGCATTGCCGCCGGCCGAGCGCGAGCGGATGGCCGCCATTTCCGAGCGGCTGGCGACCCTGCACACGCTCTTCGGCCAGAACGTCCTGCATGACGAGAAAGAGTGGCAGCTCGTGCTGGAGGAGGCGGAGCTTGACGGCCTGCCGGACTTCATGCGGGCCGCCGCCGCCCAGGCCGCGAGGGAGCGCGGGCTGGAGGGGAAATACGTCATCACCCTCTCGCGCTCCTCGGTCGAGCCCTTCCTGACCTTCTCGGAACGGCGCGACCTGCGCAAGACCGCCTACACGGCCTGGCTGGAGCGCGGCGGCCATGACGGCGCGCATGACAACAAGCCGATCATCCGCGAGATCGTGGCGCTCCGCGCGGAGCGTGCGCGGCTGCTCGGCTACGCCACTTATGCCGACTACAAGTTCGACGACACGATGGCGAAGACGCCGGCAGCCGCCGCCGAGCTGCTGGCGAAGGTGTGGGAGCCCGCCAAGGAGAAGGCCGCCGCCGAGCGCGCCGAGCTTCAGGCCCAGGCCGCCGCCGAGGGGGTGAACGAGGGCATCGCGCCCTGGGACTGGCGCCATTACGCCGAGAAGGTGCGCAAGGCCAAGTACGAGCTGGACGAGGCGGAGGTGAAGCCCTACTTCGTGCTCGACAACATGGTGCGCGCCGCCTTTGACACGGCGACCCGCCTGTTCGGCGTCACCTTCGCCGAGCGCACCGACGTGCCCCTCTACCACCCGGACGTCCGCGTCTACGAGGTGCGGGAGGGCGAGCGGCATGTCGGGCTCTTCATCCACGACAATTTCGCCCGCGCGGAGAAGCGGTCCGGCGCCTGGATGAGCAGCTACCGCGATTACGAATCCTTCGACGGGACCGTCACCCCGATCATCGTCAACAACAACAACTTCGCCAAGGGCGAGCCGACCCTGCTGAGCTTCGACGAGGCGGAGACGCTCTTCCACGAGTTCGGCCACGGTCTGCATGGGCTGCTCAGCAACGCGCGCTACCCGTCCCAGTCCGGCACCTCGGTGCGGCGCGACTTCGTGGAGTTCCCGTCCCAGGTCTACGAGCACTGGATGGCGGCGCCCGAGAATCTTCGCAAATACGCGGTGCACTACAAGACGGGGCAGCCGATCCCGGACGAGCTTTTGGGCCGGCTGCTCGCCGCGCGGACCTTCAACCAGGGCTTCGGCACGGTGGAATACACGGCCGCCGCCCTGCTGGACCTGGAGTTCCACACCCACCCGGACCCGGGGTCCCTCGACGTGCCGGCCTTCGAGCGGGAGGTGCTGGCGAAGATCGGCATGCCGGCGGAGATCGCCGTCCGCCACCGCCCGGCCCATTTCCAGCACCTCTTCGCGGGCGACGGCTACGCCGCCGGCTATTACGCCTATCTCTGGGCGGAGGTGCTGGACGCCGACGGGTTCGAGGCCTTCGCCGAGGCCGGGAACATGTTCGATCCAGCCCTCTCGGCGCGGCTGAAGGACATCTACCAGGCCGGCGACACCCGCGACCCGATGGAGCTGTATGTCGCCTTCCGCGGCCGCGAGCCGCGGATCGAGGCGCTTCTGAAGCACAGGGGCTTGACGGCGAAGGCGGCGTAAGGCAGCCCTTTGTGTCTGGGCCGGGACATCAGGCCGGATCCTAAGGAGGAACACATGACCAAACGCATCGCCCTCGCCACAACGATGGCGCTTCTTTCCGGCACCTTCCTGACCGGCGCCGCCCATGCCGACATCGTCATCGGCATCGGCACCGCCACCACCGGCGCTGTCGCGGCGCTTGGCCAGCAGTCCGTCATGGGCGCCGAGCAGGCGGTCAAGGACATCAACGCCAAGGGCGGCGTGCTCGGCCAGAAGCTCGTTCTGAAGGTCGGCGACGAGGCCTGCGATCCCAAGCAGGCCGTCGCCGTCGCCAACCGCTTCGTCTCCGACGGGGTGGTCGCCGTGGTCGGCCATCTCTGCTCCGGCGCCAGCATCGCCGCCTCGGACGTCTACACCGAGGAAGGCATCGTGATGGTCAGCCCGACGGCGACCAGCCCGGCCCTGACCGAGAAGGCGCGCGAGAACATCTTCCGCGTCTGCGGCCGCGACGACCAGCAGGGCGTCGTGTCCGGTCAGTACATCGCCGAGAAGTTCAAGGGCAAGCCGGTCGCCGTCGTCGACGACAAGCAGGCCTACGGCAAGGGCCTGGCCGACGTCGTCGAGAAGACGCTGAAGGACGCGGGCGTGGGCGTCGCCTACCGCGGCTCCGTCACGGCCGGCGAGCGCGACTTCGCAGCACTCGTCACCGCGCTGAAGGACAAGAACGTCGAGGCGGTCTATTACGGCGGCTACCATCCGGAACTCGGCCTGATCGCCCGCCAGTCGCGCGAGATGGGGCTGCAGGCACAGTTCATCGCCGGCGACGGCCTGAACAACGCCGAATACTGGTCGATCACCGGCCCGGCCGGCGCGGGCACCCTCTACACCGACAGCCCGTCCGCGGCCGACAACCCGGCGGCGGCCCAGCTCGTCAAGGCCTTCGAGCAGGCCAAGCAGGATGCCGGCAACTTCGCCTTCTACAGCTACGCCGCGGTGCAGGTCATCGCCGAGGGGCTGAAGAAGGCCGGTGCCGCCGACGGCAAGAAGCTCGCCACCGCTCTGCACGGCAACAGCTTCGACACGGTCGTCGGGCAGATCCAGTTCGACAAGAAGGGCGACGTGGTGAAGCCGGCCTACGTGCTGTACGAGTGGCGCGACGGCAAGAACGTCCAGCTCACCGGCAAGTAAGCCTGGGCTTCTCCCCAAGGCTCGCGTGGCGTGTGAACGGAAAAGAAGGCAAGCCCGACAGGGCTTGCCTTTTTCAATAATGCGGCGGGGGCTGGTCGTCCTGGGGGGAGCGCTCAAAGCCGCCGGCCTCGACGTCCGCGAGCCGTTCCTTCAGGCGGCGGACCTGCAGGTTCAGCAGGTCGATGGCCCGGCCCTGCTCGAACAGCACGGCCGACATCTCCTCCGCCATGCGCTCGTGATGGGCGAGGCGGATCTCCAGCTCGGTCAGACGGGCTTCGGCGCCGCCGCTCGGGGCGGGCGTGGCTGGCTCGGTCATAGGAAGAACCTCGGGCTGGTCAAAGCGGGCGCACTGTCGTCCACTCTCACGCGGAACGCAATTCAGGATGGCGCCCCGCCCGCTGGACAAAGCGCGGCGGGGCCGCTATGCCCACGGCCGGATTGGTGTTTTCGGGCCGGACCCGGCTGCCGCGCCTGCGTCGCGGCGGGGCGGGTGTCCGGCGGAGCGAGGGTGAATGATCGTCGTCGTCATGGGTGTGTCCGGGTCCGGCAAATCGACCGTCGGCCAGATGCTGGCGGAAGGCTGGGGCTGCGCCTTCAGCGACGCCGACAGCTTCCACCCGGCCTCCAACGTCGAGAAGATGAGCCGTGGCGTGCCGCTGACCGACGAGGACCGCATTCCCTGGCTGCGCGCCATCCGCGCCGCCATGGAGGAGTCGCTGGCCGCCGGGCGCGACCATGTCTTCGCCTGCTCCGCCCTGAAGCGGGAATACCGCCACATCTTGGCACCGGACGGCACCGCGACGGGGGAGGTGGTGTTCGCCCATCTCAGCGGCTCGGCGGAGCTGATCCGGGAGCGGCTGGGTGCCCGCAGCGGGCATTTCTTCGATCCCGCGCTGTTGCAGAGCCAGTTCGACACGCTGGAGGCGCCGGACGACGCCATCCTGGTGGACATCCGCCGGAGCCCGGAGGACATCGTCGCGGACCTGACGCGGGTCCTGCGGCCGGACAGCACGATCGAGGAGGACAGGGGCATGACGGTAGCTGGCGGCGCGACGATGGGCCTCGTGGGGCTGGGGGTCATGGGCCGCAACCTGGCGGCCAATCTGGCCGATCACGGCGTCACGGTCGCCGGCTACGACCTCGGCGCCGAGCAGCGCGCGGCCTTCGCGGCGGCCGTGCCGAACGGCGTCACCTGCGGCACCCTGTCGGAGATGCTGGAGAAGCTGCCGACCCCGCGGCTGATCCTCATGATGGTGCCGGCGGGCGCGCCGGTGGACGCGCTGCTCGCCTCGCTGCTGCCGGTGCTGTCGCGCGGCGACGTGGTGATCGACGGCGGCAACTCCCACTACCGCGACACCCAGGCGCGCGTGCGCCGGGCCGCCAACATGGGGGTGGAGTTCATCGGCCTCGGCGTGTCGGGCGGGGAGGAGGGCGCGCGGCGCGGCCCCTCGCTGATGGCCGGAGGAACGGAGGAGGCGGTCGGGCGCGTCGCCCCGCTGCTGCGCGCCATCGCGGCGCGGGCACCGGACGGGGAGCCCTGCTTCGCGCGGGTCGGGCCGGATGGTGCCGGCCATTTCGTGAAGATGATCCACAACGGCATCGAATATGCCGATATGCAACTGATCTCCGAGGGCTACCACCTGCTGCGCAACCTCTGCGGCTTCTCCTACGAGAAGCTCGCGGAGACCTTCTCCGCCTGGAACGAGGGGGAGCTGGCCTCCTACCTGATGGAGATCACGACCGCGATCCTGGGCAAGGCCGACCCGGAGACGGGCGCCCCGATCCTGGAGATCATCCGCGACGCCGCCGGCCAGAAGGGCACGGGCCACTGGGCCTCGACCACGGCGATGGAGCTGGGCATGCCCGCCCCGACCATCGCCGAGGCGGTCTTCGCCCGCAGCCTGTCGGCCCTGAAGGAGGAGCGGGTGGCCGCGGCGGCGGCCCTGCCGGTGGCTCCGCCGGCCGCCCTGTCGGACACCGAGGCCGAGGCGCTGGCCGCCGCCATCGGCGACGCGCTGCTGGCCGCCCGCATCGCCGTCTATGCCCAGGGCTTCGCCGTCATCGCCGCGGGCAGCCGCGAGTTCGGCTGGAACATCGACATGGCCGCCGTCTCCTCCATCTGGCGGGGCGGCTGCATCATCCGCGCGCGGGTGCTGGAGCGCATCCTGACCGCGCTGCGCCGCACGCCGGACCTGCCCAACCTGATGCTGGACGAGGAGCTGTCGGGCCTGGTCCGCCAGGGCGAGGCGGGCTGGCGCCGCGCCATCGGCGCCGCCGTCGCCGCCGGGGTGCCGGTCCCCGCCATGGGTTCCGCGCTCGCCTATTGGGACGGCTACCGCACCGGGCGGCTGTGGGCCAACATGATCCAGGCCCAGCGCGACTTCTTCGGCGCGCACGGCTACGAGCGGCTGGACCGCCCCGGCAAGACCCACACGGACTGGAGCTGACGGCCCAACCCTCGAAGGCACGGGCTTTCGAAATTTTTTGGCCCTTCCGTCTTGAAAGCCGAATTTCGGGGCTTGCAAGGCGGAAGGGCCTTACCAATGTTACGGTCCATCGCAGCCCGGCCCCCGCGGCAAACCCGGCCGGAGCGTCGCGAATTATACACGCCCCCTCTTGAAGGCCGGGGCGTCATCCCCATTTATGTATTCGTTCCCGACAGATCATCATTGAAACGGCTGGTCCTGGGCCACAGCAGCCGACCCTTCCCTCCCCATTCGTCCGAGCGGCTGAGACGATGGCGACCTGAAGGGCGGACAGGCAGGACAATCGAGCGTGTCGGGTCAGGAGACATCATTGACTGAACCGTTCGTTTCCGACGAGCCTCTGAACCTCTATCTCAAGGACGCCCGCAAGTACGACTATCTGACGCCCGAGCAGGAGCGCGACTATGCCCAGCGCTGGCACGACCGGCAGGACCGCCGTGCGCTGGACAAGCTGATCGGTAGCCACCTGCGGCTGGTGTTCAAGATGGCGCGCGGTTTCCAGGGCTACGGCCTGCCGCTCGCCGACCTCGTGGCGGAGGGCAACGTCGGCCTGATGCAGGCCGCGCAGAAGTTCGAGCCCGAGAAGGGCTTCCGCTTCGCGACCTACGCGTCCTGGTGGATCCGTGCGGCGATCCAGGAGTATGTGCTGCACAACTGGTCGCTCGTGAAGATCGGCACGACGGCGGCGCAGAAGAAGTTGTTCTTCAGCCTGCGGCGGCTCAAGGCCCGCATGCAGGAGCTGGACAACGGCGACCTGTCGCCGGAGACCGTCGACTTCATCGCGACCGAGCTGAGCGTGCCCCGGGAAGAGGTGGTGGAGATGAACCGCCGCCTGTCCATGGACAGCTCCCTCAACGCCCCCTTCGGGGAGGACGGCGACGCGGAGTGGCAGGACCAGCTCACCGATGACCGGGCCAGCCAGGAAGCCGTCGTCGCCGACGCGGAGGAGCGCAAGGAGCGGCTGGACTTCCTGAAGCTCGGGCTCGACGCGCTGGACGACCGCGAGCGGCAGATCCTGGTCGCGCGCCGTCTGGCCGAGGAGCCGCTGACCCTGGAGGAGCTGAGCCAGCGCTTCCACGTGTCGCGCGAGCGCGTCCGGCAGCTTGAGGTTCGTGCGTTCGAAAAGGTGCAGAAGGCCGTCATGGCCCGCGCCAAGCAGCAACAGATCGCGACGACCAACCAGGCCCGCGAATGGATCCGCGCCTGACGCGCGGGACTGAAAAGGATCGTATGACCACCCATCACGGAACTGATCTCGGTACCGTTCGGGCGCGCGCCGGCAATGGCCGCGCCCTCATTCTCCACCCGGTCCTGCGCGGGGCCGAAACCGACCGCAGCCCGGAGGCCTCCCTGGAGGAGGCCGTCGGCCTCGCGGCGGCCATCGAGCTGGAGGTGGCGCACGCCGCCGTCGTCAAGCTCAACCAGCCGCGCCCGGCCACCCTTCTGGGCGGCGGCGTCATCGAACAGTATGCGGCCCTGCTGGCCGAGGCGCGGGAGCGGGGCGAGGACATCGATCTCGTCATCCTCGACCACGCCCTGACCCCGGTGCAGCAGCGCAACCTGGAAAAGGCGTTCCAGGCCAAGGTCATCGACCGCACCGGCCTGATCCTGGAGATCTTCGGCGAGCGCGCCCGCACGCACGAAGGCCAGCTCCAGGTCGAGCTGGCGGCGCTGAGCTACCAGAAGTCGCGCCTCGTGCGGTCCTGGACCCACTTGGAGCGGCAGCGCGGCGGCTTCGGCTTCCTGGGCGGCCCCGGTGAATCCCAGCTCGAGATGGACCGGCGCCTGATTGGCGACCGGATCATCAAAATCAAGAAGGAGCTGGAGGAGGTCCGGCGCACCCGCGGCCTGCACCGCAAGGCGCGCGCCAAGGTGCCCTATCCGGTGGTGGCTCTGGTCGGCTACACCAACGCCGGCAAGTCTACCCTGTTCAACCGGATGGCCGGCGCCGACGTGTTCGCCAGGAACCTGCTGTTCGCCACGCTCGACCCGACCATGCGGTCGATCGGGCTGCCGACGGGCCGCAAGGTGATCCTGTCCGACACGGTGGGCTTCATCTCCGACCTGCCGACCCATCTGATCGCGGCCTTCCGCGCCACGCTGGAGGAGGTTCAGTCGGCGGACATCATCCTGCACGTCCGCGACATCGCGCATCCCGACACCGAGGCCCAGAAGGCCGACGTGGAGGCGATCCTGCGCGATCTCGGCATCGACCCGGAGCATGACGCCCGGGTGATTGAGGTCGCCAACAAGATCGACGCGCTGGACGCGGAGGCGCACGATGCGGCCATCGCACGGACCGAGCGTTCCGACAGCGCCTGCGCGGTGTCGGCCGTCACGGGCGAGGGTCTGGACCGGCTCTTCGCCATCCTCGACCGCCGCATGACGGCGGGCCGCGAGGTGGTGGAGATGGACGTGGAGCACGCCGACGGCGCCACGCTCGCCTGGCTCTACGCCCACGGCGAGGTGCTGGACCGCCGCGACGACGACCGCCATGCCCACCTGCAAGTCGCCATCGAGCCGGCCCTGCTGGCCCGCATGGCCAAGCAGGGCGGCGGCGCCCGCATGGCACGCCATGCGGCCTGAGAAGGGCTCGCGGGTTTCAAAATTGAAAGGGCTGCCGGAAACGGCGGCCCTTTTTTTACTTCCTGCGGAAAGGGGCCAGGGCATCGCAACCCAGCCTTTCCAGAACGATGGCCCCTGCGCGCTGTTGGTGCCGGTCTGCAGATGACGTCCGCCAACCGAAACGCCCCCAACTGAAACGGAGATCCCCGACCATGCCCACGCCCGACGCGTCGAAATCCGGAAGCTTCAAAATCGGCGGGGAGATTGCCGTCAACCGGCTCGGCTTCGGTGCCATGCGGATCACCGGACGGGGGATCTGGGGGGAGCCGGCCGACCGGGCGGAGGCGCTCCGCACGCTGAAGCGGCTGCCCGACCTCGGCGTGACCTTCATCGACACGGCGGACTCCTACGGGCCGGACGTGTCGGAGGAGCTGATCCGGGAGGCGCTGCATCCCTATGCCGGGACGCTGGTCGCCACCAAGGGCGGGCTGGTGCGCACCGGGCCGGACCGCTGGATTCCGCTGGGCCGGCCGGAATACCTGATCCAGGAGGCGCACCGCAGCCTGCGCAAGCTGGCGGTGGAGCGGATCGGGCTGTGGCAGCTCCACCGCATCGACCCGACCGTGCCGCGCGACGAGCAGTTCGGGGCCATCCGCTCGCTCATCGACGACGGGATCATCCGCCACGCCGGCCTCAGCGAGGTGTCCGTTGCGGACATCGAGGCGGCTTCGAAGGTCTTCCCGGTCGCGACCGTGCAGAACCGCTACAACCTCGTGGACCGCACGAGCGAGGCGGTGCTGGACCATTGCGCCGCGAACGGCATCGGCTTCATCCCCTGGTACCCGCTGGCGGCGGGCGACCTCGCCAAGCCCGGCTCGCTGCTGGACAGCATCGCCAGGCAACATGGCGCCTCGCCGGGCCAGATCGCGCTCGCCTGGATACTCAAGCGCAGCCCGGTCATGCTGCCCATCCCCGGCACCTCCAAGGTGGGGCACCTGGAAGAGAATGTCGCGGCGGCGGACATCACGCTGACGGACGAGGAGTTCGCGGCACTCGACCGCGCCGGCAAGGCGCAGCACGAGGGGTGAGCCGGGCGGGGCTGAGCCGGGATGGGGTGGCCCTCGCCCGGCCGGCGTCCGGCTGTATCGTTGCGAAAAGCGCTACCCGTGCACGGCCGGGGCGACAAGCGCGGTATTCGGTAGCAAACACACCCAGGGCGGAGAGGGGCTGATCTGGCCCGACATACGCCTTCCGACGAAAGCTTCGTGACTCTTCCAGTTGCTTTGGCGTGCTCGCTCCAGTAGCGCCCAGGCTCAGGTGCGCAACATAATGATGCGTGAGAGTCGCTGTTCCTCGGCGCGTCCAATGCTCCATACTCCTTTGAACCATAGGGAGCGCAGGCATGGGTTGGAGGCCGTACCATAGCGAGGAGGAGCGCCGAAAGGCGTGGCGCCAGGAACGTCTGCGCCGGTTCGCACGGCGCGTGCCGCTGATCCTGCTGACGTTCCTGATCGGGCTGGGTGCCGGCGCGTTGGCGGTTCACCCCTGGTCGCTCTCCGACGCGGTGTTGCACCTGGTTGCCGCGCCCACCTGTGACGCGGCCCGAGCTGTTGGCCTGACCCCGGCCTTCCGTGGGGAGCCGGGTTACTGGGCATGGCACGACCGGGACGGAAACGGGGTGGCATGCGCGGGGCGGGCGGCGAGCTGATTTGCTACTGCGCCGCCTTCCATGCGGCCGCCTTCCCATCGGACACCCGCTCGACCAACCCCGCCGACTGCCGGGCGAGGCAGTCGTGGACCATCTTGCCGACACGGTGGACGGTGCGGGCGTCTTCCGGATCAAGACCCCGGCGCTTCATCGGCTCGACCGAAAGGGCCTTCACGGAGAGCGGCGCCGGAGCGGTGCGGAGGACGTCCAGCAGGAGCCGGGGCAGCTTGCCCGGACGGAACCATCCATTGCGTCGGCGGACGGCCTTGGGTGCGATTGCCTCCGACTCCACCTTGGGGGCGTAGAGACGAAGCACGGCGTCTATGTGGACCTAGTCGGCCCGGTGCTGGGCGATCCGCTTCTCCAGGTCGGCGATGACGTCAGACAGCTCGGCGCGCTTGGAGGTTCGGCCCGATATCATGAAGGTGTCGCCCATGGCCTCCTCTCGGGAAGGGAAAGGGCAAACAGGGTAGTGAAATCAAGGGCTTGAACGCTATCGGGCCTTGGGTGTGTTTGCTGCCGAATACCGGACAAGCGTCGAAAAGTAGCGCTCGCGTACGAAGGCCAGCGGCATTCCCGCTTCGCTGTACACAACCGCCTCATGCTCCAGAACCGGTGTGGGAGAGTTCGGCCTGTCTTCGATGGGCAGCAGAGTTCTGACCTTGAAGGTCCGCCTGAAGGGATTGAGCGGCGCGACGACCGTCCCGAACGGCAGGTCCTCATGCTCCAATGTGTTCCTGATCTCGTCCGGCAGCGAGGACGGTATGAACCAGTTCGAGGCTTGAGACAGAAGAACCTCGCCACGGAGCAGCTGGACGCGGCGGTAGCCGACAGCGTCGTACAGGCTCACATTCAAAGCCCTGGCGATCTTCCGGCCGACCACGTGGCTCGGTCGTCTTTTCAGTGTGACCGCCCTGATGGCGCCGGTCGAAATGCCGTTCTCATTGCACCAGATGAAGAGGGCTCCCGTCGCGGTCCGTCCCGCCACGATGCGGTCGCTCAGTTGCCGGACGCGTGCGGCGGCTTCCCCTGCATCGATCGGCGACATGGGTCGTCCTGCTCTCCTCTCATATCCTGAAGAAGGTTTTCCCTCCGGGGCGCGGACCTTCATGCCCGGAGCCGATCCGAGATCGGCAAGGGGGCGCCTCAGCGGCTTCTCCGCCCATCAGGCCAGCTCACATGCCCTCGCTGGTCAACCGGTTTTCGCCAGCGGGCCAGCCTCTTGGGTGATCATGCCACCGCCATTTCCGGATCGCGGAATCTCTGTTGAATGCCTGCTATGGCCGATGGGTCGCACAGCAACGCCTCGACGCAATCCGGGTCCCACAACCGCCCCGCCTGCTCGCGAAGGAACGTCATCGCGGCGTCGTTGGTCCAAGCGTCTTTGTATGGGCGTTTCGATGTCAATGCATCGAAGACATCCGCGACCGCAACGATCCGTGCCTCCAGAGGAATGGTTATTCCCAAAAGCCCATTCGGGTATCCGGTGCCGTCGAAGCGCTCATGGTGATAGCCGACGATGTTGCGCAAGAGATCGCGATAGGGCAGTGCCTCCAGTCCGTGATCGCGCACCATGGAGTCGATAAGCTCCACTCCTTTTGCGACATGAGTCTTCATGATTTCGAACTCATCCGGCGTCAATTTGCCGGGCTTCAGAAGAACGCTGTCGGGAATCGCCACCTTTCCCAAATCGTGCAGGGGAGCATACTGATAAACATACTCAACATATTCGTCTGACAGATTGCGCTTTGCCGCGATGCGCTGGGCGATGAGTTCCGCGTAATGCCCCATGCGGTCAAGGTGGGCGGCTGTCTCCTCATCTCGATACTGGCTCACCTGCAACGCCGTGCGCACGGCAGCCAGCATACCGCGCTGGCTGGTGATGTTGCTCACGACAAGGACATCAATGAGACGGCGGAAAGGAGTCAGAGCGGACAATACTGGTTCGGAGAAAAAGTTGGAAATACGGGAATTGAAAAAGATAAATCCGTAAAGAACGCCGTCACGATGCACGCGGACGACGTACCGTGACCGAAACCCATGCTGAACCAGCCTCTTGGTCTGGCTGCTGCCATGCGGGTGTGAGATGGGATCGATTGCGTTGTCAATCCGAGGCCGCCCTGACTGCGCCACGGCAACGAGCGCAGGGTGGTTGCTCAGTTTGTCGTTTATACGCTCCAAGGGGCGGGGACCGATGTTCGATTCCAGGAAGGTGCGAAGGTGATCTGATTTGGAATCGTATAGTGCGACTGAAATACGGTGCAGCTCTTCAAGCTCCGGCTGCTCTCGGGCGTCATGGTGCAGCGCGTTGAATTGATCGTCCAATCGCCCAGCCACATTGATCCATGGGTCATCGTCCAGAATGGAAGCGGACGATCCTGTATCGCTCTGAAAAATCATGAAAATCGCTCCGAACATTATGGCGTTGTGCTTAAGGCTGGTACCGGTCCGAACCAATATGTCCGAAAAGCCCCATCACCTTCTCCCGCAAGGAAATGCGTTTTTGGCAAATTCCTTAAGACTTCCGATTGAACCCTTCCCCCGGCGCCGCGACGCGTTCCATCCCGCTCGGGGCTGGCCAGCCTCTGAAGGGCGCTCCAAAGCTGATACGGAGGAGTTGGCGCGAGGGTTTGAATTTCCTGATTTTTTCATCAACCTCTTGGGTAGCCGATGCATCTCGATGCCATCGCCGCTCAACCCGAAGAGCATAGTGCATGGCCCGGTGGCTGCGTTGACATGGATCAACGCGTTATCCCGCACCCGGGCTGGACGGTGGCATCAGCATGCTCCGCTGCGCACGGACTTGCATGCCGAGGCCAGCCCGATCAGGGCCGGCCCCGGTGCCGGGCCTTACGCCGTTTTTCCCTTCAGGCCGCGCGTCTTCCAGAGCGACCAGGCGACGCCCGCGCTGAGGATGAGCATCGTGATGGCGAGGCTCCAGTTCGGCGGAAACTTGCCGCCATCGAACCCGGCGATGTCGGCGATGAAGATCTTCGAGCCGATGAACACCAGAAGCACGCTGAGGGCGTATTTCAGGTAATGGAACCGATGGACCATCGCCGAAAGCGCGAAGTAGAGGGCGCGAAGGCCGAGGATGGCGAAAATGTTCGAGGTGTAGACGATGAAGGGATCGGTCGTGATCGCGAAGATCGCCGGCACGCTGTCCACCGCGAAGACGAGATCGACCGTCTCGACCATCATTAAGGCGAGGAAGAGCGGCGTCATGTACCAGGCCATCTTCCCCGTCACCGGGTCCGCTTTCTTAACCCAGAACCGGTCGCCGTGCAGTTCGTCCGCAACCCGGAAGCGCTTTCGGACGATCCGCAGCAGGGGATTGTCGCCGACGTCAGGCTTCTTGTCGGCCATGATCCACATCTTCACGCCCGTGAAGATCAAGAAGAGAGCGAAGATGTAGAGCAGCCAGGAGAACTCGGCCACGAGGGTGGCGCCGAGCCCGATCATGATGCCGCGCAACACGATCACGCCCAGGATGCCCCAGAAAAGCACCCGGTGCTGATAGACGCGCGGCACGGCGAAGTAGCTGAAGATCATCGCGATGACGAAGACATTGTCCATCGCGAGCGACTTCTCGACCACGAAGCCGGTCAGATACTCCTTGCCGGATTGCAGGCCGAGCTGCCACCAGATCCAGCCGCCGAAGGCGACGCCGAGCGCGATGTAGAAGGCGGAAAGGGCGAGGCTCTTCTTGACGCCGATCTCGCCCTGTTTCCGGTTCAGGACACCGAGATCGAGCGCCAGAAGAGTTGCGACGACACTCAGGAAGACAAGCCACATCCATACCGGCTTCGTCAGCCAGTCATAGAACAACAGTTCCATAGCAGGCCCCTCTCGATCACTCCAAAAGCGCCGCGTCCGCGCAAATGTAGGTTTGATCCGACATCGCAAATGCCGCCGCATCTGCCAGAGGGGCCCGAATCTTCAAAAGACGTGGCGGCGGAAAAATCCGCCTTCAAGAGGGCGGCGGCGGTTGCTGTCCGATTTTTTCCGCAGGCCGCGGAGCTACCGGGCAAACTGCCGGCCGAGCGAGGCGGCGATGAAGGCCTGGGCCATCACCGCTCCCTCGGAAGAGATCGTGTGGCCCAGGCCTCGGAACAGGTGCCCCTCGGCGGCAAGGCCGTGGGCACGCAGCGCCACCAGGGCCTCGGTCGTTCCCGTGGGCGGGACCACGCCGTCGGCGGTGCCGTGAAGAAGCAGCAGCCGCGTGTCCCCGGCCGGGGCGAAGGGAGGCGGGGAGGCGAGGCGGCCGGAGAAGGCCACGCCGGCGGCGACCGGCCAGCGGCCCGAGACCACGGCGTCGAGCAGCATCATCGAACCCTGGGAGAAGCCGGCGAGAACGACGCGGTCGAGGCGCCCCTCGAAGCCATGCCGTTCGATCTGCGCGGCGATGACGCGGTCGAACTCCGCGCGCGCCGCGGCGATCCGTTGGGGACGGCTCTGCTCCGTCACGCCGGCGATGCTGAACCACTGCCGGCCGGACCCGTAATCGCCGGCGAAGGGGGCGTCGGGCGCCGTGAACAGGACGTTCGGCAACGCCGCCTCCCAGGCTTCGGCCAGCGGCATCATGTCCTGGCCGCCGGTGCCGAAGCCGTGCAGCAGGATGACAAGGGCGTCGGCGGGAGGACGGGAAGGCATTCTGATCTCCGGTCTCGGGAGGCTCATCACGGATCCGGCGTCCGCCGGGGTTGAGCCATTTGCTGGATTCCGCTGTTGGTTTCAAGCAACGACTGGGAATGCCGCGTGCGGATCGCGGCGATGGCGGACGAGGCACTGTTTTGGAGAAGGGGCCGATCAGGACGGTAGGGGACAGCGGAACGCCATGCTCATGAACTTCGCGACGCGCGCGCACAACCACAATTACGAAACGGATTTCATCGTCCGGTCCTTGCTCGACACGGACTGGTACAAGCTCGCCATGTTGCAGTTCATCTGGCTTCACTTCCCGGACGTGAATGTCCGCTTCAGCCTGATCAACCGCACGCGGTCGGTCCGGCTGGCCGAGATCGTCGATGAGGGCGAACTGCGCCGGCAACTGGAGAACGTCCGCTCCCTGCGGCTGAAGCGTTCCGAGGCGATCTGGCTTCAGGGCAACACCTTCTACGGGGAGCGGGGCATCTTCCGGCCCGACTTCATTGCATGGTTCGCCAACGGCTTCACGCTGCCCGACTACCGGCTGTCGAGGGAGGACGGCCAATGGCTCCTCGACTTCGAGGGTTCCTGGGCGCAGGTGACGATGTGGGAGATCTACGCCCTCAGCATCATCAATGAGCTGAAGACCCGCGCCGGGCTGGCGGGAATGGCGGAGACCGAACTCGACATCCTCTATGCCCGCGCCAAAATCCGGCTGTGGGACAAGATCGAACGCCTGCGCCCCGTGTCCGACCTGTACCTCTCCGACTTCGGCACGAGGCGCCGCCACGGTTTCCTGTGGCAGGAGTATGTGGTGGAGACGATGGCGGCCGAGCTTGGGCCGGCCTTCATCGGCACGAGCAACACCCACCTCGCCATGAAGCATGATCTCGAGGCGATCGGCACGAACGCCCATGAGCTTCCCGTCACCATGGCGGCCCTGGCCCGGACAACGGAACAGCTGAAGGTCGCGCAGTACGAGGTGCTGCGTCTCTGGCAGGAGACCTACGGGGGCGGAATGCTGGTGTTCCTGCCCGACACCTTCGGCAGCACGCAGTTCCTGAAGAGCGCGCCGGATTGGGTCGCGGATTGGACGGGCCTGCGCGTGGACAGCAAGGACCCCGTGGCGGCCGGCGAGGAATACATCGCCTGGCTGGAAAGCCGTGGCCGGGACCCCAGGGAAAAACGCATCCTGTTCAGCGATGGCCTCGACGTGGACGAGATCCTGCGCCTGCACCGGCACTTCGGCGGCCGCATCCGCGATGGGTATGGGTGGGGCACGATGCTCACGGCCGATTTCCGCGGCTGCCACCCGCGCGGCGGCAAAGCCTTCGATCCCCTGAGCCTGGTCTGCAAGGTGACCGCCGTCGAGCTGGGCGGCGCCTGGAAAGGGGCCGTGAAGCTCAGCGACAACCACGCCAAGGCGACGGGGCCGGCGGACGAGATCGCGCGCTACCGGGAGCTGTTCGGCACCGAAGGCGTCGCGAACGCCCCGGTGCTGGTCTGAACGCCGGGGAGCTTTGGCGCGCAGAACGGGCCAGAGGCGCTTTGCTCCGCCAAAAGCCCGGTGCTGAAAGCCCGGTGCCGGGGTCAGGGGCGGTTCGGTTTCACCCCAGCAGCCGGTTGACCGCCTCGCGGTCCGGCAGGGATGGAATGGCACCATGGGCCGTGGTGCTCAGGGCGCCGGCACCATTGGCGAAGCGGCAGATCCCGCGCAGGCGATCCGGGGTGAAGGCGGTGCCGACATCCTCCAGGATACCGGCCAGCAGTGCCGCGACGAACGCGTCGCCGGCGCCGGTGGTGTCCACGGTCGCCACCGCCATGCCCGGCACATGCTCGCAGGCGTCGCGGGTCACGAAGGTGCAGCCGTCGCGCCCATGCGTCACCGCGAGCAGCCGCAGGCCGTCGTGCCACAGCGACCGGCCGCCTTCGGCCGGGTCGGCCGTGCCGGTCAGGAAGCTCAGCTCCTCGTCGCTGAGCTTGACGATGTCGGCGGCGGCGATGCCCTGGCGGATCATGCGCTCGGCCGTCTCGCGGTCCGGCCACAGCGCCGGGCGCAGGTTGGCGTCGAAGGAGACCAGCCGTCCATGGCGCCGCGCCGTCTCCACCGCCAGCAGGCTCGCCTCCCGCGCCGCCGGATCGATCATGCCGATCGAGCCGGAATGCAGCAGGCGGGTCCCCTCGACCGCCTCGAGGTCGAGATCCGCCGATGAGAAGCCGGCCATCGGCTCGCCGTAGAACAGGAACTCGCGCTCCCCCTCCTCGTCGAGGGACACGAAGGCGACCGGGGTTCTGGCGCCGTCCGCGAGGCGCAGCCGGCTGACGTCGACGCCGGCATCGGCCAGCGACCGCGCCAGGAACCGGCCGAAGCTGTCCGCCGCCGTCCGGCCGAGGAAGGCGCTACGCACCCCCAGCCGGGCGAGCCCGGCCGCGACGTTCGCCGGGGCGCCGCCCGCCGCCGGGGTGAAGGACCCGATGCCCCCCGGACGAAGATCGGGGTCGGGGCCGGCGGGCATGAAGTCGATCAGCACCTCGCCCATGCACAGGGCGTCGGCGACACCGTCGCCTTGCGGCAAAGCGGTCATGGCAGCCTATCCTTTGTCGTTGGTTCCGTCGCCCGAGCCGACCGCCCTCAGGGCGACTCACCGGCATAACGGGCGAGCACCGTCCGGGTGCCGTCCGCCCACAAGGCGCGCAGGGCGTTGGCGAAGCGGTCGCGGAAGACCGGCGAGCGGCCGCTCTCGCCATAGACCTCCTCCATGTCCAGCCACACCGTCGGGTTGACGCGGGCCTCGCGCGCGACGGCGGTCAGCCGGTCCCAGTTGGGATCGTTGGGTTCGATGGCCTTGCCGTTCTCATCCTGCCCATAGCAGTAGCGGCACCACAGGGCCGATTCCAGGGCCAGCCCCTCGATGCCGGCGCCGGCCTTCAAACGGTCGGCGATGGAGGGAACGATGAATTTCGGCTGGCGGTTGGAGCCGTCGAGGCAGAGCCGGCGGATGGTGTCCTTGATCTTTGGGTTGGCGAAGCGGCGCTCGATGATGGCGAAATAGGCGTCCAGGTCGGTGTCCGGCACCGGCGGAACGGTGGGAATGATCTCCTCCCGCTCGATCTTCTGCAGGAAACGGCGGATCAGCGGCGTTTCCATCGCCTCATGGGCGTAGGTGATGCCGAGCAGGCCCGCCGGATAGGCGATCACCGCATGGCCGCCGTTCAGGATGCGGATCTTCATCGTCTCGAAGGGCGTGACGTCGGCGACGAACTGCACCCCCACCGCTTCCAGCGCCGGACGGCCGGCGGAGAACCGGTCCTCCAGCACCCATTGCGTGAAGTCCTCGCAGAAGACCGGCCAGGCGTCCTCGATCCCGAAGTCGCGCATCAGGGCCGCGCGCTCCTGCTCGCCGGTCGCCGGCGTGATGCGGTCGACCATGCCGTTGGGAAAGGCGACGGAGTCCGCGATCCAGCCGGCAAGCTCCGCGTCGACCGGCCTGGCGATGCCCAGCACGGCGTTGCGGGTGACGGTGCCGTTGTGCGGGATGTTGTCGCAGGACATGACGGTGAAGGGCTCGATGCCGGCGGCGCGGCGGCGCGCCAGCCCGGCGACGATCATGCCGAAGATGGTCGCCGGCCGGCCGGGGGACGCGATGTCGGCCCGGATGTCCGGGTGACCGCTGTCGAAGGCGCCGGACGCGTCGATGTAGTAGCCGCCCTCGGTCACCGTCAGCGAGACGATGCGGATGGCCGGGTCGGCCAGCTTGGCGATGATGGCGTCGGCGTCGCCGACCGGCAGCATCCCGACCATGGCGCCGACGACGCGGGCGACGCTCCGCTCGCCGGACTGTTCGACCACCGTGCTCAGCCAGTCCTGCCCCTCCAGGGCGTCCCGCATCCGCTGGTCCGAGGGCATGACGCCGGCGCCGAGGATGGCCCAGTCGAGGTCGCGGCCCTGGCCGAACAGCCTGTCCAGGCTGACGGCCTGATGGGCGCGGTGGAAGTTGCCGACGCCGAAATGCAGGATCCCGGCGGACAGCCGGGCGCGGTCGTAGGCCGGCACGCCGGCCGTCGCGGCGACGGCCGGGAGCGTCCCGGCCGAAAGAGACATGGTCATTGTGATCCCCTGCGGAGAAGGCGGAGGGTTTTGGGTCAAGTGGTTTTTGGGCCGGGCGGGTCCCGGACCGGGCGCCGCCTTCAGCTCATCCAGTTGCCGCCGTCGACGTTGTAGGTTTGGGCGACGATGTAGTCGGCCTCGGCGGAAGCCAGGAAGACGGCCATTCCGGTCAGATCCTCGGCCCGCCCCATGCGGCCGTAGGGCACCGCCTCGCCGGCCATCCGCTTCTTCTCGCCGGGCCGGAGGCCCTCATGCCGGGCGAACAGGGCGTCGACGCCGTCCCAATGCTCCCCGTCCACCACGCCGGGGGCGATGGCGTTGACGTTGATGCCGTGCCGGATCAGGTTCAGCCCCGCCGACTGGGTCAGGCTGATGACCGCCGCCTTGGTCGCGCAATAGACGGCGACGAGCGGCTCGCCCCGGCGGCCGGCCTGGGAGGCCATGTTGATGATCTTGCCCCCGCGGCCCTGCTCGATCATGCGCCGCGCCACCGCCTGAAGGGTGAACAGGGTGCCGGCGACGTTGATGGCGAAGAGCCGGTCGTAGCTGCCGCGCGTGATCTCGGTGACCGGCGCCAGGTCGAAGACGGCGGCGTTGTTGATCAGGATGTCGATGCCGCCGCTCCGCTCCACGACCGCGCCGACCGCGGCGTCGATGGAGGCCTGGTCGGTCACGTCCAGCGCCACCGCGTAGGCGCCGCCGCCGATCTCCGCCGCCGCCCGCTCGGCGGCGGCGAGGTCGATGTCGGCGATGGCGACCGTGGCTCCCTCCCGCACATAGGCGGCGGCGAAGGCGCGGCCGATGCCGCGCGCCGCCCCGGTGATGATGGCGGATTTCCCGTCGAGACGCTTCATGACAGCACCTTTTCCCGTGACATTGCCCGCCCCTGCGGATCGAACCGGTGCAGCTTCCCGGCCTGCGGCGTCAGCCACACGCGGTCGCCGTGACGGACCGGGACCTCGCCGCCGGCGCGCGCGACCAGCGTCCCGACCTCGGGCGACTGCACATAGACGAAGGTGTCGGAACCCAGATGCTCCGACACGCTGACCGTGCCGGACCAGCGGCCGCTCTCCGTCGACAGGGCCAGATGCTCGGGACGGATGCCGATGGCGTGGGCACCCTCGGCCGCGGCTTCCCCGCCCTCGATGAAGTTCATGCGCGGCGAGCCGATGAAGCCGGCGACGAAGCGGTTGCAGGGCCGGCTGTAGAGCTCGATGGGCGATCCGACCTGTTCGATGCGGCCGGCGTTCAACACCACGATCTTGTCGGCCATGGTCATGGCCTCCACCTGGTCGTGGGTCACGTAGATCATGGTGGTCGCCAGGCTGCGGTGCAGCTCGGAGATCTCCAGCCGCATGTTGACGCGCAACGCCGCGTCCAGGTTCGACAGCGGCTCGTCGAACAGGAAGGCGGTCGGCTCCCGCACGATGGCGCGGCCGATGGCGACGCGCTGGCGCTGGCCGCCGGACAGCTGTCCGGGACGGCGGTCGAGATAGCCGGTGAGGTTGAGCACCGCCGCCGCCGCCTCCACCTTGCGGTCGATGGCCGCCTTGTCCAGCCGTGCCATCTTCAGCGGGAAGGCGATGTTGTTGCGCACGGTCATGTGCGGGTAGAGCGCGTAGGACTGGAACACCATGGCCAGCCCGCGCCCGGCCGGCGGCAGGCGGGTGGCGTCCTTCCCGTCGATGCTGATGGTGCCGGACGACACATCCTCCAGCCCGGCGATCAGGCGCAGGAGCGTGGACTTGCCGCAGCCGGACGGGCCGACGAACACCACGAACTCCCCGTCGGCGATGGTGAGGTCGAGCGGCGGGATGACGGACACGTCACCGAAGCTCTTGGTGATCTGCTTGAGAACGATCTCTCCCACGGGAGGTCTCCTACTTCACGGCGCCGAAGGTCAGGCCGCGCACGAGCTGCTTCTGGCTGAACCAGCCGAGAACCAGGATCGGCGCGACCGCCATGGTCGAGGCGGCCGACAGTTTCGCGTAGAACAGCCCCTCGGGGCTCGAATAGCTGGCGATGAAGGCGGTCAGCGGGGCCGACTGCGAGGCGGACAGGCTGAGCGTCCAGAAGGCCTCGTTCCAGGCCAGGATGACGTTGAGCAGCAGGGTGGAGGCGATGCCGGGCACCGCCATCGGCAGCAGCACGTAAAGGATCTCCGCCTTCAGCCCGGCCCCGTCCATCCGCGCCGCCTCCAGGATCTCGCCCGGGATCTCGCGGAAATAGGTGAACAGCATCCAGACGATGATCGGCAGGTTGATCAGCGTCAGGACGATGACCAGCCCGGTCCGGCTGTCGAGCAGCCCCGTGTCGCGGAACAGCAGGTAGATCGGGATCAGCACGCCGACGGGGGGCAGCATCTTCGTGGACAGCATCCACATCAGCACGTCCTTGGTCCGCCGGCTGGGCACGAAGGCCATCGACCAGGCGGCGGGCACCGCGATCAGAAGCCCCACCAGGGTGGAGCCCAGCGAGATGATCACCGAGTTCATGAAGTGCAGGGCGTAATCGGACCGCGACTGCACCTCGGCGTAATTTTCCAGCGTCCACTGGAAGGCAATGAAGGAGGGCGGCGAGGCGATGGCCTCCGCCTCGGTCTTGAAGCTGGTCAGGGCGGTCCACAGGATCGGAAAGAAGATCACGATCCCGATGGTCCAGGCGAGCAGGGTCAGCCCCAGCTTGCGGGAGGCGGTCGTGGCGCGCGCCATGGCTCAGAGGTCCAGGTTGCGGCCGATCATCCTCATGAGGAAGACGGCGACGATGTTGGCGAGGACGACCGCGACGATGCCGCCGGCGGAACCGCCGCCGACATCGAATTGCAGCAGCGACAGGGCGTAGACCAGATAAGTGATGTTGGTGGTGGCGGTTCCCGGCCCGCCGTTGGTCGTCACCAGGATCTCGGCGAAGACCGACAGCAGGAAGATGGTCTGGATCAGCGTCACCACGGTGATCGCGCGGGCGAGATGGGGAAGGATGATGTGGATGAAGCGGTCCAGCGCGCCCGCGCCGTCCATCTCCGCCGCCTCCAGCCGCTCGCGGTCCAGCGACTGAAGGGCGGTCAGCAGGATCAGCGTCGCGAAGGGCAGCCACTGCCAGGTCACGATCATGACGATCGAGGACAGCGGCACCTCGCCCAGGAAGTCGATGGGCTGGAGGCCCAGCGCCCGTGCCAGGCTGGCGAACAGGCCGTTCACCGGGTTCATCAGCATGTTCTTCCAGACCAGCGCCGAGACGGTGGGCATGACGAAGAACGGGGCGATGACTAGGAGCCGGACGATCCCGCGCCCCCAGAAGGGCTGGTCGAGCAGAAGGGCCAGCAGGATGCCGCCGCACAGCGTCAGCGCCAGCACCCCGCCGACCAGCGCCAAGGTGTTGCCGAGTGCTGCGAAGAAGGCGGGATCGGTGAGGAAGTACTCGTAGTTCAGGGTGCCGATCCACTCCTCGCTCCCCGGCATCAGCAGGTTGTAGCGCAGGAACGAGAAGTAGAGCGTCATCGCGAGCGGGATCAGCATCCAGCCGAGCAGCAGGACGACGGCCGGGGCCATCGTCAGGCGCGCGGCCGCACGCGAATGGGCGGTGGCCATGGCTTGACCCTTCAGCGGCGTGTGAAGCGGCGTTTGTTGCGGCGTAGCGTGATCGGGCGGGCGGGGGCGGCTACTTGATGTAGCCGGCCTTGGTCATCTCGCGGGTGGTGAGCGCCTGCGCGCTCTGCAGCGCCTGGTCGGCGGTCATCTGGCCGGCCAGGGCCGCCGAGAAGGCCTGTCCGACCGCGGTGCCGATGCCCTGGAATTCGGGAATGGCGACGAACTGGACGCCGGTGTAGGGAACCTCCTCCACCGTCGGGCGGGTGGGATCGGCCGCCTGGATCGACTTCAGCGTGAGGTCGGCGAAGGGGGCCGACGCGCGGTAGTCGGCGTTGGCGTAGAGCGAGCTGCGGGTGCCCGGCGGGACGTGGGCCCAGCCTTCCTCCCTGGCGACCAGATCGAGATAGTCCTTCGAGGTCGCCCAGGCGATGAAGCTCTGCGCCGCCTCGGCCTTCTTGCTGCTGGCGGGGATGGCCAGTGTCCAGGCCCACAGCCAGTTGGACCGCTTGCCGAGCCCGTTGTCGGGCGCCAGGGCATAGCCGACCTTGTCGGCGACCTTGCTCTGCGCCGGGTCGGAGACGAAGGAGGCGGCCACGGTCGCGTCGATCCACATGCCGCACTTGCCGGTCTGGAATAGCGCGAGATTCTCGTTGAAGCCGTTGGAGGAGGCGCCCGGCGGGCCGGCGTCCTTCATCAGGCCGAGATAGGTGGTCAGCGTCTTCTTCCAGGCGTCCGTGTTGAACTGCGGCTTCCAGCTCATGTCGAACCAGCGCGCGCCGAAGCTGTTGGCCATGGCGCTGAGGAAGGCCATGTTCTCGCCCCAGCCGGCCTTGCCGCGCAGGCAGATGCCGTAAACCTCGGCCTTCTTGTCGGTCAGCTTGCGCGCGGCGTCGGCGATGAAGGTCCAGGTCGGCGCCTCCGGCATGGTCAGCCCGGCCTTCTCAAACAGGTCCTTGCGGTACATGATCATCGAGCTTTCGCCGTAGAAGGGCGCGGCGTAGAGCGTGCCGTCGATGGTCAGGCCGCTGCGGATGGACGGCAGCAGGTCGTCGGCATCGTAGTTGGAGCCGAGCTTGTCGAGCGGCATCAGCCACTTCTGCTTGCTCCAGATCGGAACCTCATAGGTGCCGATGGTCAGGATGTCGTACTGGCCGCCCTTCGTGGCGATGTCCGTGGTGACCCGCTGGCGCAGGACATTCTCCTCCAGCGTCACCCAGTTCAGCGTGATGTCCGGATGCGCCTTGGTGAAATGGCCCGCCAGCTTCTGCATGCGGATCATGTCGCCGTTGTTCACCGTGGCGATGGACAGCGTCTCCGCCTGCGCGGAGGCGCCGAGGAAGGCGGCCACCGCCGCTCCGATCAAGGATAGACCGCACTTCATGCTTTTCCTCCCAGATGTCTTTTCCGGTCGCGCCCGCGGTTGCGTGCCCGCCCGGCGGAGGGCGGCTCCGCCGGCCTCGCTGTCGGTTTGCCGCTCCGGGCGCCCAGCCATTCGGTTTGTAGGGCATGCGAACTATAAGCCCGGCGTTTCACGGCGCGCAATATATAAATCACATTGATTTTGATATTAGCCTGAAAGCCAAATCCACACGGCGGACGGCAGGGTAGCGCGTTGTCAACGGAGCGCAGGGAGGTTGCCGCAGCCGCACGAAGCGGCTTCGGAACGCCCCTTAAATAAACCATTTTGATTATGTTATGACGGGTTGCTATACCGGCTGACAGGGCATCGGGGAGGCGGGAAGGCATGCGCGGCGGCGACACCACCGGACTGCGCGTCTACAACGAGCGCCTGGTCATGAACGCGCTGCTGCAAAGCGGCATGCTCTCCAAGGCGGAGATCGCGCGGGAAACCGGGCTCAGCGGCCAGGCGGCTTCGGTGATCGTCAACCGGCTGCTCGAGGACGGGCTTCTGGTCAAGCTGGACAAGGTCCGCGGACAGGTCGGGCAACCCTCCACCCCCGTCGCCCCCAATCCGGAAGGCGCCTACGCGCTGGGCGTGAAGATCGGCCGGCGCAGCGTCGAGGCGATCCTGATCAACCTGCTTGGCGAGGAGCTGGGGGCGACCCGGGTGCGCTATGACGCGCCGCTGCCGGAACCGACGATCGCGACGGCGATCTCGCAGGCGGTGGCCCTGCTGAGCCATCTGTCCCCGGCGGCCCGTTCGCGCGTCGTCGGTCTCGGCGTCGCCATGCCGGATGAGATCCACGCCTGGTCGTCGGAACTGGGACTGGCGCCCGGCGCGCTGGACGGTTGGCGCGCCGCCGACGTCGCCGGCGCGCTGGGGCAGCGGACCGGCTTGCCGGTGGCGCTCTACAACGACGCGGCCGCCGCCTGCGCCGCCGAGATGATCGCCGGCCACGCCATCACACGCCGCAGCGCGCTCTACATCTATCTCGGCACCTTCATCGGCGGCGGCGTCGTGATCGATGGCCGTATGTATCGCGGCGAGCAGGGCAATGCGGGAGCCATCGGCTCCATGCCGACCGGCCCGTCCCGGCCGGGCTCGCCGCCGGGACAGCTGATTCACAGCGCGTCCATCTTCCTGCTGGAACGCGCGCTTGAGGCGGCCGGGATCGATCCCTCGGCAGCACTCACCGAAGGCGGCGGTCCCGCCGCCGACGCCATCTTCGACGGCTGGGCCGAAACCGCGACCGCCGAACTGTCGCGCGCCGTCGTCTCCGCCCTCAGCGTCATCGACTTCCAGGAGGTCGTGGTGGACGGCTTCCTGCCGCCGGCATGGCGCGACCGCTTCACGCGGCAACTGTCCGCGGCGGTGGAGCGCTTCAACCGTTCGGGCCTGACATCGGCCACCGTCACCGCCGGCTCGATCGGCCCGATGGCGCGCGTGCTGGGTGCCGCGATGCTGCCGCTCAAGGCGCGTTTTTCGCCCGATACCGACCTGTTGATCCGGTCGGGGATGGCGAGGGACATCGCGTGACGCCGGTGGGGAGCCCCGGCAGTCACGCCCTCAGCCGGAGAAGAAGCCGCCCCGGTTCGTTCCGCTGGTGAAGCAGGCGGTCTTCTTGCCGGCTTCGGCGCCGGAGGTGACCCCGGAGGAGCCGTTCCACAGGCCGCCGTGGCGCCGCCGGTCGGGGGCGCGCTCGATGCGCAGGTCCGCCTCGGACAGGAAGCTGACGATGATGCTTCCGTCCTGGAAGCAGATCAGCTCCTGGTCGCCATCCTGGCCGGCGGACGGCCCTGGGGCGAGGAAGCCCTGGTCGGACAGGCTGTAAGCCGCGGCGGGAGCCGAGACCGCCAGCGACGCGCCGACGGCCAGAAGCCAAGACCAGCCGGATGCCACCCTCCGCATGACGCGCCCCCTCCTGCTTCCGGATGATTGGCGCAAAACGCGGAGGAGACGCCGCAGGGTCCATGGCAGGCCCGGAAGGAAAAGGCTTAGCCTGCGCGGGCGACCCCGCCCGGAACGGCGGCTGCGGACCGCGCCGCGCGGCACCCCTCATGCCCGCCATCGGCGCTCCGCGGAGGGAAAAGCGCGATGATCGGCGGGCGCCGGTGTTCGAGAGCGGAGAAATCAGCATCCTTCCGATTCCGGAACGACACCGAAAGGCCACCCGCCATGCCGTTCGAGTTTCCCCGCCTGACCCGCCGCGGCCTGATCGCGACGGGGTCGGCCGGGCTTCTGACCGCCGCCGCCGGCCCCTCCCTCGCGATGCCGGGGCCGTCGCCCGTGGACACGGGCTCCGTCCAGGGCGGGCGCGTCACCTTTCCGAACTGGCGGGGCGAGGCCGACCGGCCCTCCGCGCCGCCGCCCGCACCCCTGCCGCCGTCCGAGCGCGTCGGCTTCGCCATCGTCGGGCTCGGCCGCCTGTCCCTTGAGGAACTCCTCCCCGCCTTCGGCGAATGCAAGCGGGCGCGGCCCGTGGCGCTGGTGTCGGGCAGCCCCGAGAAGGCAGCGCTGGTCGCGGCGCAGCACGGCATCAAGCCGTCGTCGGTCTATTCCTACGCGGACTTCGACCGCATCGCCGAGAACCCGGAGGTGCGGGTCGTCTATGTCGTGCTGCCCAACGGCCTGCACCGGGAATACGTGCTGCGCGCCGCGAAGGCGGGCAAGCATGTGATGTGCGAGAAGCCCATGGCGAACAACTCCGCCGAGGCGCGCGAGATGACCGCGGCCTGCGACGCCGCCGGCGTGAAGCTGATGATCGCCTACCGCTGCCAGTACGAGCCCAACAACCGCGAGGTGATCCGGCTGGTGCGCTCCGGCGCCATGGGCGCCCCGCGCTTCATCGAGGCCACCAACACCCAGACCATGGGCACCGGCGACCAGTGGCGCTTCAGGAAGGCGCTGGCCGGCGGCGGGGCGCTCCCCGACATCGGGCTCTATTGCCTGAACACCGCCCGCGCCATCCTGGGCGAGGAGCCGGTGGAGGTCTTCGCCCGCGTCTTCAACCCCGACGGCGACCCACGCTACCGCGAGGTGGAGGAGACCGTCTCCTTCATGCTGCGCTTCCCCTCCGGCACCATCGCCAACTGCGCGACGAGTTACGGCGCGCATGAGAGCAAGGATTTGCGGGTGCGGCTGGAAAAGGGCTGGATCAACCTGGAGAACGCCTTCGCCTACGAGGGGCAGCGGCTGCGCGTCGCCCACCGGGAAGGGAAGAACGAGGCGGTCGAGACGATCCGCCTGTCGCAGGAGAACCAGTTCGCCCTGGAGATCGACCATATGGCGAGCTGCGTCGCGCAGAACCGGACGCCGCACACGCCGGGGCAGGAGGGCGTGCAGGACCATCTGCTGATGGAGGCGCTCTACAAGTCTGCCGAAACGGGGGCACCGGTCGCCCTCGCCCCCACCCCGGCGCGGGACGCCACCCGCGGCCCCGCGCCGGACCAGAGCTGACCCGAGCCGGCCGGCCCCAGCCCGTGCTACAAACCGGCAGGACGGCAGGGCAGGATGGCTGGGGGAGCGGAATGGATACGGTCTGGTTCGGGCTCGTTCCCCAGGTGACCATAGGGACAAGCCCGGAGCAGGGCAGTCCGCAGCCGGCGCCCGGACATGAAAGGGGCCGGGAGAGCGTGTCTCCCGGCCCGAGTTTCCCCTTCACCCCAGGTTTGACGCCGTCACCCCTGCTGCGGCTTGTCGCCCGTCATGCGCGCCGCCGAGACCACATCGGAACCCGATCCCGATCCCGAACCTGATCCCGTTTCCGAGCCGGTCGGCTGGTCCGAACTCTCGGCCATCTCGGACGGGTCCCGGTCCGATCCGCCGCCAGCGGCGCCGGTGGAGCCGCTGCTCCCCTGGCCGGCGCTTTCGGACATGCCCTTGGCCATGTCCTGCTTCTTGCCCTCGTCGCCCCGGCCGGAACCGGGTTCGTCCTTGTTCGCCATGGCGCGCCCTCCAAATGGTTTGATAGGCCAACAACAGGCCCCGGCTCGCGGGCGTTCCGGGGTGAAGGAGCGGTGCCTGGACGTCGATCCATCAGGCTGCTGACACAAACTGACAGCAGGCCAGCCTAGGATCGGTCCTGTCGGACGCGAAATGTGGAAAAACGCTTCCGGCAGTAACCACCCAGACAGCCAGGGGCCATGCTATGATGCTTAGCGCCGGTATCATTCTTCTCTATGTCGAGAATCCAATAAACAGCGCCTCTTTCTATGCCGACTTGCTGGGAAGGACGCCAATGGAAGCCTCGCCCACTTTCGCGATGTTCGGGATGGAGCATGGCGTCAAGCTGGGTCTTTGGTCACGCCAATCGGTGGAACCGAAGGCCGTGTCGCTGCCCGGTGCCGGGGAGATCGCCTTCACTCTTCCCGATGATGATGCCGTGCGCGCCACCCACGCCGACTGGAGCCGCCGCGGGCTGACCATCGCGCAGGAGCCGGCCGCCATGGATTTCGGCTTCACCTTTGTTGCCCTCGACCCCGATGGTCATCGCCTGCGGGTCTTTGCCCCGGCGGCCCCGGGAGGGACCGCGCCATGAGCAACCGCAATTGGATCGCCGTGGCCTCGGCCGAGCATGTCAGGCTTGGCCGCGCGAGCGGATTCATGCAGGTCTGCCACGGAAAAGGCGCCCCTCTGCGCCGCATCAAGTCCGGTGACCGGATCGTCTATTACTCGCCGACGGAGGTTTTTCGAAAGAAGGACAAGCTGCGGACCTTTACCGCGATCGGCACCGTCGAAGCCGGGGAGCCCTACCAGGTTGACATGGGGGACGGGTTCACGCCGTTTCGGCGCGACGTGAGCTGGCGGCGGGCGGAGGAAGCGCCGATACAGCCCTTGCTCGATGTCCTGGACTTCACGGGTGGGGTGCGGAACTGGGGCCATCAGCTTCGCTTCGGGCTGTTCACGATCAGCGATCATGACCTGGGCCTCATAGCGGAGGCCATGAACGTGCGCCCGTTCGCCTGAGACCGATGCAAGTTGCGGGCGGCGATGGCAAAGTCGCATCGAACGGCTCCAGCATCGCTCGAAGGGTCAGGGTTTTCCTCGTTCGATGCTGGAGTGCCTTTCCAAGAAAGGATCCCTCACCCGTGTCCCGTGCCGAGCGCCTTCTGGACCTCATTCAGATATTGCGCCGCCACCGTCGGCCCGTGAGCGGACGGGTGCTCGCGGACGAACTTGGCATCAGTTTGCGGACGCTCTACCGGGATATCGCTGTTCTGCAGACCCAAGGCGCGCGGATCGAGGGCGAAGCCGGTGTCGGTTATGTCCTCCAACCCGGCTTCGTGCTGCCTCCGCTCATGTTTTCCGAAGAGGAGATCGAAGCCCTCGTGCTCGGGTCGCGTTGGGTCGCCATGCGGGGCGACGAACGCCTCGGTGCCGCGGCGCGCGACGCGCTTGCCAAGATTGCGGCGGTGTTGCCGGCTGACTTGCGCGACGATCTCGAAGGTTCGGCCCTGCTCGCCGGACCGGGGGAAGCGATCGCTGCCGCCGACACGAAGGAGCCTCTCATCCGGAAGGCGATCCGGACCGAATGCAAAATCGACATCACTTACCGCGACAGCGACGCGGCGGAAAGCCGACGCGTCATTTGGCCCTTCGCGCTCGGCTTTTTCGACAAGGTGCGTGTGGTCGTCGCATGGTGCGAATTGCGGCAAGCGGTTCGGCATTTTCGCACCGACCGCATCCTCGCGCTGACCCCGACGGAGACGCGCTATCCACGTCGTCGCCAAGCGCTTCTCAAGGCATGGCGCGAGGCCGAAAACATCGCTCCGCAATGAACCGCATCGAACGCGGGCGCCGGAAATCATGCGCGGAACCTCGATGGCCGCCCCAGGGCCGGGGCGGCCATCGATCCGTGCGATTTCACCAGTGCGATTTCAGGCGGCCTTGATCGCCGCGAGGAACCGCTCGACATCAGCCTTGAGGGTTTCCGCCTGCTGGGCCAGCTCCCCGGACGCGCTCATCACCTGTCCGGCGGCGGCTCCGGTTTCGCCGGCGGTCTGCGTCACCTGGCCGATGTTGCTCGACACTTCCTGAGTGCCGGAAGCCGCCTGCTGGACGTTGCGCGAGATCTCGTTCGTCGCCGCCCCCTGCTCCTCGATCGCCGCGGCGATGCCGGTGGAGATGTCGTTGATCTGGGCGATGGTGCCGCCGATTTCGCTGATGGCCTGCACGGCTCCGTTGGTGGCGCCCTGGATGGCGACGATCTGGGCGGCGATATCCTCGGTGGCCTTGGCGGTTTGACTGGCCAGGCTTTTCACCTCTCCGGCGACCACGGCGAACCCCTTGCCGGCCTCGCCGGCGCGCGCGGCCTCGATGGTGGCGTTCAAGGCAAGCAGGTTGGTCTGAGACGCGATGTTGGTGATCAGGCTGACCACATCTCCGATCCTTTGCGCCGCCTCGGCCAGCCCCTGGACCGTCGCGTTGGTGCGCGTTGCTTCCTCGACGGCTTTTCCGGCGATCCGCGTGGAGCGGGTGACCTGCGTGCCGATCTCCTGAATCGAACTCGCCATCTCCTCGGCAGCGGTAGCGACCGTCTGCACATTGGCGCTCGTCTGCTCGGCCGCGACCGCGACGGCGGTCGCCTGATTGTTGGTCTGCTGCGCCATGGCCGCCATGCTCTGCGCCGTGGCGTCCAGTTCGGAAGCGGCGGCGGAGACCGTGCGCAGTGCCGTCGTGGCGCTGCCCTCAAACTCACGGATCAGACGGTCGACCGTTTCGGCCCGGCGCTGCTTGGCCTGCTGCTCCGCGGATTGCACCGCAGCCAGGCGGTCGGCTTCGATCAGACCGTCCTTGAACACCTGCACGGCCCGGGCCATGGCGCCGATCTCGTCGCGGCGTTCCGTGCCGGTAACCGCAACCGCCAGATCATGGCCGGCGAGGCGTTCCATGAGGCCGGTCATGGCCTGGATCGGCTTGGCGACCGTGGCGATGACGATCCACCCGGCGGCGACGCAGATGGCCGTCACCAGAGCGAGGATGCCGCTGATGAGCATCTTGCTGCTGGCGTAGATCGCCGCCCCTTCGTCCGCTGCGGCCTTGCCGCCCGCGGCGTTGAAATCGATGAGTTCCTGAAGCAATGCCTTGGCCTGCCGGAACACCGCCCTGGACTCGCCGCGGTACAGCCTGCTGGCCACCTCGTTCTCATTTTCGCGGGACAGCGTGAGGAGCTTCTGCTCGCTGATGGAAAGGTAACGCTCCCAAGTACCGGAGAACTTCCTGTATGTTTCGGTTTCAATTCCGGGCGTGAGCAAGGCCTCGTACCGCTTTCTCTGCTCCTCCATGTTCTTCAGCGCGGCGGCGATCAACTGCTCCTCGGCCGCCATGTCCGCTGGAGTGGGGGAGGTGATGTGAGCGCCTTCCAGGCTGCGATAGGCCTCCAACGAACTGCTGATTGCGCCGATCAACCCGACGCTGGGCAACCAATTGTCACGGATCGACGCAGCGCCATCATTCACCGCAGATATGCGGTTTATTGATGATAAGCCCATTCCAATGGTGAAGGCTATTATCAACAGGAACACTGTAAGAGACTTTGCCCGAACACTGACATTGGCAAGACGTAACATCGCCGCGTTTCTTTCCGTTTCAGCCTTGAGTCGGCAGATAATTTTACAGGGCTGAAATATGTCCTCGCAAAAATTAATAAAATGCAAAGTTTTCGTGCGTTTCCGACGCGGCGGCGGAGCAGGCTCCAACCTGCAAGGACAGCCGCAGTTGCAATCCCAGATACACCGGTGTTCCTGCCAGTCGGGGAAGGGTGAATGCGATGCGTCCGTTCGCAGGGGTGGAGCGTGGCCGGTGTCGTCGTCCTCAACTCCGCCGGTACCCCTGTCGCCGTCACGGGGACGGAGTCCATTCACGCGTGACATCGGTCCCATTTCGGCACTTATGGATTTCGAAAACAGACTCCAAGTCTCTGGACAACGCCCCCCGCGTCAAAAGGAGGATCACGCCATGAAGCTCGAGGGTTCCTGCCGCTGCGGCGCCGTCCGCTTTTCCCTGAACTCGCCGACTCCCTATCCCTTCATGCGCTGCTACTGCTCCATCTGCCGGAAGAGTGCCGGCGCGGGCGGCTACGCCATCAATCTCGGCGGCGACGCCGCGAGCCTGGAGGTGCGGGGAGGGGAGGCGGTCGCGACCTGGCGCGCGCCGGTCGAGGACCCGGACCATCCGGGCCGGACCTGCCCCGGCCCGTCCCGCCGCCATTTCTGCACGCGGTGCGGCTCCGCCCTGTGGGCCGAGGATCCGGCCTACCCGGACCTCGTGCACCCCTTCGCCTCGGCCATCGACACGCCCCTGCCGGAGCCGCCGGAGCGCGTCCACATCATGCTGGACTTCAAGGCGCCCTGGGTCCGGGTTCCCGACGGGCCGGGCGAGGTCCATTTTGCCCGCTACCCGGAGGAGTCGCTGGAGGACTGGCACCGCCGGCACGGGCTGCTCGATCCCTGAGGGCGAGCGCCGGGGACGATTTCAGCCGGAACCTGTTGGTCTGGATGTTCTGGCCGGCGGAGACGCCGGCATGCCATGGAGAGGATCGAGCGATGAACGATGACCGCACCGAAGGTTCGATGAAGAAGATGAAGGGCGACCTCAAGGAAGGCGTCGGCAACCTGACCGGGGACAGCAAGCTTCAGTCCGAGGGCAAGGCCGACAAGGCCGAGGGCAAGATCCAGAACGCCATCGGCGGCATCAAGGACGCCCTGACCGGCAAGGGCAACCCTTGACCGCCCCTGACCGCTAGGTCCGGAAAGGCCGGATGACTTGGAGCGCGACGTCATGGCATGTCATCGCGCTCTCCTCCACCTGGAGTTATGCCGCCTGGAGTCATGGCCCGCCGCGCCCGCCGACGGCGCCGTACACCTGACCCGTCGCGTAGCTGGAGTCCTGGGACGCGAGAAGGACGTAGATCGGGGCGAGTTCGGCTGGCTGGCCGGGGCGGCCCATCGGCGTGTCGCCGCCGAAGCTCGTGAGCTGGTCCGGCGGCTGGCCTCCGCTCGGCTGCAGGGGCGTCCAGACGGGCCCCGGCGCCACCGCGTTGACGCGGATTCCCTTCTGCGCGACCTGCTTCGCGAGGCTCTTCGTGAAACTCATGATCGCCGCCTTGGTCGCCGAATAGTCCAGCAGGTTGGCGGAGGGTTCGTAAGCCGTGACCGAACTGGTGTTGATGATGGTGGAGCCCGGACCCAGGTGCCGCATGGCAGCCTTGGTAATCCAGAACATCGCATAGACGTTGGTTTTGAAGGTCTCGTCGAGCTGCTCCGTGGTCAGCTCCAGGATGGACGGCACGGAGTGCTGCCTCGCGGCGTTGTTGACGAGGATGTCGAGGCCGCCGAGTTCCCGCGCGGCGTCGGCGACGAGCTTGTTGCAGAAGGCCTCGTCCCGGATGTCGCCGGGCAGGGGGATGGCCTTGCGCCCTTCCGCCCGGATCAGCTCGACCACCTCCCGCGCGTCCGGCTCCTCGGCCGGCAGGTAGTTGAAGGCGACGTCGGCGCCCTCGCGCGCGAAGGCGATGGCGGCGGCCCGGCCGATGCCCGAATCCCCGCCGGTGACGAGCGCCTTGCGCCCGGCAAGGCGGCCCGAGCCCTTGTAGCTGGTCTCGCCGTGATCGGGGCGGGGCGTCATCCGGCTGGCGAGGCCCGGCCATTCCTGCTCCTGCCGGGGAAAGGGCGGGCGGGGGTATTCGGTGACCGGGTTCCGCATGGCCGGCGCGCCGCTGGCCGCGCCAGCGCCGGTCGGAGCGTTCCCCTGCTGCGCCAGCACGGGCGTGCCGAAGGCCGCGACCATGCCGGTGGCGATGCCGCCGACGACGAGCCGCCGCGAGCTGTCGATGTCCTCAGGGTTCATGTCCGTCTCCGCGCCCACTGCCGGGCAGGGGCATTGCCCAACGCGGGGCGCCTGCCGATGGGATGGGTAACCGTCATGCCGTGCATGGGTTCCCGCGCGGAGGACCGGCGCTCCGGGGGCCTGGGACGCGCAACAGATCGGGATGCAAGGGAGTTGGAGTGCGCAGATCCTTGCCGGCCTCCCGCGGCTTCCTTGGCCGGCACCCGCAGCATACAGGAGGTTTTCGTTAAAGCCGTTGTCTTCCATGGCGTGGGCGACATCCGCGTCGACGAGGTGCCCCAGCCCAAGATCAAGGACCCGCACGACGCGATCGTCCGCATCACGGCGAGCGCCATCTGTGGCACCGACCTGCACATGATCCGCGGCACGCTGCCCGGCATGAAGCCCGGCACCATTCTCGGGCATGAGGGGGTAGGGGTGGTCGAGGAGGTCGGCCCCATGGTGCGCAACCTGAAGCGGGGCGACCGCGTGGTGATTCCGTCCACGATCGGTTGCGGCTCGTGCAATTACTGCCGCTCCGGCTATTTCGCGCAGTGCGACGAGGCCAACCCGAACGGCCCGGCAGCCGGCACCGCCTTTTTCGGCGGTCCGGAGATGACCGGTCCCTTCGACGGGCTTCAGGCCGAATACGCTCGCGTTCCCTACGCCAACGTCGGGTTGGTGAAGCTGCCGGACCAGGTCACCGACGATCAGGCCATCCTGATCTCCGACATCTATCCGACCGGCTATTTCGGCGCCGAACTGGCCGAGATCAAGGCAGGCGACATCGTCGCGGTCTGGGGCTGCGGCCCGGTCGGACTGTTCGCGATCCTCAGCGCCTTCCAGCTCGGCGCCAGCCGGGTCATCGCGGTGGACGGGATTGAAGGCCGGCTGAACCGCGCCCGCGACCTCGGCGCGGAGGCGGTGGACTACAATCAGGAAGACCCGGTCCAGGCGATTCGCGATCTGACCGGCGGCGCCGGCCCCGACCGGGCCATCGACGCGGTGGGTGTGGATTCCGAACGGCCCAAGACCGGCCCGGCGGCGGAGCAGGCAAATCAGCAGGCTGGACAGTTCGCACAGGAGGTCCAGCAGATCGCGCCGGACGCCAACCCGCGGGGCGACCAGTGGAAGCCCGGCGACGGTCCGTCCCAGGCGGTGACCTGGGCCCTGGATTCGCTGGCGAAGGCGGGAACGCTCTCGATCATCGGCGTCTATCCGCAGACCGACAAGTTCTTCCCCATCGGGATGGCGATGAACAAGAACGTCACCGTCAACATGGGAAACTGCAACCACCGCAAATACATTCCCCGTCTCGTCTCGATGGTCGAGGCCGGCACCGTCGATCCGGCCAGGATCCTGTCGCACGTCGAACCGATGGGCGACGTCATCGAGGCCTACAAGCAGTTCGACCTGCGCAAGCCGGGATGGGTGAAGGTGGAACTGGTCCCCGGCCGGTAGTGCCGGCGGCCACGGCTGCCCTGTTGTGGACGATGCTTGAACCTTCACGGAGAACGGACATGCCCAAGGCGGAGTCGAAGAAGCAGCAGATGGCGTCCGGTGCCGCGCTCGCCGCAAAGCGTGGCGACAAGCCGGCGTCCAGCCTCAGGGGTGCATCGAAGGAGATGGCCAAGTTGATGAGCGAGAAGGAACTTCACGACCTGGCCGCCACCAAACGCAAGGATCTCCCGATGCGCGAGTCGAAGGATTAGCCATGCTGTTCCGGGACGACGGCGACGGCGTGATCGCCATCCCGCAGCCGAGCCATGCCTGGCTGTCGGGCCAACTGATGCGGGTTTGGGGAAACAACGCCTTCCACCCGCCGTCGCCCCGCGAGGAGGTCTGCCTCGGGGCGGAGCAGCACGACATCGGCTGGCTGTCCTGGGAAGCCGAGCCGACGCTGAACCCGCGGACCGGCCGGCCGCACGGCTTTCAGGACCTTGATGCTGGAACGCACACCGGGATCTGGACGCGGGGCGTGCGCTGCGCGCTCGCCTTCGGGCGCTACCCAGCCCTCATGGTTTCCCTGCACGCCGACACGATCTACGGAACCTTCTTCGACTTCGACAAGGCGTCGCAGGAGGACGCGGCGCTCGTCCGGCGCTTCCTGGAGGGGCAGCACCGGTTCCAGCGCGACTGCGTCGCGGCCTTGGCGGCCAATCCCCGTTATGCGGCGGACCTGACGCCGGACGCGCTTGAGCGCAACCGGATGCTCATCGCCGCGGTCGACCGCATGTCGCTGGAGATCGGCTGGGGCGTCGGGGAGGAGACGGTGATCCCCGGCGTGCCGACCATCGGCGAAGTCAGGACCGAACTTCGTCTCGGCGCGGTACGCGGAAACCCGGCCGATCTGCGCGTGGAGCCCTGGCCATTCGAGGCGGGGCGTGTCGATCTGGTCTGCGAGGGGCGCCGCCTGCGTGGCCGCTTTACCGATGATTCGGCGATGCGCCGGGCGCTTGATGAGGCGGAGCCCGTCACGATCCTGACCGTGCTTTCGCCGCGCTGAGGCGCGGCCCTCCGGCGGCGCGCCGGATCATCAGAGGGAATGTTGAATCGTCATGACGGACAAGGGTCAAAAGACGCTCGATCAAGCCTATGAGGGGCTGGAGAAGGAGGCGCCCGACCGCGTGGCGCGCGCCATCCGCTGGCTCCGCGACCCGAAGGCGCGCTGGATCCGCATACCGCTCGGGGTGCTGTTCATCATCGCCAGCATGCTGTGGTTCCTGCCGGTGGTCGGGATCGAGATGCTGCCGCTTGGCTTGCTGCTCATTGCGCAGGACGTGCCTTTCCTGCGGAAGCCGGTCGGCCGTTTCATGATCTGGCTGGAGCGGAAGTGGGTCGCCCTGCGCCATCGCTGGCAGCGGGGCTGAAACGCATCGGGCGTCGCGCCGGAGTTCAGGGCGGGCGGTTGCGCTCCGCTCACGCCGCCGCGTTGCGGTGGCGCCAGACACCCGGCGAGACGCCGGCGAAGCGGCTGAAGGTGCGCGTGAAATGGCTCTGGTCGGCGAAGCCGCAATCGAGCGCCACGTCGCCGAGCGTCCGCGTGCCGTCCCGCATCAGCTCCTTGGCGTGGTCCACGCGCCGTTGCAGAAGCCACTGGTAGGGGGTGATGTTGGTGGTCCGCCGGAAGGCGCGGACGAAATGCCCGACGGACAGCCGGCATTCCGCCGCCAGGTCGGCCAGCCGGATGTCGCCGTCCAGCCGGGCGGCGATCATCTCCTTGACGCGGCGCTCCTGCCAGGGTGCCAGGGTGCCGCCGCTCCGCGCCGCCGTGACCTGGCCGTAGGCGGCGACGAGATGGGTCGCCAGGGCGCAGCTCACATGGTCGAGATACATCAGGCCGATGCGTTCCGGCACGTCCAGCGCCGGCAGCATCGCGGCCACGATCGCGGCGATGGTCGGATCCTCGATGCACTCGCTCGGTTTGACGGCGATGTCCTCGAACTGCTGCGGGCCGCCGTCCGGAAGGATCTCCTCCAGCATGGCGCGCGGCAGGTGGATGACCAGCGTGTCGAAGGCCGTGTGCATGCGGCAGGCGATGTTGCGCCGGAAGTCATGGATGGTCGTGTGCCCGGCCAGGTTCGGCGGGCGCGGCACCGGCTTGCCGTCCACCCAGATCTCCGAACGGAAGCTCGACAGGTGATGGCTGATCAGGAACGCATCCTCGAGCGCCGGCGTGTCCAGCATCCCGAGCCCGCCGGTGTCGCAGCGCAGGCGGGCGATCCCGACCGTCCCCCGCCCGATGTCGCGGCGGATGACGGCCGGCTTCTCCGGCAGCGGGATGAAGCGCAGGTCCAGATTGCTCTCGGCGGCCTTTGCCATGTCCGTCTCCCGTTCGCATGCTTGGGGCGAGCCGTTCCGGCGGCGCTCCCACCGCCTCGGGCGCGGCGTGGCTGCCGGATGCCCCCTTTCCGACACAGGCTACGCGCGGGGGAACCGCAGGGCTATTGAGCGGAGATCGGGTTTGATTATGTCTTGGTTGGGCGATCCTAGACCTTGGTCTAGGATCCGTGGACGGTTGGCCAATGGAGGGAGGCCGGCCATGCAGGGCCTGCGGTGCAGGCGCGCCTGACCCCTACCGCCGGCTGCGGCGGAGGGCGGAAAAGAGGATGGGAAACGAGGATAAGGAACGGCCGCTCAGGACGGCTTGGCGTCCTGCGGCATCAGCCTGTCCAGGATGCGGACGAGGTCCACGACCGAGTCCACCTCCATCTTGCGCATGGCCTGACCCCGGTGCAGCTTCACCGTCGCCTCGCTGAGGCCGAGATCGCCGGCGATCTGCTTGTTGCGCTGGCCGGCCACCACCATCTGCGCCACCTCGCGCTCGCGCGCGGTCAGCGTCTCGAAACGCGCGCGGTGGACGACGAGCCGGCGTTCCTGCTCGCGGCGCTCGCGGTGGTGGGAGAGGGCGAGCTGGATCGCGTCCAGCAGTTCCTGGTGATGGACCGGCTTGGTCAGGAATTCGAAGGCGCCGGCCTTCATGGCGCGGACCGACATGGCGACGTCCGCGTGCCCGCTGATGAAGATCACCGGCAGGCTGTTCCCGGACCGGGCAAGCTCGGCCTGGAAGTCCAGGCCGCTGCGGCCCGGCAGCCGCACGTCCAGCACCATGCAGCCGACATCGATGGCCGGCCGCTGATCGACATACTGCTGCACCGACGCGAAGCATTTCGCGTCGAGCCCGACCGAGTCGAGCAGGCCTTCCAGGGCTTCGCGCACCGCTTCGTCGTCGTCGATGATCACGACGGTCGCGGTTTCCTCCGTCTTCGCCCCCATCACGTCCCTTACTCCCCAGCCCTTGCAACCGGCGACGCGGCCGGCGACACCGGCAGCACGGCCTCGAACACGCTTCCGCGGGGGACCCTCGGCGCCGCGGTCAGGCGCCCGCCATGCAGCTCGACGATCGAGCGGCTGATCGCCAGCCCCATGCCCAGCCCTTCGGGTTTGGTGGTGTACAGGGCGCGGAAGATGTCCTCCACCGCGGATTCGTCGATCCCGACGCCGCTGTCCTCGACCCGGACGCGGAGCTGACCGGCATCCGCGCGTGTGGTGATCCGCAGGGAGCGGCTGTCCGCGTCCAGGGCCGCCATCGCCTCGACCGCGTTCATCACGAGGTTGAGGACGAGTTGCTGAAGCTGGACCCGGTCGCCCTGGATCCAGGGCGGGCCTTGCAGCAGGTCGGTCTCCACCTCGACGCGTGCCCGGCGCAGTTCCGCCCGCACCAGCCTCAGCGTGTCGGCGATCAGCGCGCTCATGTCCACCCAGCCGGGTTCGGCGGGGGTGCGGCGTGCCAGCGCCTGGATGCTGCGGACCACATCGCCCGCCCGCCGCGCGTCGCGCACGATCCGCTCGGCCACCACGCGGGTCTTGGGCAGGTCGGGGGAGTCTTTCGACAGGTGCTGAAGGCAGGTGCCGGCGTTGGTCACGACTGCCATCAGCGGCTGGTTGACCTCGTGGGCGATGGCCGCCGCGAGCTCCCCCATCATGGTCAGCCGGCCGATGTGGGCGAGGTCGGCCTGGGACTTGCGCAGGGCTTCGGCGGTCTGGCGGCGCTGGGTCAGATCGCTGAACACCAGGATCGCCCCCTCGACGCAGCCGCGCTCGCCGACGATGGCCGAGCAGCGCTCCTCCACCGCGATTCCAGGTGGGTTGGCGCCTTCCCCCAGGTTCCGCCGGCCGCGCGACAGGAGCCTGGAGACGCGCTCCGGCGGGGCGAGGTCCCGGTTGCGCAGCACGAGCGAGGCGAAATCCTCCAGCGGCTCCCGCGTCTCCTCGTCCACGACGGGGAAGACGCCGGCCAAGGGCTGCCCCGCGGCCTCGGCGGCCGTCCAGCCCGTCAGCGCCTCGGCGGTGCGGTTCATGTATTCGACCCGGCCCTGGGCGTCGCACAGGATCACCCCGTCGCGGATGCTCGCCAGCGTGGCGGCGTAGCGGCGCTCGCTCTTGCGCAGCCGGGCGTCGCTGGCGTGCATGTGCAGCGCCATCTGGATGACGGTGCGCATCTGCGGCTCTTCGAAAGGCTTCAGCAGATAGCCGAAGGGCTCCGTCTGGCTCGCGCGCCGCACCATGTCGTCGTTGGCGTAGGCGGTCAGGAAGATGATGGGAATGTGGTGGGTGGCGCGGATCCGGCGCGCCGCCTCGATCCCGTCCATCTCCCCCTCCAGCCGGATGTCCATCAGCACGAGGTCGGGCCGGCTGGAACCGGCGAGCCGGATGGCGTCCTCGCCGTTCGCGGCCATGCCGGCGACCGAATGCCCCATGCGCTGGAGCTGCTGCTGGATGTCGCGCGCGACGATGCGGTCGTCCTCGACGATCAGGATGCGGGCCGCGATCATTCGAATCCCCGGTTTCGGCCTTTCAGAGGGAAGGTCACGACGAAGCGGGTCCCATTGTCCGTGCTGTGCTGCAAGGTTCCGTGCAGTTGGCTGGTCAGGTCGGCGACGAGCTGAAGGCCGACCGAGTCCACGGTATCGGGATCGTACCCGCCCGGCAAGCCCACGCCGTCGTCCTGCACGGACAGCCGGCAGGATCCCTCCTCCGCCGCCAGCGCCACCCGCAGCACCCCCTCACGGCCCACGGGAAAGGCGTGCTTCAGCGCGTTGGAGACCAGCTCGTTGACGATCAGGCCGCAGGGCACGGCGCGGTCGAGATCGAGCTGGAGATCATCCAGGTCGGTCTCCAGCCGGATCGTTCCTCCCTGCTCGTCTCCCTGCTGCCCCTCTTGTTGGGCGTAGGCGCGGATCAGGTGGGCGCAGACGGATTCCAGATGCGCGCGCATCGGCACCCGCGCGTAATTGCCCAGCCGGTACAGGTTCTCGTGCACCAGCGCCATCGAGCGGACCCGGTCGCGGCTGTCGGCGAACAGGGCGGCGACCGCCTTGTCGGAGATCCGGTTCGCCTGGAGGTTCAGCAGGCTGGTGACGAGCTGAAGGTTGTTCTTCACGCGGTGGTGGACCTCCCTCAGCAGCGCGCCCCGTTCCTCCAGCGTCGCGGTCTCCAGCGACGTCGCCGCCTGCGATCCGAGGAGCGTCAGCACGGTCACGCGCGAGGGGGTGAAGGCGTGCGTCGCCAGGGCGTTCTCCAGATGCAGCAGCCCGACGACCCTGGCCTGGCGGAGGAGCGGCATGCACAGGATGGAGCGCGCCTCGCTGTCGCGGAAATAGGGATCCGCCGCGAAGGGGCCGTCCGCTCGGGTGTCGTCCACGATCACCGTCTCCCGGTCGCGGATGGCGCCGTGGATCATCACCGTGGGCAGCGGGTAGCCGTCGGCATCCTCCTGGACGAGGCGGACGGAGATCCCGTCGAGCCCCGTGACCGCCTCCGCCTCCACCCGCAGCCTTTCGCCGCGGGCAAGGATCAGGAGCCCGCGGCTGGCACCGGCATGCTCCAGAACCAGGGTCAGCAGCGTGGCGGTCAGCCGCTCGACGCTCGCCTCATCGGACACCGCGCGGGAGATCTCCAGCAGCTTCGGCAGGTCGATCCCGTCCAGGTTTCCGTCCATGTTCCGCTGAACCTCCGGCACCGCCGCGCCGCCTTCGGCGGCCGGATGAAGGGCGGGGAGGGGCGCGAGAGCGGGGTGATCCCGGTCCAGCTGCCGGACCTTCGCCGTGGCCCCCCAGCGCGCGTAGCAGGCGCGGGCCTCGCGCAGGCAGGCGAGTTCGAGCATGGCCAGGCCGATCCGGCGGTAGAAGCGCGCGGCGCATTCGTTGGCAAGCGCCTCGACATGGGGCAGGTCGCCCCGCCGCGCCGCCTGGACGGCCCGGTCGTAGCCGCGCATCGCGTCCTCGGTCCGGTTCCCGATGCGGGCGCCCTCCGCCTCCACCAGGGCGAAGCGGGCCTCGAACGTGTCGGGACCGGTCAGCGCCCAGTCGCGCAGCTGGTCCCGGTGCCGGGCGAAGGCCGCCGCATGGACCGCGTCGCCCGGCCCGGTTCCCGCCAGGACCGCCCGCGCGAGGGCGGCATGGAAATGGAACTCCGCCATCTCCAGATGGCCGGAGGTGGTCCACAGAAGCGCCTCGGCCCGTTCGGCGGCGGCGGCGGCACCGGCCATGTCGCCGTCGATGCAGCGGAGTTGGAGGGTGCGGATCCCGTGCCAGCAAAGTGCTATGTCCAGGCTGCGGTTGGCGCCCAGCCGGGCCTCGAAAGCCGCGTTGTCGAAGCCCGGCCCGTCCAGCGAGCCGAGCGCGCCGGTCTGGCCGCGCAGTGCTCGCAGCGTCTGGAGCTGGGTGGTCAGGATGTCGGCGCACAGCCCGAACTTCACCTGCCGGACATAGGCCAGCCGCACCTCCGCCGTCCGCTGGACCGTCGCCAGCGGGTCGCCGGCCATCAGCATGCTGGTGACCAGCGTGACGCTGGTGAAGCCGCCATAGGTGACGTCGCCGCCCTCCCGCGCCTCCTCGAAGGCGCGCAGAAGAAGGGCGCGCTCGCTGCGGACGTCGCGCGTCCAGGGAACCACATGGTAGGCGAAGGTCATCAGGACCCGCGCCCGGTAGCGGGTCCGGCCGTGCCGCTCGGCGAGGTCGAAGCCGAGCCGCCCGAAATCGTAGCCGGCGGCGTAATCCCCGAAACAGGGGCCGGCGACCATGCCGAGATAGGCGAAGCCAAGGGCCGACGCGTCGCTGTTGCCGTGCCGCAGGGACAGGTTCGCCATGCGGCACAGGATCAGGCAGACCAGGTTGCGGTCGCTGAAGAAGGCGGGCGGCAGGACGGCCGCCAGCACGTCCAGCGTCGCCCGGCTTTCCGGGTCGGCCGTCGCGGGCAGGGCCGCCAGCGCCTCGATGGAACGGCCGCCGATGGCCGCCCGCAGCCGCTGGTACTCCTGCCGGGCCTCTTCCTCCGACGGGTGGGCCGGCCAGTGGATGCCGACCTCGCGCAGATGGTCGAGGCAGACGCCGATCGCCCGGTCGCTGCGGTCGGCCGCCGTGTAGACGGTGATCAGGAGCGCCGTGATGGCCGCGCGTTCGGCCGCGCGCTCCGCCCGCCCGACGAGGTCGAGCAGGCGCTGTTCGGCCGGCCCGAGGTCGCCGCTCAGGAACTCGCATTCCGCGCGCAGGTACTCCAGGGCGAAGCTCACTTCGCGCTGCCGCTCCCAGCGCCTCTCGTCGAGCAGCGAAAGGCCGGCCAGGACATGGGCCAGGGCCGAGCGGTGCGCGCTGGCGGCCTTGGCGCGGTGGCCGGCCGCCAGATAGAGGGCCGCCACCTCCTCCCGCTCCCGCTCGTCCCGCACCAGGGGAAGGACGCGGTCATACTGGCCGACGATGTCGAACAGCCGTTCGCCGGAAGCATCGGCCCCTGCATCGGTGTCGGAGGCGCCGCGCAACGCGCGGGCGATCTCCAGATGCAGGGCGCTCCGCTCCTCCTCCGGCACCAGGGCGTAGGCGCCCTCCTGCACACGGTCATGAAGGAAGCGGTAGCTGTCCTCGGCCCGCAGCAGCAGTCCTTCCGCCACCACCCCGGCCAGCCCCCGCTCGACCTCGGCGGGCGGAAGGCCCACGGCGAGCGCGAGGGTGGGAAGCCGGACCCCGGCGCCGAGGCAGGCCATGCGGGAAAGGAGGGCCCGCGCCAGCGCCGGAAAACGCCCGAGCCGGTCCGTCATCAGCGTGGCGATGCTGTCGCCTGGCCAGGCCGCCCGGACCTCCGCCATGTTCCAGCACCAGCCCCCGGCGGCCTGGTCGAAGCGCAGGCGCCCCGAGCGCTGCAACGCGATCAGGAGATGCACGGCGAAGAAGGCATTGCCGCCGGTCCGCTCGTGCAGCAGGCCGGCCAGGTCGGCCACCGCCTCCGGCGCGCGGTGCAGGCCGTCGGCGATCATGCGCCGCAGGTCCTGCGGGGAGAGCGGCGACAGCGCGGTCTCCATGCTGTCGATGTCGCGTCCGGCCGCGCGGACGCGGTGGATCAGCTTCAGGAGCGGATGGCCGGCCCCGACCTCGTCGCTGCGATAGGCCCCGACCATCAGCAGGTGGCCGATGCCCCCCTCGGCGATCAGGCGGTCCAGCAGGTCCAGCGTGGCGCGGTCGAGCCATTGCAGGTCGTCGAGGAACAGGACGAGCGGATGGTCCGGGCGGGCGAAGACCTGGAGGAACCGCCGGAAGGTCAGGTCGAAGCGGTGCCGAGCCTCCTGCGGGGCCAGCTCGGCGACGTCCGCCTGCTCGCCGATCAGCAGGGCGAGGTTCGGGACCAGGGCCGTCATCAGCGCCCCGTTGGCGCCCACCGCCTCCCGCAGGGCGCGGCGCCAATGGTCCCGGTCCAGCCCCGGCCGGCTGAGCACGCAGTCGATCAGCCCGCGGAAGGCCTGGGACAGGCTGCCGTAGGGCAGGCTGCGCCGGCCCTGGTCGAACTTGCCGGCGGCGAACAGGCCGCGCGGTGGCACGATCTGCTCCTGAAGATGCCGGACCACCGAGGATTTCCCGACCCCGGACGGGCCGGCGATCAGGACGACGCCCATCCGCCCGCGCTCGGCGACGCGGGCAAACGCGTCCCGCAGAGCAGCCGCCGGCTGCTCCCGTCCGTAGAGCACCGGCGGGGGCGTCAGCTCCTCCGGCAGGTCCTGATGGCCGGCCGGAAAGTCCGGAACGCCGCCGTGGGTCTCCCAGAGCCTCAGCGCGAGGCGCAGGTCGTGCAGGAGGCCGTCCGCGCTCCGGTAGCGGTCCTCGGCCGTCTTGGCGAGAAGCCGGAGCAGCATGCCGGACACCGCCTGCGGCAGGTCCGGAACATGGAGGCCCGGCGGCAGGGGCGGGCGCGCCAGATGGCAGTGCACCCATTCCATCGGCTCGCGCGCCGTGAAGGGCAGGCGCCCGGTGAACAGCTCGTACAGGACGACGCCGAGCGAATAGAGGTCGCTGCGCTGTTCCACCGGCCGGTTCATCCGCCCGGTCCGCTCCGGCGCCATGTAGGGGAAGGCTTCGGCGGGCAGGTCGGCCGGCGTCTCGGCCGGTTGGGCCTGGGACGGGCCGGCGCGGCCGAAACCGGTCAGCCGCACCACCCCGTCGTCGCCGGCCAGCAGGTTGAAGGGCCGCAGGTCGCGGTGCAGCAGCCCGCGCCGGTGCAACTGCCCGAGCGCCTCCGTCAGCGCCACGGCGAGGCGGAGCCGGCGGTGGAAGGGCAGGGTTGGGACCACCAGTGTGGAGAGCGTCTGCCCTCCGGGGTCCGCCAGGGTGAGGACGGGCGCCCCATGCTGGTGGATCAGGTCCAGCGGCTTAACCGACCAGGCCGGATCGAGACGGTCGGAGAGCCCCTGTTCCCGGGCGAGCAAGGCCGCCGCCCGGCCGTTCCGCTCGGGCGTCCGGATCAGGAAGGGGAAAGGCTGGCCCGGACGCCTCACCCGCATCAGGCGGGTTTCGCCGTCGCTTCCCAGCGAATCCATGCCGGGTCCCGGGCCGGGATCCGCCAGATGTTCCGAGTTCACGCCCATGCGCCGACGGCCTCTTCCCGGGTGCGCCACCCGCCTTCCGCGAATTCGCGGAAGCGAACGCGCTGTCCCTCCAGGGGCATTTTGACCGGCTGCATCCTAGCGCCACTTTCCAGCGGCCGGGAGTTTTCCCGGCGCCGCACCCGCGCGCGGGGGCCATCGTCAGGCGGACGGCTGCGGCTCCGGCAGGGGAATGAACTCGGCCTCGTCTCCGGGCACCGTATCGAAGCGGGCCGCCTTCCAGTCGGCTTTCGCCTGTTCGATGCGCTCGCTCCGGGAGGAGACGAAGTTCCACCAGATGTGGCGCGGCCCGTCCATCGGCTCCCCGCCCAGCAGCATCAGCCGGGCATCGCTGCGCGCGCGCACCGTGATGCGGTCCCCGGGCCGGAAGGCGAGGAGACGGCCGGGGCCGAAGACGTCGCCCGCGATGTCGATGTCGCCGGACACCACGTAGATCCCGCGCTCCTCATGGTCGGCGTCGAGCGGAAGCGAGGAGCCCGCCCGGAGGATGGCATCGGCGTAGAACATCGGGCTGGACGTCCGCACCGGGGAGGTGGCGCCGAGGATGGAGCCGGCGATCACCTTCACCGTCTTGCCCTCGCCCTCCAGCACCGGCATGTCGCCCGCGTCGTAATGGACGAAGTCCGGCTCCGATTCCTCGTCCCTGGCGGACAGGGCGACCCAGCTTTGAATCCCGTACAGCGACGAGCGGCCGGTCCGCAGGCCGGCCGGCGTGCGTTCGGAATGGACGATACCGCGTCCGGCCCGCATCCAGTTGAGTTCCCCCGGCCGGATGGCAAGCTCCGTGCCGAGGGAATCGCGATGCATGACCTCGCCCTCGAACAGATAGGTGACGGTCGAGATGCCGATGTGTGGATGCGGCCTCACGTCCATGCCGGAGCCCAGGAGGAATTCCGAGGGGCCCATCTGGTCGAAGAAGATGAAGGGTCCGATCATCTGCCGCTTCACGCAGGGGAGCGCGCGGCGCACCTCGAACTCGCCGAGATCCCGCGCGCGCGGGACGATCACCGTCTCGATGGCCTCGCAGGCGAGCCGGTCGCCGGCCATGGGGTCTTCGGCGGGGTGCCAACTCATGCTGTCCTCCTGCCCTGCGGGCCTGTCCGCCCGAAGCGTCGGGCTTTGGAACGGCAGGAACCCCCGCCGTGCCGGCATGGTAGGGACAAGGACGCCGCCGGGGCTTGTCGCTTACGCGCATGCCTTGAACATTCTGAACACCGGCGGCGGACGGCCCTTACGCCCCTTGCGGCGGCTCAGGCCTTGAGGAAGGCGAGCAGTTCCTCGTTCACCTGGTCCTTGTGCGTGGTGCACAGGCCGTGGGGAGCGCCGGGGATGATCGTCAGCGTGCCCTTCGGCAGCAGCGCGGCGGCGGCCTTCCCGGTGGTCGCCAGCGGCACGATCTGGTCGTCGTCGCCGTGCAGAACCAGCGTCGGGACGATCATCTTGCGCAGGTCGTCGCGCTGGTCGGTCTCGGAAAAGGCCTTGATGCATTCATACTGGGCCAGCAGGCTTCCCTGCATGGCCTGCATCCAGAAGCTGTCCATGGCGCCCTGCGACGGCTTGGCGCCCGGACGGTCGTAGCCGTAGAAGGCGGGGGCGAAGTCCTTGAACCACTGGGAGCGGTCGGCCTTCACGCCGGCCCGGATGCCGTCGAACACCGACAGGGGCACGCCCTCCGGGTTCCAGCTGGTCTGGGCCATGGTCGGGGTGACGGCGCCGATCAGGACGGCCTTGGCGACGCGCGACACGCCGTGGCGGGCGATGTAGCGGGCCACTTCGCCGCCGCCGGTCGAATGGCCGACATGCACGGCGTCCTTCAGCCCGAGCGCCTCGGTCACGGCGGCGAGATCGTCGGCGTAATGGTCCATGTCGTTGCCGAAGCCCGGCTGCGAGGAGCGCCCATGCCCGCGGCGGTCATGAGCGATCACGCGGTAGCCGCGCTGGGCCAGGAACAGCATCTGGTCCTCGAAGGCGTCGGCGCTGAGCGGCCAGCCGTGGCTGAAGACCACCGGCTGCCCGGTCTGCGGACCCCATTGCTTGACGTGGATCTCGACACCGTCCCGGGTGCTCACATAACGGCCCTGTAGCATGGCTTCCGTTCCTTATCCGCTGGGTTTTCAGGATCGGCGGGCGCGCCATCCGGGGGGCCGGTGCCCGCTTCGGAAAACGGGCCGGGGCTTGCCGTCCTGATGCCGTCACCCTAACGGCGCGCGGAGAGGGCCGCTTGCCGCTTCGGAACGGGTGTTGAAGGATCTGTGCATGATGGGAGAGGGCAGTGGAACCGCCCCGGAGACCTCCCGCAACTGGCGAAGCCTCAGAGGCTCAAAGCCGGCCGAGCGCGTCGTCGCGGCGCAACGCCCTCTCCAGTGCCGCGATGAACAGCCGGACCTTCGGCGGCACGAAGCGGGCCGACGGGTAAAGCGCCCAGATGGCGAGCGGCTCCAGTTCGCCGCCGGCGAGCGGAAGCGGAACGAGCCGCCCCTGGCGGACGTCCTCGCGCACGTCCCAGTCCGACAGGACCGCGATGCCGAGCCCGGCGAGGCAGATCTCGCGCAGCCCCTCTATGGAGTTGGCGGAAAAGCGCGCCTGGACCCGGACGCGGTTGCCGCGGGGCTCGCCCAGGAAGGACCAGTGCGTGGCGCCGGTCAGCGCGAGGCACTGGTGACGGGTGAGATCCGCGACCGTAGCGGGCGTGCCCTGTTCGGCCAGATAGGATGGGGCTGCGTAGAGCGCGCGCGGGTTGGGGGCCAGCCGCCGCGCGATCAGGCCGCTGTCCCGCAACGGCGCGATCCGGATGGCGAGGTCGATGCCCTGACCCGCCACGTCCAGCTGCGCGTCGGTGAGCTGCAGTTCCACCGAGACCTGGGGATTCGCCCGCAGGAACTCCGCGACCACCGGTGCCACCACCTTGCGGCCGAAGGCCGCCGACGCCGTCAGCCGAAGCAGCCCCGAGGCGCCGGCCGAGGAGGGGCGGACGCTGGCGCGCGCCGCCGCCTCGTTCTCCAGCATCGCCTGCGCGAAGGGAAGCAGCGCCTCCCCCTCCGGCGTGAGGGCGAGCGAGCGCGTCGTCCGGTGCATGAGCCGCGCGCCGACATCATCCTCCAGCGTGGCGAGCCGCCGCGTCGCCGTCAGCGGGGAAATGCCCAGGCGGCGGGCGCCGGCGGCAAGGCTTCCGGCCTGCGCGGCTTCGACCAGGACGGCAAGGCAGGCGAGGTCCATTGCTTCACGTTTTGATGGTCCGGCACATCACTCTGCCCGACTGATGCAAAGGATGAAAGGGGATTAGGGTCCTGTCCCAGCACCGGACGGCACGGCCACGCAACGAACGGCCGCCCGCCGGAACCCCCTCTCCCTCCAGACCGAGGACACCGCATCATGAGCATCACCGACGGAATGCCCGCCGCCACGCCGGAAAGGGCGCGGCTCGGGCGCGGGCTGACCTTCGCCATGGCCGCGGCGACCGGCGTGGCCGTGGCCAACATCTATTACAACCAGCCGATGCTGGGGCTGATCGGGCGGGACATGCCCGGCCCCCTGACCGAGATGATCCCGACCGCGACCCAGCTCGGCTATGCGGTCGGGCTCCTGCTTCTGGTGCCGCTGGGCGATCTTGTGGAGCGGCGCCGGCTGATCGTCGTGCAGTTCCTGATGCTCGCGGCGGCGCTGGCGGTGACCGCCTCGGCGAGCGGCCCCGGCCTCGTCCTCGCGGCCTCGCTCCTGCTCGGCGTGTCGGCGACCGTGGCCCAGCAGATCGTGCCCTTCGCCGCGCATCTGGCGCCGCCGGAGCGGCGGGGCGCCGCCGTCGGCACGGTCATGGCGGGGCTGCTGACGGGCATCCTGCTGAGCCGTACGCTCGCGGGCTTCGTGGGCACGCATGCCGGATGGCGGGAGATGTTCTGGCTCGGCGTGCCCTTGGCGCTGGGTGCCGGGGCGCTCATGGCCGCGAGCCTGCCGCGCAGCCATCCGAACACGGGCCTGCGCTATCCCGTCCTGATGCGCTCGCTCGCTCATCTCTGGCGCGAGTTTCCGGCCTTGCGGCTGGCGTCGGTCACCCAGGCGCTGCTGTTCGCCGCCTTCACCGTCTTCTGGACCATTCTCGCCCTGCGACTGGCGGAGCCGCGCTTCGGCCTCGGTGCCGACGTGGCCGGGCTGTTCGGCGTCGTCGGCGCGGTCGGCATCCTCGCCGCCCCGGTCGCCGGGCGCATCTCGGACCGGCACGGCCCGGGGCTGGTGATCGCGCTCGGCACCGTGCTGACGCTGGCGTCATGGCTGCTCTTCGGCCTGTGGACCTCGGTCGCCGGGCTGGTCGCCGGCGTGATCCTGCTCGACTTCGCGGTGCAGGCGGCGCTGGTGTCCAACCAGCACATCGTCTACGCCCTGCGGCCCGAGGCGCGCGCCCGGCTCAACACCCTCTTCATGGGCATGATGTTCCTCGGCGGGGCGGTCGGCTCCGGCACCGCCAGCCTGGCCTGGAACGCCGGGGGCTGGGGCGCCGTGACCGGGCTCGGCTTGCTGTTCGCGGCGGCGGCCACCGTCCTTCAGCTAAAGGCTCTGCGCGGGCTATCCAGACGCTGGTGAGAAGATCACCGAAGGGTCGATCTCCGCCAGGCTCGCCCGTCCGGTGAGCGCCATCGCGACCTCCAGTTCGGTCTGCAAAATGGTCAGCATGTGGGCGACGCCCGCCAGGCCCCCGACGGCCAGGGCGTGCAGGACCGGCTGGCCGACCAGCACGGCGGACGCCCCCAGCGCGATGGCCTTGAGGATGTCCGTCCCGCGCCGGACGCCGCCGTCCAGCAGGACCGGGATTTGCCCAGCGGCCGCGCGCGCCACCAGCGGCAGGACGTCGATGGTCGCCGGCAATGTGTCGAGGGTCCGGCCGCCATGATTGGACACGATGATGCCCTGGGCGCCCGCCTCGATGGCCGGGGCGACGTCGCCGGGGTTCAGGATGCCCTTGAGCAGGACGGGAAGGCGCGTGCCGGAACAGAGCCACCGCACGCTGTCCCAGGTCGGGGCGTTCCGGAGCATGCCCTGGAAGACCGGGCTGCCGGGCCGGGCCGGTGCCGCCGCCGGGGGCGCCATGCCCGCCAGGTTGACGGCCTCGACACCCGGCGGCAGCCGGAAGCCCGCGCGCTGTTCGATGTTGCGCACCCCGTTCACCGGCGCGTCCACCGTCAGAACCAGGGCCTTGCAGCCGGCGGCTTCGGCCCGCCGCACCAGCGACAGCGTGTCCTCGGGCCGGGGCTGGAGGTAGAGCTGGAACCACAGGGGGGACTGCGCCCGTTGCGCAATCTCCTCCAGCCGGACGCTGGCCTGGGTGCTGACCGTCATCCATGTGCGGGTCAGGGACGCGGCGGTCGCCGTCGCCAGTTCGCCCTCGGGGTGGAGCAGCTTGTGGTAGGCGGTGGGGGCGAGGATGATCGGGTAGTCCAGCGCCTCCCCGAACAGCTCCGAGCGGGATGTGGCCCCCGACAGGTCCCGCAGGGCGCGCGGCATCAGCCGCAGCCGGTCGAAGGCCTCCCGGTTGGCCCGCTGGGTGATGCCATCCGCCCCGGCCCCCGCCACATAGGCGCGGACCGCGGGATCGGCCCGCTCGGCGAAGTGTCGCTCGTAATCGGACAGCGACACGGTGTCGGGCGGAACGGCCATGGTCGGCGTCACCTTGGGGCACCCTCCACGGCATCCGGTCCGGCGAGCGCCGCCGCCTGCCGGGCCAGCGCCTGGAGGTCCGGGTCGGGGCTTTCGGCCAGCGCCGTGGCCATGGCGCGGAAGAAGTCCGGGAAGCCGGTCTCCAGCGCCCGCCGGAACCAGGGCAGCGCCTCGTCCCGCCCGCCCGCGAGGGTCAGCATCCGGGCGTAGTTGAAGCGGCCCCAGCAATCCCCGCCCTCGGCCGCCGCCTGGAAGAAGGCGAGGGCGGCCGCGTCGTCCGCCGGAACGGCTCGCCCGCATTCGTGGAACAAGCCCAGCATGTTGAGCGCCTTCACATGGCCCTTGCGGGCCGCCGCCGCGTAGAGCCGGTAGGCCGCCTCGTCGTCGGCCGGGACGCCCTCGCCCCGGCAATGGAGGTCGCCCAGGTTGAACAGTGCCCAGACGTCGCCCCGGTCCGCCGCCGCGTGGTAGTAGGCCGCCGCCCGCGCCGGATCGGCGGCGGTGCCCCAGCCCCGTTCGTGGCAGCGCCCCAGCATGTTGAGCGCGCGGGCGTCGCCGCCGCGCGCGGCGCTGCGGAACCAGTCGAGCGCCTGCGCCTCCTGTTCGGGGCCGCCGCGGTCGAGGCAGAGCTGCCCCAGCGCGAGCTGCGCGTCGGTGATCGTCATGTCCGCGCCGGCTTGCGGGGCGGGGGAGGGAAGGCACGTGGGGGCCATCGCCGCGTCCGCGCTCATCAAACCCCCTCTCATCAAACCTCGGCCCAGCGCCGCAGGAGGTTGTGGTAGTGGTTCACCAGCGACAGGACGGCGTGGTGCCGGTCCCCCAGCTCCTGGCGCAGTTCGATGATCGCCATGTCCAGATCATAGAGCATGGCCCGCAGCCCGTCGTCCTTGACGAGCGATTGGGTGAAGAAGAAGGAGGCCCAGCGGCTTCCCCGCGTCACCGGGTTGACCTGGTGCAGGCTGCTGGATGGATAGACCACCGCATGACCCGCCGGCAGCTTGACCGACTTGGTGCCGTAGGTGTCCTCGACGATCAGCTCGCCGCCGTCGTAATCCTCGGGCTCGCTGAGAAAGATGGTGGTGGACATGTCCGACCGCATGCGCAGGCCTCCGCTGCCCGGAATGACGCGGATGCTGTTGTCGACATGATAGCCATAGGTCATGTCGCGGTCGTACCGGTTGAACATGGGCGGCAGCACGCGCAGGGGCAGCACCGCCGAATTGAAGGCCGGGCTGCGGGCCAGCGCCCGCAGGATGACGACGCCCAGCTCGCGGGCCGTGTCGCTGTCCTCCGGGATCTGGAGGTTGTTCTTGGACTGCGCCGCCTGCTCGCCCGCCGTGACGCGCCCGTCCACCCAGGGCGAGGCTTCCAGCACCGCCCGGCAATGCGCGACTTCGTCGGGGCTGAGAATGTTCGGGATGTCCAGCAGCACGGCGTTTCCCTCATGAAGAGAACGGGGGTGAAGAGAACGGGGGTGAAAAGAACGGGCCGGACCGCCCATGGGGCGGCCCGGCCATGTCGGTCCAGGGGTGGTTAGAAGTTCAGCCCCGTCGTCAGCATGACCGTCCGGCCCGACGCGGGCACGGCGCGGACCGCGTTGAAGGAGGAGGTGTAGTTGCGGTGGTCGGTCAGGTTGTAGCCGTTCAGCGCGACCGAGATGTTGCCGAAGTCGTAGGACACGACGGCGTCCAGCGAGACGGTCTCGGGCACGCGGGCGGTGTTGGCCGTGTCCGACCAGTAGGAGGAGGCGTACTGCACGCCGCCGCCGACCGTGAACCGGCCAGGCACGCCGGCCTCGAACTCGTAGGTCGTCCAGAGGCTGGCGTTGTGCTTGGGCACGTTGCCGGCCGTGTTGCCGATGACGGCCTGGTCGCCCTCGGACTCCGTCACCTCGCCGCTGAGGAAAGCGTAGTTGGTGTAGACGTTCCAGGCGGAGGTCAGCTTGCCGCTGACGCTGGCCTCGAAGCCGCGGACGCGGACGCCGATCCCGGCTTCGGCGAAGCCGTCGGTGACGGTGCCGGTCGCCGGATCGACGGCGTAGCTGTTGCTCTTCTCGAGCTGGAACACGGCGCCGCTGACGCCCAGCCGGCCGTTCAGGAAGTCGGCCTTGCCGCCCAGCTCATAGAGGTCGGTCTTCTCCGGATCGAAGCTCAGGGCGGAGTTCGGCGTCTCCGATGTGCCGTTGGTCACCGCCGCGGCGATGTCCGTGCCGATCGGCTTGGTGGAGCGGGAGTAGGACAGGTAGACCGACGAGTCCGGGGTGGGCTCGTAGATCAGGCTGAGCGACGGGCTCCAGGCGCGCTCGGTGGCCGTGCCGCCGGGGACCGTCGGAGAGGCCGATTCGAATTTGGTGCGGAAGTAGTCCCAGCGCAGGCCGCCCTGGACCGAGAGCTGGTCGAACAGCCAGACGCGGTCGGTGACGAAGACGCCGGCGTTGGTCACCTGGGCCTCGCGGGCGCCGGTGGGCAGATAGGTGATGGCGGTGGTGGGGCCGTAGCTGTGGCTGGGGGTCCGCACGGTCTGATTGTTGGTGCGGTTCAGCCAGCTTCCCGACTTGCGCTTGTCGTTCTGGTAGCTCAGGTCCAGCCCGCCATTCACCTGATGGCGCAGGCCGAACAGCTCGCCGTTCAGCTTGGCGCCGGCGACGTTCTGCACGCCCCAGCCCTGCTGTTTGAAGGCCATGCCGCCGCCGGCCCCGTAGCTCAATGCCGGGTTGCCGCCGCTCAGGAACTGGGTGGCGGCCGGACCGGTCACGGTCGCCGGGTTGGTGGCGGCGAAATCGCGCTGGTAATGGCTCCAGCGGGTGTCGTTGTAGAAGGACAGGCTGCCGTTCACCTCATGGGCGAGCGTCGAGGTGACGATGTGGTTTTCCGTGTCGTCGCGGTCGAGGTTGCGGACGTAGGAGATGGAACGGTCCAGGCCGAACTCGGCCGCCGGGCGGACGATGCCGTCGGCGCCGCGCACCATCGGCTGGCCCAGGTCGGGGGTCTTGTCGCCGTTCAGGTAGGCGTAGTTGAGGTGCCAGGTGGTGTCGGTCCCGAGGCCCAGCCCAAGGTCGGCGGCCAGGCCCCAGCGGTCGGACTCGACCTTGTCGCGGCCGGCGACGTCCTGGTTGTGGTAGAGCGCGTTCACCCGCAATGCCGCCGTGTCGCTGATCGGCTGGTTGACGTCCGCGGTGGTGCGGAAGGTGAGGCCGGAGCCGACCGACTGCTCGACGGCGGCCTTGCGGTCCAGCGACGCCTTCTTGGTGCCCTGGTTGATGACGCCGGCGGCGTTGCCGACGCCGAAGCCGTTGCCCGACGGACCCTTGAAGACCTGGACCGTCTCCGTGTTGAAGACGTCGTGGGTGTAGACGCCGAAATCCTTCAGCCCGTCGGTGTAGATGTCGCCGCGCGCCGTCATGCCGCGGATGCGGAACTGGTCGCCGGTCTGGCCGCCGTTGCCCTCGCCGGTCGAGATGGTGATGCCCGGCACGTTGCGCAGCACCTGCTCGAGCGAGGTGGCGCGCTGCTGCTCGATGATCTCCTGCGGCACCACGTTGACGGAGCGGGGCATGTCCTTGACCGTGTCGGGCAGGCGGGACACGCCGGTCGGAGCCGCGTTGACGTTGCCGGTCTCCGGTGCGGCGCCTTCCACCTGGATGGAATCGAGGACGAGGGCGTCGCCGGCCGCGCGCCCCGGTACGTCACCCTGTCCCGAGCCGGCCGTCTGCGCGTCGGAGGTGGCCGGCAGGGCGAAGGTCATGGCCAGGCTCGCCGTCGCGACCGCGCCGGCCATGATGGGCCGGAGGCTCTGGGGTTGGGTGGTCTGTCGCATCAAGCTCTCCCGAAATTCGTCTGGGCAGGGGGACGTTCTGTCTGGCCGGTTTCTAGCAACGGGGTAGCATCCCTCCACAAGGCCTGTAATTCAGAATCATTCTAAATTGCAAAAAGCAGGGGTGATCTTGGGAGGGCGAATGGTCGGAAAGCGCCCCGGAAAGAAGGAGGAGGCGGAACGCGGGAGCGGACGAGCGATGTGAGGATCTGGTATAAAGTCTTTTTATATCAATGATCTAAGGGTAAGCGGCATCGTCCGCCCACGGCGTTCGGGCTGGCCGGTTCAGACGCTGTTCGGGTCTTTGTTGCAGAAACGCAACATAGATAATAATAGTCAGTCGCAAAATGCCGGTCAGCGGGCGGGCCGAGCTTTCCACAGCGCCTCGGCCCGCGCCAGGGCCTCGGTCAGGCCCGTTCCCGCGGCGTCCGGGAGGGAGAAGAGCGCGAAGGCTGCGGTGGCGATGATGATCCGTTCGGCGCGCGCGTCGCGCGTTGCCCCGGTCCAGACCCCCTGCCAATATTCCAGGCTGGTCCCGCGCGGCCGCGGGGTGGCGGGCGGCTCGCCCATGAGCGCGGGGAGCACCAGATCCTCCGCCTCGCCCCCGGCCAGCCGGTGGATGCTGGCCGGGCGGAAAGGGCTGTATTGGGCGACGTCGCGGACGCTGCCCAGCACCGCCATGTGCTTCCAGCCGAGAATCCGGGCGGTGTCCCGGTGCAGTTCGCGGTAGGACGGCTTCGCGACGCCGAGCAGGCTGGTCCGGCTGTCCGCCGGGCGCAGCAGATGGACCGCCTCGAAGGCCACCGTGCGGAGCTGCGTCAGGCTGTGCAGGCCGAGCAGGCGGTGGATCTGGGGCGCCAGTCCGGCCAGGGGAACATAGACGATCCCGCTCTCCGCCAGGGCCGACCGGATGCCGGATGCCGTGGCATGGACCGGAATGCCAAGGGCGGAGGCGACGAGGTCGTAGCGCCCGGCCGTGGCGCCGCTGCCGGTGTTGCCGTGCAGCAGGACACGGTGTCCGGCCTGTGCGACCAGCCGCGCCGCGTGGAAGAACCAGGGCGGGTTGTGGTAGTTGGGGGAGGTGAAGCAGGGCCAGTCCACGTCCGCCCGGACCGTCCCGCCGAGCCGTCCGGCGACATGGCCCTGCATCGCGCGCACGAATCCCGCGAGTTCCGGCGCGGTCGCCCCGCGCACGCGCATCATGCCGAGCAGCGCGCCGATCTGCACCGGGTCGGCCTCGCCCGCCAGGACGATCGCCATCGCCTCCTCGGCCTCCTCGCTGGTCAGCGGGCGGCCATGGCCGCCGCCGGCGATGCCGAGCACGCCGATGTGGCGGGCCAGCCGCTCATGGGCCGAGCCGCCGCGGCCAAGTTCTTCCAGCTTCGCCGACAGCTCCCGCGGCGAAGGCTGCCCTTCGAGCAGATCGGCCGGTCGGACCTCCAGCGGCGGGACGGGGGTGTCGCGCGGCACGTTCCAGCGGGGATCGAACGGCTCTTCCTTCGGCACGCCCGCCAGCTTCGGCGCGAACAGGGCGTCGATCTCCATGGCGAGCGCCTGGACCTTCGGCCGCAGGGCTTCGGCGAAGGGGGTGGGGACAAGCCCGCGCCCCGACCGGACGAACAGGGGGTCGCCCAGCTCTTCCCGGAGCTGGGCCAGCAGGCGGCTGAGCGCCGGCGTCTGGAGGCCGAGTTGCTTGGCCGCCAAGGTGACGTTGCGCTTGGACAGCAGGGCGTCGAGCGCAACGATCATGCGCCCGCGCGCCAGCTTGTCGGCCATCCGTCCGGATTCGAGCGCGTCCGGGCACGACACGGGTGGAAGGTCGCTCATTTTGCCCATGCTGTGCCCTCGGTCCTGCGCCTGCGCCGCGGCTGGAAGATGGCCGCGCATTCTTGATAATGATGTGCATTTGCACTGTCACGCAAGACGCTGCAACAGGCCGCTGGCCGGCTGCTTATTTAAGGGCGAGAAGCACCACCCCGCCGGCGATCAGCGCGACCCCCAGCCAGTTGGTACCGGAGAGCCTTTCTCCCAGGAAGAGGACGCCGAACAGGGCGACCAGCACGACGCTCAACTTGTCCACCGGCGCCACCTGCGACGCCGGGCCGAGCTTGAGCGCGCGGAAATAGCACAGCCAGGACGCGCCGGTTGCGAGGCCCGACAGCACGAGGAACAGCCAGCTCTTCGGGGACACCGCCGACAGCGCGAGGGCTTGTCCCGACGCCAGGAAGATGCCGATCAGCAGCAGGAAGACGACGGCGGTGCGGATCAGCGTCGCGGCGTCGGAGCCGATCCCCTCCACGCCGACCTTCGCCAGGATCGCGGTCAGCGCCGCGAAGCAGGCCGACAGCAGCGCCCACACCGCCCATGCCGGAAAAACGCCGTCGCTCATCCCCTCATTCCTTCCCGCTCCACCGCTCGAGGCCGGAGTTTGCGGCAAGGAAGGTGCGCGCCCAAAGCGCAAACGCACCATCGAGCGGGGGGCGGGGTGGCTGATCCCGCCGCGCTCCGCGTCAGCGCAGCGGAATGTTCATCTGGATGCTCAGCCCCGGCTCGGGCGCGTACATGACCGGGGGCGGCGGGGCGTAGACCACGGCGGGAGGCGGGCTGTAGACGCGGACCGGCGGGCGCTCGATGACCACAACCGGGGGCGGAGCGCCGTAGACGACGACGGGGCCATCGTGCCGGTGGCCGTGCTTATGGTGCCCATGCTTGTGATGGGGGTGCTTGTGCCGCCGGTCGTTGTCGGCGGCGGCCGGGGCGGAGAGGCCGATCGCCAGCCCGAAGGAGACGATGGCGAGGCTGAGGCTGCGGACGGCGGGGTTGACGACCATCTTCCTACCCTTGTTTTGTCGGCGCGAAAGGGGTGGCTGCACCGCCCTCTCCGTTACGCTCAAGTTTCGGCCGGCGGCTGTGATCAATTTGGGCTTTCGCCCGATCCATTGCGGATGCCAGATGTGTCCGCTGAAGCGCGCCCCCGCCAGTCGGCGATAGGGGTTAGGCCATCGGCGGGGAATGGCCTACGGCGCAGGGCAGCCATTCCCTTCGGCCGGGCTTTCCGGCCGGAATCTTTCGGATGCGCCCTGCCACGCCTTCCGGGCCGGGGTTACCGCCTTCGTAGCGGCTCAAAGCCTGGTGCTCCGCAGCTATGAAGCCGCCGGATTCCCTTATGCTGCGCTGCATTAAGCCGCGTATCCGGCGTTCGGCCACGTGTCGCCTCGGGCATGGACCGGTCCCGGCGGGGGCATGGGGTTAGACCCTGCGGGCGGGCACCACCCCGGTTGGCGTCGGAACCATGCCCGAAGGCGGGCGTTGAACCGCCGCCTTCTTGATTGCAGGCTACCGACCGCACCGTGCCTGTAAGGGACGACGACCTGATGAGCAGCCCGACCGTTTCCGTGGTTATTCCCGCCTACAACGCCAGGAAATACATAGGCGCCGCCATCGAATCCGCGCTGTCGCAGACGCTTGACCGCACCCGGGGCCGGCTTGAGGTCCTGGTGGTGGACGATGCCTCCACGGACGATACGGCGGCCCTGGTCGAGCGGATGGCGGGGCAGGATTCTCGCGTCCGGCTGATCCGCAGGACCGAGAACGGCGGCCCCTCGGCGGGGCGCAACCTGGGCCTCGCGGAGGCGCGTGGCGCCTGGATCGCGACGCTCGACGCCGACGACTGGATGGAGGCAGACCGGCTGGAGGGGATGATCGCGGTGGGCGAGGGCGCCGGGGCCGACCTCGTCGCCGACAATCTCACCGTGCATGACGAGCGGACGGGCGAGGTGCGGCATGCCTTCCGGCCCTGGCCGTCCGACCCCTCGGCGCCGGTATCGGCGCTGGATTTCTGCCGGCTCGACCGGCCGGGCCTGCGCGACATGGGGCTCGGCTACGCCAAGCCGATGATCCGCTCGGCCTTCCTGAACCGGCACGGGCTGCGCTATGCCGAGGATGTCCGGGTCGGCGAGGATTTCGACTTCTTCATGCGCTGCCTGATGCGGGGCGGCCGCCTCGTCTTCACCAACGCGCCGGGCTACCACTACACGCGGCGCTGGAACACCGCCTCGCTGACCAGCGAGACGCAGGCCTACGAGAACCTCATCCGCGTCAACCGCCGCCTGCTGGAGGAGGCGCGCGCCGGGCAGGATCCGGTGCTGGCGCGCGAGCTGGCGACCCGCCAGCGGATGCTGGACAGCCACGCGCCCTTCCGCGATTTCCGCGAAGCGGTGAAGAGCCGCCGCTACGGCCAGGGCGCCTGTCATCTGGTGCGGCTGCCCTTCCACCCCTATGCCATGCGCCGGCTGGCGCGCGCCCTGCTGCTCCGGCTCAAGGAGCGCGCACGGCACCGCGCCGCCCCCGGCGGGCATCCCTCCGTCAACGGAGTTGCCGGTGGGGACTGACATGCGCCCCGGCACACCCCGGCCCATCCCCGCTTCCGATCCCGCCACCTCGGCCATGCCCGGACCGGAGTCCGCCTTCGCGCCGGCTCCCGACCCCACCGGGCGGTCGGCGCGGGGCGGCGCCATCTCGCTCGCCGCCCAGGCGGCCAAGCTGTTCCTCGGGTTGGCCTCGACCGTGATCCTGGCACGGCTTCTGGTGCCCGGCGATTTCGGCCTGATCGCCATGGTGGCGCCCGTCGTCGGCTTCTTCGGCATCTTTCACGACCTCGGCCTGACCATGGCGACCGTGCAGCGCGAGCACATCACCCGCGCGCAGGTCAGCGCCCTGTTCTGGATCAACGTCGGCGTCAGCGCGGCGCTGGCCCTGCTGGTGGCGCTGCTCAGCCCGCTGGTGGCCGCCTTCTACGGCGATCCCCGGCTGGAGGAAGTGACGCTGGCGCTGGGCCTCTTCCTGTTCTTCAGCGGCGCCTCCGCCCAGCATTTCGCGCTGCTGCGCCGGCAGATGCGCTTCACCCGCCTGGCGGCCATCGAGCCGACCGCGCTGGCGGTGGGCATCGCGGCGGCGGTGCTGGCAGCATTGTGGGGGCTGGACTACTGGGCGCTGGTGGTGCTCTCGGGCGCCGAGGCGGTGACGCGGCTGGTGATGGCCTGGACCTTGAGCGGCTGGTGGCCGTCCCGCCCGGCGCGGGGTGCGGGCATCCGCGACATGCTGGCCTTCGGCAGTCATCTGACCGGCGCCAACCTGGTCGGCCATTTCGTCCGCAACATCGACAACGTTCTGATGGGACGCTTCTGGGGGGAGACGGCGCTGGGCCTCTACAACCGCGCCTACACGCTGTCGCAGCTGCCCGTGAACCACATCAGCCAGCCGGTGTCGGGGGTGGTCATCCCGGTGCTGTGCCGGCTGAGGAACGATCCGGAGCAGTACCGCCGCTACTTCGCGATGGCGCTGGGCCTGTCGGCCAGCCTGTCGATGCCGATCATCGCCTTCGCCCTGGCCGACGCCGAGCTGTTCTTCGCCGTGATGCTGGGCGAGCGCTGGGCGGCGGCCGTGCCGATCTTTCTCGCCCTTGGGCCGGCGGCCTTCCTCGGCACCACCCACATCGCGACCTACTGGGCCTTCGTCAGCCTCGGCCACACGCGGCGCCAGCTCCGCTGGTCGCTGGTCACCGGCGCTACCGTCACCGCCGCCTTCGTCCTGGGGCTGCCTTACGGGGCCGTCGGGATGGCGCTCGCCTACAGCGCGGCGACCCTCGCCCTGCGCGTCCCGGGGCTGGCCTACTGCTTCCACGGAACCTGCCTGAGGGTGCGCGACTTCTTCGCGGCGCTGCGGCTGCCGACGACCGCCTCTCTCGGCGCGGGAGCGGCGCTGATCGCCCTGAGGGCGTGGCTGGAGCTTCCCGCCACCGGCTTCGCGCAGCTCCTGCTCGACGGCGCCTTCTACGGGTTGGCCTACGGCGCCCTCTACGCGGCCTTCCCGGAGGGCCGGAGCAACCTGCGGCTGGCCCGGAACCTCGCCGGCGGCCTGTTCCGGCGGCTGACGGGCCGCTGGGCGCCGCCCCCGGCCATACCCATGGACCGGCCGACCCGCGCCGGCTGAGATCCGACCTGGACGGAATGCCCGGAAACAGGCCCGGAACAGGCAGGCAAAAGGATTTGAGGAGACGAGAGATGGACCAGACCCGCGGCGGCGCTCCGGCACCCAAGGTCTCCGTCATCATGGGGGCCTACAACGCCGCGCGCTGCATCGGCACGGCGCTCGAATCCGCGCTCGCGCAGAGCCTGCCGGACATCGAGATCCTGGTGGTGGACGATGGCTCCTCCGACGGCACGGCGGAGGCGGTGGCGCGTGCCGCCGAACGCGACGGGCGCCTCGTCCTGCTGCGCCTTGACCGGAACCTCGGCCCGTCCGCCGCCCGCAATCGCGCCATCGGGGCCGCGCGAGGGGAGTGGGTGACCCCGCTGGACGCCGACGACCGCTTCGCGCCCGACCGGCTGGCCCGGCTGGTGCGCGAGGCCGAGCGGACCGGGGCCGACCTCGTGGTGGACAACCTGCTGGTCCACGACCTCGCGACCGGCACCGCCAGGAACGCCTTCCCGGACTGGCCGGCCGATCCCTACGGCCCGATGGGACCGGCGGAGTTCTCGCGCCGCGACCGGCCGAGCACAGACATCATGGGCCTCGGCTATTCGAAGCCGCTGATCCGGCGCGGCTTCCTCCAGGACAAGGGCGTCCGCTACGCGGAGGACATCCGGGTCGGCGAGGATTTCGACCTCTACATGCGCTGCCTCATCCGCGGTGCCCGCCTGTTCTTCGTCAACGCGCCGCTCTACCATTACACCCGCAGCACGAAATCCCTGTCCAAGGCCGACTCCGCAGCCAATTTCCGCGACTTCCTGAGCGTGAACGGGCGCCTGCTGGAAGAGGCGCGCGGCCGGGGTGACCGGGACCTCGTCCGCGCCCTGGCGGACCGGCAGGTCCATCTGGAAGGGCATCTGCCCTTCATGGCCTTCCGGGAGGCGCTGGGACGCCGGGACTTGGGCAGCACACTGAAGGCGCTGGGGGCCATTCCCTCCTACCGCTACGCCGTCTCCCGGCTGGCGAGCGCCGGCACCCGGCGGCTGCTGGGCCGGGCGGTCCCTCCGGGAGACGGCCGCGCTTCCCCGGGCACGCCCTGAACGCGGGCAGGGACTCCCTTTCACCGTCACCAGACCGGACATCGCCATGAAAGTCTCCGCCGTCATCCCGACCTACAACCGCTCCGCCCTCCTCCGTGAGGCGGTGGAGGCGGTGCGCGGGCAGACCCGGCCGGTGCATGAGATCCTGATCCTCGACGACGGCTCCACCGACGACACGGCCGCCGTGGCGGGGGCGCTGGGGGAAGGGGTCCGCTACGTCCGGCAGGAAAACCGCGGCAAGTCGGCGGCGCTCAACAACGCGCTGGGCCATGTCACGGGGGACCATGTCTGGATCTGCGACGACGACGACATCGCCCTTCCCACGGCGGTGGAGACGCTGGCGGGCGCCATCGAGAAGAGCGGCGCCGCCTTTTCCTTCGGGCAGTTCCGGAAATTTCATGTGGACGAGGCGACCGGGGAGCGCGTCCTCGCCGACCGCCCCGAATACTGGCCGGATCTCAGCCGCAAGACGGTCTGGGTGAAGATGCTCGAGGACTTCTTCATGTACCAGAACGCCACGCTGGTCGCGAAGCAGGCCTACGACGCGGTCGGCCCCTTCCGGGAGGACCTCGTCCGCTCCCAGGATTACGAGATGGCGCTTCGCCTCGCCGGGCGGTTCAAGGGCGTGGCGGTCCCGCAGGTCGTCTTCCTCCAGCGGCAGCACGCCGGCCACCGGGGCAACAGCCGGGACAGCTTCTCCAGCGCCAAGGCGCTTCAGAAATGGGTGCAGTACAACCAGGTCTTCTTCCGGGAGCTTCACGAAACCCTGCCGCTCTCCACCTACCTGCCGCAGGGGGTGGGCTACGGGTCGGAATCGGTGGACCGCCGCGTCGCCCTGCTCCAGCGCGCCACGGTCTTCGCCCGCAAGAAGATGTGGGAGTTCGTCCATCCCGACCTGCGCGAGGCCGCCACCATCGACCCCGGCCGCGGGCTGTCGCCGCTGGAGGGGGAGATCTGCCGGGCCGCGCTGGTCAGCGGCTACGGCTGCGCGGAGTTCCTGGATGACCCCGGCATCGCCGCGGCCCTGCATGGTCTGGCCGGGGAGGGGCCGCTCGCCCGCGCCATCCTGCGGGCGGTGACGGAGCCCCTGCTCTGGCACGCCAAGACGGCGGCGCGCCAGGGCCGCTATCGGGAGGCCGCTGGCTATCTGCGCGCCCTGCGCGCCGCCAACGGCTGGGGCGGCCTTCCCGGCATCCTGGGTTCCGCCGCCGGTCGCAAACTGCCCTTCCGCCGGCCGGTAGGGCGCGACCCGGTTCCGCTGTCGGCGGCGTAGGAAGCCCAAGTCAGGTCTATCCCTTCTCCAGGCGCCCGAAGGCTTCGGGCGCCTTTGTTTTTTGCCGGCTGCCGCCCGACAAGGAATCGCTTGTCGTTCCATAACGGCCTTTTTGTTTTTCGTTGGTTAACCCAGCAATTAGTGTTCTGAGCGTCTGACATGAGGCATGCCACACGCCAGCGCGGGTTGGCCAGCCTTGGTGTCGGGAGGATGCAGAACCGGCACGCGGGTCGAAGAATCCGCGGCGCGAAAATGGGAGGACGCCAATGGAAAACCCGATGTCGCATCTGGTCCGCTGCCTGGCCGCGACGGCCGTCGCGGCCGGCACGCTCGCCGTGACGGCCACGGCGGCTCAGGCCGCCTGGGAGCCGACCAAGAACGTCGAATTCATCGTGCCGGCGGGCACGGGCGGCGGCGCCGATCAGATGGCGCGGATGATCCAGGGCATCATCCAGAAGAACAATCTGATGAAGCAGTCCATGGTGGTGATCAACAAGTCGGGCGGTGCCGGCGCCGAGGGCTTCCTCGACGTCAAGGGCTCCAACCGCAACCCGCACAAGATCATCATCACGCTTTCCAACCTCTTCACCACGCCGCTGGCCACGGGCGTGCCCTTCTCCTGGAAGGACATGACGCCGGTCGCCATGCTGGCGCTGGACAACTTCGTGCTGTGGACCAACGCCAACAGCCCGATCAAGTCGGCCAAGGAGTATGCCGAGGCGGCCAAGGCCGGCACGCTGAAGATGGGCGGCACCGGCTCCAAGCAGGAGGACCAGATCATCACCGCCGCCATCGAGCAGGCGACGGGGGCCAAGATGACCTACGTGCCCTACAAGGGCGGCGGGGACGTGGCGGCGCAGCTGGTCGGCGGCCACATCGACTCCAGCGTGAACAACCCGATCGAGGCGGTGTCGCAGTGGCGCGGCGCTGCCTTGAACCCGCTCTGCACCTTCGGCAAGACCCGCATGGAGGGTTCCGAGCCGGTGCATGACGGCAAGGCCTGGAAGGACATCCCGACCTGCACCGAGGCCGGCCTGCCGGTCGAGTACCAGATGCTGCGCGGGATCTTCATGGGTCCGGGCGTGACCAAGGACCAGATCCAGTACTACGTGGACCTGTTCGAGAAGGTGCGAGCCACGTCCGACTGGAAGGACTTCATGGCGAAGGGCGCCTTCGACCAGACCTTCCTGACCGGCGAGAAGTATGCCGCCTGGCTCGGCGAGGCCGAGGTCCTGCACAAGGATCTCATGACCAAGGCGGGCTTCGTCGCGAAGTGAGCGGCGGACCGGGACGCGCCTGAACGCCCGGCCCCGGAACGGTCCGCCGGACCCTTCCGGGGCTGCCTGCCGGAGTGGTGGAACATGCACACGGAACATTCTGACCAGCGGGCCGTCGTCTCGGTCCGCACCGCCGAGATCGGCGTCGCCCTGCTGTTCATCCTCGCCTCCATCGTCGTGATGATCGACAGCGTGCGGGTCGGCAACGGCTGGGCCGCGGACGGGCCGGAGGCCGGCTATTTCCCCTTCTACGTCGGCGTGGTGATGTTCATCGCCAGCACCGGCACGCTGGTCGGCGCCATCCGCGCGCGCGGCACCGGGCGGGAGGCCTTCGTCGAACACGGCCAGCTCAGGCTGATCCTGAAGGTCTTCGTGCCGTCGGTGGTCTTCGTCGCGCTGATCTGGCCGCTCGGGATCTACGTCGCCTCGGCTCTCTTCATCGCCTTCTTCATGGGCTGGGTCGGCCGCTATCGCCCGCACGTCATAGCACCCGTCGCCGTGCTGGTTCCGCTGGCCCTCTTCGCCATGTTCGAGGTCTGGTTCCTCGTCCCGCTGCCCAAGGGGCCGCTCGAAGCCCTTTTCGGCTACTGACCCCGGGAGGACCGTCTTGGAAGCCTTCTCGTCTCTCATCATGGGCTTTGGTGTGCTCGCCGATCCCATGAACATCGTCTACATGTTCATCGGCGTCACGCTGGGCGTCCTCATCGGCGTCCTGCCCGGACTGGGCGGCGCCAACGGCGTCGCCATCCTGCTGCCCCTCACCTTCAGCATGCCGCCGACCTCGGCCATCATCATGCTGTCCTGCATCTACTGGGGCGCGCTCTTCGGCGGCGCCATCACCTCGGTGCTCTTCAACATCCCCGGCGAGCCATGGTCGGTCGCGACCACCTTCGACGGCCACCCCATGGCCCAGAACGGCCGGGCCGGCGAGGCGCTCACCGCAGCCTTCACCTCCTCCTTCTTCGGCGCCTTCGTCGCCGTCCTGCTCATCACCTTCCTCGCTCCCGTCATCGCCGGCTTCGCCCTGCGATTCGGGCCAGCCGAGTTCTTCGCCGTGCAGATGCTGACATTCTGCAGCTTCGTCGGCATGGGCAAGGAGCCGCCCTTCAAGGTGCTCGCCGCCATGAT